>JAUYNL010000057.1 GCA_030696085.1 Luteolibacter sp.
TGCCATCCTCGCGCTCATCAGGCCGGAAGAGCACGCCTCGCTCAACCATGCCTTCCTCCACTACGCCGACCACCGCCCGGATGCCATCCGCCTCCTAACCCAAACGCAGCCTTACAATGCATAACCAGCCAATCGCCCTGATCATAAGCGCGGCAGCACGGTGAATCGGCTCCCCACATATTGGATTGCATGTCGATTTTTGGCTTCAACTAGAACTGATAGTGTTTGCGGAGGCGGCAATCCATGATTTCCATCCGTGGTTTTCGAGTGCAGCATCCGCCCATGAGCGCCGCCGCCGCAGGATTCACGATGCCGCCCGAATGGTCGCCGCAGGAGGCTGTCTGGCTGTCATGGCCGGTGGATGACCCGCGCCACTGGGGCGGAGCCAAGAGGGACACGATGTGGGCGAAATTCGCGGAAATCGCCGCCACCATCTCGCGCCATGAAATCGTGAGAATCAACGCGCCCGGCGGCGATCATGCGGCCATCGCAGCCGCCTGCAACCGGGCGAAGGCGGTGCCGGAACACGTCCAGCTCTTCGACCACCCCCACAACGATGTATGGTGCCGCGACCACGGACCGATTTTCGTCAAACACCGCGAAACCGGCGAGGTGGCCGTCACCGACTGGGAATTCAACGCGTGGGGTGGAAAATTCCCGCCGTGGGACCTGGACAACACGATTCCCGCGCGGATCGCCGAAGCCATCGGCAAACGGGTTTTCAAAGGCGGCATGATCCTCGAAGGCGGGGCGATCGAAATCAACGGCAACGGCCAACTTCTCACGACCGAGGCAGTGTTGCTGAATCCTAACCGAAACCCGCGTCTCGACCGCGGGGACATCGAGCAAGTCCTGCGCGACGGGCTCGGGGTTTCGGAAATCCTCTGGCTCAAACAAGGCATTGAGGGCGACGATACCGACGGCCATATCGACGACCTCGCGCGCTTCACCGATGCGCGGACGATTCTCGCCTGCATCGACCGTTCCGCCCACAACCGCTCCATTCTCAACGACAACCTAGCTCGCATGCGTTCGCATCTCGGCCCCAACGGGCGGCCGTTCGAGGTGGTGGAGATTCCACTGCCGGAGGCTTGCGAGGTCCCCGGCTGGCGTCTGCCGGTGTTGCCGGCGTCCTATGTGAATTTCCTGATTGTGAATGGCGGCGTGCTGGTCCCGACCTTCCGCCAGCGCGCAAATGACGACCGCGCAAGGGGCATGATCCGCGAGATGTTTCCAGATCGGGAAATCACCGGAATCGACTGCCTGGATCTCGTCGAGGAAGGCGGCACCCTGCATTGCATCTCGCAGCAGCAGCCGGAGGAGTGAGCGGCTCACACGTCGATGGTCCTGCCGGGAGATTCCCTGCGCTTGTTTCCGGATTTGCCAAAAAACGGCAGCCAGCGCCGGACATCATAACCGAGATAGGCCATGGATTTAACGAACACAATCAGCGCCGTCGCCTCGTCGATGAAGGGCAGCGGGTCGGGAGCCGGTCCGGCGATGAGCAGGTAAAGTCCTGATAGAACGGCGAAGGACCAGGCGATTTTGCGTTTCATGGCGGCAGCTTATCACGAATCACACCCGTCGCAACCTGCGGGCTTGATCCGGCCGCCGGACTGGAGAAACTATCGCCATCATGGATCCTTACCTATTGAAAACGCTGCACCTCGCCGGTGCCTTCGGCTTGTTCGCATCGCTCGGGGCCTCACTGCTGGCGGGCTCCGGCAAGAAATCCGCCTCCATGCTGCACGGAATTTCACTGCTGCTGATCCTGCTGGTGGGTTTCGCGATGCTGAAAAAACCGCCGATGGACCAATCCTGGTGGATGATTAAACTAGGCCTGTGGCTCTTCATCGGTCTTGCTCCCGTCCTGGCGAAACGCAAGGTGCTTCCAGCGCCGGTGGTGCTGGTGTTCACGATCACCGCCGCCGCAACGGCCGCCTGGCTGGGCCTGAGCAAGCCGTTCTAATCAGATTTTCTCCACTTTCACGCTAAACCACATCGGCATGCCGTGACAGTTGGACACGCAGGCAATAAAGAGCCGTAGTTGCTGTTTTCAAGGTTGCGCACGCAGCCTCAATCCCTAGCTTGTGGAAAACGAATTTCCCATGACCCATCCCACCGCCCGTCCACTCGGCAAACGCGTGCTCCTGATGGGCACCTGCCTCTGCGATGCCTTTTACGACGATGTCGCCCGCGCCACTGTCGAAGTGCTCGAACATCTCGGATATTCGGTGGATTACCCAGAGGATCAAACCTGCTGCGGACAGCCCGCATTCAACTCCGGCGAGTGGAGCGCATCGCGCAAGGTCGCCAAACACGCCGCCGAAGTCTTCGCCGGCGATCTTCCGGTGATCGTGCCCTCCGGTTCCTGCGCGGCGATGAACCGCCATGGCAACCTGCTCCAGCACGAGGAAAACCCGGACCCCGCCATCACCTCGCTTGCAAACAGGACGTGGGAGGTCATCGATTTCATCTTCAACGGCATCGGCATCAAGAGCTGGCCCGGCAGGTTCGAAAAACCCACCCGCATCGCCTTCCACCGCTCCTGCCACAGCCGCGGCACTCATACGGGAGAAGCCGTCCGCACCTTGCTCGCCTCCATCGAAAACGCCGAAGTCATCCCTTTCGGCCAGCAGGAACAATGCTGCGGCTTCGGCGGCACCTTCTCCGTCACCTTCCCTCACATCTCGGGCCAGATGGGCACGCTGAAGCTCGACCACATCCTCGATACCAATCCCGACATGCTCTGCGGCATTGACATGTCCTGCCTCATGCACCTCAGCGGCCTCGCCATCAACCAAGGCCGCCCGATCCCGCACAAGCATACGATCCAGATCCTCCGCGACACTCTCCTGTCATGATCGGCAACCAACTCATCGACCTCTACGCCCGGACGATTTCCGACGAAAAACAGCACTCGGTCAGCGACGGGGCCGCGGCCGGAACCGAGAAGCGATATCAGGTTCTGCACAAGGACTATCAGAATCCCGACGTGTTGCGGAAACTCGCGGCCTCCATCAAGGACCACACGCTCCATCACCTCGGCGACTATCTCGCGAAAGCCGAAAAGGCGCTCGTTTCACGCGGAGTGAAGGTGCATTTCGCCTCCACCGGCGATGACGCGAAACAAACGATTCTCTCGATCCTGCAAGGCCATGGCGTCACCAGTCTGACCAAATCCAAGTCGATGGCCGCCGAGGAAATCCACCTCAATCCGTTCCTCATCGAAAACGGCATCGAGTGCCTGGAGTCCGACCTCGGCGAGTTCATCATCCAGCTCGACGACGACATCCCGTCGCACATCGTCAAGCCGATCATCCACAAGAACCGCCGCGAGATCGCCAAGACATTCCAGCGCGAGGGCATCGCCGCGGATTACAACGACGATCCGGAAACCATCACCCGCCGCGCGCGGGCTTACCTGCGGGAAAAGTATTTCAAGGCCCAGGCCGGCATCACCGGCGCGAACTTCGTCTGCGCGGACACCGGACGCATGTTGTTAGCGACCAACGAGGGCAACTCGCGCTTCGGCATGGCTCCGGTGCCGCTGCACATCGCGCTGGTCGGCATCGAGAAAATCATCCCGCGCGAGAAGGATCTATCGGTTTTTCTCAACTTGTTAGGACGCTCCGCCACCGGCCAGCAGCTCACGGTTTACACCGAGTTCATCAACGGCCCGCGCTCCGCCAACCAGCCCGACGGCCCGGAGCACATGCACGTCGTCTTCATGGACAACGGCCGCACCGATGTGCTCGCATCCAACTGCAGGGAAATCCTCCGCTGCATCCGCTGTGGCGCCTGCCAGAACGTCTGCCCGGTCTATCGCCAGGCGTCCGGCCACGCCTACCGCTCCACCTACGGCGGCCCCGTCGGCGCGGTGCTCACTCCATTGCTCTTCGGCGATCGTTTCCCGGAACTCGCCGACCTCCCCAAAGCCTCCTCGCTCTGCGGTGCCTGCAACGAAGTCTGCCCCGTGGACATTCCCATCCCCGATTTGTTACTCCGGCTCCGTGACAAGGCCCACCGTGAGCACGTCCACTCACCCGCCGCGATTCCAATGTCTCCCTTCGCGATCCTCGCGACCTCGCCATCACTCTGGCGCACGGCGATGACGATGAGCAAGGCGATGAATCATCTGCCCATCCAGGTAGCCCCCATCAAGCCGCTCCAGGATTGGCTGGGCCAGCGCACGCTGCCCGAATCCCATGGCGGGGATTTCAGGAAGTGGTACAAAACGCGCAAGAAGGGATAGCACCCGATATCCCCGCCGCCGTCTCCGGCTTCGGGACCGAGGTCGGGGATCCAGTCCGCTTCGGCGGCGATGGCCATGTGGTGCTCGATGACGACGACGGTGTGGCCTTCATCGACAAGGCGGTGGAGGATGTCGATGAGGCGGCGGATGTCTTCTTGGTGGAGGCCTGCGGTGGATTCTTCGATCAGATAGAGTGGGCGAGGGCTCGACGAGTTGGAGATCGTCTCGCCAAGTCAGATGGGGCATGACAAAAATGTTCCATTATGCGGCGAGATTGGAATGAGGAGCGTTCCAGAAGGTTTTCCAGATCGGCAACCAGAGTGCCGCCGGGTTGGGCGCAGCGGAAAGCGGAAGGCGGCGATCAGCTTGTGGACTTCTTCCTGCCGGGCGAGGTCGAAGGTTTTGCCGTCCGAGGTTTTTGTTTGATGTCTGATTTGCGCTCCTGACGGGATTTTTCGGAAATTTCGTTCACATGTCCGTCGATGAGCGATTTGAACTTCTCATAGGCGGCGATGTTTTCCTCGACGGTGGCGACTTGGTCGCGGGGTATGTATTCGGTGATATTGCGGCCGTTCTCGCGGTGCTGGAGGTTGTAGTAGGGTTGACCGTCCGGGCCGGTGCGGATGATGGCGAGGTGACCGCGTTCCATGCGGGTGATGGCGGCCAATTGTCTGATGCGCCCGGGAATTTCGGTGGTCTTCACGGGATTGGTATATGTATTCACATATAACCGGCAACAAAAAATACCCTGACAGGCGGAATTTCAAGCCGCTCTAAAAAAGCTGTTCTGCCCCCCCGCCGGGCCACAGTGGAGTTGGCGCTTGAATGTTGCTCTCCGGGGCACTAGTCCGGGGGCCGCATGGATCCAATGCACCCCTATGAGAAACTCTCGCTGTTCACGATCGGCCTGATTCTGGCCGCTTGGTTGATTGGCAGCCATGCGCTGATGTTGGCCAAGCCGGCGATGGTGCAGGGATTCCTGAAAAAATTTCCGCGCAACCAAGGGACGGGGCAATTTCTGTTGGGCGTTGGTCTGGCGTGGTTCTGGCTGTTGATCGCTCCAGACAACATGGGGATGATCAGCAACCTGGCCATGGATTTGGGGGAATTTAACGGAGCCAAGCCGCTATTGCGCATTCTGGTGCCGGTTTCAATGGTTCTGGTGGCCACCAGCGTGCGGGATTTTCTCGCTGTGCGGGCACTCGGCGTGGTGGGGCTGATGGCCGCTTCGCCTTTATTGGAATCGGCTTTTCTGAAGGATCCTGGCTCGCGCTTGTTGGTGCCGGTTTACGCCTACGCCCTGCTCACGGCCTCCATGTTCTGTGTCGGCATGCCGTATTTGTTTCGCGACGCGGTCACCTGGGTCACTGCGGATTCCAAACGCTGGACGCTGGCATCTCTCGCGGGACTGGGCTACGGAGTTGCGACCTTGATTTGCGCGTTCGCATTCTGGCGGACGTACTGAGCTGACCTTCAGAAGGTTTTCCGGAAGGTGGGTGCCTCGATGGGCGGGACCGGCCTCAATAGACAGGTGCTCCCGAGGTATCGCCACCGCCACCACTGCCGCCGCTCGCCTTGTCAGCGGTCTTTTCCATACCTTCGCCGGCAATCCGCAGGTCGCGGCCCAGTCCGATGAAGGTGTTGCAGGAACTGGAAAACATGGCGGACGCAGCAAGAACGATCAATAGAATGGTTTTCATCACGCGTTTTCAATAGCTCAAATTCAGCGCTCTGCAAGCGGATATTGTAAGGATTTCTTAATCAACGGGCGCAATCAGCCAATTCTCACGCATCCATCTGGCGAAGGGCATGAAAGACCTGGATCGCCGCGTAGGCGTCGTTGGCCGCGTAGAGCAACTGCCGTTCGCTGAGTTGTTGTGCCGCCCAATTGGAAGTGGTGATGGACTTCGACTTGTGGAGTCTGCGCTGGAACAGCATGGCCACGGCGGAGGTGGCACCGATCGTGTTGCGGTAGCCGAGCTGCTTGAACGATCGGCCAAGATCGATGATCGAGGACGGACGGACGCCGAAACGCTGTGCAATCTGGTGCAGGTCGCCTTTCAGGTCGAATCCGATTTTGGTGAGTTGTGAGGAGACCAGCAGCTCGATGATCGCCTCCTGGCTGGCGGTGATGTGTGAGTGGAAAATGAAGGCTTTTTCGACGGTGGCGAACTGAAAGACATGCGGACCTTCCGACTTCTGCCCTTTGCGGAAAGTCGGTTTTGATTCGGTGTCAAAACCCACCACTTCCGCCCGCATCAGTTCCGCGCGGGCGATCCCGGCCTGTCGCTCGTCCGAAACCACGAACACGGACTCCAGCCCCAATCCCTCGAATGGCTCCATGGCAGCGATCTCGGTCTTGTGGGGCGGGGATTTCAAGTTGTTCATGTGGTGTTAGCGTCGGAAGGGGAATGAAAACCGGATGCACCGGCTTTGCAATGTTTGCGTGCATCTGCATGCCTGATGCCCAGCCCACTTCGGGTTTCAGATGCGCGGTCGGGCAGCGAGCATATCTTTCCCTTCCATTCGCTCGATTTCAAATCCAACATGGCCTCCATCATGAATATCACTTGGTTCGGACATTCCGCCTTCCGGCTCGATTTCGACGGGCATGCCATCCTCATCGATCCTTTTTTCACCGGCAATCCGGTTTTCACCGGAGATCCGGGAAACGCCTCAAAAGGGATTTCCCACATCCTTCTCACCCACGGCCATAGTGACCATGTGGGCGACACCATCGCCATCGCCGGAAAAACCGGAGCCAAAGTGGTCGCCAATTTCGAAATCTGCATGTGGCTCGCCTCGCAGGGAGTGAAACACATCGATCCCATGAACCTCGGCGGCACCATCGAAGAGGATGGCTTCAGCGTGAGTCTGGTGCGCGCGGACCACTCGTCCTCTGATCAGAACATTCCACTCGGAAATCCTGGCGGCATCATCGTCAAGGCTCCGGACCAGCCGGTGGTCTATCACATGGGCGATACCGAAATTTTCAGCGACATGGCGCTCATCCATGAACTGCACCAACCGGAAATCGCGATGATTCCCATTGGCGACCGCTTCACCATGAGTCCGCGGACGGCGGCGCTGGCCGTGCGGCGGTATTTCACGCTAAAAGCCGTGATTCCGTGCCATTACGGATCGTTTCCGATCATCGAACCCACTGCGGACGCATTCGTGGAGGCCCTGCGCGGCCACCCCACCCGGGTGATTGTTCCACCGATGGGCGAGGCGGTGGCGGTTTCCTGAGAAACCAATCATCACTTCACCGGGGTCTCGACCGGGGCCATGACTGTTACCGCGGCTTTGCGGCGGCGCACCGGCAGGTGATGCGGCATGATGGCCGAGAACAGATGCACCAGCGGGTAGGCGCAGAGCACAAGCAACACGCCGGAAACTGTCATGCCGAGGATGAAACTCGCGGCGTTGAGTTCGCCGATTCCCGGTACCTCGAAATGCACTTTGGTGAGGAAGTGCGGCATCGGCACCGAGAGCGAATCGCGCAGCCACTGGCCGAGGCGGAACTGCCCGTAAAGCACGGGCGGGGTGGTGATCGGATTGGTGATCCAGCAAGCCGCGATCGCGAAAGGCACGTTGGCGCGCAAACGCATCGCGATGAGTGCCGCCGGGATCATCTGAAAGGGCATGAGCATCATCGAGAAGAACAAGCCGATGGCCAGGCCGGTGGCCACGGTGTCACGGCATGGAATCCAGAGCGCCCGGTTGGCGATGGGCCGGGAAAGCGTTCGCCACCATGGCCGGTGCCGCAGTTGCGGGTGCCGCAGGGACTTGAGCGCCTGCCGGACCAGTCTGAGATAGCGTTTCTTCATGCGGGATGCGGAAAGACCTTGCAACGATCCGTCCTGATTGCAGGACAAGCAACCGCAAATGCCTTGCAGGCCGGCGGCGGCGTTCACAAAGTGCGCGCGAAATCATGGAACCTTGGCAAGCATTTCTACTGGGCATCATCGAAGGCATCACCGAATACCTGCCCGTCAGCTCCACCGGGCACCTGCTCGTCGCCCAGCATCTGATGGGCATCGGCACCCAGACGCCGCAGGCCAAGGCCGCGGCGGACACTTTCGCCATCTGCATCCAGGGCGGCGCGATCCTCGCCGTGATCGGACTTTATTACAAACGCGTCACCCAGATGGTGCTCGGCGTCTGCGGCCAGGACCGGGAGGGGCTAAAGCTCGCCATGGCCATCCTCATCGGCTTTCTTCCCGCAGCCGTCATTGGCCTGCTGCTCAACGATTGGATCGAGGCGAAACTTTTCGGCATGCGGCCGATCATCTTCGCCTGGGTGCTGGGCGGTGTATTGATTCTTGCCGCAGCCCGCTGGTCGCGGCGCAAGCCTGCGAATGGCGGCGGCATGGAGCTGCTGGATATGACCTGGAAAATGGCGCTGCTCATCGGTCTGCTGCAATGCGTGGCGATGTGGCCGGGCACCAGCCGCAGCCTGATGACCATCGTCGGCGGCTTGTTGGTGGGACTCTCGGTGCGCGCGGCGGTCGAGTATTCATTCTTGTTAGGCGTGCTCACCCTCACTGCGGCCACCGCGAAGAAGGCGCTGTGGAAAGTGGACGCGCCCGGGGTGGATGCCCAGTATGACGTCTGGCTCGGCGGGGCGAGGCTGATGTGGGAGAGTTACGGCCCCCTACCCTTGCTGGTGGGCGTGGTGGCGGCCACCATTTCCGCGGCGCTGGCGGTGAAATGGCTGGTCTCCTACCTGCAAAGCCACGGGCTATCGCTCTTCGGCTGGTATCGGATCGCCATTGGCACGGTGATCGGCGGCCTGGTGGCGGCGGGGGTTTTCACCGCGTGAATCGCTCGTGCTAACAGAAGCGGACCATGTCCTTGATGAACTGCCCCCATAGGAAGATCAGGCCGCGTTTGGAGTATTGGAAATGGCCGTCGCCGGTGAGGCGGATGATGCCGGTGTTGAGGTTGTGATCGAGTTGGCGGCGCATCTCGGATTCGATCGAGTTCTCGATTTGCTCGGGATCGGGCATGCGCAGGCGGTCTGTGGAAACCTTGGAGCGACTGAGGTAGGACTGGTGGTCGCGCAGAATATGGTGGAAGCAATTTCGGCTGCATGGCACATGGTTCCAGCTCACATCCGGCGGGCAGCGCAGCGTGGGGGCGAAGGGGAAATTGGTGGTGCGCCAGATCCGGCCATCGCAATCGTGGGAGGTGATGGAAATGAAAGCAAAGGCGACATCGCTCTGCTCGCAGAGGCAGACGGCGGCCACGGCGCGTTCCTCTGGATGCCAGAACAGGCGGAAGAACTGGTGCATGCCGTCCCATTCCCATCCACAGTCCGAGACATGTTCAAAGCCGGCTTCCTCCATTGCGGCGGCGGCGGCCGTGGCATTCGGGAAAAACGAGGGGTTTGGAATCCGGCGGTGCTCCAGCCGGTTTTCGATCGGCAGGCGCATCCGGCGGATGCGGGTGAGCAGTTCGATCCACGGCAGGAACAACCACAGCAGCACGCCCATCAAACCAGCCAGCAGGCTGTCGGCCAGGAAGTAGAACAGGCAGAAGCTGGCACCCAGAAGAATGATGGCGCCGAGTTTTCGCAAACCCACGGAGTGGGCGGTGCGCAGTGCCGCGGCGAGGACCAGAAGGCCGATTACGATCAGGGTTTCACGCATGGAGATGAGGCGAAGGCGGAGATGCGATTTTCCGCACTGGCACTGGGAACGAGTCCCATGCTTCATGGTCCTGCGCAAGCGCTTGTTTTCCCTGTTAGCCGCCTGCGGAGCATCCGGAACCCTGATAAAACAAGGGCCGTGCCGGGCGAATGCCGACACGGCCGTCGATTTCCGCCAGAGTTTCCGCATGCGCGGCGCCTCCGGCTGGTCCGGGGGGGATCAAATGGGGGGGGGCTGTGGTTTCGGGGGGAATCTGGGGGGGGGGGAGGGATTCAGCAGGCGATATTTGTTTGCGTGGTTTTATCGGTTCAGCAATTGCCGCACTTCGGCCGCCGTGGGTGGGCGATCATCGAACCATTTCGCCGCCCGCACCGGAGCGGAATACTCGGCCAAAGTCACCACCTCGTCCGCTTCAAGGCGCAGATCGCAAGCGGCACGATGGCAGGTGGTCGGCATGGCTATGACGACATGTTCGGCATGCTGCCTGCGCAACAAGCGGATGGCGTTGCGCAAGTCCGCGCAGGGTGAACTACCGTCATCGACGAGAATCACCGTGCGATCCGCGATTTCAAGCGACGGGCGCTGGTTGCGGTAGAGCTTTTCCCGCCGGGCCAGTTGCAATGATTTCTTGAGCACCGCGCGGTGGATTTCCTCATCTTCGAGGTGCAGGCGGTCGATCATCGCGCCGTTGAGCATGCGCACCCCTCCACTGGTGATCGCGCCCAAGGGCGTGCGGCCGCAAGAGGGAGTCATGATCCGGTTGATGAGTAGAACATCGAATGGCAGATCCAGAATGCAGGCGATCTCCGCGGCGACGCACATGCCCCCCTTGGGCAGGGCAAGGACAAGCACATCAGAAACGCCGGCGAATCGCTTGAGCCGCCCGGCGAGCACCCGGCCAGCCTCCTGGCGGCTGCCGAATCGTCTGGGAATGATTGCTTGTGGGGGGAGTGAACTCGGAGTTTGGATCGATTGCGGATTCATGGCTTTGGGCATCGTTGTAGCCTATTTTTGAAGCACCAGGCGATCCGAGGGGAGCTAGAGCATAAACACGCGAAAGGTTTTGGCTATGGCGTGAAGCGCCTGATCGGCGTACGGGATTAGCGCGATGCGGCGTACGCAAAACCAGCAGGCATCGCATTTCCCGGGCTCTCAGGATTGGATCAATCCGACTTCGACCCAGCGGATGGCGTGGCGTGTCAGCTCGTTGCTATCGGCGAGGCCGAGTTTCTCGCGGATGTGGGCGCGGTGGGCGTCGAGGGTGCGAGGGCTGATGCCGAGTTGGCTGGCGATCTCATGGTTGCTCTTGGCGTGTCCGATGAGTTCGAAAACTTCCATTTCGCGATCAGTGAGGCATTCCAGGGGATATCCCGGTTTGGTGGGATTTTTTCCTGAAGAAAGAGTGCGGAGGAGATGGTCGGTCACCGTTTGGCTGGCGAAGATGCCTCCAGCCAGCACCACGCGGATGGCCTCCAGCAGGCGGTCCGGCGGCGTGTCCTTCATGACATAGCCGCGGCCGCCGGCACGCAGCACGCGTTCGGCATAGACCATCTCATCGTGCATTGAGAGCACGATGATGGGGATTTCCGGGTGGGTGGCGCCGAGATCCTTGATGAGTTCCAGACCGTTGCGCCCCGGCAAGGTGAGATCGGTGATGATGAGGTCCGGTAAATCGGAATCCATATGGGCGAGCGCCTCCTGCACGCTGCCCGCCATGCCGCAAATGCTCAGGCCGGTCTCTGCGGTGATCAGGCGTCCGAGTCCCTCGCGCAACAGCGGGTGATCATCTACCAGCAGGATTTTGGATATCCGGTTGTTATCACTCATGGCGGTGTGGCATTCGGAGATGAACCCGGGTCCTTGAACAGATCGAGAAACCGGTCTTCATACTCATGGAACAATCCCAGCCTGTCGAGTTCCTGTTTGAGCTCGAAGGCGCGCGATCGGTCTTCCCGGGCCTGGCTGAACAAAAGTTCGATGTGCTGGCGGTCGGCATCACCGGCGCGAGGGCCGCCCTGTGCGACTGCGGGTTCCGGCAGGTGGCCGGGCTGCGAATGAGCCTCCTCCACGGCATGCTCCATGCGGACCAGGAAATCCTCCAGTGTCTGCTCCACCGTCTCGGCATGTTCCATCAACTCGGCGAAATCGAGCTCGATGCCGGTCATCGCGCTGAAGAATTCGAGCACCGCGAGCGCGGCCTTTGGAAATGGAATCTGAGAGAAAACATGGGGGATCTCCCCGAGCAGGCAGCCGCCGGGAAGCCCGCTTGCTGCCGCCATGCCCAGAAGCACTCCGTTGAGCCCGCTGATGTTGCCGTTTTCCAGGATCCGCACATCGAGTTGCTTGAACTCCGCGAGGGTGGCGCGGTCGATGGCGGCGCCGAACACATGCGACTCCTGTTTCGGCCGCATCGCCGTGGCCATGGCGGCGAAGGTGAAGACCCGCCGCACGCCCAGGGTCTTTGCCTGCTTGATGAGTTTGCGGCAGAAGGCACCACCCCTGGCCGGCGGCTGCGCCTCGCCGATGAAGACGATGAGATCGCGCCGACGCTCCGGATCGTTCCAAAGGAAGAGCCGGCTGCGCGGCAGGCGCTGCGTGAGAATCAGGCCGTCCTTCACCTCGATTTGTTCGATATCAAAAAACTCGGTGGCGGGAAATTCCAGCAGCAGGTGCATGCCGAGTTTGGCCATCAGATAATATCCTGCGGTGATCGCCACACCGCCCATGCCGGGCCATACCGCCACCAACCACGGATCATGAAGTTTTTCTTCCGCGGTCATGATAACAATCTCGCGCGATGGGCGCGGCAGTCAAGTGTGGGAAAGCGTGCAGGTGACCATGGTTCCGCCATTTTCCGGAGTGGAGAACGCCAGACTGCCGGAGATGATGTCCGCGCGGTAATTCATGATGCGCAGGCCCATGCCCTTGCGGCGCGGGCTTGGCTTGGGCAGGCCCGCCCCATTGTCGGTCACCACCAGCGTGGTGCGTTCGGCTTGTGATGCCAGATCGATGAGGATGTCGGTGGCCTTACCATGATTCACTGCGTTGGTGACGGCTTCCTGGGCGATTCGATACAGGTGGGTGGCCACGCTGTCCGTGAGCACCGGTTCGCAGGCGGGGCCGGTGAAGCGGCAGCTCACTTCGAAAATCCCGGAAGTCCTTTCCGCCAGATCGGCGAGCGCGGCCATCAGCCCGCCGGATTTCATGGCCACCGGATGTAGCCCGCGGGCCAGCGAGCGGGTGAGGGCCAGCGCGTCATTGAGCAGGCTGGTGATCTTTCCGGCCTGATCGGCGGCGGGGGAGGAACGGTTCAAGAGGGCGCTGGCAAGCAGGTGGCTCATGTAGGAAATGCCGACGAGGCGCTGGCCGAGGTCGTCATGGAGATCGCGCCCGATGCGTTGTTGCTCGCGTTCGCTGATCTCGAGGATTTCCTTTTCGAGCCGGCGGCGGGCGGCCATTTCCTTGTGGAGTTTTTCATTGGCCCGGCGCAGCGCGTTGGTGCGTTCCAGGACGCGGGCCTCCAATTCGCTGTTGAGCTTGCGGATGACTTCCTCGTTGCGAACATGCTCGGTTACATCCCGGATGAAACTGATGATGAGCAGCCCGCTGCCGGTGTGCAACGGGCTGATGCGGATATCTGCGGGAAACTCAGTGCCGTCCCTGCGCCGGGCGCGCAGCGTCCTGTCGGAGCCCAGCGTGTGCTTGACGGGTGCCGCCACATATTCCGCGCGATGTGAGGAATGGGATTTCGCGAGACTTGTGGGGATCAGTATTTCCACCGCCTGCCCCAATAACTCGTCGCGGGCATAGCCGAACATCCGCTCGGTTTGTGAATTGATTCGCTCGATGGACCCCTCCGTGTTGACGATCACGATGGCATCGGGCGCGGCTTCGAGCAGTCCGTGAAACCAAGCCGCGTTGTTGAGACCATTCATCGGACTCATAGAAAGCGCTTCTCCATTTCCACCAGCGGGGATCGGGTCAGGTCCGCCCCCACGCTGGATGAGAGGGAATTGCGGGAGTCCTGGGAGAGCAGTCCCTTCAGGCGGGATAAAATCGGCTTGGGTGCGGCGAGGATCCAGGGGGGATGTCCTTCCGCCGCCAGCGCATACTCGACGCGCGCGGCGATTTGTCTCAGGGCGTTGCGTTCGATTTCGTCCTGAAGATGGTGCTCCTCACCGTGGGACATGCCGGTCTCAAAACCCACCGCTCCGCCGCGTGCGAAGCGGCCTGCCTGGTCGGTCACGGTTTCCTGCATGGATTTCACATGCACCTTGCCGGATTCCCCGGCTTCCTCGATGAGATGTTCCTGTTCGATCGGGTCCTCGCCGGCTTCGCGATATTTCAGAACCCTCAGGTTTCCTAGATTGGCTGCGATGATGATCTTTTTCATGATGGGGCGGATGGTTGATAGGATGAGGTCGGCGACCTGAAAGGTGAAACCGACACTTGGACCTGGCTGGATTTCACTCTGGGGAAATCCGCGCAATCAGCGAAATCTCCGGGTGCATCACGCGATGCGCATAGGGGAATCGCGAACGCGGCGGCTTCCGGGCTGGCGTTCAGACGTTTTTCGTCCGGTGGATGAAGTCCGCCCAGTGATAGTTCCAGACATGCAGCCACGGATGATGGCCATGTTCATCCGAGGCCATATACGCCGAGCACGCGACCCCGGCGATCCACGCCACCGGAACCAGCAACAGCGAAGCCCCCAGAGTGCCGAAGACGAGGAGTCCGGCGATGAAGGCCACCAGCACGTTGCCAAGAGTTAGAATTCCGAATCCGGAGAGATAATGGTGTTTGTAGAGATGCCCCAGCCCGGGAACCACGCTCAGGCCGACGGCCACTTTGTTACGATCCACGCGTTTCCATGCTTCGATAATTTCTTTCATGGCGGTAATAGAGGTTTTGAGACTGTTGCAAGTTCTCACCATGGCCTCGATGGCGCAAGGTGAAAGTCACGAGACATCCGGAATCCGTGGCGGCGAGGATCGGACTTTGAAGAGGGAGGGGCGGAGATGAGCTGGCGCGCGACGTCCCCCGGATGGATTGGAGCGGGAATGGTGAGCCGGCGCGACGCCGATCAAATTGAATTCGAGCTTCCCGCCGCAATCACATCCATCTTAACCTGGGCTAGGAAGACGAGTAGGATGCCCATGACGGCACGCCATGTTCCAATGACTAAAACGCGTGATTGATCCGCTCGACAGAAAGCTGCTGCGTGACCTGGGCCGGATGAAGGGCCAGGTGGTGGCGGTGAGCCTGGTCATGGCCTGCGGGCTGGCAATGATGATCATGACGCGCAGCTTGATCCTGACGCTGGAATCAACCCGCAGCGCATACTATCAGCAGTATGCGTTTGGCGATGTGTTCGGATCGCTGAAACGCGCGCCCCTGGCGGCTGCGGAGCGTCTGGCCACGCTGCCGGGCGTGGCGGGTGTGGAAACCCGCGTGGTGGTGGATGTGACGTTGGATCTTCCCGGCCTGGCGGAACCGGCGACGGGGCGCATCGTTTCGCTGCCCGAGGACGGGGGCACCCAGAAGCTCAACCGGGTATTCCTGCGCAAGGGCCGCTTTCCCCGGCCGGATGATCGGCGTGAGGTGCTGCTCGGCGAGGCCTTCGCGGAGGTCAACGGCCTGCAACCCGGAGATTCGCTGGTGGCGGTGATCAACGGCCGCCGCGAAACCCTGGTCATCTGCGGCATCGGGCTTTCTCCGGAGTTCGTGTTCGAGGCGCGCCCCGGGGAAACCCTGCCCGACCACGAGCGCTTCAGTGTGATGTGGATGAATTACCGCGCGCTGGCCGTGGCCTATAACATGGACGGCGCGTTCAATGATCTGGTCATCGATCTCGCGCCGGGCGCATCCGCCGAGCCGGTGATCGAGGAGGCGGACCGGCAGCTCGTGACCTACGGCGGCGGCGGTGCCTACACCCGCAAGGATCACCCCAGCGCGCAGCGCCTCGATGACGAGATCCGCGTGCTGCACTCGCTGTCGGTGGCCTATCCGCTGGTGTTCCTGAGCGTGGCGGCCTTCATGGTCAATGCGGTGCTCTCGCGCATCGTGCGGCTTCAGCGCGAGCAGATCGCGCAATTAAAGGCGCTGGGTTATTCATCGCGCCAGGTGGGCATTCACTATCTCAAGTTCGTGCTGGTTATCGGCACGCTCGGCACGCTCATCGGCGGCATAGCCGGAAGATTGATGGGCGGCGGCCTGGTGGACCTCTACACGCAGTTTTTCCTCTTTCCCTCGCTGCGTTTCACTCTGGATTACAGCGCACTGGGGCTGGCACTGCTGGTCAGCCTGGGAGCCTCGGTATCGGGCGTGCTCAGCGTAGTGCGGCAGGCGGTGAAACTGCCGCCGGCGGAGGCGATGCGGCCGGAACCCCCTGCGGATTTCAAGCCATCGTTCTTCGAGCGCATCGGCCTGACCTACCTTTTCAGCCCCGCCTTCCGCATGGCGCTGCGCAATATCGAGCGGCGGCCATGGCAGGCGGGATTCACCTGCTGCGGCCTCGCGCTGGCCACCGGACTGATGGTGCTGCCCGGCGCGATGAGCGACAGCATCGACCACCTGCTCACCTTCCAGTGGAACAGCGCGCAACGCCACGACGTGGCCGTGTTTCTAACCGAACCAAGCTCCGGAAAGGGTTTCCACGATCTCGAACACCTGCCCGGAGTGATCCGCGCGGAGCCGGTCCGCAGCGTGCCCGCACGGCTGAAATACGGCCACCGCCAGCGAAAACTCTCCATCACTGGCATCTCGAAAGGCGCGGATCTCAATCGCTTGCTCGATGCGAACGAGCATCCCATCGAAATGCCTTCCGAAGGACTCCTGATGTCCGAAAAACTCGCGGAAATCCTCGGCGCGCGCATCGGCGATGCGGTGCGCGTGGAGGTGCTGGAAGGCCGCCGCTCCACCATGGAGGTGCCCATCCGCGGACTGGTCACGGATTTCGCCGGGGTGTCCGCCTACATGGACATCACCGCCCTGCAGCGCATCCTCAAGGAGGGCGATACGGTCAACGGCGCCT
Source organism: Luteolibacter sp. (assembly GCA_030696085.1). Classification (GTDB taxonomy): domain Bacteria; phylum Verrucomicrobiota; class Verrucomicrobiia; order Verrucomicrobiales; family Akkermansiaceae; genus Luteolibacter. Next base: position 16,943 of record JAUYNL010000057.1, read on the forward strand.
ATCTCGCCGTGGACCACAAGCACTGGGACCGCTTCATGCGCGAGGTGAAGGACACGCCGCGAGCCGCGTTTGTGATGGTGAAACGCGACCAACTCGCCGCTTTCCGCGAAACCACCGGCAATAGTATCGGCATCATCCGCAAGCTCTACTTCGTGCTCGCCACCATTGTCGCCTTCGGCGTCGTTTATAACAGCGCGCGCATCGCCCTCTCGGAGCGCAGCCGCGAGCTCGCCACCCTGCGCGTCGTCGGCTTCAGCCTGCGCGAAGTGCGCGGAGTGCTCGTCGGTGAGCTGGCCGTGCTGGTGCTGTTAGCCATTCCAGCGGGCCTGCTTTTCGGCCGCGGCCTGGCGCTGCTCATCATGTCCTCCTTCAGCACCGAAACCGTGCGCCTGCCCATTCTGATCAACCACTCGACCTATGCGATCGCCGTGGTGGTGGTCCTCACCGCCGCCGTGTGCTCCTTCACGCTGGTCAGCCGCATGCTGGGGAAACTCGATCTCGTCGGCGTCCTGAAGGCGCGGGATTGAGGAGGCAATGGCCGGAGCCCGCGAATCGGGTGACATGCTCTGGCTAACTGGTTTGTTCCAGCGCATTCAGGCAAGCCAACAAGGGAATCGCCTCAACTTTTTCATGAAGGTGGTAGCGATCGGTACCTGGATAGACGATCCAAGCGTGATCCAATGACAAGTCCTGGAGAGCCGAGTGCAGGGATTTGGTCATGCCGGGGGCATCGTTGTATTTGAATTCGAATCCAATCCTTTTGCCCTTATGAAACAGGAGGAGATCCAGTTCCGCCCCTGCGTGGGTGGCCCAGAAATAGGCGTTGCGGGACTGGGTGCGCGCAAGAATGCTCTCCAATGCGAAACCTTCCCATGACGCACCCAGCTTCGGATGGGATTGCAGATCGGTGAAACCACCCATGCCAAGCAGTTGATGGACGATACCGCTGTCACGAACATAGACCTTCGGTGCCTTCACCTGGCGTTTTTTGAGATTCTCGTGCCACGGCAGGAGCCGGCGCACCATATAGGTGCCGGTGAGCACGTCGAGCCGGTGGCGGATCGCCGACTCCGAGATTCCCAGTGAACGGCCCAACTCGGAGCCATTCCAAAGTTGACCGTGATAGTGGGCCACCATGGTCCAGAACCGCCGCATGGAGTCGGCCGTGATCGTGATGCCGAACTGCGGGATATCGCGTTCGAGAAAAGTCCGTAGAAAGCCCTCCCTCCAGAGCACGCTGGATTCATCATCCGGAGCCAGGAAGGAGCGGGGAAATCCGCCGCGCACCCACAGCTTCCGCAGGTCTTCGGAGTTCGTCTCCCAGCAGTCAAACCCCGCCAAATCGACAAAACCCACGCGTCCGGCCAGTGATTCGGAGACGCCTTTGATCAGATGCGGTGAGGCGCTGCCCAAAAGGAGAAAGCTTGCGGGAACGGGATCGCGATCAAGCAACACCCGCAACAGTTCGAACAGATCCGGACGTCTCTGCACCTCATCCAAAACCACCAGGCCGCGAAGACCCTGCAGGGCCTGCATGGGTTGTTCCAAACGCCGGAGGTCCACAGGATTCTCCAAATCAAAATGATGGCACTCACGTCCGGCCCCATACTGCCTCGCCAAGGTCGTCTTGCCGCACTGCCGCGGCCCCAGTAAAGCCGTCCCCGGATGCACCCGAAACGAGGCATCCAGCATCTCATGGTAATGCGAACGAGCCAGCATGCGGAGATTTTACCTTGAAAATCCGATGGTGTGAAGCGGATTTTCAAGGTTCTTCCCGCGCAAACTCCTCGGATTCACCTCGTTCCGGCTAGGTCTCGATGTGCGGCGCAAGTTGTGAAAGGTGGTGCGTTTGGCAATGGCGGATTTGCGGATGGCCAGCTTGCATGCCCGCTCTCCGTGGTCCACTGTCGCCCAGCGACTGCATGGCGACCCCCGAAACATCCGGCTCCGAAGGAGACGCCCCTTGGGAAACCAAGCCCGATCCCTCCGGCAGGCATCTGCTCCGCCGCTTGCTGCCGTGGCTGGGCGTGCTGCTGCTGCTCACGCTCATCGGCTGGGGCTTGTGGCCCAAGCCTATCGTCATCGAGACCGGCGTGGTCGCCCGCGCGCCGCTCACCGTGCGGGTCTCCGAGGAAGGGAAAACCCGCGTCAGAAACCGCTATGTCGTCGCCGCCCCCGTCGCCGGAAACATGCGCCGCGTGGCGCTCAAACCCGGCGATGCCGTGGAAGCCGGGAAAACCATTCTATCGCGCATCGAGCCGGTCGCCGCGCCGCTGCTCGACCCCCGCGCCCGCTTGCAGGCGGAAGCCGTCGTTTCCATGCACGAGGCGGCCCGCAAGCAGGCTGCGGAATCGCTGCAAGCCCTGCGCGCCGCCCTCATGCTCGCCGAGGCCGAACGCGACCGCATGCGCTCCGTGACCCGGGACGGCACGCTCTCCGATTCCGACCGCGACCGCATGGAGGCGGATGCCTCCATCAAGGCCGCGGAAGTCCGCGCCGCGGAGTTCTCGCTGCAAGTGATCGATTTCGAACTCGCGCAAGCCCGCGCCGTGCTTGAGCGCCCGCTGGCCATGACCGCGGGAAACCTTGTCGAAGTGAAATCCCCGGTGTCCGGCCGCGTGCTGGCCGTCATGCGCGAGAGCGAAACCGTCGTCTCCCCGGGCATGGACATCCTCGAGATCGGCGATCCGGCGGACCTTGAGATCGAGGCGGAAATCCTCTCGCGGGATGCCGTTTCCATCCGCCCCGGCGACCTGGTGGAAATCGAACAATGGGGCGGCGAGTCCCCTCTCAAGGGCCGCGTGCGGCGGGTGGAGCCCGCGGCGTTCACCAAGATCTCCGCGCTCGGCGTCGAGGAACAGCGCGTGATCGTGCTCAGCGACCTGGTCGATCCGCCGGAGGCCGCCATGAAGCTCGGCGACCGCTATCGGGTGGAGGTCCGCGTGGCCGTGTGGCACGCGGACGACGTGCTGGTGGTTCCGGCGGGAGCCCTGTTCCGCGAGGGCAACGCGTGGAAAACATTTATCTATCAGGATGGCGGTGCCCGCCTCGTGACGATCGATGCCGGGCATTCCGACGGACGCCTCACCGAGGTCCTCTCCGGCCTCAAGCCGGGCGACAAGGTGCTGCTGCATCCGCCGGACACCGTGAAGGACGGATCATCCGTTAGGGAAAGGGCGCGCTGAGCAGACCTTTCAAACCGCCACCGGTGCCGCGATGTGCGGATGCGGTTCGTAGTTTTCCAGACGGATGTCATCGATGGTGAAGGCGTCGATGCTTCTGACCTTCGGGTTCAGCCAGAGTTTCGGCAGCGGGCGCGTTTCCCGTGAAAGCTGGAGCGCCGCCTGCTCGAGATGGTTGGAGTAGAGGTGGACGTCGCCGAAGGTGTGGACGAAATCGCGCGGCTCGTAGTCGCAGACATGCGCCACCATCTCGGTGAGCAGCGCGTAGGAGGCGATGTTGAACGGCACGCCCAGGAACAGGTCCGCGCTGCGCTGATAGAGCTGGCACGATAGCCCGGGACGGCCGCCCTCGGGAGCCTCGTGAACGTAGAACTGGAACAACAGATGGCAGGGTGGCAGCGCCATCTGGTGGATCTGGCCGACGTTCCACGCCGAAACGATGTGGCGGCGGGATAGCGGGTTGCCCACCAGCCCGTCGATGAGCAGGTGGATCTGGTCGATCGTCCGGCCCTCGGGGGTCGGCCAGGCACGCCATTGTTTGCCGTAAACGGGGCCGAGTTCGCCTTCCTCGTCCGCCCACTCGTTCCAGATGGTCACGCCGTTTTCCTTGAGGTAGCGGGTGTTGGTCTCGCCGCGCAGGAACCACAGCAACTCATGAATGATCGAGCGCAGGTGGAGTTTCTTGGTCGTCACGCAGGGGAATCCCCCGCGCAGGTCATAACGCGTCTGCCGTCCGAAAACCGAGACCGTCCCCGTGCCCGTGCGGTCCGCGCGGTGTTCCCCGTTTTCCAGCACATCGCGCATCAGATCGAGGTAGGCTTTCATGCCCGCGATCAAGCCATGCCCTACCCGTGCCCGGCAAGAAAGAAGGACCCGGCAAATCAAGTTTGCTGGGATCTTGACGCCACCGGAGCGAGGGGCCAGATTTTCAGAAACACCAAAACCAATAAAACCATGGAAATTCACGGAACGGTTAGGGACATCCTGCAAAACAAGGCCGGCGAACTCTGGACCACCTCGCCCCAGGACACGGTTTACGACGCCATCCGCCTGATGGGGGAGAAAAACATCGGAGCCCTCATCGCCATGGACGGCGAGCAGGTCCTGGGCGTGCTCTCGGAGCGCGACTACAGCCGCAAGGTCGCCCTCCAGGGCCGGACCTCGCGCGACACGCTGGTGGGCGACATCCTCACTCTCCCGGCGATCACCGTGTGCGGCGCGGACAGCATCGAAACCTGCATGCAATTGATGACCACCCGGCGCATCCGCCACCTCCCTGTCGTCGAGGACGGCCGCCTCACCGGCCTGGTGTCCATGGGCGATCTGGTCAACTGGGTGATGCATTCCCAGCGCCACACCATCCAACAGCTCCAAGGCTACATCTCCGGCGAATACCCGGGCTGAGAAGAGTGCGGCGTTTTTTAGCTGCCATTCCGGACTTGCCGGCAGGGAGCGGAAGATGGATAAGCGTCTCTGGAAAGGTGCGCGCGCATGCCCCCCAGGCCCCCTCAAGATCCATTCACCAAACGCGACCTCGCCCACTTCGCCAGCCGCCTGCGCAAGTGGCGCAACGGACGCGGCTTGATGCTCAAGCAAGTCGCCAACGAATTTGGCGTCGCCGAGGCCACCTGGAGCCGCTGGGAGAAACAGGAGCGCTTCCCGTCCCCGGCCAAGCTCCGCCTGCTCGCCGAGTTCATCGGCGTGCCGATCTGCTGCTTCTTCTATCCGGAACCCGGCTCCTGCCCGCACTGCCCGGGTAACCACCAGGGCAAACCCTGATCTCCCGACTTACCAATCTGTCAAAACGCGCGGCTTGCTTGGTCACAGGCACTGCCAACACGATGCAAGGCGACACCTGATTTTTGGAACCTAAGAATGCCACAATCGGTTTTACTCAGGCATTGCCACACACAACCACACATGAAACTGAAATACATCATCCGATCCGCATCGTTGGTCGTCCCCTCGCTCCTTTTGTGCAACTGCGCCACTATTTTTGGCGGAGCCACCAAGAAGGAGGTCAAACTATCAAGTAATCCCCCCGGAGCCATCGTCCGTGTCACGGATAAAAATGGTGACGTCATTCATCAAGGGGTGACACCCACCTCCATAGCCCTTACCAGATCCGCCGGATACTTCACTCCCGCCTCATACAACGCGAGTTTCGTGAAGAAGGGCTATCCACAACAGAATGTCGATCTCAAGGCCAGCGTGAATCCCTGGTACTTCGGCAATATCGTGTTCGGCGGGCTGATTGGCCTGGTCATTGTGGATCCTCTCACCGGAGCCATGTGGACGCTGGACGATGAATGCACCGCGCAAATGCAAACGGGAACGACCGCGAAGAACGACTCGGGTTCCCAGCCGGTCCGGATCGTCGAGCGCTCGAAGATTCCTAAAGAATGGGAGTCCCACCTGGTTGCGGTTCGATGATTCTCGAAAAAACCGGAAATCCGGGATCGCCGTGCATGCCTTTTCACCTCATGAAAACCACCAGCAACAAGCGGCACTGGATGTCGCGCATTCTGAAAACCGGCGCCGTTGTGGCGCTTGTGTCCGCACTGAGCAGTTGCTCGGTCCACGAGAACACCCGCCAGATTTCGCCGAGTTTCAGCGAAACCGGCGTCACCAAGTTGCGGTCGTTCCATGTCCGCAAGCATGCGGACGATGATTACAACCTCGCCGAGGACATCGCCGCTGAGTTGCAGCGGATGGGTTATCGCGCCACCAGCGGCACCGCTCAATCCCCTCCCGGCCGCGTGGACGCCGTGCTGTCCTACAAGGATCGCTGGGTTTGGGACATGACGATGTACATGATCAGCCTGGACGTCCAATTGCGCGAACCCGGATCGGATGTGATTCTCGCCACCGCAAAAACCGTCCGGTCATCGCTGATCCGGAAGTCGCAACAGGAAATGGTCCGGGAAACCCTCACCAAACTTCTCAAAAACCAATGAACGCGATCACTCGATTCTTGATGTCCGGCATCATTTCTCTATCAGGATGTGTGCTCGTCGGGTGTGGCAGCGCCAGGCCCGATGCCATGATGCCCGCCGCCGTGACCGCCTCGCACCGCAGCGGCAAGCCCATCCAGGCCCACGTCGCAGGTGGCGCGGAATACACAGCCATGGGAGGTCCGGGAATCACCAATGAGGAGTTCAAACAGGCCCTCGAGTCCTCACTCGTTAAAAGCGGCTCATTCCAAAGCGCCGGCCCGGGCGGCTATCAGCTCGAAGCCTTCATCGCCGACATCGACCAACCGGTGATGGGTTTCAGCATGCGCGTCAACATGGATGTCAGCTACACCTTGCGCCGGGGAGGCTCGATCATCTGGCGCAAGAGCATCCGCTCCACCTATGTGGCCGCCACCGGCGAGGCCTTCGCCGGGGCCCTCAGACTGCGCAAGGCCACCGAGGGCGCCGCCCGTGAAAACATCGTCGCCCTGATCCGCGCGCTCGACGGGCAACGACTCTGAGGTCCCGCACGCTCAACGATCCCTCCTTCACGCCCAATGTTTCGACTTTTCCGGCGAATATCTGGTGTGAGGGGGGCGGGATAGGGCTTGCCCAGGGGCCGTAAGTTCCCCGAAAATTCTCTTCACTCGCGGGCGCTGCCGACCTAGAGACTGGCTTCGTCATGTCCGAAATCCCCACCCGCCCAGGAAAACTGATGGCCGCCAACCGCGGCGAAATCGCGATCCGCATTTTCCGCTCCGCCAACGAACTCGGCCTGCGCACGGTCTCGATCTTCGCCGAGGAGGACCGCTTCTCGATCCACCGCTTCAAGGCGGATGAGGCCTATCCGCTCGATGCCTCGAAGGGCCCGGTCGGCGCGTATCTGGATGTCGAGGGCATCGTCGCGCTCGCCAAGCAGAAGGGGGTCACGATGATCCATCCGGGCTACGGATTTCTATCGGAAAACGCCGCGTTCGCCCGTGCCTGCGCGCGGGAGGGCATCATCTTCATCGGGCCATCGCCGGAGTTGTTGGAAAATATGGGCGACAAGACCGCGGCCCGCACGCTCGCCCACAAGTTCAAGGTGCCCACCCTGCCGGGCACCGAGGAAGCCATCACCGATCCGGACCAGGCCCTGACCGTCGCGCACGAGATCGGTTTCCCGCTCATCATCAAGGCGGCCTTCGGCGGCGGCGGTCGAGGCATGCGCGTGGTGGAAAAACCGTCACAACTCCCCGCGCTGCTCGCAGAGGCGCAGAACGAGGCGCTCAATGCCTTCGGAAACCCGGCGGTTTTCCTCGAAAGATATATCTCCCGCGCCAAGCACATCGAGGTGCAGATTCTCGGCGACCAGCACGGCAATGTCGTCCACCTTCACGAGCGCGACTGCTCGGTGCAGCGCCGCTATCAGAAAGTCGTCGAGGTGGCTCCGGCGATGCATCTCGATCCGAAGATCCGCAAGGATCTCTGCGAGGCCGCGGTCAAGCTCGCCAAGGGCATCGGCTACAACAACGCCGGCACCGTCGAGTTTCTCTATGACATGGACCAGAACGACTGGTTCTTCATCGAGATGAACCCGCGCATCCAGGTCGAGCACACCGTGACCGAGTGCGTGACCGGCATCGATCTGGTTCGTTCGCAGATTCTCGTGGCACAGGGAAATCCTCTCTTCGGCGAGGAAGTCGCCATCCCGCCGCAGGACGAGATTCCCTGCATTGGCTTCGCCATCCAATGCCGCGTCACCACCGAGGATCCGCTGAAGAATTTCTCGCCGGACTACGGCCGCATCCTCAACTACCGCTCGGCCGCGGGATTCGGCATCCGCCTGGACGCCGCTTCGGGCGATGCGGGCTCGGTCGTCACGCCATATTATGACTCGATGCTGGTGAAGATCACCGCCATGGGCCGCGATTTTCCCACTGCCTGCCAGCGCATGGACCGCGCTCTGCGCGAGTTCCGCATCCGCGGCGTGAAGACGAACATCCCGTTCCTGGAAAATGTCATCGCCGATGAAACATTCCGCTCCGGCCAGGCGCACACCAAGCTCATCGATACCAAGGCCGAGCTCTTCCAATTCCGCCCGCGGCGCGACCGGGCGACCCGCACGCTTTCCTATATCTCGGACATCACGCTCAACGGCAACCCCACCGCGAAGGGCTGGAAACCCGCCGCCGCGCTGCCCAAGGCCCATGTGCCGGACTCGCTGGTCATCGAGCACCAGGCGAAGGTCCCCAAAGGCAGCCGCGATGTCCTGCTGGATCTCGGCCCGGAAAAATTCTGCCAGTGGATCCTTGATGAGAATCGCCTGCTCGTCACCGACACCACGCTGCGCGACGCGCACCAGTCGCTCATCGCCACCCGCATGCGCACGCATGACATGCTGCGCGTGGCGGAGGCCGTCGCCCACCGCGTGCCGCAGCTTTTCTCGCTGGAAATGTGGGGCGGCGCCACCTTCGACACCGCGATGCGCTTCCTCAGCGAGTGCCCGTGGGAGCGCCTCCGCCGTCTGCGCGAGAAGATCCCGAACCTCTGTTTCCAGATGCTTTTCCGCGGCTCGAACGCCGTTGGTTATTCGAACTATCCGGACAACGTGGTCGCCGGATTCGTGAAACACGCGGCGGACTCCGGCATGGACATCTTCCGCATCTTTGACTCGCTCAACTACCTGCCCAACATGCAGGTGGCCATGGAAGCCGCACGCGATCACGGCAAGGTGCTCTGCGAGGCGGCAATCTGTTATACCGGCGATATCAACGATGAAAAACGTGATAAGTATTCACTGGAATACTACATCGCGAAGGCCAAGGAGGTCGAACGCATGGGCGCGCACATCCTAGCCATCAAGGACATGGCCGGCCTGTGCAAACCGCTCGCAGCGCGCAAGCTCATCACCGCGCTTAAACAGGAGATCGGCATCCCCATCCATTTCCACACCCACGACACCTCCGGCCTCAACGCCGCCTCCGTTCTGGCAGCCTGCAATGCCGGCGTGGACATCGTGGACCTCGCCATCGCCTCGATGTCCGGCTCCACCTCGCAGCCGAACCTCAACTCCGTCTCCGCCGCGCTCGCCAAGACCGAACGCGATCCGGGCCTCGATTTCAACTCGCTCAACGAGCTGTCCGATTACTGGGAGGAAGTGCTCGGTTATTACAAACCCTTCGACTCCGCGCCGCGCGCCGGCTCCGCCGAAGTGTATGAACACGAAATGCCCGGCGGCCAATACACCAATCTCCGCGAGCAGGCGAACTCCATGGGCCTCGGCCAGCGTTGGCGCGAGATCGCCCGCACCTATGCCGATGTGAACCAGCTCTTCGGCGACATCGTGAAAGTCACGCCCTCGTCCAAAGTCGTCGGTGACATGTGCATGTTCCTCGTCACCCGCGGCATCAAGGCGGCGGATGTGCCGAAGCTCAAACCCGGCACCATCGACTTCCCGGAAAGCGTCATCGACATGCTTTCCGGTGGCCTCGGCCAACCCGACGGCGGCTGGCCGTTGGATGTTCAGAAAGTCGTGCTCGGCAATAAAAAGGCCACCACCAGGCGCCCTGGCGAACTCGCGGAACCCGTCGATCTGGAAGCCACCCGCGCCGAACTAACAACCAAGCTCGGCCGCCGGGCCTCCGACGACGACCTCTACTCGCACCTGATGTATCCGCAGGTTTTCGCCGACTTCACCGCCTTCAAATCCAGATACGACGACCTCAGCGGACTGCCGACACCGGCGTATTTCTACGGCCTGCACCTCGGCGAGGAAATCGAGATCGAGATCGATCCCGGAAAAATCCTCATCATCAAGCTCATCTCCATCGGCGAGGCGGATGGAGCCGGCCGCCGCACCCTGTTCTATGAACTCAACGGCATGCCGCGCGAATCCTCGGTCTTCGATCATTCGCTCAAGGCCGTTTCCAAGGCCAGCCGGCCGAAAGGAGAGCCCGCCAATCCCGCCCACGCCTGCGCGCCGATGCCGGGCATGGTCACCGAGGTCGCAGTTTCCGTAGGCCAGGAAGTCAAGGCGGGTGACAAGCTCGTCGTGCTCGAAGCCATGAAAATGCTCACCACCGTCAGCGCCAGCTTCGATGGGACCATCGGCGAGGTTCTGGTGGCAAAGGGCGACCGGGTTGATAGCGATGATCTGCTGGTGCGGCTTGCCACGCACTGAGCCTGCCATTTTCGCTGCGAGTCCCACGCGATCACGTGATATCATTCAGGACGGGCACGTGGCATTTACTTGCCATGGGTCCGCTTTTGGGATTCATAATTTGATTGAAGCCGCAAGGTGGAGCCCCGGCACATTGCGTGCTTGCTGGCTTCCGCTCCCGCACCCGGCCCTCCGGCACCTCCCCACCCGTCCACCTACCTCCATGCCGTCTCAATCCGAGCCATCCTCCGCTCCGGCTTCCCTGCCGACGCTCAGCATCGTCATTCCTGTTTTCAACGAGGAGCCCGTGATCCCCGAGTTGCTGCACAGGCTGCTCGCGGTTTTTGACAAGCTGCCGGACTTGCGTTGCGAGACCATCTTCGTGGATGACGGATCCCGCGATCGTTCGGTGGAAATGCTCACGGCGGCCGCGGCCGGTGACGCCCGGCTGCGCGTGATCCGCCTGACCCGCAATTTCGGCCATCAACCGGCCCTCACCGCCGGACTGGCCCACGCCGGCCACGCCGACGCGGTGGTCACGATGGATGCCGACCTGCAGGATCCGCCCGAGCTCATTCCCGAAATGGTGGAGGCTTGGCGCGGTGGTGCCGAAGTGGTGCTGGCCGTCCGGCGCTCGCGGCAGGAAGGTGGCTTGCGCCGTGTCGGTTTCGAGGCCTTTCACCGGTTGTTCGGCTCCTTGAGTGATTTTCCGGTGGAGGCAAACACGGGCACCTTCGGCTTGCTGGGGCGATCCGCGGTGGAAGCATTCAATTCACTCGGGGAGCGGCATCGTTTCTTCCCGGGCTTGAGGACCTGGCTGGGATTCCGGCGTGCGGAGGTCTTCTATGATCGCGACGAACGGGCGGCCGGCACACCGGCGCAGACGATGGGCCGCTTGATTCGTTACGCGATGGATGGCGTGTTCAGTTTTTCGTCCCTTCCCCTGCGACTGCTGACCTACATCGGCTTGATCATCGCGACATGCGGTGGCGGTATCGGCCTGTTTTTCGTGGTGCGGCGGCTGATGGGTTATGAAATCGCCTTCACCGGCTTCACCACCCTGGTGACCCTGGTGTTGTTTCTCGGTGGCGTCCAACTGGTGGCCATCGGCGTGCTCGGTGAATACCTCGGGCGCATTTACGATGAGGTGAAACGCCGGCCCTTGTATCTCGTCAAACCGCCGTCCGCCCCATGACTTTCCACGGTATCCGCCTCCTTTCGGTGTGATTCACGCGATCACGTAATATCCGCCGGCCCTTTTCACGATAGCCTTCCAATTCCAATCGGGTCCTCCCGCCTCCCCCCCCCCGCATTCGATGCCGCTTTCCTCCTCCACGCGACTTGAGAAAATTCCAGCCGTGCCCGCTATTCTCGGGCTGCTCTGGGCCTTCGGGCGCGGGCTGCTTCTGCTAGGGATCGCCTATCTGCTGCGCCACCCGCTGCTCGATGCCATCGAGGGGGCCTTTGACATCGTCGGCATCACGGAATTCGCCATCGACGTCGCCGGCACGCCGCTGACACGGCTGCTGCTCGTGGCGGGCGCAGGCATCGGTTACTTCGCCGTGGCCAGGATTTGCTCCCGTTTTTTCCCCCGTCATGGTTATGGGTTGGCCCTCGCATGCGCACTGCTTTGCACGGCTGCTTTCACCTGGAAAGTCGGCGGCGGTGCGGCAGTGGTCGTGCTGGTCACCCTCATTCTCGCCGCGAACTGGGCGCAACTCGCGGACTTGAAGCGCATCGGCATCGGCAGCCGCCTGCTCTCCCGCGTGATTGTGATTCCGCCGGCGGTGGCCGAGGTTTTCTTCGTCAGCCGATATCTGGATTGGGTGGGCTCGTTGCTGCGGCGTGAGGCCGGAGCCGCGCTGGCTGAGCGGCCGCGCATCCTGCCCGGCGCGTTGATCGCCGCGCTGGCGCTGGCCATGTTGATTCCGGGAGACAAGCTCGCCCGCTTCGAGCGCGCCATGCGCTCCGGCCCGGATGTGCGTGTGTTTGCCACCGGGGATTTCAATGATATCGCCTTCGACGCCAAGGAAAACCGCCTGCTCGCCACCGGCCATGGCGTGCCGCGGGTGCTCGGTTTCAATGTGGCGGATCTTTCCGCAGCGCCGATCGAGGCGGACGTCGAAACCGGTTGTGCACAGGGTTTCGAGTTTGATCCGGCAAGCGGCGAGCTCTTCATCTACAACGGCGACACCCGCAAAATCGTGGTTCTCGACACGCGCACGCTCGCCCTCAAACGCGAGATCAACGCGCCGGACATTTCCCCCGGCGATCCCTGGATCAAACAATGCCCGCGCTCCGGAACGCTCACCATCGCTTCGGAGGCCGATGAGCAACAGGGCAATCCTTTCGTGGTCTTCGATCGCGCGAGTGGAAACGTGCTCGACAAGCTCGACCTTGAGGCGGGCAACCTGCTGGTCCACCCGGACAAACCCATTCTTTATGCGAACTTCTTCCGCCGTGTCTGCGGAGTCGTGGCATACGATCTTGAAAAGCGCGCCATCCTGGCGAAAACCCCCACCGATGCCCGCACCGACCGGATGGCATTCGATCCGGTGAAGCGGGAGTTGCTGATGGCATCTCCCGTCGAGGGCCGGATCCAGTGCTTCGACGCGCTCACATTGGCACCGAAAGGTCCCTTCAAGGCGATCCTCGGCGTGCGGGTGATCACGGTGGACGAGGCGAATGACGCGATGTTCGTCGGCAGCCTGATCACCGGCCGGATCGCGCTGATGGGTCTCACCGACCGCAAGGTCAAACAAGTCTGGTATCTCGGCCCGTGGCTGCGCTCGATTGTGATCGCTCCGGGAACCGGAATCGCCTACGTTTCCTCCCAGAAAGGGTTGTATGAACTCAACTACGATCACCGCAATCGATGATGTCGGAGAGCGGGCGGCCGTCGTGCCGCGTCCGCACCAGCATATGCCCTCGCTCGATGGATTGCGCGGCGTCGCGATCATTCTGGTGGTGGTCTATCATTTCCTGGCATCGATGCACGCGGAGTTCACCATCAATCAAAAGCTCGCCCGCTGGAGCGAACTCGGATGGTCGGGAGTCGATCTGTTTTTTGTTCTCTCGGGTTTCCTGATCACGGGCATTCTTTATGATGCGAAGAACACGCCGCGGTTTTTCCGCAACTTCTACGCGCGCCGGGCACTGCGCATTTTTCCGCTCTATTACACCGCGCTGGCGGTCGTGATCGCGATGACGCCGTTGCTCATGCACATGAAGCTGCAGGGCACCGCCAATCCGGGCTGGATCTCGATCTACGCGACAAATTTCGTGATCGCCGCCAAGGGTGCGGGATCCTTCGGCATCCTGGATCACTTCTGGTCGCTGGCTGTGGAGGAGCATTTCTATTTTGTCTGGCCTGCGATCGTGTTCCTCCTCAGCCGCGGCAGGCTTATGGTAGTGGCGGCCTGCGCCTGTGTGATCGCGCCTTGCCTGCGCTACGCCGCCTGGGACGGGGGGGCGTCGCTTCCCGTAGGGGCTTACATGCTCACCCCGATGCGCATGGACTCGCTCGCCGCCGGAGCCTTCATCGCGCTGATGGTCCGCGGGCCGAAGGGCATGACCGGACTCATCAAGCCGTCCCTGATCGTTGCCGGCACCGCGCTGGCCATGTTCCTGGCAATGGTGCTCGTGCGGCAAACGAAAAGCTCCATGGATCCCTGGATCGGCATCCTCGGATTATCCACGCTCTGGTTGTTTTACGGGGCCACGCTGATCCTCGCGCTCAACTGGACGCCGCTGAAAACCGTGATGTCGCTGCCCGTGCTGCGCTGGTTCGGCAAATACTCATATGGAATGTATGTGTGGCATCCGATCATCTTCATGATCGTTTTCCACAACGATGTGGCGCGTGGAATCCGTCATGGCGGCGGGCCCGTGCAGATGCTCGCCACCGGTGCGGTCGCGCTCGGCCTGATGTTCGCGATCACCCTTGCGAGCTGGCATCTTTGGGAGAAGCAGTTCCTGAAGTTCAAGGGACGCTTCGCATGAGACATGTCACCCGTCGCTGGATTCCGTGATGATGTAGAGCGGACGGTTCTTGGTTTCGAGATAAGTTTTCGCGAGATAGTTGCCGAGAATTCCCACCGAGAAGAGCTGGATGCCGCCGATGAACAGAACCACGCTCATGAGCGACGGATAGCCCGCGACGGGATCGCCCCACAGGATGGTTTTGACGACCACCACACAAATCATCACGAAGGCCACGAGGCAGAGAATGATGCCGGCGAGCGAGGCGAAGATCAGTGGCGAGGTGGAAAACGCGGTGATCCCATCGATGGAGTAGAGCAGGAGCTGGCGGAACGACCACTTGGTCACGCCGGCCGCCCGTTCGGTGTTTTCATATTCGAACCAGCGGGTTCTGAAGCCCACCCATGAGTAGATTCCTTTTGAAAACCGGTTGTATTCCTTGAGCGATAGGATGGCATCAGTCATTTTCCGGGACATGAGCCTGAAATCACGCGCGCCATCGACAATGCGCGCGTCTGAGATTCCAGACATCAGCCGGTAAAATACGCGAGCGAAGATCGAGCGGATGAGCGGCTCTCCCTTGCGTGAGACGCGCCTTGTGGCGGCGCAATCGTAGTTTCCCGATAGCACCGTCTGATACATCTCCGGCAGCAGCGCGGGAGGGTCCTGAAGATCGGCGTCCATCACCGCCACGTAGGCGCCGCGCGCTGCCTCCAGCCCCGCGAGCAGGGCCGCCTCCTTGCCGAAATTCCGGGAAAACGACAGATATCGGACTGCAGGGTCCGCCTGGTGAAGCTCCTTGAGGATCGGCAGGGTGTTGTCCTGCGACCCGTCATCCACGAGGATGATTTCGAAGGACGCGCCGGCCATGAGCGCGCGGATCCGTTCCAGTTCGGCGTGAAACAGGCGCAGCACGGCCTCTTCATTATAGCAGGGGACCACGATCGTGATGTCAGGACGCTTGTCCATCATGCGCCTCCTTTCCGGCAAAAATCGCGTTTCCGCCCTGTTTTTCCGCGGGAGGATGGGATCAACTGCAACATGACCGGACATTGGAAACTTCCGCATTCATCGTCAAGAAGCCATTGCTTCACGTCTCCGCGGAACCAGGGCGATTGGCGGGAAATCGAGTAGGCATTGATGGTCAGGGATTCCGCAATTTTGGATAGACAAAGCCGCTCATTTTGCCATGGTAGTGACGACATGATCGCCACCGCACCTCAGA
>JAUYNL010000058.1 GCA_030696085.1 Luteolibacter sp.
CATTATATGGGACTGTCATATTTGAAGATACGGTGATGCACGAAATTCAGGCTCTGCAATTTCCTCAATTCAGTGTCCTTGGGAGCTTCACAGAAAGTGATTCTGGAGTTGCCTTTTCTGTGGCGGCAGTTCCAGAGCCAAACGTTACTATTATGCTATCTGCTACAATCTTGAGTCTTTTGTGTTACCGACGCAAGAAATGAACCCACCCGCCACCTCAACTGCCGCCGAAAGACTCCGCATTGGCTCACATCAGCAACAAAAGTAAAAGTGTTGTAATTGCGCACTCGTTTGTCACAGACCGCCGCTACAGGGAGAAGGTATCCTCCGCGGCGCTCGCGCCGAGGGAAACTTGTGCCGCGCCATTGGCGGCGAGGTGGTTGAGGCAGTGATGGACATCCTCCGGATCGGCATTGGCGGCGGCGGCGATTTGCTCCGAAGTCCTTGCTTCCGCCGTGAGCCGGCCGCGCACCGCAGCGAGCGTTTCAAGGAAGATCCCGGCGGCTTTTTTGCCCGCCTCGACGCCCGGCTGATGATAGGCGTTGATGTTCACCAGCGAGGCGTAGAAGGAAACCGCGCGCTCGAAGAGACCAATAAGCAGCCCGAGCTGGAATGGCGTGACTTCCGGGATGGAAATGGTGAGCGACTTGCGGCCGGCTCCGTACAACGCCTTGCGGGTGCCGCGGAAGAAACCTTGCAGGTAGTCCGCGGAGGTCGTGCCGGGATCCACTTCGATGCTGCCACCTTCGCGACCCTTGCGGACCTCGATAAAGCAGGCGAAGAAATTGTTTACGCCGTCGCGAAGCTGTTGGATGTAGGCGTGCTGGTCGGTGGAGCCCTTGTTGCCATATACCGCGAGGCCCTGATGGACCACCTTGCCATCGAGATCGAGCTCCTTGCCGAGCGACTCCATGATAAGCTGTTGGAGGTATTTGGAAAACAGGACGAGAGAATCCTTATAAGGCAGGACCACCATGTCCTTTTCACCCTTGCCGTTCGAGCCGTGATGCCAGGCGAGCGCGAGCTGCATGGCGGCGTTTGTTTTCACGTCCGGCCTGCGGGTTTCCACGTCCATGGCGGCGGCACCGGCTAACAGTTGATCGATATCGATACCCTGCAGCGCGGCGGGCACGAGACCGACTGTGGAAAGCACCGAGGTGCGACCGCCGACCCAGTCCTCCATCGGGAAGCGGGCGATGAAGTTCTGTGCGGTGGCGAATTGATCGAGCTTCGAGCCGCCACCGGTGACGGCGACCGTGTGTTTTCCGAAGTCGAGGCCCGCGGCTTCCCACGCGGCTTTCGCTTCGAGCATGCCGTTGCGCGTTTCCGGAGTGCCGCCGGATTTGGAGATGACGAGCACGAGGGTCTTGTCGAGGCCGGTGGCGGAGACTTTCGCGATCACCGAGTCCATGCCGGCGGGATCGGTGTTGTCGAAGAAGAAGATCGGCAGTTTCACACTGTGTCCGATGGCTTCCGCGACAAGCTGCGGGCCGAGGGCGGAGCCACCGATGCCGATGAGCAGGATCTGCGCGAACTTGCTGCCATTCGGCGCGGCAACCTCGCCGGAATGCACCTTCGAGGCGAAGGCCTTGAGATCGGCTAACGGGCCGGTGATGGCCTGTTTCAACTCGGGGGTGGGGGCGAGATCCGCGTTGCGCAGCCAATAGTGGCCGACCATGCGGCCTTCATCGGGATTGGCGATGGCACCCGCTTCAAGCGCCTGGATGTCGGCGAAGGCCTTGTCGATTTTCGGCTGCATGGCCGAGGTGAAATCCGCGCCGATATCCATCAGCGAGAGATCGAGGGAAAAGCCGAGATGCGGGTAGCGGAGGAGCGATTGATTGTAGGATTGCCAGGACATGGTGGTGAAAGCTGAAATTTTGAAATGACGGGACTGCGCCCGCGAGGACGCGGTGAAGTCTTGGATTTCTCCGCGCGGATGTCCATGCCTTTGGGCATGATTTCCGGCCATCCGCCCGGGAAAAGCAATCCACGGATTGGTGAAATTCACACAGATAGGCGCCATTTGGAGCCTGCGATCCGGCACAAAATTGCTCTTGACCGCATTCATCATCGTTGGCAGTTGGCTCCCCCCACTTATGATTCACTCCAAGTATTCAGGGTTTGTCGTTCTCGCCTCCGTCCTGTTTACGACTGATCGCCACACTCGTGTTGCGGGTGCGCCTGATCACCGGCCTCAGCCATCACAGGCCCCGTCTGGATTCTTCCGGGCGGTTTTTTCGCACCGGGTTTTCATTTCCCTGGGTGGTCTTCGAGTCATCAACTCCGGTATCCTTATCGGAGTGAGCGGAGAGGGTGGGATTTGAACCCACGGTAGCTGTTACACTACGTCTGATTTCGAATCTGACGCGGAAGTCATAACCGATTGAGCTAGAGACTACGCAAATTTGACATGCGAACGAAAACACGCATTTGATTGACTTATGAGGTGAATGCGGCAAGTTTTTCCCATGGCTAAGCCTATCAGATTCACCCCGAAAAACTGCCGCTCAGGGTGGCGGATCAATATCCCCTCCAAGATCAGTGAAACCGGGAAGCGGCAGCAGCTTTTTTACCGCACGCAGAAACTCGCCCTGGCCGCCGCCGATGACCTGAAAAAGAAGCTGGAAATCTTCGGTGTCCAAACCCGCGCCATCGGCCCGACCCTTGCCGAGCAAGCCACCGCTGCCGCCGCGCTTCTCAGGCCCTACGGAATCGACCTGATGGAAGCCGCGCGGATCGTCGCCGCCATGCGCGACAGGGACTCAGCATCGAGAATCCTCTCCGACGCCACCGCCATTTGGCTTGCCGCGTGTGCGGGACTCAGGCCGCGGACGCTCGTCAATTACAAGATCACCGCCGACCGGCTCGACAATGCACTCGGTAAGCGCCTGCTTTCCACGATCACGGCGGAAGAGCTGCAGGCCGTGCTTGTCCCCGCGGGAAAGTCCGGGGCGGCCGTCATGGGCGAGCTGCGCAACGCGAAAGCATTCTGGCGCTTTTCGGCGCGCCGGGGATGGTGCGAGGCCAAGACTTTCGGTGGAGTGGAGGCCCCGAAATCCGGCCGAGATGCAAAGGAGATTGCCATCCTCACGCCCGCGGAGGCTGAAATCCTGCTCCGCACCGCGGAGACTCATTTCCCGCAGGCCGTGGCATCGTTCGCCCTGCAACTCTTCGCCGGGATCCGCGTGGAGGAAATCACCCGGATGGACTCGGAGCATGTCACGGCCGACGGGATCGACTTGCCGGCGATCGTCACGAAGAAAGGACGGCGCCGCCACATCACCCCGAGCCCGACCCTTGCCGCCTGGCTGAAAAAGCACCCGTTCGAACCGTGCTCGAACTGGCGGGAAACATCCGCGGCATGTCGCCGTCTCGCCGGGTGGGACGTCGTTTCCGTGATCCTCCGGGAACGCGTCAAGGTGGGCACCATGGAGCCGATGGAAGCGCCCCACCTTGGCCGATGGCCGCAGAATGCCATGCGGCACTCTCACGCCTCGTATGCCGTCGCGTCGGGCGTGCCGCTGGAAAGCCTGCTTTTCGAGTTTGGGCACGCTGGCAGCCCTACCTTGTTGCGCCAGCACTACGTCGGGCGGGCGAGCAAGAAGCAGGCGCTTGAGTATTTCGCCATTGCGCCCCAGGGCGAGGAAATCCAACGGCTGGAGGTTGTGGCGTGAAAAGCTCCGACGATTTCCAATCCTATGAAGAGGGCGGCGGATATGTTGCGCATCAATACTGGCAATCGCTCAAGAGCGCGGATTTCAACGATGCGGTGTGTCGAATCAGCGCCGCGGCGCATTGGGAAATCATGCTCCCAGCGATGGGAGTTGCGCCAGCGGATGAGGCGAGGTTTTTCACAGCCTTTGACACGCCCAAGGCCAGAGAGGCGAGGGGAAAAGCCGTGGGTGGGTTACTGGCAGTGAGAAACCCGCGGGAAAAGCTCGTCTTGAGCACAGCGCGGAACCTTGCCGCCGCTTTTGAAGCGGGGATTGTCCCAAAAAACACACTCGACCAAGGCAAGGGAATGTTGACCGGTTATTTATGCGAATGCGTGGAGGCCGGCGATTGGAAATCGTTGGATGCGTTGTCAAAACTGCTCAAGCGGGGCGACACTCCGGAGGATGCCCGGGGCGGTGAGTTGAGCTATGAGGGGCAGGCTTGGGGGGCATTCTGTCTGCTTCACCTGAATCACCGGAACCTTCCCACGAAGCGGGTTATCCGTGAAGAAATGGCCTTGAAGGATCATAATCGCGCCGATTTTTCCAAGTGGCTGAACGCGCTTGGATTGGCCGGGCTCCCGGCTGAGTAATCATTCGGGGCGAAAGATAGTTTTTCAACCCGACGACGAAACAGGCCGAAAGCGGGAAAACCGATGCACTTTATGAGTGCGATCGCTACTTCACCGCCACCCGCGCAAGGATTCGTCAAGGCGCATGTCCTAGCCGGAATCTATAACACCACGGCTCCCACAATTTACAAGTGGGCGGCCACTGGCAAAATCCCGTGCATCAAGTTTGAAGGGACTATTCGATTCGACCTCGAAAAAGTCCGCGCCAGAATTGAGGGAACGGAGGCCGCGCCATGAGCCAGGCCCTGCGCGACACCGGCGAGGCGTTCGCCCGGTTCATCGAAGACGGCGAAGCGGACCCGGTGAGGATCGCCACCGCCGCCAAGCTGCCGCTGCCTGCCAGCCTTGGCGAGGAATGCGCCCGAGACCTCCGCAGGATAACGGTGGAAGCACACCAGGCTTTCCGCGAATCGCTGGCCAACCCCCAAGCCCACTTTTTCGGAGGCCCGACGGCCGGCCGCTGCCAGAAAATCACCACTTGGGAAGGAACCCGCGCGGAAAATATGTGATTCGCGCGGTCGTGGGCAGAAGCAAGTTATTCGTGGGCAAGCGCATCGTGGTGCAAACCGGGACCGCCAACATCGAAGTTGCCAGGCGGATCAGAAACGAGGTTGTGATGAAGTGGATTCAGGAAGGCTCATTGGTCCGCGAGATCGTTCTAACGAATGAAGGAAATTCGAAAGCGTAGGCCATAACGTAGGCCACCCCTTTTAATTGCGGCCGATCCGCCGGCGCCGGCATCATGCCCGACGTCTAGCCGACATCATCACCATGGAATCCACACTCACAAACAAACTCACCAGCCTCCTGAAAGCCGCGGACTCGCTCCAAGCCGAGTATGAAGCTGATTCATTCGCCCCGGAGGTGATCGAAGCCCGCGGATCGATCACGGCGGCAGAGGCCATGATTGCCGAGGCCGCCAAGGAACCGGACAGCCTCACGCCAGCGGAAATCATCGCGCTCCGCACGGATGGAACCAACGCACTCGAAGCCGCCCGCATCACGCTAAGGCGTGCCGAGGCAAAGCGTGAGCAGCATGGTGAGCTGCTTTTCGAAAAGCTCCACGAACTCAAAGAGGATACCTTGGCGGCCGTTGACGAAACGGTGAGCGCGTTTGAAGCGAAGATCCGGGACGCTGTGATTGAACTGTCCGACGGATACTTTTCGGAACACGAAAAAGGCCACACCGTTCCTGTAGCCATCGCGCGGCACCGGAGCCGGGGGCTCAATAACCACAAGTCATACGTGGACGGCCGACGTTTCGGCAGCGTGACATCCGAGGTGAAGATTCAACAGATCCGCACCGCACTCGAATGCGCCAAACAACACCTCTCCTGAAATCACTCCAATCATCACCGCCATGAAATCACAACTCATCCTTGCCGCATTCACCTCCGCTCTTGCTTCGAATGGTAGCGAACCGCCAACGGAAATCATTTTCATTCCCGAGGGACAGCACCAAATCACCGCGACTGTTGACGGCAAGCCCGGCACCATCACGGTGAACGTGCCAGCCTCGAAAGGCGCGGAGATCACCGCACGCCTACAGGCCGCACTCGCACAGCGCCACGCCGGAAACGTCCGGCCGCACTTCGCTTTCCAGCATCAGACCGGGGCGGCAAGCGGCATCCCGCAGTCTTTCCGCTATCAGCCAGGCACCGGCATCATGTGCGCGGTGGATTGGTCCGGATCCGGAGCCGCGGCGATTCAGAATCGGGATTTCAGCTATTTTTCGCCCGTGTTCCTCATGGGCGACGATGGCACGCCCGACAGCCTCCCGGAAAAGGGCGAGCTTGGATCGCTGGTGAATGAGCCAGCTTTTCGCAGCATGCCGCGCATTGCCGCTGCCGACGCTTCCGGCATCCTCCCCGTGGGAATGCCAGGGAGCGCCACAGAGCAGATTGAGGCACGGGCACAACGGATGGTTTCCGCTGGCGAGGCGGGCGACATTGACGAGGCAATCGGCCGCGTCGTGGCATCCGATCCGGCCCTTTACCGGGTTTCGTGTGGCGAGAAAATCCGGCCGGAAATCGCGGCTGAGATTCAAGAGATGCTGAAGGCCATGGAACCCACCGCACGGGAAAAACTCCAAGCCATCGCCGATGAAATCTATTTGAAGGGCGAGGCACAATCCGAAACGGATGCCATGGTGAAGGCCGTTCAGATGAACCCGCTGCTCTATCAAAACAAGGTGGATGAGCAGGAAGAAATCGCCCGCAAGGCATTCACCGGGAAAGCAGCGCCGTCGAAATCTTCACCGGGCAAGGTTGCCGCCGGTTACTTCGAAGCACGCGCACAAACTCTCGTCTCTGCCGGGGACGCCAAGGATATTGACGAGGCGTATGGACTTGTCGCCGCCGCCGATCCCGAGGCCTACAGCGCATATTTGAAATCGCTCGCCTGATTTCCCGAGTGGGAAACCGCCGCCCTGTGGTCCGTGACATGGCGCGGGGCGGCAACCCTTTCCAAAGATGAACCGACCCGCAGACACCGCCACCCGCAGAGCGCCGCGAGGCCGCTTTGTGCCAGGCGTGAGCGGGAACCCTGCAGGCCGCCCCAAGTGCGAGGCAGTCGCGCTGCGTCAGTCACTCGCCGATGGCGCGTCCGGCGTCGTGGAAGCGGTTCTACTCGCCGCGCAATGCGGAGACATGCAGGCCGCCAAGATCGTTCTCGACCGCATCATTCCGCCGCTCAAAAGCGCCACACTCCCGGTGCATGTCACGCTTGCCGACGATCAAAGCCCGCTGGCCATCGCCCGCGCCGTGCTCGAAGCCGCCGCCGCAGGCACGCTGCCGCCCGACATCGCCGCGCAGCTCGTCACCGCAGCCGGAACCCTCGCCCGTGTCGAAGAGGTGGAAGAACTCCGCGACCGCCTCGCCGCCCTTGAAAAAGCCCTGACTCCACCTACCGCCAACAAATCGAAACCATGACCATTCCCGCCGAAGTTTACGCCGCCCTTTCACCAGACGAGAGAATCCGCGCCGCAGTCGCCGCCATCGCCCGCGATGATGACGCGGAGTTGAAAACACTCGCCGAAACCTGCCCCCGGAAAACCTATCGGATGATCGATGCGGCTTTCGGCGAGGGGATGGAACGGCTGAAAATGCTCACCTTGGCCGTGGAGTCCGATTTGCAGGGAGTCGCCTTGGATTTCTACATCGCCGCCCACGGCACGGATCCTGATGAAATTCGAGCTGCCATTGCCGTCGCCGCGTCCATCGAAGCCGCATATTGCGCGATCCTATCCGAAAAGGGACTCGACCGTGACGAGGTGGTCAAATTCGGCCCCGCACGCCACAGCGCCGTCCATAAGATGCTCACCCTTTCAACCGGCCGGGAAATCCCCGAGCTGGTGGAAAGTCGCCTGGCATTGATGCGCGAATATCTCACCACCTGATAAGCAGGCCGATAACAGGAACCATTCACCACAGAAAACCATGTCAGCAGGAAAAAGCATTGAAATCAAGATCGCAGCCGTAGGAGCGGAAGCCGCCGCCGCGGAACTCCAAAAGACGGCCGACAAGATCAAATCACTCGACCAGACCGGCGGCAGCGAGTCCCGCGTCAAGGCCATCGAGGCGGAGATTGATTCGCTCCGCCAGCGCGGCCAGGTGCTTGACGAACTCAGCACGGAAGAAATCGCCGACATGGAGGCCAAGAAGCAGGCCGCTGCCGAGTATGCGGAAGAGCTGGAAGCCGCCGGCAAGGACGCGGAGGGATTTTCCAAAAAGACGAGCCTCGCCGGGGCGTCCATGGCCGGTCTGGCGATTGGCGGCGCGATCTTTGGGAAAACCCTTGGCGAGATCGCCAAAGGCTTCGCGTCCATCGATACGGACAAGCTCCGCGAAGTTGACGCCGCCATGGCCGATCAGATTGATACGGCGAAGACCTGGGCGGAAGTTCTCACCGATCCCATGAACGGGATTCAGCGCCTCATTTCCGGCAGCACGATCAACGAGGCATTCGCGGAGGTGAACGAACAGCTCGCACGCAACGCCCAAATGCAGGCGGAAGCCGTTAACCGCATGATCGAGGCCGGCCGTGCCACCGCAGCGGACCTGAAAGCCATCGCTGCCGAGATTGCCGCGGCAAACGCCATCCTTGACGCCAAGGACTCAGCCGACGCCAAGGAGCGCGACGTGAAGGACGCGGCACGCATCCGCGCTGGCGAGGCCCCGGAGGATGTTGCCGCCGAGCGTGCCGCCTATGACCGAGACAAGGCACTGGAAGCCGTCAATCGCGGCCTTGACGTGAAGGGCGGCACCACGCAGGCGAAGTTTGACGACGCACAGAAAGCCGAGGGCAACCGCCAGCGAGTCGCCGCGGACCCACGCGCCACCAGGGAGGATCAGGACAAAGCGAGCAAGGAGGCCGACGACGCGAAGAAAGCATTCGAGGACGCCAAGAAGGATTACGATGCCGCCAAGGCGGTAGCAGAGGAAAAGCGCCGGGGGATCCGCGCGGAATACGAGGGCTCCGTGAATGAGGCCGGAAGCAACAAACAGGACCGACTCGCCAAGGAGGCCGAAAAGAAAGGCCGCGAGGAAGCCGCGGAGGCCAAGCGCAAGGAAGCCGAGGAAACCAAAGCGGCACGCGATGCGGCACGCGAAACGGAGCGGGCACAGCGGGCGGAAATGAGGGGACCGGGTAGGAGCCGCGGCCGGGGCGTTTCTGAATACGGCTCGCCGGACTACGGCGGCGATAACCGCGGAGGCTTCGCCCGGATGGACTCAGGCGACGGCACCGGAGGCCGGGGCGTGGCACGCTCACGAAAGAAGAGCGCGGTGGAAGATGGCCACGACCGCGCGGAGGCCCGGCAACGTGATCGCGAGGAACGCGCAGACAGCCGGACGCGGGACCGCGAAGAGCGGGGCGGGCGCGAGGATGGATCGCTTGAACTCAGAAAGCGGGGGGAAGCCGCACTGAGCAACCAGGGCGGCAATCAGGACTCCGGTGGAAACGCCGAACTCATGGGATTGATGGAACGCCTGATTGGTGCGGTGGGAGCTGGTGGCAAATCCAACTCCAATTCTGGCGGCGATTATTCGGCACTGAAAAGAAAGATCGAAATTCTCGAACAACAGCTCAAAAACCGGTAAATCACCATGACTCAAAAACAGATTATGGGCATCCTCGTCAATCAGATGACGGCTCAAAACGAGATCAGGGCGAGCGTCGCGAGCGCCTTTCAAACCTCCCTGAAAAGGACTGACAAACTGGCCCGGTTGACGATGCGGGCGATTGATCTTGTCGGCACCGAGTTTCACGAAAACGGCGACGAATTGAAGCGCCTCAAGGCCGAAATCAAGGGCACGCTCGCAACGAAGATCATTCGTGAGTATGAGGCGGAAAACGCGCTTGCGATTGAGCAGGACATGGCGGAATTGGAAACGCTCAAAGCCGGGATAGCCGCGCTCAGCGACGAATGATCCCGCGGAAGATCACCGGCCCTCCATCAGCTTCTCATTCACCTCGTCAAGCTCCCGATCCGCCTGCACCGTCATGGCGCAATACCGAGCCATGAGCAGCCAGCCCACGGCGAGCGCCACCAGCACCGCCAGCACCAGGCCCGCCGCATTGGTGAAGGACTTGCCGCACTGGGGACAGGTCCGGGCACTCTTGGCGATCATCGCGGCACAGGTCGGGCATGGGCGGAGGTTCTTGCTCATGACGGCGCTTCTATCATGCCGGCGGCACGCGGAGCAAGCCATTGCCGCGGGAGTGGAAAACTCGCCCGCTTTTCCATTCGCATTCCCGGCCGCGTCTGATATGAACACCCTTGCCGGTGGGGAAACACCGGCCCGCGCTCGAAGCCTTGGCTCGTCACCAGGGAAGCGGAGATCATCGCCAGAGATTTAAGGTCCGTCCCGGAATAAGCCCGCTTGACCGCAGGCTGAAGGAGTTTCCCATCCGCTCCGGGGCGGACCTTTTTTTAGCCATGACAACGACATTGACCAACACCACGAAGGCACGCGCCGCCAGCAAGGCCACATTATTCAGACCATCCGTCCTTCATTTCGAGCACATCGTCACAGAGCGGTGGGTTAAAATCACGGCAAAGATCCTCGCGGAACACGCGGCGGTTTTTGAGAAATTCGATGATCCGGCCATGAGCATCGCATTAATCTTCAACAGCTACGCGACATCCGTTCACATCTATGTGGACTATTACAGGCGGCACGGGAAGAAGTCCTTGGCTTGGTATGAAATCCGCACCGATGCCGCGAGAGCGCATGCCCGCGGCAAGAAGTTGACCGAGATCAGTTTCGTCGTGCGGGAGTGGAAATGGAAGCAGTTCCAGAGTGATTGTGACACGCTCAAGGACTACACGCCCGCAGAAGTGATTCGCGGAGCTTTTGCCGCTCGCGCTACCAATGCCGGAATGATCGGCCATCGTCGCTCCTCCTTGGCAAACGCGTGAACCGCCAACCCACCCGCACCGATGAAATCGACCGCCAGAATCGGAATCACACTCCCGCCAGAATTGGCCGAAAGGCTCCGCGCCATCGCCACCAGGGAGCACCGTTCAATTACCCGCCAGATTGAGCATTTCCTCAAGACGGCAATACCGCCGGCACCGGAGCCCGGCAAGATCGTCATGTTCGCGAAGTAGCACCGGCCCGTCCATCACGCCGCCCTTGGGAAACCGGGGGCGGCTTTTCCTTGCCGTGGACTGGGCAACCCCACGCGCGCGCGGGCGATGGATGGGGATGCTTGCATAGCAAGCATGGGAAGAACGATCTTGCATGCATGAACCGCGCGCGCGGGCGAGGTGGCGAGTGTTCCGATAAAGTGAGGGAAGCGTGAGCGCCCTTTTTTCTCGTTAGGAAATCCGATAGATTTCTAGGCTCTTGAACCCTTGTGGCAGTAAGCGGAGAGGGTGGGATTTGAACCCACGGTAGCTGTTACACTACGTCTGATTTCGAATCAGGTGCCATAGACCACTCGACCACCTCTCCCGGGGCGCTACGTTGCGGGCGCGGAAATTGATGGATGGGAGCGGGCTTGTAAAGCCTGCAATTTCGCTCAGTCCGGGAAAACGATGGCACGGTGCCCGTCGATGATGGTACGGTCGTGGACGTGGAAGCGGATGCCCCGGGCAATGGCGACACGCTCGCAGTTGCGGCCGAGGCGGACGAGGTCGGCGGGGGTGTGGAAATGATGCACGCGCTCGACTTCCTGCTCGATGATGGGACCGGCATCGAGTTCGGCGGTGACGTAGTGGCAGGTGGCTCCGATGAGTTTGACGCCACGTTCGTAGGCTTGTTTGTAGGGGTTCGCACCGATGAAGGCGGGCAGGAAACTGTGATGGATGTTGATGACACGGCCGGCGAAATCCCGGCAGAAATCATCGGGCAGGATCTGCATGAAGCGGGCAAGCACGATGAGCTCGACGTCCTGCTGTTCGATGAGGCGGCGGATTTCGGCGAAGCCGGCGGCGCGATTTTCACCATCCATGTCGATTTCATGGAATGGAATGCCGGCGTTTTCGGCGCGGCTGCGGCAGTTTGGCCGGTTGCCGATGATGGAGGTGATTTCGATGGGCAGTTCGTCGAGTTCGGCGCGCCAGAGGATTTCGTTGAGGCAGTGGTCGGTTTTGGTGACGAGCACGGTGGTGCGCATGCGGTAGGGCAGGCGGCGGAAATGCCAGGTGGCATGCAGCGAACGGCCGAGGGTGCCAAAGCCTTCGATGAAATCCTGGACATCGACATCGAGATCTGCGGTCTCGATTTCGAGGCGGGCGAAGAACTTGGCTCCGAGTTGATCGGAAAACTGGTTGAACTCGACCAGATTGCCGCGATGGCCGGCAGCGTAGTTGGCGATTTTGGCGACGATGCCGGGTTGGTCCGGACAACTGAGTTTGAGGATTAATCCCGGGCGAGACATGCGGGAGGAGCATGTGCGCGAGTCCGGAGCGAGTCAATCCCCTCCCCCGATTGAGACCATCACACGATGATCGCCCATGGGGGCACATGGGCGATCGCAGGCAGGCTGGGTGATTTCTCCTATGTGCATCGCGCGGATTTGCTTATTTCAAATTGCCCGTGCGATGCTAGTTTGCGCACGGTTCATGGGATGGGGGTGATCGTGCGAAAGTTTCCGCTTTTCGGCGTGCGGATGCCTTCGGATGTGCAACCGGGCCCGTCCGTCCTGGACCGGTTTGCGACGAGTCCGCTTCAAAAAACCATCGGCTCATGAACACCGCCACTGTCAATCGTTTTACGAATCGGGAGGACGCCGGACTTTGCCTGGCGCAACGCCTGGTGAAGCATGTGAGGGATGGAAACCCGGTGTTGCTGGCGCTGCCACGCGGCGGGGTGCCGGTGGCCGCGGCGATTTCCTCCACCTTCGGACTGCCATTCGAGGTGCTCAACGTGCGCAAGCTGGGTGTTCCCGGGCATGAGGAGTTCGCAATGGGAGCGATCGCCGCCGGAGGTGTGATCGTACTCGATCATCAGGTGGTCGCGGAATGCGGATTGGACTTCGAGGATGTGGGAAAAGTGGTCCGCAGCGAAAGCCGCGAACTCGGCCGCAGGGAGCATCTTTATTGTGGAAACCGCTCGCGGCCGAATGTGACCCACCGCAAGGTGATCCTGGTGGATGACGGCATGGCCACGGGCTCCACCATGTCGGCGGCCATCCGTTTCCTGCGCCACCAGCAAGCGGGGTATATCGTAGTGGCGGTGCCGGTTTCACCGCGGGACACGGCCAGACGGCTGCGCAGTGAGGCCGATGAGGTGGTGACCGTGCTGGAACCCAGAAAATTCATCGCGGTGGGACGCTGGTATGAGGATTTCTCCCAAACGAGCGACGAGGAGGTCCGCAGCTTGTTGGAAGGGCAGCAAGCGTATCTCCCGGCCAGCGTGTGATGCGGCGGCATGAAACCGGGTCCTAGTCCAGGATTCTAACCTCGTCGGCTTGCAGCAGGCGCTCGAGCCCGGCTTCGGATCGCAGCAGCAGTTCTCCGCCCGGGGCAATGCCCTCGCATACGCCCTGCCGCCGGCCACTGGAGCTACTGAGAGAAATCAGATGCCCGGTGAGCACGCAACGCTGGCGGACGGATGCCAGCAAATCATCGAAATCATCGGCGATTTCGCGGCTGCGCAGGGCAAAACCACGCAGGATCGCCGCAAGCACAGCGCCGCGCGGGTGTTTCAGCGAGGTTTCGATGCGCAGGGAAGTGGCGATCTCCGCAATCTCGTCTGGAAATACAGTGGGATTCACATTGATGCCGATGCCTACGATGACGAAGTCCCGGCCGGCCTCGACCAGGATGCCGGCCACCTTGCGGCTGCGGATCCAGACGTCGTTGGGCCACTTGATGCCGGCGGCCGCTCCGAAGGATTCCACCGCCTCGGCCACGGCCAGCCCGGTGGCCAGGGCGAGACGCGGCCACAGGGCCTTGGGTTCCTCTGGACGGATGAGGATGGAAAATGCCAGCGATTCGGCCGGCGGCGAGAACCATGTGGCGCCACGGCGGCCGCGGCCGGCGCTTTGTCGCAAGGCCAGCAGCACCAGGCCGGCTGGCGCGCCGCCTTCCGCCAGCAGGCGCAGCTCGTCATTGGTGGATGCCGCCGCTTCCCGAACCAACAAGCGGAAAGGATCAGGAAATCCGGCCGCCACTTCATGAAATTCACCGGTCATGGCGCTCACAGCGGGGTGAAATCCAGCCCGATGTCCAGCGCGGGCGCGGAGTGGGTGAGCGCCCCCACCGAAATGAAATCCACACCGGTTCCGGCGATACCGCGCACGGTTTGCAAATTGACTCCGCCACTGGCTTCCAACATGGGCGTGATCCGCTCGCCGCGGGCCGCCACGGCCTCACGCAGATCCACCAGGCTCATGTTGTCCAGCAGGATGTGATCCACCCCTTCCATACCGAGAAATATCCGGACTTGTTCGATTTGATCCGCCTCCAACTCCACCTCGATATCGGGTTTGGCACTCTTCAGACGGAGGATCGCGGCCTGCAGCGCATCTCCACCGCCCTCGGCGACGAGGTGGTTGTCTTTCACCATGGCGCGGTCATAGAGGCCCATGCGGTGGTTTTCGCCGCCGCCGTGAAGCACCGCCCGCTTTTCCAGAAATCGATAACCGGGAGTGGTCTTGCGGGTGTCGAGAATGCGGGCGGAAGTGCCCTTTACCGCCTCCACATAGGTGGCGGTGAGCGAGGCCACGCCGCTGAGGCGTTGGAGGAAATTCAGCGCGGTGCGCTCGGCGGTGAGGATTGATCGGGCCTTGCCCTCCACCCGGATCACCAGCGCACCTT
This sequence comes from Luteolibacter sp., assembly GCA_030696085.1. Taxonomy (GTDB): domain Bacteria; phylum Verrucomicrobiota; class Verrucomicrobiia; order Verrucomicrobiales; family Akkermansiaceae; genus Luteolibacter. Next base: position 14,619 of record JAUYNL010000058.1, read on the forward strand.
CGCTCACGCGGCTGCCGTCCGGAATGAGAATCTCCACCTCCAAACCCGGATCGACTCTTGAAAACACGCGTGCCGCCAGATCGACTCCCGAAAGCACGCCTTCCCGGCGCACCGTCACGAAAGCCCTCGCCAGACGCTCCTCCGGAATGAAATAAAGCGAGGTCACATCACCCTCGCCGATGTCCTCGGCAAGGGCGAACCCCATGAGAATCTCGGAGTGGTCGTTCATGCGGGCAGTGGAAGATTTCGCGCGGCAGGTGTCAATAATCGCTCCATGGTCAAAGATCGAACCAACCGGTGGGCTCATCCTGGCAGGCACATTGCAGGTCCACATGGGGATGTCCCATTTCCGTGAGGCAGGTGCGGAGACGGCCCAGGATGAGGTCGGGCTTGTTGCAATCCGAGCTCAGGTGTCCCAGCACCACGCGCCCGAGCTCCGGGTGCGCGATTTCACGGATCAAATCCGCGACCTGACCGTTTGATAGATGCCCATGGCGCGAGCTGATGCGCTGTTTCGTCGGCCAGGGTCTTTTCGTATCCGCTTCCAGCAGGGCGTCGTCGTAATTCGCCTCCACGAACAACCCATGAAGGCCACGCAAGCGATCGATCATGCTACTCGTGACATGCCCGACATCCGAGACCAGCCCGAGCAGGCGGGACTGGTGGCTGATGACGAATCCCACCGGATCCACGGCGTCGTGATGCACCGTGAAACTCTGGATCGCGGTCTCGCCAATGCGGAAGGGCTGGGCGCTTTCAAAGGTCTTCCAAACCCCGCCATCAATGCCGTTGATGGCGAGCACCCTGCGCGTGTCCGCCGTGGCATAAACCGGAACCGGGTGTTGTTTCAGGAAAACTTTGAGTCCTTTCACATGGTCGCCATGCTCATGGGTGAGCAGGATTCCATCCAGCGCGGCCGGCTCAATCCCGACTTTTCGCAGGCGCAGGCAGAGTTGTTTGGCACTCAATCCGGCATCGATGAGCAAACGCACGCCGCCGCATTCGACCACCGTCGAGTTTCCACCACTGCCACTGCCAAGCACCGCGAAACGAATCACCCGCGCAGTCTGCGGATGGATGCCCCGCGCGGCAAGTGTTTCGGCGCGTTGGCTCGCTCGCGGGAGCGGTAAGGGGAGCACCGACGGCACGCCATACCTGCGGTTTCTCACGACCGCGTCTCCGACGGAACGGAGTTGCGCAGTCGAGGGGAGGAAGGCAGGCTTCCGGCGTGGGGCTTGAGGCGGACATTCCATGGCTGGCAGGCAAGCCGCGCGGCAAGCGCTGGCTCATCGGCGTGTCAGGCGGAGCGGATTCGGTGGCGTTGCTGCATCTTTTGCTGGAAGCGGGGTTTGACGATTTGGTCGTTTGCCACCTGGACCACCGCTTGCGCGGAAAGGCATCAACAGCCGACTCATCTTTTGTCCGCCGCTTGTGCGGGAAGCTCTGCGTGCCCTGCGAACTCGGCCGGACGGACGTGCGTCAGCGGATGGCCGAGAGCGGGGAATCACTGGAAACCGCCGCCCGCAATGCAAGACACGCGTTTTTCGCGGAGTGCGCGCGGAGGCATCGCTGCCGCCGTATTTTGTTGGCCCATCATGCCGACGATCAGGCGGAAACGGTGTTGTGGAACCTGTTGCGCGGCTCTCACGGCCTGAAAGGCATGCGCGAGGAACAGCAAATCGCCGTCACAGGTCTCAGGCTGCGGATCGTCCGCCCCTTGTTAGGCGTCCGCCATGCGGAACTCGTCGGGCACTTGAAGGCGCATGGCCACCGCTGGCGCGAGGATGCGAGCAACTTCGAATCCGTGGCGATCCGCAACCGCCTGCGCAACGAAGTGTTTCCGCTGCTGGCGGAAATTTGCGGCAGGGATCCAGTGGCAGCCTTCGCCCGCGGTGCGGACGATACGGCGGCACGCGAGGATCTCGAAAACGACTTGCTCGAAAAGGCGGAGCTGATTGATCCCCAAGGGCGGCTGCATCTGCCCGCCTTGAGAAAACTCTCACCTGCCCTGCAACGCGCCGCACTGTGCAAATTCATGAAATATCACAAGATCCCTGAAATCGGTCGCTCCCTGCTCGACCGCGCCGTGGCATTGACGGACACCGCGAGCCCGGCCGCACTCAACCTACCAGGAGGCCGCAGGCTCCGGCGCCGGGAAGCCAGGATCTGGATCGATGCCTGATTTCCTGAAAATTGCGCATGATCCTTCCGAGGATGTTTGTTTCCAATATGCCAAAAATGGGCTTGTGCGGCGCGTTGGCGATGAATCCCAGGTAAAACCTGTGCGGAATGGGCGAAAAAGTCTTGCGGGATGAGATCCTCCGCCTCCTTCCCCATGCCGGCCTGCATGGCCTCGATCAGCTCACCCCTCAGCCCAGCATGGAAGCCAATTCCTCCATCTTCCAGCCCGCCGCCTCTCCGCCGCCATTTTCGTCGATTGCTGCCGCGAGATTCCGTTTCTTCGCCTGCAGCCGGACGACCTTTTCCTCGACCGTATCCCGTGTGAGCAGACGATACACCGTCACCGGCCGGGTCTGCCCGATCCGGTGGGCTCGGTCGGTCGCCTGCGCCTCGGCAGCCGGATTCCACCACGGATCGAAATGGACCACGGTGTCCGCCGTCGTCAGGTTCAGGCCGTAGCCGCCAGCCTTGAGACTGATTAGAAATACCGGCGGCCCGTCCCCGGCCTGGAACTTATCCACAAGTTGTTGACGATTCCGGGTCTGGCCATCGAGTCGCAAGCAGTCCCATCCACGCTCGGAAACGCATTTCCCAATTTCCACTAATTGTTTCTGAAACTGACTGAAAACCAGCACTTTGTGATTCCCGTTCACAGCTTCTTCCAGCAACTCCAACAGACGTTGGAGTTTGGCCGAGCGCCGCGCCACCAACAGTCGCTTGAATCTTTCGCTTTCAAAGAGCGCCAAGTCGCAGCAAGTCTGGCGCAGACGCAGCAATGCGGTGAGCATTTGCATGCGCGCCGCCCCCGGATTTCCGGAGTCGGCGATGGCATCAACCCTCCTGCGACCCTCGATCAGGAGCTCGCGATAGACCGTCTGCTGGTCCGGGCTCAGATCGCAGAATTCGTCGATCAGGAGCTTGGATGGGAGTTCCGGCGCGACCTGCTCCTTCGTCCGGCGGAGCAGGAAGGGTGAGGTTTTCAACCTGAGGCGCTCCATCACGGATGCCGCGGCCTCGCCGCTGGCCAGAGGAAGTTCGTAGCGCTCGCGGAATTCCTCCCGCCCACCCAGCCAGCCCGGCTGGATGAAACGGAACACCGACCACAAATCGCGAATGCTGTTCTCCACCGGAGTCCCGGTGAGCGCGACACGACAGGAACCTTTCAATTTTGAAACCGCCTTGGCGTGATCCGTGTCCGGATTCCGCATCAAACTCGCCTCGTCCACCACCACCGCCCGATATTCACGCTTCAGATGCCATGCCAAATCCCGGGCCAAGGTGCCGTAACTGGTGAGTATCACCTCCCCGGCGCCAACCCGCTCCCGCTCCTCGTCCCGGCCTGCTCCATGCAGGATCCTCACCCGCCGGGCGGGAGCGAATCGTGCGAATTCCGCCCGCCAATTCCCTAGAAGCGAAGTGGTCGCCACCACCAAAACCAAGCCGGTATCACTCCGATTCCCCACTAGCAAACTTTCGATCAAAGCGATTGTTTGAACCGTTTTCCCAAGCCCCATATCATCGGCGAGAAGAGCACCACCGAAGCGTCTGACGCGATCCAGCAGCCATGCGGCACCCAGCGCTTGGTAAGGCCTGAGATCCGCTTTCAAGGTGACTGGAGAAACGAAGGCATCACCCGTATTCAAGTCGCTGGAAATTGGCGACTGGTGGAGTTTTTTACGGATTTCCCGGATCACTTCGCCGGAACGGGCGGAGACTTCGAAATGACCGCCTGCTTGCTCAAGATCCAGCTCAGAAAAAAGCGGATCAATCAGATCCATCATGTCGCTGGAAACGATCAGGCGTCGCCCACCTGAAATCTTACCCGCCGCCTTCCCCGAACGGAGCAAGCGCCTGACCTCCTCGGTCGGCACCTGGGTTCCATCACTCGTTTGAAATTTTAGATCGAAGCTAAGCCAATCCACGCCGGAGCCGAGAATTTCGATAGCGGGAGATACAAGCACGATGTCCTTTCGGACAAGGCCGAAGCGGGGCCCCTCCGTGATGGACCATCGGTCGCGAAGATCCGGCAGAGCGCGGGTGAGGAACTCGCTAATCGAAGATTCCCCGCGCAGCACCCACGATCCGGCGGCACGGTCGATGGGCTGGAAGCCCGCAATTTCAAGGCGTTTGATGGCACGTTCTTCAGATGGCAAATCCCGGATTTCGCAACGATCACCGGCGAGCCGGGGAAGATCATGCACCAAGCCAAGCCCCGGCGAAAGCGGCGGCGCATCGCCATAGACCACGGAAAGGCGGGCTTCCAGATGCTGAAGCGAGCCCTCCAGCGTGAGGTGAAACCGGGACGCAGCAGGGACAAAATGCAGCGAATCCAGCCATCCATCCGCTGGAAACCCGAGCCAATCCTGCCACGTTTCGAGATTTTCCAGCAGACTACGCACCGGAATCTCAACCGGAGCGCCGCGTGCGAGAGCAGCCCACACCGAGGCTAGGGAAGCGGGCATGATTCCCTCCCCCGCACGGGTCAGCGCATCGTCGGTGCTACGCCAGAAGGATCCTCCGATTTCGCTCCATTCGGCCGAATCCGGCGCGGGACTGAGGCGGAAGGCCCCGTTTTGCACAAGGGTGTCGGCAAGTTTGAGTCGCTGGCCCGTGGCAATGAGCATGGGCTTGCGGTCTTTCCCTGCAAACACGGCGGGATGACCGCTGATTGCTTCGAGAAACGCCGCCGCCCGGGAGTGCTCGAGATGGAGATTCAAGACTTCCTTCTCCGCCACGCGTTGCTCGGCGAGCCACTCCGTCAAACGGAAATCGGCGGGAGTCGGCCCGGCATCCTTGGAAACGCCGAGCGTGGCGGTGAACTTTCCTCGGGACAGGGATTCCCGCCAATTCGGGGCAAACAGGATTTCGCGCGCCACCACGGGCGCGTTTTGAGTCGGCGCAAGTGTTTGTGCGGGTTGTGCCAGTGCGGGATGGGGAACCAGGGCGGCGAGTCCCACGGCCACCGCGTGGGCGCAGATTTCGCCGCTGGACTGGTTTTCCGGGCAGGAACAACGGGCTTCGATATCGCTGGCGGACTTCATCGTGACACTCACGCGAAACGGACGTTTCCCGCCCGTCACCGCGCCCCGCCAGCTACTTTGGCCCGCCTTGGACTCGATCACAGCTCCTCGCTCGAAGAGGGATTTACCCTCCTTGAACGCTTTCCACGAAGCTGCGGTCCGCAGGGTTTCCTCACTCCAGCCACTCATGCCGGGCGGATCATTCCTTGATCGCGCCGTGCGGGCAACCTCCGGCACAAAGAAAAATCCCACCGGCCGGAACCGGTGGGATTGTTATTGAGGGATGTCTCAGGACGCGAACGCGTTCCGGATCATTCGCCCGGCTGGCCCTGAGGCATTGGGAATGGCATGCCACCCTGCGGCTGGGCCGGAGCATCTTCGATTTTGACCAGTTCCAGATCGAAAATGAGCGTGCTGTTCGGCCCGATGTCGGCGCTGCGGCGTTCCTCGCCGTAAGCGAGGCTGGAGGGCAGGAAGAGCTTCCATTTCGCGCCGACCGGCATGTTGGTGAGGGCCTCCTTGAAGCCTTCGACCACTTGCAGGGTCATTGCAACGGGTTCTCCTTCGGGCGAGGCATCGAATTGCTTGCCGTCGATCAGGGTTCCCTTGTAATTGACCATGAACTGCTTGTTGGACTCCTCGCCTTCCTTGGGAGCGACGTATTTTTCCTCACCACCCTTGGCGAGAATTTCGTATTGGAGGCCGCTCTTGGTGGTGATGACGCCCTCGCGCTTGGCGTTTTCCTCGAGGAATTTCTTGCCGGATTCCAGATTTGCGGCGGCGGCTTCCTTCTCGCGGGTTTGAAGCATGTCGCCGAGCGCCTGCATGGCGGCTTGGAGTTTTTCTTCGGAAAGTTCCGGTTTGCCACCATTCAGCGCAGCCATGAAGCCTTTGAGGAATGTCTCCTGCTCAATGTCCTTGGCACCTACGCCGAAACGGCCGAACTGTTGGCTGAAGGTATTTCCCATGCGGAAACCCAGGGCGTAGGAAGAGTCCGACTTCACGATGGCGGGATCGAGCTTTGGAGCGGCCGGCACTTCGATGGGCGGAGTGGTAACCTCGGTTTTCGGAGTCTCGGCAGCCGGAGTCTGTGCGGAGGTGGTGGCGGCGAAACCGATAGCCAGTGCGCCGGGAATGAATTTACGGATCATGAATGTGTTGGTTGTGGGGGCGGAAAGCTAGGTAGTGGCCTGAGCCGTGTCGAGTCCGGGTTTTCGGATTCTCTCACCGGGTGCAGGGCGATTGGCTGGTTATGCATTGTAAGGCTGCGTTTGGGTTAGGAGGCGGATGGCATCCGGGCGGTGGTCGGCGTAGTGGAGGAAGGCATGGTTGAGCGAGGCGTGCTCTTCCGGCCTGATGAGCGCGAGGATGGC
>JAUYNL010000002.1 GCA_030696085.1 Luteolibacter sp.
CGCTCCTCGTCGGCTCCACCGTCCCGTCCCAGCACGGGAGAACCTTCGGAGCTTGCAAGTGAGATCGGATTCTCCTATCGAATGTCCATCAGCCAGACCGCTGAAATTCTAACGATTTAACGGAAAGAAAAATTTCCCCGAGTGCCTCACTCCATGTGGCAACGCACGCCGAGTATGGTCATCAAAGACGAGTCTCGATCTTGACAATTCAAGTGAAGAATCGAGCTTGCCCATGCAACATTTCCGGGCAACACCGGTTCAATAGTTTCCTTCCCCCTCACTCCCTGCTTCAGAAAGCCAGCTGTAAATTTCCATAGCGCCCCCCCCCCGACTACATGACATCAACCATCTTCCGGGGTATCCCGGCCGTTTTGGTGATCCTTTGTGGCATGCTCATCAGTCAGGCATCCACATGGGAACCGATCCGGGCACACCCCCAGAATCCCTACATCTTCAAATTCCGCGGACAAGCCACCTTGCTGCGGACATTCGGGCCGAACTATGACTGGATTTTCACTTCCAACTTGTCGGCCATTCCTCACTTGAACGTGTTCCAGCGGGACGGGATGAACCTTACCCGCGTATGGGCCATGGGCTATCCCGCCTACATTCCGGCGCAAATGATTCAGCCGTGGCCGCGCAGCACGGCTCAGGGAACGGCCCTGGACGGTCTCGGAAAATGGGATTTATCCGCCTGGGACGAGGCGTATTTCACCCGGCTCAAGGATTTTGTGCAGGCTGCCAGTGATCGCGGCATCGTGGTCGAGCTCACCTTGTTTTCGGTCATGTATCCCGACACGGAGGAGTGGCAGAGAAGCCCCTTCCATCCGTCCAACAACGTGCAGGGCTACGGCTCGGCTGCGAACCGCTACGACTGCTTCCGCGTGAACAGCGCGAACGCCCTGCTCATCGAGCGGCAGAAGGCGGCGGTGCGGCGCATCGTCAGCGAGCTCAACGGCTTCGACAACGTGTATTACGAAATCCAGAACGAACCGTTCTGGAACGAGCCCAACATCAAGGACGCCGAAGAAGTGGCCTTCCATCACGCGATGCTTTCCACCATCCGCGAGGAGGAGGACCTGCTGCCAAACCGCCACATGGTGGCGCATAATTTCCCCCAGCAGATTGCGAATCTTTCGACCGGTTTCGATGTGCTCAACGAACACTACCCGGCCGCGGTCCCCTCGACGACCGTCGCCGGCGCCGAAGCGCTGTTGAGCAACCATTATTCCCGCGGCAGGATCCTCGCCCTGGATGAAACCAACACCACCACCCCCATCCAGACGCGGCTGGAAGCATGGATGTTCTTCATCGGCGGCGGTGCCGTCTATAACGGGCTGGATTACGCACACACGGTTTACACCCAGTCCGATCCGGCGGGTGACAGCCCGCATGGAAATGCGATGCGCGGCGCCGTGCGCAACATCAACACCTACATGAGCCGCATGCACATGGTGGCCCTCCGCCGCGATCTCGCGTGGGTCACCGGGGGAAAGCCGGCGGGAGCCACCTTGCAGGCCAGCTCCAGCCCCGGGCAGCAGTATGTGGCCTATCTGCATCACGGCCAGAGCGGAAACCAAAACTTCCAGCTCACCTACAACCCCATCGACTCCACCAACCACAATGTCTCGCTGAATGTCACCCTGCCGGAAGGATCCTGGCGGGCGGTGTGGACGCGGCCCTTCGATCTGGCGGAACTATCCGTGCAGGAATTCACCCATGCCGGTGGCTCCATCACCCTCAATCAGGTGACCTATCAGGAGGATCTCGCCTTGCGCATCGACCGCACCGGAACCGGAAACATCACCCCGCCGCCTCCGGTTTCCGGGGTGAGCGCGGTGGCCAATCCCGCCGGCACGATCGTCCTCACATGGGATGCGCTGCAAGCCTACGATCTCGCATCCTACCGGGTGTATCGCTCGGCATCGCCGGACGTGCCGGTCAACCCGGGCCATCTCCTCGCCGAGGTGCCGATCGGAACCACGGGCTTCACGGATCAGCCAAAGGTGAACAACGTCACTTATTATTACATGGTGACGGCCGTGGATCTGCAGGGCAACGAGTCATACTTCAGTCTCGTGGTGGGCGTCACATCGATCGTCCCCTACCCGCAGCTTCGGATTTCCGGAAATCCAAACGGCGGATTAAAACTCGAATGGCCAACGGCGTCATCCGGTTGGTATTTGCAGGAAAGTCCGGATCTCTCGCCGGGCTCGTGGGTCCATTCCCCGCTCGTTCCGGTCATGGAAGCCAATCTCTATCTGGCCACCTTCGATCCTACGTGGCAGAGCCGTTTCTTCCGCTTGATCCTCCAGCCGCCGCCTCCTCCGCGCTTGCAGCTTGGCAGGAATGAAGCGGACCAGTGGGTGCTGCAATGGCCGATGGCTTCGGTCGGCTGGCGTCTTCAGGAAAGCCCGGATCTCACCGTGGGTTCGTGGACCTATGTCACGCTCACCCCGACCGTGGTGGGCGATCAATATCAACTGATCATGCCCGCGAACGCACCATCCTGGTTCTTCCGCTTCGTCCTCCCGTGAGGACATTCCGGCGAAGATGCTTGGCAAAACGGAGCGGATCACTACCTTCAAGCTTAAGTCATGGTTTCATTCGTTAGAAAAGCGGTCAGGAGCGTGAGGCGGAGATTCTCCGGAACGATCACCCATGTCGAGACGGCGGAGCCGCTGGTGGCGCTGACCTTCGATGACGGGCCGGACCCGGTCATCACGCCAGCCTTGTTGAAGCTGCTCGGCGGCCACGGAGCCAAGGCGACGTTTTTCATGACCGGGGAACATGCCGCGGCCTATCCGGAACTGGTGGCGGCCGTGCGGGATGGTGGGCACGCGATCGGCAACCACTCGTGGGATCATCCTTCCTTCCCTTTGATTTCCGGCAGGGAGCGGCGGAGCCAGATCAGGCGATGTGCGGGAGTTCTGCCGGGAAGCGACAGATCTCTGTTCCGGCCGCCCTACGGCCATCAGTCGACCGCCTCGCGCCGGGACGCGCTGCTCACGGGGCACGAGGTGATCGCCTGGAGCGTCTGTGTTCCCGACTGGGAGGACCACGATGGCGAGTGGCTCGCGGATTTCGCCCTGCAGCGGATCACCCCCGGCTCGGTGGTCCTCATGCACGATGGCATGGTGGATTTCCTTGGCGCAGCGAGTCCGGGCCGTGAGGCGACCTTGGACGCGGTCGGGCGGATCCTCGCCGCCTTGCACGGGCGCTATGGATTCATCACGGTGCCGGAGTTGCTGCGCCGTGGAAAAGCCGTCCGCACCGCCTGGTGGATGGAGCCCGATCTTGAAATCCTCAATTCCCTCCAGCGCAAAAGCGGGACTCCCCGCAGATATGCATTGCCGGAGCTTTCCCGCTGATACAAACCGGAACCGATTCATGAAACTGAGCGTCATCATTCCCTTCCACAACGCCGCCTCCACCTTGGGCCTCCAGTTGGACGCCCTTGCCAGACAGCAGTGGTCGCAGCCGTGGGAGATCATCCTCGCCGACAACGGCTCCAAGGACAACTCGCGCGAAGTCATCGAAAGCTATCGCGAAAAACTGCCGAACATCCGGATCGTGGACGCCTCCGAAAGGCCGGGTGCCGCGTTTGCGAGAAACATGGGCATCAAGGCCGCGCAGGGCGAGGTCATGGCGCTGTGCGATGCCGATGACGAGGTGGGCGACGGCTGGTTGGCGGCGATGGGTGAGGCTCTCTCCCGCCATGATTTCGTGGCCTGCCGGATGGAGATGGAAAAGCTCAATCCCGAATGGATGTGGGGGCATGAACAGGAACACGGATTGCAGATGATCTGGTATCCGCCGTGGCTGCCCCATGCAGGCGCGGGCACCATGGGTTTCTCGAAAACCATGTTTGAGGAGGTGGGAGGATTCGATGACACCCTGCTGCATTTGGAGGATACCGAGTTTTCCTTCCGCGCACAAATGATGGGCCATCCCCTGCACTTCGTGCCAGATGCGGTGCTTCATGTGCGCCGCCGCGGAAACCTGATCGGAAACTACCGCCAATCGCGCAATTATGCGGAATACAACGTGATCCTAGCCAAGAAATACTGGACCAAAAATGACTCCTCGCTCGGGTTTTACAAACGATTCGTCATCGATTGCCTGAGCCTGGTCCTGGAAGCGAAATCGCTACGCACCGAGGGCGGGAGATTTTACTGGATGTGGAAACTCGGCAGACAGGCCGGACGCCTGAAGGGAATGCTGCTGCGCGGCGGCGTGCCGGTGTAGCTCAACACTCGACAAACCCAGTTTTTTAGTCATTTTCGCGCACCGCAGTCGGCAGACAAGCCGACCGCGTTTCAAAACCAATTCTCACCTCAGTCCATACAAGCACCGTGAAAATTCAGTTCCACGCCACATTGTCCGCACATCGTCACTTGTTTGCGCACATGATCGCTGCAAGCTCGCTGATGGTTTTTAGCGGTTCCGCCGGGGGAAATTTTTCTTTCCGTTAAATCGTTAGAATCTCAGCGGTCTGGCTGATGGACATTCGATAGGAGAATCCGATCTCACTTGCAAGCTCCGAAGGTTCTCCCGTCCCAGCGCGGTGGCCAGTTGCCCCAGCTCCTTGTGTCCCCTGACCCGCCGGAAGCCCTCCTGGGCCCGCA
>JAUYNL010000078.1 GCA_030696085.1 Luteolibacter sp.
ACCAGTTGACCCGGTGGATGGGAGTGGCGCTGCTGCGGGCCCAGGAGGGCTTCCGGCGGGTCAGGGGACACAAGGAGCTGGGGCAACTGGCCACCGCGCTGGGACGGGCCGGTTCCGCCGCCTCGTCCCAGCGCGGGAGAACCTTCGGAGCTTGCAAGTGAGATCGGATTCTCCTATCGAATGTCCATCAGCCAGACCGCTGAAATTCTAACGATTTAACGGAAAGAAAAATTTCCCCGATTTCCGTTTGATTTGAGCAATCGTCAAAATCCCACTTGCTTTATTCGTTATTTAGCGAAATAAATGCAACATGAACTTGAAGCAACGGGCGGCGGTGTTCAAGGCTCTGGGACATCCGGCGCGCTTGGCGATGGTGGAGAGGCTGGGGCGGGGCGAGTGCTGCGTGTGCGAATTGCTGGAGGGGACCGATTATCGGAAACTAAGCGCACCGACTGTTTCGCAGCATCTTCTGGTGCTGAAGAGCGCGGGGGTGATCACCGAGGAGGAGAAGCGCGGGAAGAAGATTTATTACCGCCTGCGGATGCCGTGTGTGTCGGCGATTTCGCTTTGTGTGAAGGAACGTGAGGAGGCGCTTGGCGCGGTTGGCTTATGAAAAACCATTCGGCCAACGAAACACCGGCGTGTTGTTCCGGCGGCAATCCACCGGAACGAACGGATGGTGGGAACGCCGTGCCGCCGGCCGCCCCCCCCTCGTCTTGGCGCGGAGATCTGTGGCGGGTGTTCGTCGGCCTTGTCATCTGGTGGCTGGTGTATCGGAATCTTGAGGCGGCGGCGAAATGGTTCGCCCATACCTTGTGCGGGCTACCCAAGGAATCGCCGTTGGGGGCCGCCGTCTCGTTCTTCGTTTTTGAAACACCCAAGGTCCTGCTGCTGCTCTCGCTGATTGTTTTCGCGGTCGGCATCGTGCGCTCGTTCTTCTCCCCGGAGCGCACCCGGCGGATCCTATCAGGAAAGCGCGAGTCGGTTGGCAATGTGCTGGCCGCCCTGCTGGGCATCGTTACGCCGTTCTGTTCGTGCTCGGCCGTGCCCTTGTTCATCGGATTCGTGACCACCGGCATTCCGCTGGGAGTAACCTTGTCGTTTCTCATCGCGGCCCCGATGGTGAACGAGGTGGCGCTGGTGTTGTTGTTCGGCCTGTTTGGCTGGAAGGTGGCTGCGATCTATCTGGGCACCGGACTGGCCATCGCCATTGTCTGCGGCTGGGTGATCGGCCGCTTGCGGATGGAACGCCACGTCGAGGACTGGGTGTTTCAAATCAAGACCGGCGAGTCCGGCCCGGAAAAATCGCTCGATGGATCGGTGCGCATCCGACTCGGCCTGGCCGCGGTGAAGGACATTGTGGGAAAAGTCTGGCCGTATGTCCTGTTAGGCATCGCCGTGGGCGCGGGGATTCATGGCTACGTGCCGGAAAATTTCATGGCGTCCATCATGGGCAAGGGCGCGTGGTGGTCGGTGCCGCTGGCGGTGGTCCTCGGCGTGCCGATGTATTCGAACGCGGCGGGCATCATCCCGATCGTGCAGGCGCTGTTAGGAAAAGGCGCGGCGCTGGGGACGGTGCTGGCGTTCATGATGTCGGTCATCGCGCTGTCCCTGCCGGAAGCCATCATCCTGCGCAAAGTGCTCAAACCGCGCTTGATCGCGGTGTTTTTCGGAGTCGTGGCCAGCGGCATCATGCTGGTCGGCTATCTTTTCAATCTCATCATGTGAACCGAATTCAAACCACCAACCATCCTATGAAACTCCAGATCCTCGGCACCGGATGTGCCAAATGCAAGCAACTCGCCGCCGCCACGAAAGCGACCGCCGACCGTCTCGGGCTCGACTATGAAATGGAAAAAGTCACCGACTTCATCCGCTTCGCGGAGCTCGGCGTGATGGTCACGCCCGCGCTGTTAGTGGATGGCAAACTCAAGATCGCCGGGCGGGTGCCATCCGATGCGGAGCTGGAAACCATGCTTCAATCCTGAACCTCCACGCTCCACTCCCATGATTGCGAAACAAATCGTCCGCAGCATTCTGCTCGTCGTCGTCCTTGGCAGCCTGGCCATCTGGGCGAACCGCGAGTATCAGAAATCCCATGCCTCCGCCGCGCCCGCCGCCGCGAAAACCCTGCCGATTGTCGCCGGCGACCAGGTCATCATGACCTACTTCATTTCCGGCACCCTATGTAAGTCGTGCCAGAAAATCGAAGCGCTCACCAAGGAGACCGCGAAGAAGGATTTCGCCGAGGCGCTTGCCGGCGGAAAACTCGTCTTTCGGGTCATCGATACCGGAGAACCCGGCTACCAGCATTTCATCAAGGACTATCAGCTCACTTCGAAAACCGTGATCCTCAGCCACCGCAAGGACGGCAAGGAAACCGAGTGGAAGGACATGGCCAAGGTTTGGGAATTGCTGGATGACGCGCCGGGTTTCCACGCCTATCTCGGAGAGCAAATCCGTAACTATCTCGGCACGTGACCTTGTCCGCCATGCTCGGAACCGCGCTTTGGCTCGGGTTGCTCACTTCGATCAGCCCGTGCCCGCTGGCCACGAACCTCGCCGCCACCGCCTATCTCTCACGCCGCGTGGATTCGCGGAAACGCGCGGTGGCCGGAGCGCTGGCATACACGCTCGGGCGGGTGGCCGCCTATGCCGCGATCGCCGGGCTGTTAGCGGCCGGAATCGCCTCCGCGCCGGGAATTTCACACGGCTTGCAGCGCTGGATGCCGCCACTGCTCGGGCCATTACTGGTGCTCACCGCCATGATTTTGTTAGGGCTTGTTTCCCTGCCATTTCAATCCTCGTTCACAAGCCAGGCGAGTGCGGAGAAATGGGCGGCTCGCGGGTTGTTTGGTGAATTCGTGCTCGGCTTTTTGTTCGCGCTGTCATTCTGCCCGGTCTCCGCGGCCTTGTTTTTCGGCAGCCTGATTCCTATGGCGCTTGGCAGTGGCCGGATCTTGGTGCCGGTCACGCTGTATGGCATCGGCACCACGACACCAGTCGCGGGTTTCGCACTGGTCATGATCTTCAGCACCCGCGCGGCCTCGCGGCTCGCCGGAGGGATCACCCGCCTGCAACCCCGGATTCTGAAAGCCACCGGTGTTCTCCTGCTGGCCGCCGGGCTCTACCTCACGGTGCGCGACACGCTCGGTTGGTGTATGGGGTTACCCATTAGGTCAAGTAGTGACCCCATTCATGGCCCCATTCAATAACGACGTGTGATTTGAAGCAGAACCGGCAGATCGGCGGGAGCCCATGCAAGCGTCTGGAAATCCTGCGGCGCGCACCAATGAAGCCGTGCATGTTCGAGCAGCCGCAGTTCACCGCCGGTGATGACACAGAGATAGGGCAGCAAACGGATGTCTCCGCGATCATAGGACCAGAGCACCGGTTCCAGCGCGGTGCCCACCCGCACCTCCACTCCGAGTTCCTCGCGAAGCTCGCGCACCAGCGCCCGCTCCGGGGACTCGCCCGGCTCCACCTTGCCTCCGGGAAATTCCCACAATCCACCCAGGTGTTTTCCCGGCGGCCTGAGACAGGCCAGAAAACAGCCGTCCTCATTCCCGATCACGCCGCAAACCACATCCATCATCGTCCCGCACCCTGCCGAACGGCTTCCGGCGGGTCAAATTCAAAGCGGAATCCGGGAAAATTCATCTTGATTGGCGGGCCGACCTGCCGTTTCCTAACGACACATAGGCTCCGCAAGAATTGCGCGGGCCGGTTCGCCCGCATTTTTCCCTGCAATGGGAACCGCGGCCACCATGAGATTGAGAGCACCAGGGAATCGGTGCCACCCAGCGCGTCATTCCAGCATCCCGCATGATGACACCCGGCGTCCCGGTTCCTGAAATGCGAAACCGAGGAGCCACCCCCATGAAAACCAACAATCCGATATCAGGAAAATCATCACTCGCCGCCAGCGGACTCATCGCGCTCACGATGGCCGCGACGCCCGCCTTAGCCGATGATTTTGAATCCGGCCTCGCCCAATGGCAGGGCAGCGGCACCTGGGGACTTACGACCAGCCGCGCTGCGTCACCCGGCCATTCCGTCACTGACACCCCCGGGGCCTTCTACACCAACAATTCGGACACCGCGCTCACTCTCGCCATCGCCACCGATCTCAGCGCATTCAGCCGCCCGGCGCTGGCCTTCCAGCACTCGCATGAACTGGAAAGCGCTTATGATTTCGGCAGGGTCGAGGTTTCCACTGATGGCGGAACCACCTGGCAGCCCGCGCCGCTCGCCAGCTACACCGGCTCCCGCCCTGAGATGCGGCGCGAACAACTCGGTCTCGAGGCCTTCGTTTCCGCCACGAACTTCAAAATCCGCTTCCGCATGACCACCGATGCCTCCGTGGTCATGGATGGCTGGTATCTCGATGACGTGGTCATTGGCAACGCGCCAGAACCCGTCGTGCTGGAAACACCCGCCGGCACCGATATCGGCCAAACACATGTGACCCTCCGCTGGAGCGCCTCCACGGATCCTGGCTTCACCTCCTACATCATCCTGCGCGGCAGCCAGCCAGGCTTCGATTGGCGCGGTGCGAAAACCGTGGCCACGCTCACCGATTCCGCCACAGTGGAGTTCACCGACATCGCGACCGCCCCGAAGTCGAACTATTACTATCAGGTCATGGTTCTATCAAGCTCCGGACTGCACTCGCTGAGCAACGAAACCGCCGCCGCCACCCCGGCGGGCATGGATTACCCGTTCCTCGACGATGGCGGGGGCGGCCCGAATTTCTGGATCGCCGCCAGCCCATGGACTCTCAGTGACGAGGATTTCCACAGCCCCGGCCACGCATGGTCGGACTCTCCGGGCGGAAACTACGCCGATGGCATCGCCTCGCAGCCGCTCACGCTTGCCGCGCCCTTGGATCTAACGACCTCCACCCAGCCCGTGCTGACGTTTTGTCATCGGCACGTCCTCGCCGCCGGGGATACCGCCAATGTGGAGATTTCCACCAACCTCGGCAGCAGTTGGACCAGCCTCTCCAGTTATGGTGCGGGCTCCCTGGCCTGGAGCCAGGCGCGCCTGCCACTCGCTGCCTATGCGGGCCAATCCTCCGTGCTACTGCGCTTCCGACTCACCACCAACGCATCCGCAAATGCCGATGGCTGGCACATCGATGACATCTCCGTGGCCGAGGCACCCGCCGAAATCGCGGCTCCCGCCGTGGATGAAATCACTTCCCACACCTTGCGCCTGACATGGGGAGCCAACACCTCGCTGCCATTCTCACACTATGCGATCCACCGCTCCACCAGCCCTGGAGTCGGCATCAACTCGCCGCGCGTCGCGATGATCCGCGATCAGGCGCAGACCCAGTTCACCGACTCCGGCCTCGCGCTCGACACGATGTATTACTATCGCGTTTACGCGGTTTCTCCTTACGGCACGTATTCCGCCGACAGCGCCAATGAAGCGACCATCCGCACCCTCAACAATCCGCTGCCCCTTGCGGAAAATTTCGACGAAAACCTTCTGAACTGGAATTTCGGCAGCGACACGGGCCTCAATGCCTGGGGACTCTCCACCGAAGTAAAACGCAGCGGAGCCGCAGCGCTCGGCAGTTCACCCGGGGCGAGCTACGCCCAAAACACCAACACCTGGGCGGAAACCGCCGTCGATCTGCGCGCCACGGAATGGCCGGTGCTCACCTTCTGGGACCGCTTCGGGCTCAACTCCGGCGATTGGATCCGCCTGGAAATCACCGCCACCGGCGGACCGACGATCAATCCCTACGGTACCTACGAATCCTCCCGCGGCGAA
>JAUYNL010000091.1 GCA_030696085.1 Luteolibacter sp.
GTCGCCAAGCGGCAACCCCGAGGTGGTCGCCAAAGGAGCCGGGGTCAAAGGCAGGGTGCTTTCCCGAATGGTTTCCAAACAGTGGGAAGTGAAATCCGAATCCGATCACACGCTCACCTTCGAACGCCAGCAGTTGTCCGCTGGAAATCGGGCGGTTTTCGCAGTGGGCGGCGACATGATGGGGATTCTGGACGGTTGGAACGTGGTTTTGATCCCAGAGTCGGACAAGACCCGGGTGGTTCTCGCCTCGACCTACGTCAACACAAAGACCTACGGAAAAACCACGAACCCCGCCACCCAAAAGGCCGGGGATGAATTCATTGCGACTTTGAGTGGTCTTTGAAATTTGATTCGGGCGTCGATTGGAATGAAGGCTTTGTTTGAAAAGATGCGTTCCGATCTTCGGGATTTTCCGACAACCGCTCGGTATCGGAATCTGAAATCTACCTACTGGAACAATCCTGCATTGATACAGCGCGACGTGAAGCCGCTTTGGGACCTAAGTCGTTCATCAATTCGGTGGAATTGGGAATTGGATACGGAAGAGCAAGCAAGGTGCCACCTAATTGAAGGGGTTGAAACTCTCAGCTTGTTGCGAAAGATGTACCGGACTGAAGCTTACGTTTGGCCCCGAAGCTTCAAGGAAATGGATGCGGATAAAGCGCTGACGGTTGTGAACCAATGGCTAGAGGGATTGACTCTTAGTCCTCCGGTGATCGTTTATCGACAAGAGGACAACACTTGGGGGAAGCGCGACGGATTCCATCGTATGGCGGTTGCCTTGATGTGCAAACCTGTGAAATTGCCGGTGTGGGTCATGGACTCCACCGATGGTTTGATAGATTGAGAATTGGTGCCGCGGGAGGGAATTGAACCCTCGACCGACGGCTTCTTGAAGAATTCTCTAAAAAACCTCAAGCAGGCCGCCGCTCTGTCCACTGAGCTACCGCAGCATTCGGCTACTCTATCACATGGGTCATCTGAAGTCAAGATCCCTTTGAATTAGGCGGATAAATTCGAATATTCGTTACCTCGAATTGGCTGATAGAAAATTGTTTGGCTTCCGCTGAATCCGCGTAGGCTGTCACTTCGAACTCGGCCGGGGTTCTCCAACATTTATCATATTTCATTGGAAAATGAACGGGGATTTTTCCGTGTAGCTGCGATTTTGGGAACAAAGGGGAAGCTCCTGTGTTGTTCGCGCTTAACGTGAAATATTTCAGATCCTCATGGTCAGGATCCTTGGATAGGTAGTGTGGTTTCGGATAGAAAAGACCTTGTCCTTGAAATTGCGTAGGAGCCTTGATTTTAATCCCGAAGTGTCTGCAAAGGACATTGCTGGTGTTCTCAATGGTCCATAAGAGGTTGCTTCGCGGATTGTCGTGATCATCGTATTGCCATAGATTCAACTTTAGTGTGACGACAACGTCCGGATTCCGCTTTCGGTTCCGGATGTCGTGAATGTGTTGGGTGCTCAGGCCTTTGAGTTTCGAACCCACACGTTGATAGAAAATCTTGTCTCGAGCTTGATGTGGAGCGTCGGCGCTGGGTTCGATTCGAATGACAACGATGCCTCGGTTCGCGCCTTCTTCCAAAGGGATGAGGCGGACGCCCAATCGGGATATTGGCGGATCAACAAGCGCGTGGATTTTGTCCTCCAACCATCCCTGCAAACCATTTTTTATCGAAAAATCAACTCCCTCATCCGGTTCAATGAGCTGATCTGGCTTTGGGTCGATGCAACCGATGACAAGATATCCGCCGGAATAATTTGCAAAGGCGGATATGTAGGTTGAGAGGCGATTGGAAAACCCTTCATCAGGCGTCAGCCATTTTGACTGCTTGAAGTCAAGCCACTCGGATTCCGATGCTTGCAATTGCCGGACATAATCGAGGTTCCACTCTTGAACCGGTTTGAGTTGTGGGGCGATCATTGTAGAGTTTTGTAGATTACCGCCATCCAGACACACCGGAAACCGCGAGATTCTTATAGGCGACTATGTTCGCTGGGAGTTCCGGTCAGGATGTTGAGACGATATAGTAAGTCAATCGAACTGAATTTTATCCAATTGCACGGTCAGGTGTAAGTGTATTTGATCGGATTGGCCGCTCCCTGTTTCCGGTAGGAATCAGGGATGCGTTTGCCAACGTAAACTTGGCGGATGTTCTCCGATGCCTCTTGACCGATGAAGCCGTATCGTCCCGGATAGGAAGTGTGGCCAGGGAAATTATTCTCAACGGCAGGCAGCCACTTAGTCACGGTAAATACCTCCACAATCAATCCGAAGCGAACTGCCAATACAAGCTCAGCGCGTTCTGCCTTCTTCGGACTGATCTTCCATGCATAGCGGGTGGCCTCGTAGAGTGAAACGTCGGTCGCACTCCGGTTCACGTTGATGAGTATTGCCCGATGCTTGAAGGTGGCAGAACTGGCTTGATAGCGGTTCACAATCTCCTGGGCGTGCATCGCGCCGTAATCGGCGCTGCCGGAACCATTCACCAAATTTGTTAGGCCTGGGTAGGCGTCGATCAAAGCGGCTTCCACTTGCTGAGCAGTCTTGTCATCCATTCCGTGCCTATGGATAACGTGTGCGACTTCAAACCCGGCTGCGCGAATCTCATTGATTCGCCTGAGTTTGTCCCCTGGATCAGTCGAAACAATTTTCGCACGCACGTGAGCGAATACCCGGTCTCCTGCGCCTTTGCCAACGTAGAATGTTTCGCCGTTGCGGGGATCAATTAAACGGTACACGTATGTCTTCAGGCGGGTGGATATTTCAGGAGGGAAGGACTGGAGCATGGGAGCTATAGCGGTATTTTTGGTAATTTGATCAAATTCAAGTGAGGCCGGTTGCCTGGTATGCGTCCTAAAATCGGCCCCATTGACGGGTTTGGTTGGGTGTGAAACTGGTGGGATCAAATAACCTTACGATACAGAAGGGCTTCGGCTGTAATGAGAGCTTTTTGGCGGTCAGTTGTGCCGAGGATTCGCAGCAACTCCTCGCAATAAGAAATGAGTTGCTCGACTCTTAGCTCTTCGGGTGGAATTTCGTCCCAAATTTTAAAGGTGCGAATAATCTCGGCTGTCTTGTCCTGAGCAATCTCAATGGCTGTGTCTCGCCATATTCGAAAGATATCCTTCGAGGGGGGGGGGAGGCTGGCAACGAAGCGATCTAGGTCAAGAAGCTCGGCAATAATCATGGTTAAAAAAATAGGAAGGTGAAAAATGTCAGAAAGAACCGTAGTCAATCATCGGCGTCCTTTGCAACTGTCGCCGTGATTCCTAAGCACTTGTCACTAGCAGCGATAGTGCCGCACCTCGGGCACTCCGCTCGCTCTCGCTCGTTGGCCCTGTAGTCGCCAGCCCACTCGGTCAGGATATCAAGCAGAACTCCGCAACCGGGACAGGTCTTTTGGGTGATTTCTTTGCTGTAGGGCATGGTTGTGAAGAATGATATTTATTAGGCGATTGAGGTAGGGACGCTGAATGCCGGTACCCCTTTGGAGGTCTCGATGTGCGTGTTACCGCACCGGGCTCCTCAATGCGCGCACACGGAACCAGCGCCGACGCAGAGTGCTGGAAATCAGTCCCCTTTGCAAGCAGGGAGCGTGAGACATCTGCTGCCTGCGCGATTTCGATCCGGTTTGGGTTACCCGTATTTTTCAGCCTTCAGAATACAGAGTTTCTGAATTTCCCCTTCGGGTTGTTCTGCGACCGCATCGAAGGGGAGGATGAGTTCGTCCACGAATCGAACGTTTCGGGGTGCCGCGTCGCCGAGAAGCACATTGTCCATGGGACGGTAGTAGGCGTTTTCCGAAATATGGATGAACCCGATTTCCCGGAAGCTTTTGGCGATTCTGGTAGCCGGAGGATTTTCCGGGTCGAGCAGGGGTTGGCTGATCGAAAGGCGTGGCAGTCTTTCACCTTGCTCGTCCTGGGGTGGTGCCATCCCCCGGAAGGTGGTGATAGGGAGGAAGATCTCGTTTAGCAACATCCAACGGCGCAGGTAATAGCGGTGGTCTTCGTTTCCCGTGGGGATGACCGTGGCATCAAGATACCCCGGCATCTCGGGGTAGACATTGAGCTTCATGCCGAAATTGTTTCCGTAGGTGAGTTTCACCACGGTTCCAGCACCTTCATGGATAAGGTGTTCGTCTCCTCCCCGGATGAATTCCAGGCCGTCGATGATCTGAGTCAGCTCGTCACTTTGGTCCCGGAGACTTTTCGTTGCTTCCAGGCACTCCAAGAGCTTTTCACAGTAACCGTACTGGTTTTCCTTCCTATCGACGCCTCGACAATCTTCAGGAACTGGAAGGACGTTGGCTGTAATGTGCAAAAATGCCTTGAACCCCGCGTTTTGAGTCGCGAGAAGGGATGGTCTGTTCCTAGTGTTGCGGTTTTCACGGGAAGGGTCTGGTTCAGGGTCATACATTCATCCGCCGGAGTGAATCTAAGATTTCGTGACTCGCAATGCAAGTCCGTATCCCGCAAAGGAGCCGGCCTGTGGAACGGGTAACGGGTTGAGTTTCGGATTCTCCGTTTGTTTCGCCTGTTGGGTCCTATTCGCCCTTATTAGCCTTCTCGGGTTCCGCCTCCTTGAGGAGCGCAGGCAGGAACTTGACGATTTGGGAAATGCTGGTGTTGCGGGAATAGAGTTCTTCGCTTTTGAGATGTTCGGCGAGCTGCTTGGGTGTGGCCCAGAGCTCAGGGGTTTTCTGGATGGACTTTAACCGCATTTGTCGGATTTCGGCCTCGCTGTGCCGGGTGGTGTTGGTCCACTCGTAGTGTTTCAGGAGATTTTCGATGTCTTCGGCGCTTCGCAGGCTGTCGATTGGCTTTTTTGGCGCGACGGCGGCGAAGCGTGCGAAGTAGTGGCTTTCAATGCATTCCTTCCATCGTTGACCGATCCATTTTCCATCGTTGAGCTTCCCACAGCGCGGCCGGAATTCGATGAAGCCGGCGGTGATGTTTTTCCAACCCGAATTGTCATCCTGGAAAGACCAGGCTACGTCCACTTTCAAGGTGACTCCGTGAAAGTAAACCGAGGAAACCACGAACCCGAGATTCGCGAGGTTTTCCGTGAGGTTGATTTCCCCGTGTGGAGGTTCCCGCCAATCGGAGCGGCTGTTTTTCGAAATTGGAACGGCTGCCCGGAAATCACGGAGGAAATCCTCCATGGCCATTCCCGGTCGCAACTGGTTGAAGATTTCCACTAGTAGGGGCGAGATGGCGACAAAGCGCCCGTAGCGGGTGGGTTTGTCGTGAATCCATTTATACATGAATTCGACCGGCCATCCATTTTCGGGTTCTGGAAAATAGAATTCATCAAAAGTGACGAACTGCCCGTCCATGTGGGATGCATCTTTGTAGATGGGCAGTTCGAACAATAGGCCGTCGCAGACAAGTTCCATGCTGAATCCGGTATGGCGGAAGCATCCGTCCGGCATGTCTGGGTGGGTGCTCGGGATGATGAAGGGTCCGATTGTGATCATGTGTGGTGGGCGCTATTTTCCGAACTTGCGTTCGTCAGTCAATACCTCTCCGCTGTTCTAAAGAACAAATCGCGGAGGAGATCTTGAGCCCGGTTCGTAGTCGGATCTATCAATCCTCCAGGTATCAATCGAGACCACAGAGGCAATTGCCGTCACAGCCCGCTTTGATGAGGTCGAGTTCCCTCATTTTCCTGACGAAATTCGGTCCGTTGCCCGTCAGGTGAGCACCGTCGTTTCTGTCCGAGGGGTCCAGTGGACAGGCCGCCAGGATTGGAAGCACGTTGTGGTCGTTGACCATTTGGAGAATGGCCCTACCAATTCCTTGGTGGATATATTTCGGGCCCAGGCGGTCGAGATCCAGCGCGGTGAGGAGCAAAGCTTCGTCGCCTTGGTCACCGGGTTCGAAACGGAAAAATCCGATGTGCCCGATTTCTTCGTTTTTGGAGTTCTCTACGCTGACCCTTGTCACGTCGTCCGGATCATCCGCGGTGAGTCTGATTTTTTCCCCAGAAGGGATTTGGATGATGCGTTCTGGCCAATTGTCTTTGATTACTTTTGTTTTCATGAGAGGCCGATCTTATCAGAGAAATTTGGAATTCAAGGGGCCTAGGATGAAACCGAGCCGGAGTGGATACTTTCTCGTCTGAATTATTGACCAAGAAAAATCAGATTTTCGATCACCCGTTCCGGGAAATGCCCGTCTTCGGACCCAAAAGGGGTAAATACCCTCCTCTAACAGGGTATCGTTAAAGTATCGGGAAAGGTGGCAAAACGGGGCAAAATCAGGCCAAAGTTGGCAACTTTTGGCAAGACTTTCAAAGGTCTTTAATCTGCTCTAAAGTGCTGATTATCAGCGAAAAAGGCTTGGAGGCGGAGGAGAGAATCGAACTCTCGAATGACGGTTTTGCAAACCATTGCCTTACCACTTGGCTACTCCGCCGTGCGCATGGCGCGGGGGACGAGTGATTAAGGGCTGGCGGGGCGGGTGTCAATGCCTGGAATTGGGAAAATCGCCCAGTCCATCGAAGCCAGGCTCATCGGAATCGCGCGGCACAGGGATTTGATTTTCCGCAGGATTTCCGAGGATCCGGGCTGGCCATGAAGGACGGGCGGCTCCAAGCTCCGCGTGTCGGATGAACTTCAGGTCGCTTTCCCCGCTGTTGCTGCTTGCCACGCAGTCCGCCCTGCCAGGGTGGGATGCGGGCTTGCGGATGCGGCATGGCGATGAGGCGCTCGCCGCCGGACTTTGGGAAATGGCGGCCCTGCATTTTGAGGAATGCCTCACCGATCCGTCCCTCAAGCGGCAGGACCATGCGCGCGTGGCCATTCGCCTCGCCGAGGCCTGGATCCGCGATAGCAAGGCGGCCGAGGCGCTGGCCTTGCTCGGGGAATCGTTTGTTTCCGGCCACCCCGAAGCGCCGTTTTGGAAAGGCCAGGCGCTCGCCGGGCTGGGACGCTACGGTGAGGCGGTCGATCTCCTTTCGCAGCACTTCGCCCAGCCGGGTGCCTCCTGGCGCAGCGAGACCGCGTTCACTCTCGTGAATCTCCAGTTGGCGCTTGAAAAACCGGATGCCGCTCTGGAGATTCTCCATTCGCTCGCGCCCGGTGCGGAGAATGCTCTCAGCGCCAAGATCCGCCTCCATCTGGTGGAAATCCTGCTCGATCTCGGCCGCGCCGACGAGGCCCGGAAAACGATGGCCACCGCCACGGTCGTCAGCCCGACCGACCATGCGCTCGGCACGTTTTTGGAAGCCCATCTGCTGCTCGCCGAAGACAAGCCGGGTGATGCGGTCGCTGTTTTCCAATCCCTGGTCGATCAGCCTCAGGGGCAGTCGCTGAAGCGCCATCATCTCGCCGCAGTGGGCTTGGCCGATGCTATGCTCGCTTTGAAGAAACCCGATGCCGCCATAGCGTTCCTGCTCACCTTCATCGAGGATCATCAGGATTCTCCGCAACTCGATGCGCTTTTCCGGCTATTGCGCGATGCCTTGCCGGTCACACCCGCAGCCACGGATCCCATCCTCGAACAGCTGGCCGGGTGGATCACGCCGCCGGAGATTCCCTCCATCGGTCCCATTGCCGCAGTGGACTCGTCCGCCGCCACCGCATGGTCCGCCGCCGGAACGACCAGCGAGTTGCTCTGTCAGTCCTTGTTCACCCGCGCACTCTGCCTGCAGCGCATCGGTTCTCCCGGGGCGACGGCCGAAGCGAGGCGTTTGCTCACCCGGCTGCGTCTGGATTTTCCTGATCACCCGCTCGCTGATCATGCCTTGTTTGAGATGGCCCGCATGGCGCTCGCGGCCGGCGCGGTGGAGCGTGCTTTCGGTGTGCTGGCCACCCTCAAGGAAAATGCCCAATCCCCGAGTTTGCGCGGTCGGGCCGCCTTCCTCGAAGCCGAAAACGCGTTTTCCCGCAGCGACAAAGACCAAGCCGCCCGCCTCTTCGTGGAGGCCGCGCAATCGCTTTCCGAAAACGAGGCCAAATCCGCCCGCTTCAATGCCGCCATTCTACAGCTCTCCGGTTCCGTTTCCACCATGATCCAGGCGGACGCGCCGGAGGATCGCGCGCTCGCCGCCGATCTCACGCTCGAACGTGCGCTTTCCCAGGAAGATCCGGTCGGGAAACGCGCCGCCATCGAGGAGTTTCTCATTGAGCACCCGGATCACCCGCGGGCGGCGGAAGCCCGCATCGCCGCCGCCGAAGCCGCGCTCGTAGGACCCGCGCCAGACCTTTCATTCGCCCGTGCCCAGGTGGACACCCTTGCCGCAGATCCTGAAAAATCCGCCGTGCTCAGCGCCCCGCGCGTCGCGCTGCTCCGCCTCCGCATCGTCGATTTGTCGAAGGATGCCGCCGCTGCCATTGCCACCGCCCGCGAAATCCTCAATCAATATCCGGGCGATCCCGCCGCCGCCGAGGCTGCCCTCATCCTAGGCCGCAATTTGTTCCAGTCGCGCAGTTACAACGATGCCCGCCTCGTTTTTGAAAAACTCGCCGCCACTGACACCGTTCCCGCCCGCGCCGAGGCCGCCTGGCTGCTGGCCGCCCGCGCGGCCGCCCTCGTTCCCACCACCCAGTCCCAGCAGGAGGCGCTCGTCCTCTTCGACAAGGCGGGGGAATTGAAAGGTCCTCTCGCCGCCATCTCCAAACTGGAAAAATCCCGGCTCATGATCGACATGAACCGTCTCGGCGAGGCCGCCACCTTCCTGCGGTCCTGGTTTGACTCGCTCCAGATGGACGATCCCCTCCGCCTGCCTGCCGGGCTTTTGTTAGGCGAGGCGATCTACGGCCAGGGCGGCACCCGCGCGGATTCCCTCACCGAAGCGCTTGCGGTTTATGACCGCCTGCTCGCGGGCGTGACCGACCAGCCCGCCGTTTTCAACCGGCTGCAATACCTCCGTGGCAGGACCTTGGAGCAAATCCCCGACGAGCAGGAGCCGTCCAGGAAACGTGACAAGCAGGCCTTCACCGCTTATTACTCGGTGTTGGAAACCACCGCCCCGCCGGCGGAATGGCATTACTTCGAACTCTGCGGGTTCCGCGCCCTCGCCCTGCTCGAAAAAGCCGCCCGCTGGCCCGCCGCCATCGCCTGCGCCCGGAAAATCGCCTCCTTCAAGGGTCCGCGCGCCGAAGAAGCCGCCAACCGCGCCAGCCAACTCCAACTCAAACACATGATCTGGGAGGACTGAACTCCGCTAATTTCAAATTTCAAAATTCATGCCAAACCTACTCATCACAGGAAAATCCGGCCGCATGGGCCAGGCCCTGCTCCAGGCCGCCGCCGCCGTTCCCAATGTCACCGTCGCCGCCACCCACGATCTCGGCGAGGACCTCGACGCCGCGTTTCAAAAGGTGGAATGCGCCATCGACTTCACGGTTCACTCGTTCACCGCGCAGGTCGTCGAGGCCGCGCTGAAACACGGCACCCGGCTCGTCATCGGCACCACCGGCCACAGCGATGGCGAACGCGCGATGATTCATGAAGCCGCGAAATCGCGGCCCATCGTGTATGCGTCCAACTACTCGGTCGGCGTCAACACGCTCTTCTGGCTCACCCGCCATGCCGCGCGCATCCTAACACAAGACCGCTTCGACATCGAGGTGATCGAGATGCACCACAAGCACAAGATCGACGCTCCCTCCGGCACCGCCCGCACTTTGTTGGAGATCCTCAACCAGGAAACCGGCACTTTCTATCAGGACGACGTCACCCACGGGCGCGTCGGCAACATCGGCCCGCGCAAGCCGCGAGAAATCGGCATGCACACGCTGCGCGGCGGCGATGTCGTGGGCGATCACACCGTGATGTTCGCCGCCGATGGCGAACGTGTCGAACTCACTCACAAAGCCGCCTCCCGCCTCACCTTCGCCTCTGGGGCCGTGCGCGCCGCCGTCTGGCTGCAGAACAAACCCGCCGGTCTCTACGACATGCAGGATGTGCTGGGACTCAGGTAATGCCAAATTTCAAATCTCTAATCTCCCATGCGCCCCTTATCCATCCTGCCCTTCCTCCTGATGCTCGCTTCCTGCAATCCGCCGGAATCGAAATCCGCGAAACCCGCCGTGCCCGCCGCGGAGAAAGCCACCGCTCCCGCCGTGGTGGAGTGGAACGTGAAATCCTCCGTGGTCCGGCTGAATTCCACCCAGCAGACATGGAACCCGTGGCAGCCCTGGGAAAAGAATCCGCCCGTCCGCCGCCGCGCTCTGGCCGCCATCATCGGCCCGCAACTCGTCGTCACCACTTCGGAACTGGTGGCGGATGCCACATATCTGGAGTTTGAATCCGCCGATGGCAGCCGGTTCACTCCGGCCAAGGTCATCGCCGTGGACTATGAGGCGAATCTCGCGCTGTTAGGTCCGGCCTCCGAAACGCAGGGCGCGGAGCTTTTCGCCAACTCGTTGCCGTTCAAGGTCGCCGCCCCGGCGAAAATCGGTGATACGCTCGAGGTCCTGCAACTCGAGGACAACGGCCTGCCGCTGGTCACGCCCGGCACGCTCCAGAGCGTGGATGTCTCGCCCAATCTCCTGCCGGGCCAGAGTTTCCTGACTTATCTCCTGAAAGCCTCGATGCGCAGCGCGTCGAGCAGTTATACCCTGCCCGTCCTGCGCGGGCGGGAACTCGCCGGAGTGCTCCTCAGTTATAATTCCAAGGATCAGGTTTGCGATGTGGTTTCCACCGACATCCTCGCGCGCTTCATCACGGAGGCCACGCAGGGAACCTATGGCGGTTTCCCAGGCCTCGGAATCTCCACCGCGCGCACCGAGGACGGCTCCCTGCGCCAGTGGTTGAAACTCGCCGACGATCAGGGCGGCATCTACATCCGGAACGTTCGCAAGGGCGGCGCCGCCGACCGCGCCGGCGTCCGTGAGGGCGATGTGTTGCTGGCTGTGGATGGCCAGGTGATCGACCGCCGCGGATACTATCAGCATCCGAACTACGGCAGCCTGTCATGGGGCCACCTCATCCGCGGCGGCAAGTCCAGCGGCGATGCGACCCGGCTTTCATTGCTGCGCGAGGGCCAGCCGCTGGAGATCGAGGCGAAGGTCGAGCGGGAGGATGAAAAGACCCGGCTGGTTCCCAGTCATGCCTTCGACAAGGCGCCTAACTATCTGGTCAAGGGCGGTCTTGTCTTCCAGGAACTCTCGCGGCCCCTGCTGGAAAGCTTCGGCGAGGAATGGCGTTCCCGCGCGCCCCTCAACCTGCTCGATGCCTTTACCAATCCGGAAAACTACGAGGAATCCATGGATCGCGTGGTGTTTCTCAGCGGCGTGATCCCCACTCCCGCCACCGTTGGCTACGAGGGCCTGCGAAATCTCATCGTCCGCAAGGCCAATGGCCGCGAGATCCGCGACATGAAAACCCTCATCGAGGCATTCGACTCCAACATGGCCGATCTCCACTCCATCGAGTTCGCCGATGAAAACCTCACCGTCCATCTCGACGACCTCATCGCCACCGAGGTGGACACGCAACTCCTCAAGCGCGGCATCAACCACCTGTCGCGCGCCGAATAGACGGGTGATGTCTAATTCGCCTCCTCGAGGATCGAGCCATCCCGGATCACCAGCGTCCGGTCGCCCGCCCTGGCGAGATTCTGATCGTGGGTCACGACCACCAGCGTGACGCCGTGCTCGGTGGCGAGGTCCATCAGGATGGTCATGATCTCCGCGCTGTTGCGTGAATCGAGATTGCCCGTCGGCTCGTCGGCGAAGAGCACCTTCGGCTCGTTGACGATCGCGCGGGCGATGGCCACCCGCTGCTGCTCGCCGCCTGACAACTCGGCCGGCAGGTGGGCCGCGCGGTCGGCCAGGCCGACGCGTTCGAGCGCCTTGAGCGCCGCCTCGCTCGCATCACGGCCGGCGATCGCTCCCGGCACGGCCACGTTTTCCAGCGCGGTGAGCTCCGGCAGGAGATGATAGTTCTGGAACACATAACCGATTTCTCGGTTGCGGTATCGCGCCTGTTCGCGGCGGCCCATCGCATACAGGTCCGCGCCATGGATGCGCACGCTGCCGCGCTCCGGGCGCTCCAGTCCCGCCAGCGTGTAGAGCAGCGTGGTCTTGCCCGCCCCGCTCGGGCCGCAGAGAAACACCCGCTCGCCCTGGTGGATGCGCAGGTCGATGCCGTGCAGCACTTCAATGGATTTTTTTCCGATCCGGTAGCTGCGGTGAAGGTCCACCGTTTCGATCATCGCTTCGCTCATGGCCGAAACTTGCGCCGCAAGCCGCCCCGGCGCAAGCCTCCATGGTTCCCCGCTTCAAAACGCCATCAGCAGCACGAATGCGGTGATCAGGGCGTGAAAATGCCAGCGGGTGCCATGCCCACGCCCAGGATTTCGGCGAAGTATCCCGTCCCGAACATCCCACGCACAAACTCCGCCTTGATCACATCGATCTGGTCCGTCCGCGCCAATGGTTGCGGATGCGGGAAGACCGCCAGTCCGGTTCGGGGGGCGCGGTGCGAATTGAAGCGCCGTTTCTACCTCTATTCATTTTTCAGCCGGTCTTTTAGATCCCATCCAGCATGCCTTTGAGGTTGCCGAAGAAGTTATCGAGTTCGTCGCTGCTCGGCTCCGCGCCGAGGATGTCATCATAACTCGTATGTTCGAGATGCTCGTCGTCCAGCTCGCCAATGAAACTGCTAGGTTGGCAGCCGGTTTCCTGTCCCCATTTGATGCGCTTGGAGCAATAGGTCATGGTGAGGTTGTCCTGGGCCCGGGTGATGCCGACATATAACAAGCGGCGTTCCTCGTCCTTGGTGCCTTCCGCGATGCTGCGGGTGTGGGGCAGGAATCCTTCTTCAAGGCCCACGAGGAAGACGATGGGGAATTCGAGGCCTTTGGAGGCGTGCAGGGTGATGAGCGTGGCTCCTTGTTTTTTGTCGAGATCGTCGTCCTCGCGATCGGAGGCCAGCGCGCTGTCGTCGAGGAAGGATTGGAGTTTCTTACCCTTGGCGGCGTGGGCGCGGAGGCTGTCGATGACCATCTGGATGCCTTCGCCGCGCTGCTGGCGTTCGCTGTCGGTCTTGCAGCCGCGTTCGATCCACTGGAGGTATTCCATTTCCTTGAGCATGCCGTGAAGCACTTCGGCTGGGTTTTCCCCGGCGAGGTCGATGCGGTTTTTCGCGCCGGCGACGAGGGCGACGAAGGACTCGATGGCGGCGCGGGATTTCGGGCCGATGGTGTCGGTGAAATCCGGATCGCAGAGCGCCTGCCAGACGGACTCGTGGTGTTCGCGGCTCCAATCCGTGGCGAGCACGGCGGTGGACTGGCCGATACCCCTGTTAGGTGCGTTGAGGATACGCAGCAACGGCACATCGGCATCGGGCGAGGCGAGGAGCTGGGCGTAGGCGAGCACGTCGCGCACCTCGCGGCGGTCGTAGAAACTCTGGGCGCCGACCATGCGGTAGGGGATCTTTCGCTCGCGCAGCGCAAGTTCGAGTTTGCGACTCTGGCCGTTGGTGCGGAAGAGCACGGCGAAGTCCTCCCACTGGCGGCCGACGGCGCTCTTGCCGGCCAGGATTTCCTCGGCGATGAACTCGGCTTCCTCGTCATCGCCGGGCATTGCGACGATGCGGACGGGATCGCCGCCCTTGCGGGTGGAGCGGAGGATTTTCTCGCGGCGGCCGCGGTTGTGTTTGATCAGGCTGTTAGCCGTGTGGAGCACGGCGTGGGTGGAGCGGTAGTTTTCCTCCAGGCGGACAATCTTCGGGTTGTCGAAAAAGCGCTCGAATTCGAGGATGTTGGCGGTTTCCGCGCCGCGCCAGCCATAGATCGACTGGTCGTCATCGCCGACGACGCAGACATGATAGGGCGGGCCGACGAGCTGCTGGAGAAGTTGCATCTGGAGCGCGTTGGTGTCCTGGAATTCGTCCACGGTGACGCGGGTGAAGCGCTGGCGGAAGATTTCCCTGACATCGGCGTGTTCGCGGAGGATTTTCTCGCCGAAGAGCAGCAGGTCGTCGAAATCCACGGCGTTCTGGGCGCGCAGCTCGTTCTGATAGGCGACGGCGAGCATGGCGAAGAAGTCGTCCTCCAGTTCCGCGGGATCGATGCCCTTGTTTTTAGCCTTGGAGATGGCGCCGAGCACGGTGTCCGGCTTGACTTTTTCATCGCTGCCGCCCTTTCGCACGAGCAGTTGTTTCATCAGGCCGACTTGATCGGAGTGCGAGCAGATCGAGAAGTTCTTCTTGTAGCCGAGCTTGTCGATGCCGCCGCGCAGGAGGCGGACGCAGAGAGAGTGGAAGGTGCAGACGGTCATCTCTGAGGCGGCCTTCTTGGAGACCATGCCACCGATGCGGTCGCGCATTTCGGCGGCGGCCTTATTGGTGAAGGTCACGGCGAGGATTTGGCCCGGCGGGATCTTTTTTTCCAGCATGTGGGCGATGCGGCAGGTGACGGTGCGGGTCTTGCCGGTGCCGGCGCCGGCGAGGATCATGACGGGGCCGTCCAGCGCGGCCACGGCCTGGCGCTGGGCTTGATTCAGAGAGTCGAAGGAGAACGAGGATGCCATCGGCGGGCGGAGTCAAGCGGGGAGATGTGCGGGTGGCGAGAACGGAGTGCGGCATGATCGATAGCAGGCGGAAAACTCCGGCATCCGGGCTTGCCGGGGCGGGATTTGCGAGGCATTTCAAGGGCATGAATCTTGCTGCGGTGTTGTTCGATTTCGATGGGGTGCTGGTGGATACCGAGTGGGCGATTTACCAGTCGTGGAAACGAGTGTTCGAGGCTCACGCCCACGAACTGCCGCTGGAAATCTACACCCGCTGCATCGGCTCGGATTTCGCGACTTGGTCGCCGAAAACGCATTTGGAGGAGCTCACTGGCCTGGCCTTCGACTGGCATGATCTGGATGCGCGGCGGCAGGAGGAAATCATGGTGGAACTCACAGGGCAGGGACCGATGCGCGGGGTGGGTGCGCTGCTCGATACGCTGCCTGCGGCAGGTCTGCCAGCGGTGGTGGTTTCCAGTTCCTCGCACCGCTGGGTGGATGGCTGGCTGGAGAAACTCGGGCTGGCCGGGCATTTCGCCGCTACCGTTTGCCGGGGAGACGCGCCGCGCATCAAGCCCGCGCCGGATTTATTTCTGGAGGCCGCGAAACGCCTCGCTGTGGAGCCGCGGGATTGCCTGGTGATCGAGGATTCGCTCAACGGTGTGAATGCGGCGAAGGCCGCCGGGATGCGGGTGTGGGCGGTGCCCAACCGGGTGACCGGCTGCCTGGATTTCTCAGGGGCGGACCGGGTTTTCCGTTCGTTGGAAGAATGCGCGGCGGAGTTCTGATGCCGTTAGAGTCCGGGGGGGTGCCTCACCACGGTGCCGGATGCAGGGCGGGTGCGGGTGTGCCAACGTGGACCAGTGCGGTCGGCTCCCCAACCAGTGTCGAGACGCAGACCGGCGATGGTCATGAAAACATGGCCCTTGCGGGTGTAAACGGTGATCCACTTGCCGTAGCCTTTTTTTCCATAAGCAAAATATCCGCTGGACGGCATCGAGCCGCGCAGCAGTCCGGCCTCGCGCAGCACGTAGGAAACGCTGCCGGAGCAATCGTAGCCGCTGTCCTGCTGCCTGGCGTGGCCACCGCCCCATTTGTAAGGTTTTCCCTGGAGGCGGTTGCCGGCGGCAATCGCGCGTTTCACGGCTGGCGGAGCATTGCGCGGAGCGTAGGCGATGCCGTCTCTCAAGAGTGCGGTGCGGCCGTGTTCGAAGTGGTAGCTCACCGGCTGGCGGGCCTTCACCTGACTGGCGCAGGAAACCAGGCCACCGAAGGCAGGCAGCAAGGCTAGAAGTGCGAGAACGATTTTTTTCACGGCGGACAGAGTATCAATTAATTAAGGGATGTAAATCAATTTTCACGCGCCGCGTTCGAGGAAGTCGATGACCTGGGCCAGTGCCCGCGCGCGGTGGCTCAAGGTGTTTTTCACGTTCTCGTCCAGTTCGGCGAAGGTCGCCTCGTGGCCGTCCGGGATGAAGAGCGGGTCGTAGCCAAAGCCATTCAGGCCGCGCGGGCCCTCGATGATCCGGCCCTCGACGGTGCCGCTGAAATGCATCACTTCCCGGCCTCCGCGCGCGAGCACCATGGAGCAGCGGAAACGAGCGCCGCGTTCGGTTTTTCCGGTCATTTCCTCCTGTAGGCGGGCGTTGTTGCGCGCATGGTTTCCCTCCTCGCCGCCGAAGCTCGACGACCACACGCCCGGTGCGCCCGATAGCGCATCGACTTCCAGCCCGGAATCATCGGAGAGCACCCAGCCTTCGAGCACGCGGCTGATGCCCTCCGCCTTGAGGCGGGCGTTTTCGAGAAAGGTGATTCCGGTTTCCGCGATTTCGGGACATTCGGGAAACGCGGTCACGTCGAGCACCTCGAAGCGGTTGCCGATCATGGCGCGGATTTCCGCGGTTTTGTGGGCATTGCGGGTGGCGAGGATCAGGCGCGGGAGGGCTGGCATGGGCACTGTGTTAGCGGTAATTCGTGCGTCCGGCCAAGTTTTTCGAATAAAACCGGCTCAGGAAACGCTTATCCGCATGATGAAAGCAATCACATGGCTCGCCTCCTTCGGCGTCGCCGCCCTCACCGCATCCGCCTTCGCCGCCACTCCCGAAGGATGGTCCACCGATCTCGACAAGGCCCTGGTCCAGGCCAAGGCCGAGAAAAAATCCGTACTCGTTGAATTCACCGGCTCGGATTGGTGCCCGCCGTGCATCGCCATGCGCAAGAATGTGTTCTCCAAAAAAGAATTCATTTCCGCCGCCTCGAAGAAGTTCATCCTCGTCGAACTCGATTTCCCGAAGGGCGACAAGGCTCTCAGCGAGAAACACCAACCGCTGGCCGAAAAATACAAGATCGAGGGTTTCCCGACCGTCGTCCTGCTGGATTCCGAGGGCAAGGAGTTCACCCGCTTCTTCGCTTCCGAGTATCCCGAGATCAAGAGTTTCCTCAAGCACCTCGATGAGGCGTTGGAGAAAAAGGAACTCGATTGAGCGCGGAATCCGCCCTCGAATTCCCGCTTTGCGATTCCTGGGATCGGCGTTAGGGTCCGCCCCCTTCGATGAGTACCGCCGATCTTTTCCAGCAGCACGTTCTTCCCACCTACGGGCGTTTTCCGCTTGTCCCGGTGCGCGGGACCGGCTGCCGCCTGTGGGATGATGCAGGGAAATCCTATCTCGACTTCTGCACCGGCATCGCCGTCTGCTCGCTGGGCCACTGCCACCCGCGGCTGGTCGAGGCCATCCGCGATCAGGCGGGGAACCTGCTGCATTGCTCCAATCTCTATCAAATTCCGAAACAGGCGGAACTCGCGGAGGAAATCAACACCCATCATGTGCGCCTTCCGGGGAAAATCTTCTTCTCCAACTCCGGTGCCGAGGCCAATGACGGCCTGATCAAATCCGCGCGCCGCTTCGGCCACAAGCACCCTCAGCCGGACGGTTCGCCGCGTTTCGAGGTCATCACCTTCCGGCAGTCGTTCCACGGCCGCACGCTCGGCTCGATGTCCGCCACCGGCCAGGCGAAGATCCAGGAAGGCTTCGATCCGCTGCTGCCCGGTTTCCGCTACCTGCCCTACAACGACACCGTCGCGATCGAGGCGGGCATCCATCCGGAAACCGCGGCCGTTTTGTTAGAGCCGATCCAGGGCGAGGGCGGCGTGAACATGGCCACGCCCGAGTTCCTGCGCTCGGTGGCGGCCGTTTGCAAGAAGCACGACCTGCTGCTGCTCTTCGACGAGGTGCAGGCGGGATTCGGCCGCTGCGGCGATGCCATGGCATGGCGCATGATCGCCCCGGAAATCCTGCCAGACGGCATCTCATGGGCCAAGGGCATGGGCGGCGGCGTGCCGATCGGCGCGTTCTGGCTCAACGACCGCGCCATCGATGATTCCGGGACTCCGCTTTCCTCGCTGATGGGACCGGGTTCGCACGGTTCCACCTATGGCGGAAATCCGCTCGTCTGCGCCGCATCGCTCGCCGTGCTTCAGGAGATCCGTGAGAAGGAGCTCGCATCCAACGCGCTGCTGATGGAAGTCCGCATCCGCGAAACCATCCGCTCGTGGAAACTTCCCGCCATCACCGAAGTCCGTGGCAGCGGTTTGTTGTTAGGCGTCGGTCTCGATCCCGGACTCATCCCGGCTCCCGAAGGCAAGACTCCGGCGCTCCTCGTCGTCACAAAACTGATGGAACACGGACTGCTGGTTCCCCCGGCGGGTCCCAACACCATCCGCCTGCTCCCGCCACTCAATGTCACCGAAGCCGAAATCGACGAAGCCCTCGCCATCGTTCGCAAGGTGTTGGGTGAGTTCAACTAGCTTCCCGTTCGCCCGACGGTCACAGAACGCCGCTGCAAACTTTTCTATTGCATGAAACACCTCCTCTCCATCGAACAACTCAGCGCCAGGGAAATCCAAGGGCTGCTGGAGTCCGCCGCGCATCTGAAACTCCAGCGTGGCAGGGATGGCAGGCAGCTCGCCGGACAGACCTGGGCGCTCATTTTCACGAAGTCCTCCACCCGCACGCGCGTGTCGTTCGAGGTCGGCATACGCGAACTCGGCGGTTTTCCGATGTTTCTTTCGAAAAACGATATCCAGCTCGGCCGCGGAGAGCCGATCAAGGACACGGCCCGCGTGCTGGGCCGCATGGTGCAGGGCGCGATCATCCGCACCTACGCGCAGCAAGACGTGACAGAGTTCTCCGAATACTCGGGCGTCCCCACCATCAACGCGCTTACCGATGACGAGCACCCCTGCCAGATTCTGGCGGACCTTCTCACCGTGCGGGAAAAACTCGGCGGCTGGGAGGGCAGGAAAATCGCCTTCGTGGGCGACGGCTTCTCCAACATGACCCGCTCATGGATGTGGGCGGCCAAGCGCCTCGGCTTCGAACTTGCCATTGCCTCGCCAGCCTCCTGCCAGCCACCGGCGGCATTTCTAGCAAATCTCGACGCGCCGAACGTCTCGATCACCGCCGATCCGCAGTCCGCGGTGAGGGACGCCCATGTGATCAACACCGACGTCTGGCTTTCGATGGGCCAGGAGGACCAGAAGGACAAGGAGTTTGAATTCGCCGG
This sequence comes from Luteolibacter sp., assembly GCA_030696085.1. Lineage (GTDB taxonomy): Bacteria > Verrucomicrobiota > Verrucomicrobiia > Verrucomicrobiales > Akkermansiaceae > Luteolibacter. The sequence continues at coordinate 19,045 of JAUYNL010000091.1, forward strand.
CTTCGAAGTGAACGCAGGATTGCTCGCATCCGCGGCTCCCGGGCACATCGTGCTGCACTGCCTGCCCGCCTACCGCGGCAAGGAAATCAGCGATGAGATTCTGGAACTCCACGCCGACACTATTTTCCAGGAAGCGGAAAACCGCCTGCACGCGCAGAAGGCGATCCTGGTCGCCATCGCACGGTGAAACCGCGCCTTTGTTTTTGGCCCCTTGCGCGGTGGCTGTTCTGATTTACGGTGCGGCGCAGTGAGCCGCCGAAACGTCATCCTCAGAGCCATTCTCGTCCTCGCGCTCGTCTGGGCCGCCGTCTGGAGCGTGCGAACTTACGCCGGAAACCGTAAAATCACCGCCGGGCGCCTCGAAGCGCGCATCCAGCGCGCGAACTTCGCCGATTGGTCGCAACGCACCGGCGCGCCGGATTCCGCCGAAGCGAAACAGCGCGAAAAGGAGCTGCGCGAAATCGCCGGCCTGGTGAACCGTCTGGACTTCCAGGAACGTGAGAAAAACCGCCGCAACCGCTCGGGCGAGGAGTTTTTCCGCAAGCTCAGTCCACCCGAAAAAAGCCTCTTCATCGACATCACCATCATGGAATCGATGAACCGCTTCATGGAGTCGCTCGATGCGATGCCGCCCGAGCAGCGCCGGAAATTCGTCGAGCAGGGGCTCAAGGAGGTCGAGGCCGGCAGCACCGGAGCGGACATGGCGCGCGCGGAGCAACTCGGCGCGGATCTGTTGGACAAGATCAGCCAGGAAGGCATGCGCGCCTACTTCGAGAAATCCAGCAGCCAGACCAAGCTCGACCTCGCGCCTCTGATGGAGGCGATCAACGAAACCATGCAGGGCCTGCGCGGCAACGAGTTCGGCCCGCGATCCCAATGATGAAAGCGCGCGGCTTCACCCTGATGGAATTGCTCATCGTGCTGGCGGTCGCCGCCACGCTCGCGGGCATCGGCATTCCGTTAGGCCGGTCGGTGCTCGCCAAATCGCGCGAGGCCGCCTGCCTGAACCAGCTCCGCTCGCTCGGCGTGGCCCTGGAAAGTTATCTGCAGGACCACAACCAGATCCTGCCGAAGCTGGCGATGGGGCGCTCCTCCAAATCCGACGATTCCCCGGTGCTCGAAACGGTGCTGCTGCCATATGTGGAAGCACCCGGCGCGTTCAGGTGCCCGCAGGATGCGCGCGAGTTTGAAAAATCCGGATCCAGTTATTTCTGGAACCACCTGCAAAGCGAGCTGCCGGTCTCGCGGCTGGTGTTCTTCAACATCGACGCCCGGCCGGACAAGATTCCGCTCATTTCCGACAAGGAGGCGTGGCATCCAAACGGCATCAATTTCCTCTACGCGGACCAGACCAGCTCAAACCGCCTCCGCTTCGCCACCGGAAACTAACCATCGCCCACCCCCATGCTCGAAATCCGCGGCCTCTGCAAATCCTTCGGCGGAAAACCCGCGCTCGCCGATGTATCATTCTCCGTCGCCCGAGGTGAGATCCATGGCTTGTTAGGGCATAACGGCGCGGGCAAGAGCGCCACGCTGGGCATCATCCTCGGCATGGTCATGCCGGACGCGGGTGATGTCACCATCGGCGGCGTTTCCGTTCTAAGCGACCGCTCGCGGGCGCTGCGCAAGGTGGGCGCCATCTTCGAGGCTTCGGCATTCTATGATTACCTCAGCGGCTGGGAAAACCTGCGCCTGCTGATGGGCTATTCCGGCGGCTTTGATGCCGCTGCCGCGCGCGAAACCGTCGATCTCGTGGGCCTGTCAAAACGCATCCATTCGAAAGTGCGCACTTACAGCCACGGCATGCGCCAGCGCCTCGCGCTCGCCCAATCGCTGCTGCCCGCGCCCGAGCTGCTGCTGCTCGACGAGCCCACCGACGGCCTCGATCCCGAAGGGATCAAATGGTTCCGTGATTTCATCCTGCACCTGCGCGATGAGCGCGGCATGACGGTTTTGTTCAACTCCCACCTGCTCGCCGAGGTCGAGCTGATGTGCGACCGCGTGGCGATTCTGCGCGATGGGAAACGGGTCTTCGAAGGTGCCGTGGGCGGCCTGTATGAGGACGATCTGATGTTCGAGGCGGTGCTGGACTCCTGGGAACGCGCGAGACCGCTGATCCGTGTCATGGGCGGCGAGATTCCCACGCCCGACCGAATCCGCCTGCCACGCGGCGTGGATAGCGCGGCGCTGGTGGAGTCATTCGTCCATGCCGGCATCCGCCTGCGCTCGCTGGCTCCGGTGCGCCGCTCGCTGGAGGATCTTTACATGGAAATCCTCAATGGCGCGGAAAGTCAGAAATGAGCGTGCAAATCACGGTGATGCCACGGATTTGGCGGACTCATTCGCAAGACCGGCGGAAAATTCCCTGTAGAGGCGGTAGAATTCGACCTGTGCGGCATGCATGGTGTCGTAATCCCCGCGGGAGCGGGCGGCGCGATCGAAGTTTCGCAGTGCGATGACCAGGGCGCGCGCACGTTCAAATAAGTCCTTGTCGGTTCTATCGACATAGGTTTCCAGTCGCTCCACCTTGGAGCGGCATAGCTCATAACTCTCAGAAATCATGGGGATGGTTTCAAAAGTGAACTCGAAGGTATTCGGATCCACGATCCACGCCATGGGCTGGATCGCGCGGCTGATCTCGGCGGCGAGCACCGCCCGCGAGATCAAGGTCGGCCGCATTCCGCTCGCCTGGCTCAGCAACATCGCGGCGGATGTGTGAAAGGGCAGCGCCTGCGCCAGCTCGCTGAGGCGCTGGCGGACAAAGCGGTTCGCGAGATAAAGGCGCAGGTCCTGTGAACCCGCCCGCTCGCGGATTTCTCGGAATTTCGCTCCGCCCGCAGCCACCGCATCGCTTGGAGTTTTGCTGGAGAAATCCAGCAATTGCTTGAAATCCCGGGCCAGCAGGACCTCGTATTCGAAGAAAAACCCGGGGTTTTCCATCGCGAGGATCGACGGCAGCCAGGCGTCCGCGGCCGCAGGCAGGACCAGACGCCGGCCCTTGCCGGAGCCCAGCGACTGGAGTTGGTCCCAGAACCTGGAGGGGATTTTGTATGCGCCGGTCCTATCGATATCGCCAATGACGATGGCTTCGGGATCGAGGCCGGTGATGGCGGCGCTGGCGAGCACTGCGGCGGCGGCGTTGACCGTCTGCCGATCCGCTTTTGGCGGAGCATTGCCGGGATCCCGGATGGTGATTTGGATGCCGCCGTCCCGAATCAGCGCGCCATGTTCTTTCTCCAGCAGTTTTTGGATCAGGTCGCTGGAAAGCGGGGCGGCCCCGCCTGTTTCAGCCTGACCGTAGCCGATCACGATGGAAAGCGGGGCGTTTGCCTCCTCGCTGGTTCTCGCCGCAGTCATTTGAAGCATCCCCGGCGCACATGACCACTCGGCTTTCCCGCCCTTCATGGTCAGTTTCCACAAAACCGTGTGAACCGCGGCCTTGGGCAGCAGGACAGGCTCCGGGGCGGCGGGTTTCACCACGGGCGGCGGCGGCTCGACTTCGTCCTTCACCACGATTACCGGTGGTTCGTAGGCATGGACGTCCGGGACCCATCCCGACCATGCGCCGCTTTCTCCGGCTTTTCTCAAAGCCTCCGCCCGCAGGTGTTTGGGGTCGGAAACGACCAGCACATCCTTGAGACAGGCTGCCAGCGCATTTCCGTCGCCGCCCGCCGCCGGGGTTTCCAACCAGCCGATCACCTGCCAGATTCGCGCATGGCTTTTGGCGACTTGCGCGGCGTCCGGCATCTGCTGATTGCGGCCCTGTTGGTAGGCGGCGATGCGTTCGTGCGCATCTTCATTCGCGGGATCGAGCGCCGTGGCCAGCGCCAGCATCTGCGCGGCGGTCCGGCGCTCCGCCGGTGTCTGGCCGGCCAGGGCGTCCGTCAGCGTGACCAATTGTTTTGAGAGTCCGGCCATCGCCTCCACATTCAGGGGGGTGCGGTCCCTGCGAAAAGGCGGCGGCCCTTGCCCGGGAGGCGCGAATTGCCCGGCGGAAACGCCCAGGGCCACGCCTGCCAGCCATCCCGCCAGCGTCGCCAGCCATCTGCTTTTCGTTCTCATCGCCCTGTTTTCTGCCAGGAATCTACGATTCGCTGCAAGCGGACATTGCAGAGTCAGCCCGTTTCCGCAAGATTCCCTTCATGCCAGTCCCGCCTCCCACCTTGGAAACGCGCGAGGAAATCATGTTTTTCGATACCGATTGCGGCGGTGTCGTCCACAACATCGCCTACCTCCGCATGATCGAGACCTGCCGCACCCGCCTTGCCGCGCTGATGGGCATGGACCTGCGCACCATGTCCGAGACCCGGGTTTTTCCCGTCGTCACCCGTACTGAGATCGACTACAAGCGGCCCGCGAAACTCGGCGACTGGATCGTCATCCGCGGCCGCCTGGAGGAGCTCGCACGCGCCCGCTTCTGGTGCGCGTTTGAGATGGTCCGCGAGGCTGATGGCACCGTGCTCGTCACCGCCCGTCAGGCGCTCGCCCTGGTTTCCATGCGCGAGGGCAAACCGTTACGCCTGCCCGCCGAATGGGCGGACAAATGGGCCTGACTCCCTCTTCACCACTCCATGCATCCCTCCATGACATCACCCGCACAAATCCCAGCCGATTGGGACGTCATCGTCATCGGTGGCGGCCCCGCAGGATCCACCGCCGCCACCACCCTGGCCCGCGCCGGGCGGCGCGTCCTGGTGCTGGAAAAATCCAAGTTTCCGCGCTTCCACATCGGCGAATCCCTGCTGCCCTATAACCGCGCCATCTTTGAAGAACTAGGCGTCTGGCCGAAAATCTCCGCCGCCGGCTTCATGGTGAAACGCGGAGCACAGTTCTGGATGGGTGACGGCACGCGCCACACCCGTCTGGATTTCTCAAACGGCAGCTTCACCGAGTTTCCCGAGTCCATCCAGGTGGAGCGCGCGCAGTTCGATCAAATCCTGCTCGATCACTCGCGCGAAGCCGGGGCCGAAGTCCGCGAGCAATGCCTCGTCCACGGGCACCACGCGGATGCCGCAGGCGTGAGTGTTTCCTTCCGCAATGCCCAGGGCGCGGAACAAACGGTGCGCGCCGCGTTCCTCATCGATGCCAGCGGGCTCTGCAATCTCACCGCAAATGCCGCCTCGCTGCGCGAGTATTATTCCGGCCACCGGAAAATCGCCATATTCAGCCACTTCACGAAGGTGGCCATGCCGGAAGGCGGCGAGAAGGGGGACATCCTGATCGTGCGGCGCAAAAACTCCTGGTTCTGGCTCATCCCCATGGCCGGCGGGAAAACCAGCGTGGGGCTGGTGATGGACCGCGCGGAGTTCCAGGAGCTCGGTAAAAAGCCGGAGCAGGTGTTTGAGGAGGCCGTGCGCGACACCCGCGCCGTGGCGGATCGTTTCAAGGCCGCCGAAGCGCTGTCCGCGCCGCAGGTGGCGGTGGATTTCTCCTATCGGAACAAGGCGCTCGTCTCGCCGCGCGCCGTGCGCGTGGGCGATGCCGCAGGCTTCATCGATCCAGTCTTCTCCAGCGGCGTCATGCTTGCCATGAGTAGCGCCCGCGAAGGCGCGCGCATCGTGCATGCCGCCCTGGATACCGGCAAGGCCATCACGCCCGCCATGCGCTCCTATGAAAAGCGCACCTGGAAAACCGTCGGCCTCTATTGGCGCTTCATCGAGAACTTCTATCGGCTCCACTTCGCCCAATTGTTTTTCCAGCCAGTCAACAAGCACCGCATGGTCTGCGCCATCAACTCCGTGCTCGCCGGCCGCACCGATCTCACCTTCGCCATCCGCTGGCGCCTCCATCTGTTCTTCATGCTCGCCTGGCTGAACCGCCATGTGCCCGTCGCGAAACGAATCCCCATCGGCTGAGCCGCCGCCGCTTCCCGCATCAGGGTCGGCGGTCAGGAAATGATTCCCGCAGACATGTGGGGTTCCCGTGCTCCACCGCTGCGGCAGGATTTTTCAATTGGACAGCCGCCCGTCATCCATGTGAGTTTCACGGCCTCAGGGCAATCGTCCTTGTTCACTTCAAAAACCGAACCAATGAAGATCAGCAACAACCAATTCAACAACGAGGAAGTCGTCCTTGATTTCCACCAATATGATTCCTGTGAATTCACCAACTGCCGCTTCGTCGTGCTCGGTTACGGTGCCTTTTCCCTCAACCAGTGCGAGGTGAAGAACTGCGAATTCACCTTCGCCGGCCCCGCCGCCAGCACGATCCAGACGATGGCCACCATCTATCATAATATCGGCGAGCAGGGAAAAGCCCTCATCGAGGGAACCTTCGATCAGATCCGAAACGCCAGCGGCGCTCCGCAAGGCTGACCCGGAAAGCCATCCCGTTCCGGTTCTCAAGCGGCGTTCCCCCACGGGTCCGCCGCTTTTCTCTTGGCCCCGCATCGCGTGAAACATCAGCCGCGCAGCCGCGGTAGAAATGCCGTTCCTGAACAAAGACCCGATTCCCATGCGATTTCTCCTCCTTTCATCACTGGCCCTCACAACGCTCCATGCCCACCCGCTGGAAATCCGTTTTGACCAGCCTCCCGGAACGGATTCGCGTGGCGATTGCGGAAGCTTCATGGGTGAAGCCAGCCGCTTTCCGGTCTCCAGTTGGGAAAGCCAGGCACAGCCAGTCGGCAACGGACGGCTCGGTGCCATGGTTTTCGGAAATCCACTCAAGGAACGCATCCAGTTCAACGAAAGCAGCCTGTGGACCGGTGGCCCCAACCCGTCCGGCGGATACGACGCCAATGAATTCGGCTGCTATCAGAACTTCGGTGATCTGTTCATCGAACTCGCCGGCAAAGGTGAAATCTCCGGCTTCTCGCGCACCCTCGACCTCGCCACCGGCATTCATCGCACCACCTGGAAGTTGAACGGCATCACTTATTCCCGCGAGGTGTTCGCAAGCAAACCCGACGAGTCCGTCATCGTGCGCATCACCGCCGATCAACCCGCCGCAATCTCCGGCAAAGTCCGCCTGGTCGGAGCCCATGGGGAAACCACCCTCGCCGGCGGCGATGAACTCCGCTTCTCCGGCATCCTGGCCAACGGCCTGCGGCACGCCGCTCACCTCGCCGTCGTCAGTGAAGGCGGCGGCTGCGTCGCCGACGGCGACCGGATCGCGTTTCTAGGAAACGCGGCGACCCTCGTTCTAACGGCGGCCACCGGCTACGCTCTCGATCCGGGGAAAAACTTCCGCAGTGGTCTTGATCCGGCGGAATCCGTGGCCAGCCAGTCCGCCGCCGCCGCGGAAAAGTCCTACGACAGCCTTCGCACCTCGCATCTGGCGGATTTCACCGCCCTCATGGGCCGCGTCAGGCTCGACTTGGGAGCTCCGCCGGAGGGTGTCTCCATCAGCGGGCGGCTCGCCGCCTACCGTGAAGGAGGCCGCGACCCGCATCTTGAAGCACTCATGTTCCAGTATGGCCGTTATCTTCTCATCTCCTGCTCGCGCGGTTTCCTGCCTGCCAATCTGCAGGGTCTCTGGAATGATAGCAACAAGCCCGCCTGGTTCTCCGACTATCACACGAACATCAACCTGCAGATGAACTACTGGCTCACCGGGCCCGCCAATCTAACCGAGTGCGCGCTGCCGCTCTTCGCCTGGACCGCCGCCATGATCCCCGGCAGCCGCGATGCCACCGTGAAAGCCTTCGGTGATAAAACCCCCGGCTGGACGATGCGCACGTCCGCCAACATCTTCGGCGGCAACGGCTGGCAGTGGAACCTGCCCTCCTCCGCCTGGCTCGCCCAACATTTCTGGGAGCACTATGCCTTCACCGGCGACAAGGAGTTTCTATCAAAAACCGCCTGGCCCGTGCTTTCGCAAGTCTCGGAATTCTGGCTCGATCACCTCGTGGAAAAGGACGGCAAACTCGTCGTCCCGAATGGTTGGTCGCCCGAGCATGGCCCGCGCGAGGATGGCGTCGCACATGACCAGCAGATCGTCTGGGATCTTTTCACCAACACAGCCGCCGCCGCCCAGGCTCTTGGCAACGACCAGTTCAGAAACCGGGTCACGATAGCCCGCAATCGATTGGCTGGCCCGCAAGTCGGCTCTTGGGGCCAGATCATGGAGTGGGCCAGCGAGCGGCCCGAGCTTGAGAAATCCCATCACCGCCACACTTCCCACCTCTTCGCCGTGCATCCCGGCCGCCAGATCTCACTCACCGCCACCCCGGAACTTGCCAAGGCCGCCGCGCATTCGTTAGAGGCTCGTGGCTCCTCCGGCGACTCGCGCCGCTCCTGGACCTGGGCATGGCGCGGCGCGCTCTGGGCCCGCCTCGGAAACCCCGACAAAGCCGGCGAAATGATCCGCGGCCTGCTCACCCACAACACGCTTCCCAATCTCCTCACCACTCACCCGCCGTTCCAGATTGATGGCAATCTCGGCATCACCGCCGGCATCTGCGAGATGCTCGTCCAGTCCCATGCCGGGGAAATCTCCATCCTGCCCGCCGTGCCGCCCGCATGGAAGGACGGCTCCGTGAAGGGTCTCAAGGCGCGCGGCGGCTTCGAGATCGATGCCATCTGGAAGGATGGGAAACTCACGTCGGCACGCATCCGCTCGATCCTTGGAAATACGGCCGTAGTCCGCCTTCCCGGAAACCCTCCATTCATCGAAACACGGACCAATGACGAAAAAGCCACGCGGCGCGCGCCCGCACGAGACGGAACTTTTCAATTCATCACCGATCCTGGTTCGAGCTATCTGATTCAGTTCTGACCTAAGCTCCGGGCTCCGCGAATCTTGATGAAAACGCCTTGCGCGTCGGCACTTCGCCCGCTACTTCACGACCGTTTTCGACCCGGGCATTGAAACCTCGGGTCACTCGGAGTTTCCGCCCAGCCACCGTCATGAAACCAAAAAAAGTTGCCATTCTCACCGCCGGGGGCCTCGCCCCGTGTCTCTCCAGCGCCATCGGCGCGCTCATCGAGCGCTACACCGAGATCGATCCCACCATCGAAATCATCTGCTATCGCGGCGGCTACAAGGGCCTGCTGCTGGGTGACAGCCTCACGGTTTGCGCCACCATCCGGGAAAACGCCCAGATCCTCCACAACTACGGCGGCAGCCCCATCGGCAACAGCCGCGTGAAACTCACCAACATCAAGGACTGCATCAAGCGCGGCCTCGTCCAGGAAGGCCAGGACCCGCAGAAAGTCGCCGCCGATCAACTCGTCAAGGACGGCGTGGACGTGCTCCACACCATCGGTGGCGACGACACCAATACCGCCGCCGCGGAGCTCGCCGCCTTCCTCAAGCAAAACAATTACGACCTCACCGTCATCGGCCTGCCCAAGACCATCGACAACGACGTCTATCCGATCCGCCAGAGCCTCGGTGCCTGGACCGCCGCCGCGCACGGTGCGCGGAACTTCGCGAATGTCGTGGCCGAGCACAACGCCAACCCGCGCATGCTCATCGTCCATGAGGTGATGGGCCGCAATTGCGGCTGGCTCACCGCCGCCACCGCCAGGCAATATCAGGACAAACTCGACACCCGGCAATGGCTGCCGGAAATCGGCCTCTCCAAGGAACGTTTCTCCGTGCACGCCGTTTACATTCCCGAGATGGCCGTCGATTTCGACACCGAGGTCGCCCGCCTTTCCCGTATCATGGATGAGCATGACAATGTGAACCTCTTCATTTCCGAAGGCGCCGGCGTGGAGGACATTCTGCGCGCCATGGAAGCCTCCGGACAAACCATCGTCCGCGATGCCTTCGGCCATGTGAAACTCGATACCATCAATCCCGGCGGCTACTTCGCCAAGGAATTCGCCCATCGCATCGGCGCGGAAAAAACCCTTATCCAGAAGAGCGGTTACTACAGCCGCGCCGCCGCCGCCAACGATGCCGACCAGCGCCTCATCAAAGGCTGCGCGGACCTCGCCGTGGAATGCGCCCTGCGCCGCGAAGGCGGAGTCATCGGTCACGATGAGGGCCGCAACAACACGCTCCGCGCCATCGAGTTCGACCGCATCAAAGGCGGCAAACCCTTCGATATCGACACCCCATGGTTCGAGGAGCTGCTCGTCAAGATCGGCCAGACCAAGGGAGCGCGAGTCGAAGTGTCCCACTGAAAACGCGTCGGAGTTCACGCGACGGCGCGGCACCTTGAGCAGGGCGGCTGGAGCATCCCATCCTGCCAACCAGTGAAATGTGGCGGACGGAAGTTGGGGAGGAGTGGACATGCGCGGGGAAGTTCCCCGCACGGTTCAGGCCGGCGCGGGCGCGGATGCTTTCGCCTGCTTCCTCATGAACATGCGGGAGATCAGGACGAAGAAGAACGGAATGAAGATCAGGTCGATGAAGGTGGCGGAAAGCAGGCCGCCGGTGACGGCCGTGCCGATGGCGTTCTGAGCCGCCGCGCCGGCGCCGGTGGTGAGCGCCAGCGGCAGCGTGCCGAAGAAGAAGGCCAGCGAGGTCATGATGACGGGGCGCAAGCGGATTCTAACGGCGGAGAGAGTGGCTTCCACCAGCCCGTGGCCCTGGCTCATCTGCGCCTTGATGAACTGGATGATCAGGATGGCGTTCTTGGTGGAAAGGCCGACGGTGGTGAGCAGCCCGATCTGGAGATAGACGTCATTGGGCAGTACCCGCAGGGTGACCGCGCTGATCGCACCCACGAGGCCGAGCGGGATCATCAGCAGATTGACGAAAGGAATGGTCCAGCTTTCGTAAAGCGCGGCCACGCTGAGGAAGACGACTAACAGGGAGATGGCATAAAGCGCGGGAGCCTGGGCTCCGGCGTTTTTCTCCTCGTAGGAAAGTCCGCTCCATTCGTAGCCGATTCCTTCCGGGAGATTCGCCGCCATTTTTTCCATCTCGTCCATGGCCTCGCCGGTGCTCACGCCTGGCGCGGCCTGGCCCATGATCTGCACGGACGAGATGCCGTTGTAGCGCTCCAGGCGGGGTGATCCATACTGCCAGCGGGCGGAGGAGAATGCGGAAAACGGAACCATCTCGCCGCGCGTGTTTTTCACATGCCAGCGGCCGATGTCCTCGGGCAGCATGCGGAATTCCGCGGCGGACTGGAGGAAGACTTTTTTGACCCGGCCGTTTTCGATGAAGTCGTTCACATAGGAGCTTCCCCAGGCCGTGGCGAGCACGCTGTTGATTTCACCGGGCGATACTCCGAGCGAGCCGGCGCGGATGTCGTCGATATCAAGTTTGAACTGCGGTGAATCGTCCTGGCCGTTAGGACGCACGGCGGTTAGTTTTTTGTTTTGCATGGCCATGCCCAGCAGTTGGCCGCGGGCGGCCATGAGTTTTTCGTGGCCCAGCCCGCCGCGGTCCTGGAGCATGAAGTCGAAACCGTTGGCCTGCCCCAGCTCCGCGACGGCGGGCGGTGATATGGCGAAGGCCATGCCGTCCTTGATTTTCGCGAAGGCGCCCATGGCGCGTCCGGCGATGGCGGCGGCTTTCAGATCGGGCGACTGGCGTTCCTTCCAGTCCTTCAGTTTCACGAATGCCAGGCCCATGTTCTGGCCGCGTCCCGCAAAGCTGAATCCGGAGATGGTGATGAGTCCCTCGACGGTGTTTTTTTCGTTTTTAGTGAAGTATTCGTCCATCTGCTGGAGGACCTTGATCGTGCGGTCCTCCGTGGCTCCGGGCGGGAGCTGGACCAGACAGATGAGATAGCCCTGGTCCTCATCCGGCAGGAAGGCGGTGGGCAGGCGCACGAAGAGGAATCCCATGCACGCGACGATGGCGGCATAGACCGCGACATAACGCAGCGGCTTGCGGAAGGAGGCTTTGACGAGAGCCTCGTATTTCCTCCTGCTGAAGTCGAAGCCGCGGTTGAACAAGCCGAAAAAACCGCGAAACCAGCCGGATTCCCCGGTATGATGGCCTTTCTCCACCGGCTTGAGCATGGTGGCGCACAGCGCGGGAGTCAGCGTCATGGCCAGCAGCACGGAGAGAATCATCGCGGAGATGATCGTGATGGAGAACTGGCGGTAGATCACGCCGGTGGAGCCGCCGAAAAAGGCCATCGGCAGGAACACGGCGGTTAGAACGATGACGATGCCCCACAGCGCGCTGGTGATCTGGCCCATGGACTTGATGGTCGCCTCCTTGGGCGGCAGGCCCTCCTCGGTCATGATGCGCTCGACATTTTCCACCACCACGATGGCATCGTCCACCAGCAGGCCGATGACGATGACCAGCGCGAACATGGTGAGCGTGTTGATGGAGAATCCGCAGGCAGATAGAACGGCGAAGGTTCCCAGCAGCACGACGGGCACCGCGATGGTGGGGATGAGCGTGGCGCGGAAATTCTGCAGGAAGAGATACATGATGATGAAGACCAGGATCACGGCCTCGATCAGGGTTTTGACCACTTCCTGGATGGAGATCCTCACGAAGGGCGTGGAGTCGAAGGGATACACCACCTCCACTCCCTGCGGGAAATAGTATGAGAGTTCCGCCATCTTCTCCTTGATGCGGGTGGCGGTTTCCAGCGCGTTGGCCCCGGATGCGAGGCGCACGGCCATGGCACCCACCGGCTTGCCCTTCCAGAATGACTGCGTGCCGTAGCTCTCCGTGCCGATCGCGCACTCGGCGACATCCTTCAACCGGACGGTGGAGCCATCGCTGTTGGTTTTCAGGATGATGGCATCGAACTGTTCCGGCGTCCGCATCAGGGTGCGGGTGGTGATGGTGGCGTTCAACTGTTGCCCTTTCGCGGAGGGTGTCTCGCCGAACTGGCCGGCGGACACCTGGGCGTTCTGCGCCTGCAGCGCCGCGACCACCTCATTGGTCGTTAGATGATAGTTGTGCAGTTTGGCGGGATTGAGCCAGATGCGCATGGCGTTCTGGGAGCCGAAGGTCTGCATTTCGCCCACGCCTTCGAGGCGGCTCACGATGTCCTGGACGTTGGAAACGAGATAGTCGGTCAGCGCGTTGCGGTCCAGCGAGCCGTCCACGGAGGTCAGGCCCACGACGAGCAGGAAGTTGCGCGTGGATTTGGTGACGGAGATGCCCTGCCGCTGGACGATCTGCGGCAGCAACGGGGTGGCGAGCTGCAGTTTGTTCTGCACCTGCACCTGGGCGATGTTCGGATCGGTGCCGGCCTTGAAGGTCAGGTTGATGGCGATGCTGCCCGATGAGTCGCTGGTGGACGACATGTAGAGCAGGTTGTCGATGCCGTTGAGTTTTTGCTCGATGACCTGGGTGACCGTGTCCTGCACCGTCTGGGCGGACGCGCCCGGATAGATGGCGTTGATGGTGATCTGCGGCGGCGCGATGGGCGGGTATTGGGAGACCGGCAGCGACTTGATGGACAGCAGACCCGCCAGCATGATCATGATGGCGATCACCCATGCGAAGATGGGACGATTGATGAAAAAGGTGGGCATGGGTGGGAAGGGAGATTAGTGATGGGTGATTGGATAATTGGGGTTGGAGTTTCGCCCTCATTTCCAATATCTAATGTCCTGATGTCTTTTCCTCAAATGGCACCGCCTTCACCGGCGTGCCGGGGCGTGCTTTCTGAAGGCCTTCGAGAATCACGCGGTCGCCGGGTTTCAGGCCCTCGTTGACCAGCCAGTTCTCGCCGACGGTGCGATCCGCCTGGATCACGCGCGGCTCCACTTTCTCATCGGCGCCCACGGTCATGACCATGGCGCTGCCGGCGGGATTGCGCGTGACTCCGCGCTGCGGCACGAGGATGCCTTGCTCCCTGACGCCTTCTTCAAGCGTCGCGCGCACGAACATGCCGGGCAGGAGTGTTAGCTTCGGATTGGGGAAAAGCGTGCGCAGCGTGACCGAGCCGGTGCTTTCATCGACGAAGGCCTCGGTGAACTTGAGGATGCCCGGCTGGGGATACTGGCTGCCGTCATCGAGGGTGAGCGCCACCTTTGCCTGTTTTTCGCTGGTGGTGGTCCGGCCGCTTTCGAGCGCTTTTCTCAGGCGCAGCATGTCGCTGCTGGACTGGGTGACATCGACATAGACCGGATCGAGCTGCTGGATGGTGGCGAGCGGCGTGGGCTGGCTGGCGGTGACCAATGCGCCGTTGGTCACCGATGAGCGGCCGATGCGCCCGGAGATCGGGGCGGTCACTTTGGTGTAGGCGAGGTTGATGCGGGCGGCTTCCAGCGAGGCTTTCGCGGATTGGATGTCGGCCTCGGTGAGTTTCAACGCGGCGACGGCGTCATCAAGATCCTGTCCGCTGACCGCCTCGCTGGTTAGAAGTTCCTTGTAACGATCGGCCTTGAGTTTCACCGGCAGGAGATTGGCCTCGGCTTTGGCCAGGGCGGCCTGGGCTCCGTCATGCGCGGCCTGATAGCTGGCGGGATCGATCTGATAGAGGACCTCGCCGGCCTTGACGTCGGAGCCTTCGGTGAAGAGGCGGTTTTGAATGATGCCGCCGACCTGCGGCCGGACCTCGGCGGTCAGCGAGGCTGCGACGCGTCCGGACAACTCGGTGCTCAGCGTGACGCGCTGCGTTTCGATGGTGATCACCGAGACTTCCGGAGTGCCCGCCATTATTGCCGGTGCTCCCGGAGCTGGTTTTTTCCCGCAGGAAGAGAGGGGGAGACACAAGACGCAGGCATGAAGGGCAGCCATCACGAGGGACCTGTTTTTCACTGCCATGAATGGATCACGAATCACTGTTTTCATCTTGGTCTTGTGTCTTTTTACCACTCGCCGCCGAGGGCTTTCATCAGCGAAACGGCGACGGCGAGGCGTTCTCCGCGGATGGCGTTGGCGGCGCGCTCGGCATCGAGACGCGTGCGTTCGGCATCCACCACATCGAGGAAGCTGACGAGCCCCGCGCTGAAGCGTTTCACAGAGAGATCGAAGGTTTTGCGGGCGGCGGCGAGCGCCTGGTCCTGGGCGAGCTGGCGGCGCTCCAGGACGGCGCTGCCCTGCAGTGCGTTTTCCACCTCGCGGATCGACTCGAGCACGGTCTGGCGGTATTCCGCGCTGGCGGCCTCGTGCGCGGCGATGGACGCCCTGCGCTGTGCCCTGAGGTATTTCTGGCTGCTGAGCGGAGTCATCGCACTGGCTCCGAGCGACCACACGAAGGCGGAGGAGTCAAAAAGGGTTCTGGCGATGGCGGTGTCGAATCCGGTGGAGGCATTGATGACGAAGGCGGGGAAAAACGCGGCGGTGGCTACTCCGATCTCGGCGTTGGCGGCGGCGACGTTGCGCTCGGCGGCGCGGATGTCGGGGCGTTGGCGGAGGAGTTCGGAAGGGACGGAAACCGGCACCGGCGGAGGCTTCGGCAGCTCGGTATTTTCCGGAATCCGGGAACCGGAGGCGGCGGATCCGGTGAGAACGGCGAGTGAGTTGACGAGTTCCAGGCGGGTTTGATCGAGGCGGATGCGATCGGCATTGGCGGTGGCGACTTCGGTTTCGGCGCGTGCGAGATCGAGCCCGCTGATGGTGCCGGCATCGCGGCGCTTTTTGAATAGACCGAGGGCCTTGCTGCGGATTTCGAGAGTGCGGTCAAGCACCGCGCGGTCGGCATCCACGGCACGCAGGACCCAGTAAATCTGCGCCACCTCGCCGGCGACGCTGAGACGCAGGGCGTTGAGCATTTCAGCGGCCGATTGTTCGGAGGCGGAGGCGGATTCCACCTGGCGGCGGACATTTCCCCAGACGTCGAGTTCGTATCTGAAATCCACGGGCACGGCGAAGCTGTTCTGGATGCTGGAGCCGCCGCCGGGGCCGCGGAAACGGAATTGCGAGCGCTCGGTACTGGCTCCGATGTCCACCGCAGGGAAATACAACGAGCGGGCCATGGTGCTCATTTCCCGGGCCTGTTTGAGCCGTGCGGCAGAGGCGGCGATTTCCTGGTTTCGTTCCAATGAGCGCTCAACGAGCCCATTGAGCGTGGGGTCCCGGAATAATTTCCACCATGCCTGCGGGGTGGGCAGGGTGTCGGGCGATTCGCGTTTCCAGCGTACGCCACCCTGTGAAAATGCGGCGGGAAGCTCCATGCCCGGTGTTTCATAATCCGGCCCGACCGGCGCACAGGCTCCCAGAAGAAACGGAATGCAGCTCAAAACGTGGCGGATGACGGAGGTGCGCGGCATGGACAGGGCGAAATGAAGCGGAATTTTTCTTGCATGCAAGCGATTACTTGCAAAAGTTTTGCGTCGTGAGCGATACGCCAAGCCAAGCCAAGACTGCCGAAAAGCCCGACATGCGCCGTAGGCTGATCGATGCCGCGCGGTTGGAATTCAGCGAGAAAGGCATCGAAGCCGCCACCACCCGTGGCATTGCCCAACGGGCGGGCTGCAACGAGGTGACGATATTCCGGCATTTTGAATCGAAGCAGAAGCTGCTGGCGGCGGTGGTGCAGGACACGTCCGAGGAGTTCAGCTCGTTGTGCGAGTGCCGCGAGGAGTTCACGGGCGATTTGCGGATGGATCTCGGGCATTTCGCGAAAGTTCACAACGATTCGCTGGAGCGCTGTCTGGGCATGGCCCGCGCACTGATTGGCGAGGGTTACCGGCGGCCCATGCTGTGCAAGGAGCTGGTTGGCGATGTGATTCAGCCGTTTCACCAGAGCATCGCCTGCTATCTGGAGCAGCGGAAAAGAGACGGCCTAGTGCGCCAGGATCTCAATTCCATGGCTTTCGCCGAAGTTTTCACCTCATCGCTTTTCGGCGGCGTGCTGCGCCGCACCGGTGGACTTTCGGATCTCGATCGGGACGCGTGGATCCGCGAAACCGTGGAAATTTTCGTCCGCGGCATCAATGCTGCGAAATAAGCGCAATTTTCATCGAACTCCGGATATTGACTCGCCGCCGGAGCTTGCTCAGTTTCCCCGCGCATGAGCCACACACCTCAAGTTGGAATCGTCATGGGCAGCGCGTCAGACTGGCCGATCATGGAACACGCTGCGCGCACGCTGCGTGATTTTGGAATCCCCTGGGTCGCGGAAGTCGCCAGCGCCCACCGCTCGCTCGACAAGCTGCAAGGCTTTGCCGGGCCCGCCCGCGCAAACGGGCTGAAATGCATCATCGCCGGAGCCGGAGCCGCCGCACATCTGGCGGGCGTGACCGCCGCGATCACCGACATCCCGGTGCTCGCCGTGCCGATCGACTCGACCTCGCTCAAGGGCCTGGATGCGCTGCTCGCGATGGTCCAGATGCCCGGCGGCATCCCGGTGGCCACCTTCGCCATCGGCAAGGCCGGTGCGGTGAATGCCGCGCTTTTCGCCGTGGCCATGCTCGCCAACGAAGACCCGGCGATGGCGAAAAAACTCGCCGCTTTCCGCAAAAAACAAAGCGACAAGGTGAAGGCGGCGGTGCTCCCTCCACTCGATCCGGTGGATTGAGCCGCACCTCACTCGTCGGCAATATCCAGCCGCTGCGGGCGTCTCAGGGGAATGGATTCCTCGATATCGCCGAGATCCAGGCTGTCGAGCACGTTGGTCCGCCGCCGCACCAGACCGGCCTGGCCGGACGTGGTGGCGAAGCTTGGCAGCTCGGTGTGGTAGGGATCATCGCCTAACAAAACAGGCGCTTTCGGCCGGACGGGCACGGCGTCGAGCGCGGGCAGGTTGAGGATCGCGTTTTCCGGATTGGAGGCTTCCGGGGAGGCTCCGGAGTGGACGGTGCAGAATGGCAGTTGCTCGGTGCCGCGGCGGAAATACTCGCTCACGCCGGTGGAGCGGGAGCGGACCACGCCGGATGCGGAGTCCTCGACGTATTCCTGGCAGAACTGGGTGGACCGCTGGCCGGATACCGAACAAACAGGCACCTCCACCACATTGTTAGGTGGGGAAATCCCGCTGCCGCCGAAGGCCGGCGCCGCGGCGTTCATGGCCGCCTGCCAGACCGGCATGGCGAGATCCCTGCTGAAGGCTCCGGGGTAGATCGGCTCGCCATTGGAGAGCAGGAATCCGGTCCACACCCCGCAGGTGACACGCTTGTTGTAGCCGAGAAACCAGCAATCGCCGAAATCATGGGTGGTGCCGCCCTTGCCCGCGCCGTGGAAGGGTTTCTCAATCAAGCCGTCCAGCGCGCCCTTCGAACTGCCGCGGTAAAGCGAGCCGGCCATCATGCTGTGAACCTGCCAGGCGGTGGCGGAATCGATGACCTGCTTGCGGTCCAGCACCTTGCGGGTGCGGCGATAGACGACGCGACCGCCCGGGCTTTCGACGCGCTCCAGATAGGAGAGTGATTGCGGGCCGAGCCTGCCACCCGAGGAAAACGCGGTGATCGCCCGCACCGCTTGTTTCATGGAAACCTCCTCGAAGCCCACCGCCAGGCGGCGCAGCAGTTCGGCTTTCTGCAACGGGAAACCGAAGGAACATGCCGTGTTCACCACGCGTTGCAGTCCGGTCTGGTCTGCGAGGCGCACGGTGGCCGCGATTTTCGATTGTTCCAGCGCCGCGCGCAGGGGGATTTTTCCCTGATAGACCGGGGAGGGGACCTCCATGCCCCACTCGCCGAGGATGCCCTCCCGCCCGCCGACCATCACCGAGCGGTTGTCCATCGGCTCGTCCTCGACCAGGGTGGCCGGGGTGAGACCCTGCTCCAGAGCCGCCGCATGGATGAAGGGGAAAAACGCGGTGCCCAGCGGGCGCTTGCCCAGCTCGATGAAATCATAAGGGACCTGTGCGTAATCGCGACCGCCGACATGGGCGAGCACCTCGCCGGTTTCGTGATCCATCATCAGCACCGCGCCTTGCAGGTATTCGGCGGGTTTCTCGCCGTTTTTGCGGTAATCCGAGTATTTTTGCCGACGGTATCCTGGCTGTGATTCAGCGCGGGCCAGGCTTTCCCGCAAGGCCTTTTCCGCGGCATTCTGCGCCTCGGCGAGGATGGTGGTGTGCACCGTGAAGCCACCGGATGCGAGCGCGTCCTCACCGAGTGCCGCGCCCACGGCTTCGGCGATGCGTTCATAAAGATGCGTGGTGCCGCGGCGCAGCGGCTTGGGGTTCAGCTTGAGCGGGGCCTCGTAGAGTTCCTTTGCCTCCCGGCGTTTCAGGGCACCGAGGTCCACCATGCGGCCGAGCACGAGATTTCGCGAGCGGCGGTTGGCTTCCGGACTGTTGAGCGGCGAGAGATTGCTGGGGTTCTTGATGCATCCGACGATGGCCGCGCTTTCGAGCGCGTTGAGAGAGCGCGGCTCCTTGCCGAAGTAGCCGAGCGCGGCCGAGCGGACGCCGTAATAACCGCTGCCGAAGTAGATCCGGTTGAGGTAAAACTCGAGGATCTCACGCTTCGAATATCGTTTTTCGATGCGTTGGGCGAGGAGCGCCTCGACGAGTTTGCGCTGGATGCCGGATTCGCCGAGTTTCCTGCGCTGTCCTTCCAGATCGTAGGCGTTGCGGGCGAGTTGCTGGGTGATGGTGCTCGCTCCCTGAGTCGTTTTGCTGGCCTTCCAGTTCAAATAGCCCGCGCGGACGATGCCGATGTAGTCCACGCCATCGTGGGTTTCGAAACGCTGGTCCTCGCCGGCACGCAGGGCATCGATGAAGATTTGCGGCACGTCATCGATGGAGATCACGCTGCGGTTCTGGACGAATATCCGGCCGATTTCCTTGCCATTCCGGTCCACGATCAAGCTCGGGATTTCCAGATCGTTGATGCGCTCCAGATCGTAAGTGGCCGCGCGTTCGCGGTAGGTCCGGGTTTCTTTCTCCACCACCACCCAGCAGACGCCGCCCGCCGCGATGGAGAGCACGATGAGCGCGAGCCACAAGCCTTTGCGCTTGTAGAAACGCGGCTTGCGGAGCTTCTTTCGGTTGCTGTTCTGTTGTTCTGCCATGCCCGACCCGGAATCATCGCCCCCTTCGCGGGTGGCAACGTGCCCAGACGACTATCCCATCGGACCTGTCACCGCAACCCCTTCGTTGGCGGCCATGCTGCGGGCGCGCATCGCACGGGACGGCCCGCTGGCTTTTGCGGACTTCATGGCGGCGGCGCTGTATGAACCTGGGCTCGGATATTATGCGCACGGTACCCGCCAGGTCGGCCGGGGTGGGGATTTTTTCACTAGCGTGAGCGTGGGGCCGGTCTTCGGCGAACTGCTGGCCCGGCGCTTCCTGCGCGAGTGGTGCGAGGCCGGCGCACCCGCCCGCTGGCGTATCATCGAATGCGGAGCCCATGATGGCACGCTCGCCGCCGATGTGCTCACCGCGCTGGCGGGGCTGGACGCCCGCGCGTGCGAGGGACTCGAATATGCGATCTGCGAACCACTGCCCGTGCTCCAGGCGGCGCAAACCGATACGCTGCGCCGTTTCGCGCCGCAGGTGCGCTTTGTGTCCGATTCCGCCACGCTGGCCGCCGATCCGCTGCCGGGCATCATCTTTGGCAATGAATTACTCGATGCCCTGCCCTGCCACCTCATCGAATGGCGCGACGGCCGCTGGGTAGAGCGCCGTGTGGCGCTGGATGAGAGCGGCGGCTTCACCTGGACCACGGCGAAAATCCGCGAGCCCGCTCTGCTCGCCGCGCTGGCTCCGCTGGGTGGCGTTTTCCCCGATGGCTACCGCAGCGAAATCCGCACAAGCTATCATGAGTTTCTCGCGCCGCTGGCCCGCGCACTTTCCTCCGGGCTGATGCTGTGGCTGGACTACGGTTTCGAGCGACCGGACTACTATCATCCGGGCCGCAGTGAGGGCACCCTGCGCACATTTACGAAACACCGCGCCGGCGATAACCCGCTCGCCGATCCCGGCAGCATGGATCTCACCGCGCACGTCGATTTCACCGCCCTTGCGGAGGCGGCGCGGGCACTCGGCGGACGCCAAGCCGTTTTCCGCAGCCAGGGCGCATGGCTCACCGGCATCGCCCGCGATTGGCTGCTGGAAATGGAAGGCCGCCCTCAAGCCGCCGCCCTGCGCCAGTTCCAAACCCTCACTCATCCCGCCCATCTCGGCGGCAGTTTCCAGGTGATGGAATTCACATGGTGCGCCACCCGCCCGCCCGCCGCCAGGCCGGATCTATAATTTGGTTTCATGGGATGGGATGGCCGCACACACTGAGTGGTTCCGCCTTGCCTCGCGCCGGATCCTCGCGTTTCCTCCCGCCCGCATGTCCTCACTTCCCACCGCTGACCTCCTGGCGCTCGATCTGGACGGCCTGAAAAGCCGCCTTTCGAAACTCAGGAGGTATCTTTGACGTCCCCACCCTCGAAAACGAAATCAACACGCTCGAGGAGGCCATGGGCGCGCCCGAGTTCTGGAACAACGCCGACAAGGCGAAGTCCATCTCCGCCAAGGCCGCGGGCCTGAAGAAGAAACTCGAAGCCTTCCTCAAACTCGAAAGCCGCGTCTCGGACATCGAGGAAGGCGTCAATCTCGCCAAGGAATTCGATGATGGAGACCTGGCCCGCGAGGCCATCGACAACGCGAAGGCGCTGGAAAAAGACATCCGCTCCTTCGAACTGCTGACCTTGCTCGACAAGCCGAGCGACATTTCCCCTTGTTTCCTCGTCATCTCCGCTGGCGCGGGCGGCACCGAAGCCTGCGATTGGGCGCAGATGCTCCACCGCATGTACACCCGCTGGGCGGAAAGCAAGGGCTACACCGTGGAAACCCTCGACTGGCAGGACGGCGACGAAGCCGGCCTGCGCACCGCCACTCTCAAAATCACCGGCGATTACGCCTATGGTTTCCTGAAAAGCGAACGCGGCGTCCACCGGCTCGTTAGAATATCCCCCTTCGACTCGAACGCGAAGCGCCACACTTCCTTCGCCTCCATCGATTGCACGCCGGAAGTCTCCAAGGACATCAACATCGAGATTCTCGACAAGGACATCGAAATCACCACCACCCGCTCCGGCGGCAAGGGTGGCCAGAACGTCAACAAGGTGGAGACCGCCGTCATCCTGCGCCATCTTCCCAGCGGCATCCTCATCCGCTCCACTGCGGCGCGCACCCAGGGAGCCAACCGCGAACTCGCCTTCGATATCCTCAAGGCCAAGCTCTACACCATCGAGGAGGACAAGCAGAAAGCCGAGGCCGACCGCGCCTACGGCGAAAAAGGCGACGTCTCCTGGGGCAACCAGATCCGCTCCTACGTCTTCCAGCCCTATCAGAAAGTGCTCGACCTGCGCACCGGCGAGGAAACCAACAACATCCAGGCCACCATGGACGGCGACCTCGACGCCTTCATCGAAGCCAAACTCCGCGGCAAAGTCCGCGTGAAGGGCGCGAAGGACGACGAGGATTGATCGGAAGTTTGATCGCCAGCCACGATCGTCGGCGTGGATCCCCGAAAAAAGCAAGAGCCCGCCCGCACCCCACGTAATCACACATATCATGAAACCATCCCCAACCAACTCCCGAATTCCCGGATTCCTCACCCTCGCCGCGCTGATCGCTTCCTCACTCGCCGCCCTCGGCAATGAAGATCTGAGCAAGCCGATCATCACCACGGAAACCCGCAAGGGCGAGGATGGCAAGGATGTGCTCTACATGTTCATCGACGGCGTGAAAGTCCACGAAACGGACGTCACCAAACAAGCGCCGCCCGCCGTGGTCACCCCGGGCGAGCCCGCCGGATTTTTCGCTCCACCTTCGGATGCCATCGTCTTGTTTGACGGCAGCGGAGAAACTTTGAAAACGAACTGGACCGACACCCAAGGCAAGGCCAGCGAGTGGAAAGTCGTCGATGGCGCGCTCGAATCGGTCAAAAAGGCCGGCTATATCCAGACCAAGGAGAGTTTCGGCTCCTGCCAGCTCCACATCGAATGGGCCGCGCCGGTGAATGTCTCGGGCGACGGCCAGGGGCGCGGCAACAGCGGGGTTTTCCTAATGAACACCTACGAAGTCCAGGTGCTCGATAGTTATGAAAACCCGACCTACGCCGACGGCCAGGCGGGCGCGCTCTACGGCCGCAGCAAGCCGCTGAAGAACGCCTGTCGCAAACCCGGTGAATGGCAGAGCTATGATATCATATTCCACCGCCCGCTTTTCGATGACCAGGGCAAGGTCGTCCGCAGGGCCACATTCACCGTTCTGCACAATGGCGTTTTGATTCAGGACCACGCCATCCTCAGCGGCGGCACCGGATGGATGGGGCCGCATGCCGCTTCGGAATACAAAAAACACCCCGACGCGATGCCCATCTCCCTGCAGGATCACGGAAATCCAGTGCGCTTCCGCAACATCTGGATCCGCGAATTGCAGGACAAGCCGCTGTGATCCGCCGGTGGGCATCCGGATTCACCGCCGCCTGCCAGCCGGGGCCTTGCGGGCGGAGGCGATCTCGACAATCAGCCGGTGAAGGATGAGGCGGTGGTCGAGGCCGGTGGTGACCAGCGCCTGATCCGCCTTGAGGGTGGCCTCCATGATGTGCTGGAGGCCGGCGAGATCAAAATTCCCGGCATTCGGCAGGGCGAGGAAGATCGGAAACACATTCACGCCGCTGCCATCCTTCTTCTGGGGCAGCCAGGCGCGGTCGCTTTCCGGCAGGCGGTTGAGCGCACCGGAAAATGCCTGATAGCTGCCGGTCGGGGTCTTGAATTGCTCCACGATGAGCTTCGCCATGTAGAGGTTCCGAACCACGCCGATGATCGAGGCGCGCATGATGCCGATGGCGGATTCGTCGGCTTCGAGCTGCTGGTCGATGAGCTGGATGGCGCGCGCGGCGTTGCCGTTCTGAATCGCCTTGCCGATCTCGAAGACGACAGCCGCGCGGCTCAGCGGAACGAGCAGATTGACGTCTTCCTCGGTGACCGTGCGGCGGCCGGGGCCGAGGTAGAGGTCGAGTTTTTCGAGTTCGTTGCCGATCTGCTGGGATTGCTCTCCGGCGAGCAGGACGAAGACAGCCAGGGCATCCGGCTCGAAATCCAGGCCGAGCTCCCCGGCGCGGCGGGTGACCAGCGCGGCCACCTGGTCCTGCCAATCATCGCGGCTGGTATCGATGCGGTCGTAGGTCTGCACCTCGGAGGCCTTTTCGATGAACTTCCAGAATCCGCGGCGTTTGTCCACGCCTTGGGCGGTGAGCAGGAATTTCACGCCATTCGGCACACCGGCTTCGAGAGTGGCGCGCAGACGCTCCACGCCGGCCTCGGTGCGCTGCGAGCGACCGGTCACGTTGTCGCCGAGGAAATTCGCATTGCGCAGCCAGACGACCTTGTCGCCGCCAAACATCGGCAGCGTTTGCAAGGCGGCGATGGTGGAGGAGCAGATGTCGTAGGCGGAATCCGAGTTGTCGGCGATGCCGTCGATGGTTTCATGGGTGAAGCCATCGTCGTTGCCGCCGGTGAGGTGATTGTGGAGTTCCAGGGCTTTTTCGCGCACCATGCCCTCATCGCTGCCGACCACCGCGAAAAAATTTCCGGTGCCAGGGGATGAGAGTTTTGCTTTCGCGGCCACGGCAGGGTGTTAACGGGATGCGGCGCGGACTGCAAGCGCGGCGGAACTCCAAAAAAGGGGCGACGGCCTTTCGACCGCCGCCCCCGGAGATATGGGGAGGAAACTGCTCCGGTGGAAATCAGTCTTCGGTCACTTCCAGCCGGACGAAGACCTTCGTGGCGGCGGGCAGGGTGTATTTCACGAAGTTCTGATCGCTGATGTCCGCGTCGCCGGTGACATCCACCCATGAGCCGGCGGCCAGGGTTTCGGATTTCCAGACCTTGAAGGAAACGCCGCTGGCATTCGGATCGCGCGGCCAGGAAACCAATTTGTTGGCATCGGGAGCCGGATTCGAGGTGAAGGAGCTGCCGGTCTCACCATAGAAATATTCGAGACCATTCTTCACGCCGTCCCCATCGAAGTCGTCGTCAAAGGCTCCGCTTCCGGCATTGTCAGCGGCCCAGGTGAGGTAGCCGGGCAGCGTCGAATCATTGCTGAAGAAGACGGTGCTCAGGATCTGCTCCGCCTCAGGCGCACCCAGAGTGAGCGTGCGGTTGGTGAATGGGCTGTTGTCGATCAACTCGTAGGCGGGATTCGCATTTGTGTCGGGGTTGTAAAACTTGTATCCGAAGCCCTCGAGATTAGCTCCTTGAAAACCTGGAACATTGGGAATCGTCACCGTATAGACACCTCCACCCAAGGCAGCCATAACGTGACCGCCGGCGGGTGGATCCGCAGTGGCGAGCGGTCCACCAAAGATGAGCAGCTTCGGGGACGAGTTTGCAGGATTGAAGAATCCCTTGGCGGTCTGGACGCTCATGTCCACCCGGAAGGTGACGTCGCGGAGTTGGACGAGAGGTTGGGTGTCGGCTCCGTCGAAGATGCCGTCGCCATCGGTGTCGTTGTTCAGGGGATCGGTGTTTTCCGCCTGTTCGACTTCGTTGGAAACACCATCGTCATCCGCATCGCCGCTTGGATTTTCCGCCAAGCCATAAGCGGCGAGGAAGGTGGCATCATCGTCAAAGGTGCGGCGCGCGAAGGTCTGGGTGAGGCCGCCCTGATTGAAGGAAACGCGGTAAATGCCGGTAGGGCCGACAAAGCCTGGAATGTCGCCGCCATCGCGCACGACGGTTCCCGGAGAACCTGCTTGACCCCAATTGATGTCAAAAGTGCCGCCTGTCGTGAACTTGTAGGATATCGACTGGGCCGGGACTGTGAAGTGCCGGTCCAAGGTCCATTGATACTGTTCCGTCAGGCTGGCGGTGCTGCCTTGTGTCATGACCGTTCCTGGCGTGGTGGCCTGCCATGCCGGATCGGTGAAATTTCCCGCAACGCTCACGTTGGTGTAGTTCGGAATCAACGGATCGGAGATATAGCCGAGAACGCTGGTCCCGGCGGTTTCGTCCCCGTTGAGATAACCATCGCCATCCTCGTCTCCAGCCGGATCCAGCCCTTCACCCACCACCGGAATCGACAGGGTTTGAATGTCGGCTTCGGTCTCGAAATTGAGTGATGCCATTCCTCCCGCCATGTCACCCGTGGTGGAGGTGCGGGAGCCAAGCACCTGGTTGGAGCCCCAACTGGAATCTCCGTTCACCAGCATCGCCATGACTTTCACGGTTTGGCTGCCGAATACGCCGAGACTCGTCAGGTTCAGTGCGATTTCCACACCTTGGTCGGCGGCGGCGTGATCAAATACCACCGGATCACTCTCGGGCACGGTCGGGACATCGGCCCAATTCACGCGGAGTTCGGAAATCGGCCCATCGCTGATTGTTACCGCATTGGCTTGTCCTGAATAGGTGCGGGTTCCGGCGAGGAAATTGTAGCGGTTCACATGGGCATCCGCGCCATTTCCAAAGATCCGGATGGCCATCTCGGGCTCGAAACCATTCTCGAAAGTCATGCCGGACGAAACGGAGGCACCGAACTTGTTGATCGAGTCTTCCTCGCCGCCGGTGGTAATGAGGTTGTTCGGAATGAAAGGGTTTCCACCGTCTTTTACATCGATGAAAAGAATGATGGCATTGCCGTTGGCACGTCCGCCGATGTGAAGGTGGAGCAGGTTGCTCGCCTGCACGGCATGAAGATTGGCAATCGAGTTGCCAGTTCCCCACCCACTTTGGGTGGATTGCACGCTGACCGATCCGTAGCCTTCGCCCGGATCACGGACGCCATCCACTGTGACTTGAGCTTGTGTGCGGGAGAGTCCGGCCAGACCGATGGTCAGTAGGAATAGTGTTCTGAGTTTCATGGGTTCAATGGATTGATACTATTGGAAGAGTAAGTCCGCTTAGGGGAAAGCAAACGGAAGTTTTTCTCTTCGGGAAACAAGACCGGCGGGCGGTGCGCCAAGCGGTCAATCCATCAAATGTCCGGCCCGGCGGCGGGGTTTATAAATTTTTAATCAAGACATGATCACGTCCATCCGGCGCAAACGGATCAGGATGTCTGAAATATAAAGACAGCGGAAACTCAATCCTCCGTCTCCTCATCGCCGCCGCCGGTATCGGCGGGGACGAGTTTTCGGAAATGGATCTGGCCGACGCGGCGGCCGTCGGTGCTGGTGACGCGGGCCTCGTAGCCTAATACTTCGAGGGTTTCGCCGACTTGCGGGAAACGGCCGAGCTGCTGGGTGATGTAGCCGCCGACGGTGGTGACCTCGCCGCTATCGAGCTCGAGTTCGGGGACGAAACCGCCGAGGTCGTTGAGGGTCATGGTGCCCTCGACTACGAATTCATCGTCGTTGATGCGGGTGAGGGATGGGCGCTCGTTGTCGAACTCGTCCTGGATGTCACCGACGAGTTCCTCCATGATGTTGTCGAGGAAAACGATGCCGACGGGGGTGCCGAATTCATCGACGGCCATGGCGAGGTGGGCGTGCTCGCGGAGGAAGAACTGGAGCAGGGTATCGAGCGGCATCGTGTCGGGCACGATCTTGAGCTCGCGCTTGATGCGCATGAGATCCGGATCGCGGTCGTTGATGAGCTTGAAGAGGTCCTTGATGTGGATGAGGCCGATGGCGTTGTCGAGGTGGCCTTTGACGAGGGGGAAGCGGGTGTGCTTGGAGCGGAGGGCGATTTCGAGGGTTTTCTCGAAGGGTTCGTCAGCATCGAGGATGACGACTTTATTGCGGGGGGTCATCACGTCGCGCACCCAGAGTTCGTTGAGGCCAAGGGCGTTGATGAGGATTTCACGCTCGGTTTCGGTGACTTCCTGGGATTTGCCGCTTTGGGTGACGAGCACGGCGAGCTCGGCAGCCGAGTGGCTGTGCTCGCTCTCGCTGACGGGATCCATGTTGAAGAATACCTTGAGCAGCTTGTTGGCGGTGCCGTTGAGGACGATGATCGCCCAGTGGGCGCTGCGGTAAAACGCGTGCAGCGGACCGGCCAGCGCGAGGGTGGTGGAGACCGAGCGGCGGATGGCGATGGATTTCGGCATCAGCTCGCCGATCACCACATGGAGGAAGGTGAAGGAAATGATGGCCAGCGCGAACGAGATGAATTTCACCCACCAGACCGAGATTCCAGTCAGCAACAGCAAGGGCGCGACGAGCGCCTCGACGAAGGGTTCGCCCAGGAAGCCGAGGGCGAGGGAGGCGATGGTGATGCCGAGCTGGTTGGCGGAAAGGTAGCCATCCAGGTGGTTGACCACATGCAGGGCGGTCTTGATTTTCGGCGAGTGGCTTTTCCCCTCGGCTTCAAGCTGGCTGGGCCGGACTTTGACGATGGCGAATTCCGAGGCGACGAAAAATGCGTTGAGCAGCAGGAAGAAGAGAATTCCCAATATATAAAGCAAAGATTTCCCGAGCGAGGGAAATTCGGCGTGCGGCGTGGGTGAAACGGACGCGAGAACGTCCAGACTGTGCAAAAGAGTCATCATTGGCGGAATGATCAGAGTTTTTCGTAAACGCCCTGATCGCGTCGTTCAAGGATGGTGAAACCGGCTTTTTTCGCATCGCTCACGGAGAGCGGCTTGGTGATGACGGGCGTGTTGATGCGCGAGATCACCTTTTTGACCGGGTTTTTGCACAAGGGGCAGACCCGCAGCGGGGCGCGGTCCACGGGGCGTCTGAGTTCGAATCCCCGCGCACAGATGCGGCACGAATGCTCGGGATCTTCGGGGGCTTCGGAAACGTATTCGTAAATGGGCATGACAAGAGCGCGGGCCGGGTGATTTCCGTTCCACGCTGCCGACGGCGAAAGGCGGCCAGCTTACCAGCTCGACTTGGTCACCCCGGGAAGCATCCCGGCGGAGGCCAGCTCGCGGAAGGTGATCCGGGAGAGGCGGAAGCGGCGGAGGAAGGCGCGGCGGCGGCCGGTGATCTGGCAGCGGTTGATCAAACGCGTCGGACTTGCGTCACGCGGGAGCATCGAGAGACCGACGTAATCCTTCTCGGCTTTGAGCTTGAGACGGAGGTCGGCGTATTTCTCGACGGTTTGTTTTTTACGCTCGTTGCGGGCAATCCAACTTTTCTTAGCCATAATTCGGGGCGCGGTTCTTAGAAGATGGGCCGGGGCATGCAAGCCCAAAGTTGCAATTTACGGGATTTTCAGCCGAGGCTGCCGGAATCCATGGGCCTTGGGCGCACCGCACGAGCTATTTCGCCCAATCCGGCACGATATCGAAGCGAACGCCGAAAATGAGCGGGCCGAGCAGCCACATGGCGGCGATCACGAGGGGCACCATGATCAGGTTCAGCAGAAATCCGGCACGGGCCATCTGCGGCAGGGTGATGTGGCCGCTGCCGAAAACAATGGCATTGGGCGGCGTGCCGACGGGCATCATGAAGGAACAATTCGCGGCGAGCGCGGCGGGGATGAGGAAGAGCAGGGGGTTCTGGCCGAGGCTGATGGCGATGGCGGCGGCGATCGGCAGGAAAGTGGCGGCCGTGGCGGTGTTGCTGGTGAGTTCGGTGAGCATCAGGATTCCGAAGCAGAAAATGGCGAGTGTGAGCAGCATGGGCATGCCGCCGAGGCCGGAGCAGAGTTCACCAAGCCAACGGGAAAGTCCGTGTTTCTCGATCATTCCCGCGAGACTCAGGCCGCCGCCAAAGAGCAGCAGGACACCCCACGGGAGGTCCTTGGTCCCTTCCCAATCCATCACGAACTCGCCCCGGCGGATGTTGACGGGCAGCGCGAAGAGCAGCAGCGCGCCAGCCATGGCGATGGTGGTGTCGGTGAGGAGCGGAATGTTGCGGGCGAGCAGCGGTTGGAAAATCCAGCCGAGCGCGGTGAGCAGAAACACGACAAGCACGCCGCGCTCACCGCAGCTCAAGGGGCCGAGTTGTGCTTTTTCGGAGGCGATGAGAGCGGCCATGCCGGGAACTTCGCCATGATCGAGGCGGAACGAGACGCGGGTGAGCATGAGGAAAATCAAGGGCAGGGTGACCAGCGTCACCGGCACGCCGATGAGCATCCACTGGCCGAAGCCGATGGTGACGTCGTAAACCTTGCTCATATAACCGGCGAGCAGCGCATTGGGCGGAGTGCCGATGAGCGTGGCCATGCCGCCGGCCGTGGAACCATAGGCGACGGCGAGCAGCAGCGCCGTGGCGAAGGCGCGGCTCCCCGGAGCGGAGGCGGATTCGCGCGGAACGAGTCCCACCACGGAGAGTGCGATGGGCAGCATCATGAGGGCGGTGGCGGTGTTGCTCACCCACATGCTGAGCATGGCGGAGGCCAGCAGAAACCCGGCGATGATGCGCGAGGGCCGCGCTCCCATGAACCCGATCAGGCTGATGGCGAAGCGGCGATGAAGATTCCAGCGCCTCATCGCCAGCGCGATGAGGAAGCCGCCGAGGAACAGATAGATGATGGGACTGGCATAGGGCGTCGCGCTTTCCTGGATGGTGGCGATTCCCAGCAGCGGAAACAACAGCAGCGGCAGCATGGCGGTGACGGGCAGCGGCAGGGACTCGCTGATCCACAGGGTGGCCATCAGCAGGGCCGCGCCCGCCGTGTGCCATGCCGCGTGACTGAGACCTGCGGGCGGTGGCAGCAGCAGGGTGAGCAACAGGATGCCGGGGCCGAGCACCCAGCCGCTCCATTGCCGCAATCCATAAGTGGAAACCGCGCGGTCGGAACTTGGCAGGGTCGGGAGGCTCATGGCGGGAGGCGGGGTCGGATTCACCGCCCGTGGGGTCATCGGCCTGGAAACCGCGGACTCAATTCATGGACTTGTTTTTGATCAGCCGGAAGCGGTCGTGATAATGGCCGTGATTGAATTTCCGGCAGCAATCGTAACAGGCGACGGTGCGCTGGATGGGCTTGACGCGGCGGATGGTGGCGAAGCAGTTCGGGCAGGTGTAGGCGTGGTTGCGCTTCATGCGGCGGCGTTTGAAAGGCAGCGTGTGGAAGGGTTGTTCGCCAGGGATGCCGAGATCCGCGCAGGCGGCCTGCCATTCGATGCCGTGCGGATCGATGTGGCGGCGGCCGCAGCGCTCGTAGGCCACGAGGTGGGCGAGCTCGTGCTTGAGCGTGCGCCAGAGTTCATCCGGCTCGCACTGCCGGAGCTTCGGATTGAGCTCGATACTGCGGTCCGGCCACCACGCGCGGCCGGCGGTGGTCTGCATGCGTGGATTCCAGGTGACGCGGACCTTGCGTGCGAGCTCGGGCAGGAACAGGTTCGCCGAGGCCTCCGCACACCATGCGGTGAGCCCGCCGTCCTCTCTAACAGGCTTGGTTTCCGGGGGGGGCGGCGCCTTGAAAATCCTCAGCCATGAGGTCCATCGGAATTCAAGTTGCGGCATGCTTCGACCCATTGACGGCACGCTTAGCAACTTTCCCGCGGGATGGCAACCAGCGACACGGGGAAATTTTCTAACAACTCCGGGTGCCGGCTATTTGTGCGGATTTGCCAATTCGGATTTCCGGTGCATGCTGGCCGCATGACTGGAAAATTTCACGGATGGGCCGCCCCGGAATCCGGCGCGGCGCTTGAGCGAATCGCATACGATCCCGGCCCGCTGCGGCCCGCGCAGGTGCAGGTGAAGGTGGAGAGCTGCGGCATCTGCCACTCGGATCTCTCGATGATCGACAACGACTGGCGAAACTCGCGCTATCCGCTGGTGCCGGGCCATGAGGTGATCGGCGTGATCGAGGCGGCGGGCGATCAGGTGAAGGGTCTCAAGATCGGCGATCGTGTGGGCCTCGGCTGGTTTTCCGGGAGTTGTCTTGCCTGCCAGCCTTGTCTATCCGGCAGGCACCAGCTTTGCGCCAGCGCGGAGCAGATCCTCGTCGGCCGCCACGGAGGCTTCGCCGACCGCGTGCGTGCGAACTGGGAGTGGGCGATCAAGCTGCCCGACGCGCTCGATCCGGCCAGCGCGGGGCCCTTGTTCTGCGGAGGCATCACGGTATTCGGGCCGATCACGGATTTCGGCGTGAAGCCGACCGACCGCGTGGGCGTGGTGGGCATCGGCGGGCTGGGACATCTGGCCCTGCAGTTTCTCAACAAATGGGGCTGCGAGGTCACGGCCTTCAGCTCGAATCCGGCCAAGGCGGACGACGCGCGGAAACTCGGCGCACACCATGTGGTTTCCAGCCGTGATTGCGCGGCGCTCGGAAAACTCGCGGCTTCGCTGGATTTCATCCTTGTCACCGCCAATGTGACGCTGGATTGGAATGCCTATCTCGCGGCACTCAGGCCGGATGGCCGCCTGCACTTCGTGGGCGCGGTGCTGGAGCCCGTGCCGGTGCCCGCCTTCTCTCTCATCGGCGGACGAAAATCGCTCTCCGGTTCGCCGCTCGGCTCGCCCGCCACGGTGGCGACGATGCTGGAATTCTGCGCGCGCCACGGCATCGCGCCGGTCACGCAAACCTTCCCGATGGATGAGGTGAACGCCGCGCTCGATCATCTGCGGGCCGGCAAGGCGCGCCACCGCATCGTTCTAAAAAACAGTTAGACAGCCGTCCGCGCGCCGGCCAGCCGGGTCCGGCCGTTGAACCTGGAATCCGCGGTGGATCAGGGCACCTCATGCAGGGCTTCCACGCCACCGGCGGTGCGTTTCCGGGCCTTGGTTCATCCAACTTCGGATTTCGGGTGGAATTCGGCTGCCGGTTTGATTTTTTCCGAACCTTTTGGTACTGGCCAGCGGAGGCGGGGGTCGCGTAGTTTCCGGGCAGATGATTCTGGCATTGATGGAACCTTCGGGCTTGATCGAGCAGGGCGGACCACTGGTCTGGGTGCTGCTGGGGTTGGCTTTCATTGGCACGGTGTGCGTGGTGGAGCGCTTGTTTTTCTTCCACCGGGCGCGCATCAACGTGGGCGATCTGCTGGTGGGGCTGGCGCATCACGTGAAGCGCAGGGCCTTTGCGGAGGCCTTGCACGAGGCGGCGCGCGCGCCGGGGCCGGTGGCGCGGGTGGCGCACGCGGCCTTGCTGCGCTATTATCTTGGCCGGGCGGACCTGCGGGATGTGACGCAGGAGGCGGGCCAGCTCGAAGTGCCGCGGATCGAGAAGAACCTGCGGGCGATTCTGGGGGTTTCGCTGCTCGCACCGCTCGTCGGAATGCTGGGCACGCTGCTCGGGATGCTGGAGACTTTTCAGAAAGTGAGCGAACAAGGCGGTTTCACGGGTCCGGCGGAACTCACCGCGGGGGTGTTCACCGCGCTGATTACCTCGGTGCTGGGACTGACGGTGGCGGTGCCGATGTATTTGTTTTACCTGTATTTTCTGGGTCGGGCGAAGCGCCTGATCCACCGCATCGAGCGGGCGGGCATTGAAATGGTGCACTTGATCGCCGATGCGCGGGAGGAGGAGGAATTCGCGCCCTTCCGCGGTGAGGTGTCGGCGGGCAGGAAATCGGGCAAAGCCAAGCAGGAACACGCGCATTGAAGCTGGAAACGAACTTGCCGGAACGGCCGGGACTGCTGCACGCGGTGCCGGTGCTGGATGTGTTCGCGCTGTTGTGGTTGTTGTTTTTATTAGGGCCGTCCTTGCTGAGGCAGTCCGGCGTAATGGTGGAGCTGCCGCCCTCGCGTTTCCAGCTTGAGCGCTACCAGGAGACGCTGGTGATCACGCTGGGGCCGGGCGAGAACGGAGCGCGAATCCATCTGGGGCGCGATGCGCTGGCTTTTTCCGCTCTCACCGCGCGGATGGAGCAACTGCGCGATGAGGGCGCTGCGGCGAAGGCGATGGTCCTGCTCCAGACCGATGCCGGGACGCCGGTGGGCATCGAGCGGCAGGTATCGGAAATGGTCCTGAGCAAGGGATTCCGGCTGGCGATGGTGGGTGCCAACGTGGCCGGCCCGCAGGTTTCCGATTTGAATCCATCCCCCGAGTGAAATGGCGAAACGTGTCTCCATGAAGCACAAGCGGATGGAAGCGCCTGAGTGGGTGTTTTCCTGGCGTCAACCCGGTGGCTCGTGGTTTCCGAAAATGATCGCCATCCTGGTGACGAGCGGAGTTTTCGCGGTATTGCTGAGTTTCGTAAGGATTCAGGTGGCGGCCCCGGTGCCATGGGCGGCCCCCAAGGCGGCGGTGATCCAGGTGCTGGACGATGCCGAGGGGCGGACGCTCACCCTGCGTGCCCGCGAGGGCGGGCCGTTTCCCTCGCGCTTCGATCCCTCCGGCTGGGAATGGGCGGTGGCGACCGAACGTGAGGCGCATGAAAAGGCGCGATGGCGGCCGGAACCGTATGTTCCGATCCTGCGCAAGCTGCCGGATGTGGATGCGGCCGCCACACCCCCACTGGCGGCGCGGGGCGTGCCGGTCCTGCCTATCCGCCGCCCGGCGAAGGATGCCGCGCCCGCGAATAGGGCGAAAAGCGTGCTGGCTCCGGCGCTATATCCGCTGTCAGGGATGCCGGTGGAATGGCTGCCAGAGAAACTCCCGGCATTCGACCAAGTTGTGGATTCGATGATGGCGGCGGAGCCCTGGCGGTTCCTGCTGCGCCTGGACACCGCGGGCCGGGTGCTCGACTGCGTTTCCCTCTCCGGCGGCGATGAGGCGGGACGATCCGCCCTGGACGACTGGCTGCGCCATGTTTCCTTCCAGCCCGATTCCGCAAAGCCACCCGCCTGGATCGCCGTGGGGGTGGGATTCTCCAATCAAGCCGCCGATGAATCTGACGCTCGCTGAATTCGTGCTGCTGGTGATTCCGGGCTCCGGTTTTCTGGTGCTCTTGTTCACGGTGGTGTCGCGCACGCTGCACGCCAGATCGGAGACGCGCTCATTGGCGGGCCGCGTGATTTGCAGGCTGTGTCTGCACGGATTCGAGGATCACGGCCACGGCAAGATCGCGAGTTGCCCGCACTGCGGGGCCGCCAACGAGCGCGGCCGCAGCCGCCGGCTCGGCTAGTGTGTCCAGGGCATTTGGTTTGAAGTTCGGCAGTCCTTTTCGCTGTTGATTTCGAGATAGTGCTAGACAAAAGGGCACGAAAATGCTCGATTAGGCTCGTGAGAACGAAATCCACTGCACTGGACGGCGAGGGGACAGCGTCCCCC
>JAUYNL010000093.1 GCA_030696085.1 Luteolibacter sp.
TGCCATCCTCGCGCTCATCAGGCCGGAAGAGCACGCCTCGCTCAACCATGCCTTCCTCCACTACGCCGACCACCGCCCGGATGCCATCCGCCTCCTAACCCAAACGCAGCCTTACAATGCATAACCAGCCAATCGCCCTGACCTGCCTTGCTCCTTCCCTTCGCGGAATCCGGAAACATTGGATGCTTGCGTGCCCCTGAGGGACGGATGCTAGAAGTTCCCATGGCAAGAGCGCTGGCGGACACTTCAGGAACGGAAAATACGGGCATTCGCCGCTGGTTGCCGATCATCTTGATCATCGCGGCCAGCGCCCTGGCACATGTGTGGTGTCTTGGATCGCAGTTCTATCTCGATGATCCCACGCAGATACGCGACAATGAAGAGATCCAGGCGGGAATGTTCTGGGGTGGCGTTTCGTGTCTGTGGACCAACTTCGGCTATGTGATCCAATGCCATCTTTTCGGCAAGTCGCCGGTCGGGTATCATGCGGTCAACTGGCTGCTGCACACGGCGGTGGCCTGCGTGTTGTTCGGATTCGGCCGGGTCTTCACACGCGGCCGGGCACCCGCCGGCACAGCCTTGTTTGGGGCGGTGTTATTCGCGGTGCATCCGCTGGCGAGCGAGATTCCGAACTACGCGCGCACCCAGGATCTGGCCTGGGTCACCTTGTTTTCGCTGCTCGCATCGTGGGCGCTGCTGGCTTTCCTGCGGGACGGCGGGCGCTGGAAACCCGTCTGGGTCTTGTTAGGAATCGCGGGAGCCACGATATCGAAAGGTCCGGGGCTGTTCCACGCGCTGATGATGGCCGGAGCCGTGGGCCTTGCATTCATGACGCCGGCACACTGGTGCCTGCTGCGCCGCCGCTGGTGGTGGCTGGCGGGCGGGTTTCTGCTGGGATTCGCCGTGCTCTGGATCACCGGGTATTTTCCGCGCCTGCTTGGGGCCGCGAGCTTGTGGGCGGAACCGCGGATCATCGGGCACGGCTACACGGTGGCAAGGGTGTTCTGGGAATTCGCCTGGCGCGCGGTGGTGCCGGTTTCGCTGAGCTCCGACCACCACATCACCGAGACCCTGATGCCGCCGGGCGCGAGCTTCTGGAACATCCCGGACACAGGCGCGATATGGGCGGCGGCGGCGATGCTCGCGCTTACGGCATTGAGTGTCTTCCTCGCCTGTCGGAAATCGACGCGCTTGTTAGGTGTTTGTTTGTTTCTTTTCACCGCAACGATGCTGTTCCGGGTCTTGTATCTCATCCCGGAGTTCATGCCGGAATACCGGATCTATCCGGGTATGCCATGGTTCTGCCTGGGGGCGGCCATTGTGCTCGCGGCGCTGTGGCGTCGGTTCCTGGGTGGTGTTTCTCCGCGTTTTCCCGCAGTGGTGCTGATCCTTGTGTTCGCGCTGATGTCGGCGAAACGTTCGTTTCTATGGCACGATCTCGACCGCCTGATGGCGGATGTTCTCAAGCAGTATCCGGCGCAGGCGCGCGCGATTTGGGAACTGCACCGGCGTGACGCCTATCTCGGCGACTGGCAGAAGATCATCGACCGCCAGCGCAGGGAATGGCCGCCGGTTTTCCGGCGCTTCCTTGGGGAAAACAGCCGTCTCGCACCGGAGCGGGCGTTGCCCACCGGCCATTTCGCGCTGGCCGATGTCGCCTGCGCGGGGCTCTATGCCGAGGCACTGGCCCATGTGGAGGGGCGCGGCCCGGCCATGCTGGAACTCCAGCGCCTGGAGGCCCACATGCGGGGGCTGCGCATGGACCCGCTGGAACATAAGATCCACTGGACTTACTACTTCCGCTCAAAAGTGCGGGTTCTCGAACAGGTGGGGCGGCATCAAGCCGCAATGGACCTGATCCGGCAGGAAGGAGAGGAACGCTTTGGTAAGGCCGACATACGGCGTATCAAGAGGAAACTAGGGAAAGGAGAGTGAAGCCGGCGCTCACGCGCTTTTGCTATCAGCTTTTGCTTTGCGGATTTCAGGCGGAGCGGGCGAACCTTCCGGAACGACGGTTTCGATGGCCTCCACGGGAACCCACCCGCGGGTTTTGGTGGCGAAGGCGACGTAGGCCCAGCGGCCGGACCGGCGGATCACCTCACAGAGAGAGCCTGGCGGGGCATCGATCACCTCTGGAGAGGTGCGTGAGGCTTCGGCATGCAGGACGGTGTTTTCCACGATGATGACGGCCTGACGCGCGAGCGGAGAGAACTCGGCGTCGTTGGGAAAATAACGCCAGCCCAAGGCGCCGCCACCCGTTAGCAGTGGGGCGATGACGAGCGCGATCATGGCCACCGCGCGCAGGCGGGAATCGCGGTGGGTGGCAGGAAACACGAGCACGGCGAGCACGCAGAGCCACGCCCCGGTCCATAACATGGCTTTCCAGCCAGACAGCGGAATGCGGGCGACGGCGTATTGGAATTCCGGGCGGTGGACGGTGATGGAGCCGTGTTTGCGTTCGATGAAACGCAGGTTCTGGCGGGATTCCTGGTGGCCGGGATCGCGGGCGAGTGCCCGGCGGTAATACAGCGCCGCATGGCCGGGGGAACCGGCGCGGTAACAGGCGTTGCCGATGTTGTACAAAACGTCCGGCGACAGTTCCTGATAGTCGCCGGCCTTGAGCCATTGGCTGATGGCTTCATCATACTTGGCGGATTCATAGGCCGCGCGCGCGAGATTGGCCGGAGATTCGGCGCGGGCCTGGCCGATGCCGGCTCCTAACAACGCGATGGCGGTCCATGCCATCACCGCCTTGCGCAGCACGCTGACGATTGACGAGCGTTTCTTCGGATCGAGGATCGGGCCGGCTGGCTTGTCCTCGCGGAAGCAAATGGCATCGCGCTGGGCGAGCACGGCGCGGACCTCCGGCGCGGGGGAGGGGCCCAGCCAGCGTTCGATGAAGCGACCCGCGGCCATCAGGAAGCCGGTGTCTTCGGGAGTCTTGATCATGTCTTCGATTTCGCGCAGCGCCGCAAGACGTGCGGCACGCTCCGGATCCTTGTGGAAGTGATGTCCGAAACGCATCCACAGCGTCTTGATGACCAGACCGAGGGCGAAGAGCGCGGCCACGGCATGTCCCAGCCAACCCGGTATGCGGCGCGTGGCGGGCAGTGTGACCTCCGCCGTGTCTAACAATCCAAGGATGTCGGTCATGCGCTCCACCGGGGTGGCACGCGCCTGCGGCGGAGCAATGCCATCGGGCCTGCCTGCGGAGGATGGGGTGATGCTCAGCGGGATGGGCTCGCTGAGCAGGGTTTTGTAGGCTTTTTCCTTGGGATCGAAGTAAACTAGCTGGAATGCGGGAATCGCTGGTTTGATTTCAAGCGGGCGCAGGAACTGGCGGAAAACGGTGGAGCCGGAAAGCTCGCGGCGCTCGTCGCCGCGCGGATCGGTGGTGGCTTCATAGAGTTTCCAACCGCTGGCATCCACGGGTTTTGGCGGGCGCAGGGTATCGAGATTTCCACTGCCACTCACCAGGATCTCCACCGGGACGGGATCGCCCTCCTGCGCTTCCGTCAGCTCGCTCCTGACGTCGATCTTGAAATCGCCCACCGCGTTTTCAAATCCCGCGGGGGCACCCTCGGGAAGGGGCATGGATTCGAGTTCCAGCCC
The DNA here is from genome assembly GCA_030696085.1 of Luteolibacter sp. Taxonomy (GTDB): domain Bacteria; phylum Verrucomicrobiota; class Verrucomicrobiia; order Verrucomicrobiales; family Akkermansiaceae; genus Luteolibacter. Next base: position 3,613 of record JAUYNL010000093.1, read on the forward strand.
GGGAACCGTTAGATTGGCCTCGGTGGCGACGTTCCGGCCGATGCCGTCCATGCGGTACTGCACCATGATCAGGCGCACGGTGGCCGGGCCGATGCCGATGGTGCCCGTGCGGGTGGGGGTGAGGGTGCTGGGGTAGGCCACGGAAACGTAGGGCAGCCCTAACAAATTGACCTGGCCGCGCATGGCGGAGGGTTGGAAGCGCCAGGCGGTGACGCCATCACGCTGGAAATCCGGGATACCCCAGTCTTCGACACGCAGTTCGCGTGGCACGAAAATCTTGATTTCCACGGGCACGGTTTCACCGTCGTAAGGGCGGGCATTGAGCACGCGGAAGGCGCTGGCGTAGCGGAAGCGGGTGCCTCCGGCCACGGCTTCGGACCATTGGAGTTCGTCCGGGTTGAACACCGAGAATTCGATCGGCTCGGTGCGGCTGGTGACGCCGCCGGAGCTCATCCTGAATCCGGGCAGGACATGGCTGCCGGGTTCATAACTGGAGACCAGGAACTCGAAGACATATTCCAGGCGCCGGCCAGGCAGGAGTTTGGTTTGCACACCGCGCCCGCTCGGACGAATGTCCACGCCTTTCAGTTCCGGGATTTCCGGGATGGCATCGGGTCGGGATCCGGCGATGGCGATTTCCAGCAAGGCCTGCTCGCCGCGGGCGAGGAAGCGCGAGGAAAGCCGGCTGCTGGTCTGTGCCGCGGCGTGCATGGCGAGAATCAGCCATGCTGCGAGAAGTCGCTTAGTTAAAGAAATTCCGCTCATGATGTTACCAATCCTTTTCCGGTGGGTTGAACTCGCGCCGGCCCGGTGTGAGCGGGCCTTTTTCGAGATCCGCGTTTTCCTTGAGGATCCTGCGGGCCCGTTCCTCTGGTGATTCATTGGGATCCCGGGGAGATTCACCGGATTCCTCCTCATCCTCCTTTTTTCCGGATTTGTCATCGGGTTTTTCCTCCTCATCGCCGGAGCCATCCTTTGGATCCTCGTCGTCCTCGCCCTGATCGCCCTGATCGCCCTGTTGTTTCGGGCCTTTCTGATCTTGTCCCTCTTCCTCCGGTTCGCCTTCCTCCCGCGGATCACCTTCGCCGGGCTTGCGGGGTTCAGGTTTGCCCTCACCCTGCCGTGGCTGGGGCATCGATTGTTCGGCCTGCTCGCGTTCCTCCTCCAGCAGTTCCTGGAGGCGCTTGAGATAGGTCATCACCACCGCGCGGTTGTGAGCGGCGGAGCGGTCCGTCGGGTTGGCGGCGAGCGCGGAATCGAAATGCCGGACGCCATCCGCCCAGTTGGTGATCAGCGCTTCCATGGCGGTCGGGTCGCTGCCGGATTCATCGCCGGCGCGGACTTCCTCCAGCTTCTTGCGGACGATGGCGTCGAAATCAGCGAGGGTGGGGGAGTTTGCAGCGTCGTCGGGGTAAGGCTCGCCCGCGAGGCTCTGCCAGCCGAGCTGAAACAAGGTCTTGCCGGTGCCGAGGTGGGCGCTGCCGCGGACTTTCGGCTCGCCGGACATCATGGCTTGGCTGAAGGCGGAGCGCGCGCCGCGAAAATCCTTCGCACGATAAGCGGCGGTGGCCTCTCCCAGATGGAAGCGTGCCTTGTGTTCCTGCGAGCGCGTGCCATCCGCCAGTTTTCGATAGGCATCCCTCGCTTCGGTTTGATTGCCTTTTTTGAGGGCCTCCTTAGCGGCGGAAACCTTGTCGGCCCGAGCTGGGCCGGGCGCGAGCATGATGGCGGTGGCGACCAGCGCCGGATTGACTCCGCGCCAGCGGGTGGCCGCGAGGATCGATGCCAACAGAAATACCAGCGCCGGGAAAAGCAGCCACTGATAGAACTCGATCGACACGGCGCGCTCGCGGCCCTCGATCTCGAAGGCATCGAGATCCTTCACTGCGTCTCCCACCATCGAGGCGATGTCCGCGCCGGTTCCGGCCACGGCGTAGCGGCCCCGGGTCTCGGTGGCGAGCTTGCGCATGACGTCGGCTTGCAGGCGGCTGACGACTGGTTGGCCGCGCCGATCCACCATGCGGCCGCCGGGGAAATCCGGACTGGGCACGTAGTCGCCATCTTCGGTTCCCACGCCGATGGCGAGGATGAAGACGCCGGACTCGCGGGCCTGGTCGATGATGTCGTCCAGATGACCATCGTGTTTCTCGCCGTCGCTGAGGATGACGAGCGCGTTGTTTTTTTGGCTGGTTTTCCTGAGAGTCTCGCTGGCGAGCTTGATGGCCTCGCCGAGATTCGAACCACCCTGGGTGGTCCAGGTTTCATCGATCTGCTCGACGGTTTCGCGCACGGCCTGGTGATCGACGGTCAGCGGCGCGTAGATATAGGCGTTGCCGGCGAAACCGATCACGCCGACACGTTCGTTCGGCATGGACTCCAACAGTTCGTAGATGACCATTTTCGCGCGGCTGAGGCGGTCGGGTTTGATATCGGCCACGCGCATGCTGCGTGATAGATCGAGCGCGATGAGCAGGTTGCGGCCGAGCGATTTTTCGGTTCGGACGCCGGCATCGCCCTGTGGGCGGGCGAGTGCGATTGTGATGGCCGCGCAGGCGGCGAGCAGGAAAAGCAGCGCGAACCAGCGGGGCAGGGTGCTGCCGCGTTTGAGCAGAGCGCCGCGCAGGCGGGGGGCGATGAATGCGGCCCATTGCCTGCCGCGCATGCGGGCGACGACCACTGCGGCCGCTCCCAGCAGTGGGAGAAGCACCAGCAGGACGAGCCAGGCGGGTTGGGCGAATTTCACGCGGGTCAGGGTGATGGGGGTGGATTCAGGGCGAGCAGGGTGGTGGAGCCCAGCGCCGCAAGCAGCGTGAGGCCGAGGAACCATGGGAACAACTCGGTATCATCGATCACGGTGTGGCTTTTTGCATCGGTTTTTTCGAGTTGGTCGATGGTGCTGAAGGTTTCCCTGAGGGATGCGAGGTTCTGCGCCCAGTAGTGCTCGGCTCCTGTTAGCGAGGCGATTTTCCGCAGCGTTGGGATGTCGAATTCCTGATAGGGAAAGCGCATGATGCTGCGGTCCACGCGGCCCTCCTTGGTGCCGATGGCGATGGTATAGATTTTGATGCCGAGGGTTTTGGCGTGTTCGGCGGCCTCGATGGGCGAGATCTTGCCGGAGTTGCTCGCGCCATCGGTGATGAGCAGGATGATCTTGCTCTTGGCGTCCCGCGCATCGAGGCGCGACGAGGCGGCGGCGAGCGCGGAACCGATGGCGGTGCCTTGCTCCTTGATCGTGCCGCGGTCGAACTGGTCGTTGAGGCGCAGTTCGCCGAGGGCGGCGCGCAGCCACTTGTGATCGAGGGTGATCGGGCTTGCATCGCGCGGCCGGCCGGCGAAGGCGACCAGGCCTATGCGGTCGTCCGGGCGGCGGCTGATGAAATCATCGACCACCGCCTTGGCGACATCGATGCGTTTCACCCGCTCGCCCTGATCGATGAAGTCGTCGATGTCCATCGAGAGGGAGACATCGAATGCGATCATGATGTCGATGCCGCTGGCGCTGCGGCTCTGATATTCATTGCGCCAGACGGGGCGGGCCATGGCCAGGATGGCGGCGAAGAGAGCGAGGAAAGCGAGCGGCAGGCCGATGCCGCCGGCGGTGCGGCGCACGCGTTTGCCGAGGCTGACGAGCACCGATAGATTTGGAAACATCACGGCGGCGTCCGTGCCGCGGCCGCGGCGGAGCAATAACAGCAGGAATGCTGGCAGCAGCAGGAGCAGCCATCCCGGCTGTGCGAAGCGGAAATGTTCGAGAAATGCGCTCATGCGGCGAAGCCGTGGTGGAGGGTTTCGAGCAAGGCGCGGGACTCTGTGAAGACATCCGCGGCGGGCATGTCCGGGATTTCCGGAGCGTATTTCAGCGCGGCGAGGCGAGAGAAGCAGGATTCGGCGGCGGTGCGCGCATCCGCCGTGAGCACCCGCAATGCGTCGTGACGCGAAATGAATTCCTCGTGCGTCTCAAACAATGCGGGATCCGCGGCGGTGACTGATAGATACCTGCGAAGCGCCAGCGAGGATTGAACCGCGGCACTGCGGGAGTCATTGGCAGCGGACTCGTCCAGCGCGGCGAGGGCTTCGCGAAAGGCGATTTCGCGAAGCGTGGCGGAAACCGCTGCGGCGGGTTTGCGGGTTTTTAGAAACACCAGCACGGTGATGATCGCGAGGGCGAGAACGCCGGCGGCAAGCCACCACGGCCAGAGCCCGAAATCGGGAATCAGCTCCTCCGGCGCGGGGGCTTCCTGCAAGACGAGCCTGTGGGTGTTCTCGTTCATGTTGGTCACCGGGATCGTTTGCGGCCGCGGCGTTTGAGCAGGCGGTGCAGCGAGATGAGGGTGTCGCCCTGGGTGGTGAGTTCCGCGGAATCGATGCCATGTTTCCGAAACACCGAGATCGCGCCCTCATGCTGGCGGCTCATGAGTTTCTGATAGGACATGCGCAGGTTCGGATTGTCGGTGTTGACGAGGGTTTCAAGGCCGGTTTCGGAATCGATCATGACGACCTTGCCGGCCTTGGGCAGCTTGCTTTCCAGCGGATCGGAGACGCGCAGGGCGACGGTCTCATGCTTGTGCGCGAGCTTTCCGAGCGGCTTTTCGAGAGGATCCGAGAAGAAATCGGAAATGAGGAAAACGAGCGATTTGCGGCGCAGGGTGCGGATCAGGAAATCGCAAACTCCTTCGATGGAAGTGCCGGGATGATCGGGTCTGGCCACGAGGATCTCGCGGATCATGCGCAGCAGGTGGCGGCTGCCTTTTTCCGGTGGGATGTAGAGCTGCGGCTCGCCGGCGAAGAGCAGCAGGCCCACTTTGTCGCCGTTGTTGAGGGCGCTGAAGCCGAGTACTGCGGCGCTTTCCGCAGCCACCTCGCGCTTGCTGAGCGCCACGCTGCCATAGTCCGAGGAGCCGGACACATCCACCGCGAGGATGACGCATAACTCGCGCTCCTCGCGGAACTTCCTGACGAAGGGCGTGTTCATCCGGGCGGTCACGTTCCAATCGATGAAGCGCACCTCGTCGCCGTGCTGGTATTCCCGGAAATCGTCGAAATCCAGGCCCTGCCCGCGGAAGGATGATAGATACTCGCCGGAAAACGACTCGCGCACCAGGCGCCGGGCCTTGAGCTCCAGCTTGCGCACGCGCGCCATCATTTCCTCGATCTGTTCGTCGGTAAGCATGGGAAGAAAGCACCAAGTATTAAGCATGAAATTCGAAACGAAGAGGATGCGGTTTCATCAGACGGGTCTTTAGTTTTTCGAATTTAGTGCTTTGAATTTAGTGCTTTGAATTTAGTGCTTAAGGAACCGGCACCTTGGACATGATGCGCTCGATGATGGAATCAGTGGTCATTTCCTCGGCCTCGGCTTCGTAGGTGAGGAGGATGCGGTGGCGCAGGACGTCGAGTGCCATGTCCTTCACGTCCTGCGGCGTGACGAAAGCGCGGCCATGCATGAAGGCCAGAGCGCGGGCTGTCAGCGCCAGATTGATCGTTCCGCGCGGCGAGGCGCCGGCGCGCACCAGGTTCTTGAGCGGTGCGTCCACCAGGCCGGGGTAGCGTGTGGTGTGGATGATCTGCACGATGTATTTGCGGATCGCGGGATCGATGTAGATGGCATTGACGAGCTCGCGCGAAATGCCGACCTGCTCCGGGGTGGCGACGGTTTTCGTGCTATAAGGCGGGGTGGAGGTGGCCATGCGGTCGAGAATCGTGAGTTCCTCGTCCTTGGTCGGGTAGCCGACGTTGACCTTGAGCAGGAAGCGGTCGAGCTGGGCTTCCGGAAGCTGATAGGTGCCCTCCTGGTCGATGGGGTTCTGGGTGGCGAGCACGAGGAAGGGGGCTGGCAGCGGGTAGGAATGATCGCCGAGGGTGACCTGGCGCTCCTGCATCGCTTCCAGCAGCGCGGACTGCACCTTGGCGGGAGCGCGGTTGATTTCATCGGCGAGGATGAGGTTGTTGAAGATGGGGCCCAGCTTGGGCTCGAACTTCATCGTCTGGGGATGATAGATCATGGTGCCCACGAGGTCGGCGGGCAGCAGGTCCGGCGTGAACTGGAAGCGGGCGAAGGAAGCGGCGAGCGAGCCGGAGAGCGCCTTCACGGCGAGGGTTTTCGCGAGACCGGGCACGCCTTCCAGCAGGATGTGGCCATTGCAGAGCAAACCGATCAGAAGCCGGTCCACGAGTCGTTGCTGGCCGACGAGGACCTGTCCCATTTCATCCTTCACGGCTTGGATCCAGCCGCTGGATTCCGCGATGCGTTCCTGTAAGTTTTCGATCATGGTCGGTTTGGTGGGTGAATCTGGCATGCGGCGTTTCGGGCGCAACCTGTAAAGCGGCACATGGCGGCGCTTTGTTCCTCGGATTTCAAGTTCACTGCGCCCGCAGCGTTTCGAGGTATGCTTCCAGTGCGGTGGCGCAGGTGCGGAGGGCGTTTTCTTCCGGATGGGCGCGGGTGGTGACGGAAAAACCCGCGAATGCGGAAACGACGAAGGCTGCTTCCGAGGCGGGTTGGATCGAGCGGTGGATCCAGCCATCGGCCTTGCCACGTTCCAGAAGGTCCGCGAGCGCGGCGCGCCAATGGGTGAAAATATGCTCCAGCGCCGTGCCTAGAACATCATCAGACGCGGCGGTTTCCGCAGTCAGAGAAACCAGCGCGGAGGTTGCGTCTCCTGGCGTGAGTTCCATGCAGCGCGTACGACAGAAAGCCCGCAGTGCGTCGAGTGAGCCGATCAATTCCAGAGGTGTGATCCAGTGCGCCGCCAGCGCGGGCGAGAGATGATCTTCGATCCAGGCGGCTGCCATCGCACGCTTGTCCGGGAAGTGGTGAAAGAGAGCGCCCTTGGTCAACTCCGCCCGGGTCACAATCGATCCCAGGCCGCTGCCGGCGTAGCCGTGGATCGAGAATTCCGCGCCGGCTGCTTCCAGAATCGCCTGCCGGGTAATCTGCGGCTGCTTCTTGCGCTGCTTCATGTGAGGTGTGATACCGACCCTACGGTATGGCAGCAAGCGGGAATCCCTGTGAATTTCAGTAGCCGTTGGCGAGGGTGGAGACCAGGGCTTCGCAGGCGCGGTCGAGCGCCTCGGGCAGGGCGTTGTTGCGGGCGGTCTGGAGATTGGCGGAGACGAAGAGCTGGCTGGTGCCTTTGGACGAGCCGGATGCAAGGAGGCGTGTGGGATCCCTTGCATCGCGCAGGGTCCACTTGAGGGTGATGGTATTGGCGAGTTCTTCGGGGAAAAGCGTGTCCAGGCGGGTGCCACGGATGGCGGTGTATTCGATCTTTTCCAGGGTGCCTTCAAGCACGGTGTCGGCTTGATCGCGGGTGGAAATGCGGTAGGTGCCATCCTGAACGATGGCGTTGGTGACGGCGGAGGTGGCAAGGGCTCCGGCGCGGGGATGCTGGGTGGCGTTGGCGAACATCGGCACGGCGATGGTCTTTACGCTGGCGAGAGCGGCAGGCTTGCGGCCACCGAGTTGATAGCCGGCGCAGGAGGCCAGCGCGAGAATGGGGGCCAGCAGGGCGGCGGATTTGAGGGTGCGGATCATTCTCCGAGTTCCTTGAGGCGGGTTTTGGAGGCGTCATGCAGGGTGCCTGAGGAACTGCGTCTGACGATGTCGCGGTAGTAAACTTTGGCGGATTCCGGTTTGCCGGTTTTCAAATAGAACTCGGCGATATCGAAAGAGCGCTGGAGGTCGCGGCCGCCGAGGTTGGTGATGAGCTTGCGGGCCTCGGCATTGCGCGAGTGGCCGGGATACTGGATGAGGTAGTCGTTGAATGCCTCGCGTGCGAGGTCGAGGGTGGATTGATTCTGGTTTCCGCGGTCCGCCTCCTCCATCAGGGTGACGCCCACGCGGAACAAGGCTTCGGGAGCCTCCGGGCTTTCGGGCTGATCGCGCACCAGTTGGCGGAAGGCGGCGATGGCCTCCTTGGATTTTCTTTTCGCCTGATAGAGCTCGCCGATGGTGAACTGGGCCTTCGAAGCGGTGCGGGACTTCGGCGCGTGATCGCGGACCTTCACGAGCATCGCCACGGTTTTATCCAGCGAGAGTTTGGTTTTGAGGCCGAGGAAACTGGATTTCACATCGCCATCGGCGGCGGACTGGGCCATGGATGCCTGGCGGTTCAGGGCGCTGGTGTAGAGATTGCTGCCGGGGTAGCTGCCAAGGAACTGGTCATAGGCCGCGAAGGCTTTTTCGATTTCTCCTTGTTGTTCGAGAAGCTGGGCCTGGCGGTATCGCGCCGGAGCGGCGGATGGGGCGAAGGGATAGCGGGTGGCCGTCTGGTCGTATAACTTGATCGCGCGGCTGGTTTTGCCGGCTTCGTCGGCCACCCTGGCATTCTGATAGAGAGTCTCGCCATCGGATGATGCTGCCTGGGTGTTTCCGGCGAGGATGGGAGTGTCCGAATTCGATCCGCAGGAGGCGAGCCATAGTGTTGCAAAGGACAAACAGGCGGAGGCGGTCAAGCGGTGAAGCATGGGGCGGAGCATAGGCTGTGAAAGTGACTGGGGAAGTGTAAAAATTTGGCGCCGTCCATCACTTGCCAAGCTCGGCGGCCCTGCGGCTGGCGGCGGCCACTGCACCCATCAGCGCGGATCTGAGGCCGCGGCGTTCGAGTTCCGCCAAACCCGCGATGGTGGTGCCGCCGGGCGAGGTGACCATGTCCTTGAGGACCGCAGGATGAGCGCCGGTTTCCAGCACCATGGAGGCCGCTCCAAGCACGGTCTGGGCGGCGAGAAGCAAGGCGTCTGCGCGTGGCAGGCCGGCCTGCACGCCGCCATCGGCGAGTGCTTCGATGACCAGGTAAACGTAAGCCGGGCCGCTGCCGGAAAGGCCGGTGACGGCATCCATCAGTCGCTCCGGGACTTCGACGGCCACGCCCACGGCACCGAGAAGCAGCCGTGCGCGCTCCGCATCCTCGCGGGTGGCGCGGGTTCCCATGCAGTAGCCGGCGGCTCCCTTGCCGACCAGCGCGGGGGTGTTGGGCATGGCGCGGACGATCCTTAGATGGGCGGCGGCGGCAGATTCCATGGCGGCGAGGGTGATTCCGGCGGCGATGGAAATGACAAGCAGCGGATTGCCGTGACTGGCGACGGATGCGTCGCGCAGCGCGGCGGCGACGTCGTGGGGTTTGGTGCAGAGCAGGATCACCTCGGATCCGGAGAGGGCGGAAATTTCATCGGCCACGGTGGCTCCGGTGGCTGTTGCGAAATGATCGCGTGCTTCCTGCCAGGGATCCACGCCGATGACGTTCGCCGCAGTGACCGCGCCGGAACGAAGCGCTCCTTCGACGAGCGCGGTGCCCATTTTACCACATCCGATGACGCCGAGTTTCATGAGCGGAGTCTATGCCTGGAACGGGCGGGCGCGCCAGTGTGATTTTGGGGTATGATGAGCAGGATAGCACTCAGTTCGTCACGCGCATGGGCATGAGGACGTAGAGGAAGGTGCCTTCGATGCGCAGCACGCCGGGGCTCATTTCATCAATGAGGTCCAGATAGACATCATCGCTGTCGAGTGCGCGCAGCGGGGCCTGGAGGAATTCCGGGTTGAAGGCGATCTGCATCGGCGGACCCTGATAGATGACATCCATCGATTCCTGGGCTTCGCCCACGTCGGGCGAGTTGGCGGTGACTTCGATGCGGTTCTCGCTGAAGACGAGTTTGACGGAGTTGGACTTGTCGGAAGCGAGCAGGGAAACGCGGCGCACGGTTTCAAGCAGGGCCTCGCGGGAGATGACGACGCGTTCGTTGCTGTCGCCGGGGATAACCTGGCGGTAGTTCGGGTAGTTGCCCTCGATGAGTTTGCTGCACAGCAGGCTGTCGCCGATGGCGAAGGAGATCTGGCTGTCGCTGAGCTTGACGATCACCTCGCCGGACTCGCCTAGCAGGCGTTGGAGTTCCTGCACGGCTTTGGACGGAACGATGACGTCGGTCTCGTGCGAGGCGGGGAATTCGAGGTCGGCATCGACCATGGCGAGGCGGCGGCCGTCGGTGGCGACGAGCGTCATCTTGCCATCGCGGAAGGAGGTGAAAATGCCGTTGAGCACGTAGCGGGTCTCATCGGTGGAGATGGCGTAGGAGGTCTTTTTCAGGCCATCGCGCAGGGTGATTTGCGGGATTTTGAATTCCTTGGCATCCGCGAAATCGGGGAGGGGAGGAAACTCCGCCTCGCCGAGGCCGATGATTTTGAAAAACGACGGGCCGCTGCGGATTGAGGCGTGGTTTTTCGAATCCACGGAAACCTCCACTTCGCTGGCTGGCAGTTCGCGGACGATGCTGACGAGGCGTTTCGCCGGAAGCGTGGTGGCGCCTTCCTTCTCGATCTGGGCTTCCACGGAACCGGTGATCCCCACATCGAGGTCGGTGGTGGTGAACTGGATGCGCCCATCCTTGGCCACCAGCAGCACGTTGGAGAGAATGGGCAGTGTGGTGCGCGAGCTGACCACATGTTGGACCTTTTGCAGGCCGTCGAGAAATGCTTCCTTGGAAATGCGGAACTTCATGGATGGGAACCGGGGTGGTTGATGGCCGCGAGTTTCCGCTTTCAAAGCCCCTTGGCAAGCCTTCTGTGAACTTCTGTGAAGAATCTCGCAGCCGACTGGCTGTCAACGGCGGAGCTTGGACTCGATGCGGGCGATGGTCTCCTTCAGCCCGGGTTCGCCGTCGATTTTCTCACCGACTTTCTTGCAGGCGTGGATGACGGTGCCGTGGTCGCGGCCACCGAAGGCCTCGCCGATTTCCATCAGCGAGCCCTTGGTGAGGGAACGGCTCAGGAACATGGCGATCTGGCGCGGAAAGGCGATGCTGGCGGGGCGGCGGCGGCTGGTCATGTCCGCGAGGCGGACGTCGAAATGCTCGGCGACGGCCTTCTGGATGGAGTCGATGCTGATCTGGCGGCTGGCTTCCTCGCGCAGGAGGTCGCGCAGCAGGTGCTCCACCTTGTCCACGGTGACGGATTCTCCGGCGAGCGAGGCGAAGGTGGCCACCCGCATGAGCGCACCTTCGAGGCGGCGCACGTTGGTGCGGATTTTCTCGGCGAGAAATAGCAGTATGGATTCATCAATGCGGACTTTCCAGTCGTGGGATTTTTTCCGCAGGATGGCGAGGCGTGTCTCCATCTGCGGCGGCTGCATTTCCACGGTGAGGCCGCATTCGAATCGCGAGATGAGGCGTGGTTCGAGGCTTTTGATTTCGCAGGCCGGGCGGTCGCAGGTGAGGACCACCTGGTTGCGACCGTCGAGCAGGGTGTTGAAGGTGTGGAAGAATTCCTCCTGCGAGCGTTCCTTGCCTGCCAGAAACTGGACGTCGTCGATGAGCAGCACGTCGGAACTGCGGTAGCGGCGGCGGAATTTCTCGAGGTCGCCGCGGCGGACGGAATCGATGAACTCGTTGGTGAACTTCTCGCAGGTCAGATAGATGACGCGTGTGCCCGGCTGGCGGCGGAGGATTTCCTGACCGATGGAGTGCATCAGGTGGGTCTTGCCGAGACCGGGGCCGCCGTGAATGAAGAGCGGGTTGTAGCCGATTCCGGATTTTTTGGCGACCGCCTCGCAGGCGGCGTGGGCGAACTGGCTGTTGGCACCGACGACGAAACTCGTAAATGTGTATGCCGGGTTGAGTCCGGAGCTTTTGACGCGACGCTCAAGGGCCTCGCCCTCCAGCGCGGCGGATTTTCCATGACGCCGGTGGGAGTGGCCGTTGCGCGGGTGTTCGTTAGAGGCGGGGGCCGGCGCATCCGCCGCTTCGCCGATCATGACGCGCACCTCGCGCACCGAGCTGAAGACCGCGTTGACCGCCATGGTGAGCTCCGGCAAGAAGTTGGTCTCGACCCACACCTGATGGATTTCGCCGGGAACCGAGACCATGCCGACTCCGTCCTCCTCGCCCGCCCAGCGTGCCGCGCGGAACCATCGTTGGAATGCGTCCTCGCCGACGCTTCCGCGCAACGCATCACAGATCCCGGTCCAACTTTTGGTTTCCTCCGGCGCTCCATTTGGGAGATCTGCGATTTCGGGTGTTGCGATGTCCACGGCTTCCATTGTCAGGCGGTCTTCTGGATAAAAAATTGGAAAAATTCCACGTCATTCGCTTCCGTCCCATCTGGGGGTGGAAAGCAACGCTGGCAGGACTTTGCGCCGACCTTGGCGGGCAGGGGAAATTTTTTCACGGCCTCCTAACAGTCCGCGCTGAAACGCCGCATTCCACAAGGGTTCCACGGGCTGTTTTTTTAAAAACTTGACCCGCGAATTGCTTCGTTTTTCCGAAGTATTGACGCATCCAAATCGAGTCAATCGGCACACCTGCTTGAAAACGAATCAGTCGTGGTGTGACAATCTTGTTTCAAAGTTTTGCGTCGGTCATCCGACCCAGCGGCAGGCAGGCCCCCAGCAGGGTGATGGCGGTATTGATCGGGTAGAACCAGGGATCTGCGATGCGCGGGCGCGAGGTCAGGAGCGAGTCGGCCAGGGTCTCGGCCCCGAGCGAGGCGAGCAGTTGGCGCAATTCCGGCCGCACCCAGGCGACGATGAGGATGGAGGCGATGGTGCCGGCGATCAGACCGTTGAGGCTGCGCCGTCCCGGAATGATGGCGGCGAGCAGGATGCCTAACAGCGGGCCGTAGGTGTAGGCGACCATGCCGAAGGCGAGATCGATGAGATTCTTGTTTTCGTTTTGGGCGTAGCCACCGGCAAGCAGGATGGCGGAGCCGGAGAGCGCGATGGCCCAGACGACGACCATCATGCGCGAGCGCCGGACCATGGCGGGGCCGTGCCCTTCCTGTTCGAGTTTCGCCCTGCCATACCAGGCGGAGAGGGAAGTCTGCGAGAGTGCGGCGAGCACCGAATCGAGACTGGAGATGGCGGCGGCGAAGGCACCCGCCAGAATCAGTCCCGTGAGGCCGGGCGGCAGCACGGTGGTGATCCAGACCGGGAACACGAAATTGGAGTTTTCGGCGAATTTCGCAGCTTCGTCGGCGGTCAGGCCCTTGGTCTGATACCATGCGAAGAGGCCGGCTCCCACGGCCAGCATCAACAGGGTTGTTAGTAGCGAGGCGCTGCTCCAGATCATGGCCTTGCGGGCGTCCTTTTCGCTGCCACAGCAGAAAATCCGCTGGGCGTTGAGCTGGTCGGTGCCGAAGGCCGCGAAATTCTGGAAGGGCATGGCGATCACGCCGATCCAGAAGGTGTAGTTGAGCAGCGGAAGGTTCGGATCGTTCCACGGCGGGGTGAAATTGAAGATCCGCATCTTGTCGATGCTGCCGCCCGGGCCGGCGTGGCGGTTGATTTCCACGATGCTGTCCCAGCCGAGATGCCCGACCAGCCAGCCGAAGGCGAGCAAGCCGCCGAAGATGAAAATGAGGAACTGGATGACATCGGTCCAGATGACGGTGCGCATGCCGCCCATCAGCGTCCAGACCACGGCGAAGGCGCCGATGGCGAGGATGCAGATCTCCATGCGCATGCCGGTGACGGTGGTGAGGATGATGGCGGTCACCAGCACGCGCACGCTCTGGCCAAGGATGGCGCCCAGTGAGAAGAGTCCGGTGACGAGACGCCGCACGCCCTCGCCGAGTTTCGCACCCATGTAATCGTATGGGCTGTAAATTTCGTTTTTGAAATAAAGCGGCACCAGCCAGTAGCCGACGGCGAAACGAGCGATCACCGAGCCGATGCCCCATTGCAGGTAGGTCCAGTCACCCTGCAATGCGAAGACTCCGCCGGGCACGCCGATGAAGGTGAGCGCGCTGATTTCCGTGGCGACCATCGAGCCGCTCACAGCCCACCATGGCAGCGAACGTCCACCGAGGAAGAAATCGCGGATGGTGGCGTTTTTTCCGCTCAGCGCATGGCCGATGACGGTGGTGAGCAGCATGTAGCCGATCACGACGGCCCGGTCCAGGGAAGTGAAATGTGTTTCGATGGCTGCCAGCGGCATGGGCGGAGGCTAGGCGGAAGAGTTTCCACGCCAAGCGCCAAGTTGCGCGGAGCAGCGCGGCGGGTGCTTCATGATTGCAGACCCGCCGATTCCTAACCCTTGCTGCCGGGATCCAGTGCGGTTGGTTCAATAGCCGGTGGCTGGGATTCCCGGGGCAGCGGCTCAGGCATTTGCAATCCCATTTTGCGGGCACGCTCCTGCCAGAGATTGCGGGCGTATGATTGCATGTCGGCCACCTTGTTTGGCGAAAACCATCCGGACTGGTTCGGCAGTCTTGGCAAGAGCCTCTACACCTTGTTCCAGGTGATGACGCTGGAGAGTTGGTCGATGGGCATCGTGCGTCCGGTGATGGAAAGCCATCCGTGGGCATGGGCCTTTTTCGTGCCTTTCATCGTGATTGCCACCTTCACCATCCTCAACCTGTTCATCGGCATCATCGTTTCGACCATGCAGGAGCTTTCGGTCCTGCCCGACCCGCATCATCCGGAGCCCGAACTCACCGCCCTGCTCGAACGCATGGAAGCGGATCTCAGGATTCTCCGCAGCGCCATCGACCGCCTGAACGACAAGAGCCCCAAGCCATGAATCAAAGCTCGCGCGAATGATGATTTGAGGTCGGATTTGTCTTTTCGTGTCCGGGTCCGGCCGCCATCTTCGGCCGCAATGACCAATCAACCGAAACTCGTGGTGGATGATCCCTGGTTGGAGCCGCACCAGGGTGCCATAGAGCGGCGCATGGAGCGCTTGTCCGAAGAGCTTGCGGTGATCGGAAATCACGCGCGCACGCTCGCCGCGCACGCCACCGGACACAAGTATGCGGGCATTCATTTCAGTTCCGCCTCCAACGAGTGGGCGGTGCGCGAGTGGGCGCCGGCGGCCAGGGGTGTCTCGCTGATCGGTGATTTCAACGGCTGGAACCGCGAAGCCCATCCGCTGGTGGGATTTCCCAATGGTGTCTGGCAACTCAAACTGCCAGCCGACGCGCTCGCCCACGGCCAGAAGGTGAAACTCCACGTCATCGGCGCGGACGGCTCGCGGCGTGATCGCATCCCGGCCTGCATTCGGCGCGCGGTGCAGGACCCCACGACCCATGATTACAGCGGCCAGATCTGGAATCCGCCGCAGCCCTATGTTTGGAAACACGAATTCGATCCCGCATCCATCGGCGCGCCATTGATTTACGAAAGCCATGTCGGCATGGGCGGTGAGGAACCGCGGGTGCACACCTATCGGGAGTTCGCGGATGCCGTGCTGCCGCGTGTCGCCAGGGCCGGCTACAACACGGTGCAGCTCATGGCGGTGCAGGAACATCCGTATTACGGCTCCTTCGGTTATCATGTCTCATCCTTCTACGCGCCGTGTTCGCGCTTCGGCACGCCGGAGGATTTGAAATACCTCATCGACACCGCCCACGGACTCGGCCTCGCGGTGCTGCTAGACATCGTGCACTCGCACGCCGTGAAGAACCTTGCCGAGGGACTCAATGATTTCGATGGCTCCGGCCACCAGTATTTCCACGGCGGCGAACGCGGCGATCATCCGGGATGGGACTCGAAATGTTTTGATTACGGCCGCGTGGAGGTGCGCCAGTTCCTGCTCTCCAACGTGCGCTACTGGCTGGAGGATTTCCGCTTCGATGGCTTCCGCTTCGACGGCGTCACCTCGATGCTCTATCACTCGCGGGGCAACAAGGCTTTTGCAAGTTATGATGATTACTTCGGTGCCGATGCTGACGAGGATGCGATCCTCTACCTCCAGCTCGCCGCCAAACTCATTCAGGAAGTGAAACCCGGGGCCATCGCCATCGCCGAGGACATGTCCGGCATGCCGGGCCTCTGCCGGCCGCTGGAGGATGGCGGTGTCGGCTTCACCCACCGCCTGGCGATGGGCATTCCGGATTACTGGATCAAACTGCTCAAGCACAGCCGCGATGAGGATTGGAATCTCGATGAACTCTGGGGCGTGCTCGCCAACCGCCGCCATGGCGAGGCCACCATCGCCTATGCCGAGAGCCACGATCAGGCGCTCGTCGGCGACAAGACGCTCGCGTTCTGGCTGATGGACAAGGAAATGTACTGGCACATGTCCAAGGATGATCCGCATCCGGTCATCGAGCGAGGCATCGCCCTGCACAAGCTCATCCGTCTCGTCACGCTGGTGCTCGGCGGCGAGGGCTGGCTCAATTTCATGGGCAACGAATTCGGCCACCCCGAGTGGCTCGATTTTCCGCGGGAAGGAAACGGCTGGTCCTATCATTACTGCCGCCGCCAGTGGTCGCTGGTGGACAATCCGGAATTGAAATACCACTGGCTTGCCGATTTCGACCGCGAGTTGATGAACTTCGCCCGCAAGAGCAAGCTGCTGGCCATGCCGCCGGCGCAGGTTCTCTACATCGACCACGGCCCGAAAATCCTCGTCGCCGAACGCGGGAATTTCATCTTCGTGTTCAACTTCTCCGTCGGCGACTCGGTCTTCGGCTATCCAATCCGCGTGCCCGGCCGCGAAACCCGCGAGCTGCTGCTGGACACCGATGATATCGATTTCGGCGGCCACGGCCGGGTCGATCCCGCGTTTCACTATCCGGTGGATGCGGAGGGAATCATGAAGGTTTACAGCCCGTCGCGCACCGGGCTGGTGTTTGAGAAAATGACACAATCGCCCTGACGAAGTGCGTTTCCAGCCGCAGGCAAGCGCCCGACTTTTTAGACTTCACAGCATCGTCCAGCGCCCCCGGCACGTCCTCATAGGTTCCCAGCCGCTCGGTCGAAACGAGAAGCGCGTGGCCGATGGCGATGGCGCGTTCTCCGGGTACGCGCAAAACGGGGGATTGATAGAGTCATGAGTGCCGCAAGAAGTCGCTCATCGCGCACAGGCACAAGTTCATCATGAACAGGCCGGGTTGTGGGACCGACCGTCAGAAGAATGACGCTTAGAAATCAAAAGTCGCCTGCGGGCCTTTTTTCTCCGAGGCATCCATTTCCACTCCCTCGCGCAGTCCGGCGGCGGCAAAGCGAATGAAGCGCCCCAGCGTCGCCTCCAGCGTCGGCATGCCCGAGTTGCCCTGGCTTGTGCGCTGCAACAAATCCTGACGCAGCAGCATGTGGATCAATCCGCCCAGCACGAAGTGCGTGCGCCAGTGCAGTTCCTCACCTGTGAGCGATGGCAGGGACCTGGACAGCACCCGGATGAAGCGATTGATTGAATTCTGCATTTGAGTCTCCGTTTCCTGCGGGAACTCCTCGCCCTGCAGGGCGAAAATCCGACCCATTACCTTGCATGTCTGATTTTCTGGCAGTTCTGATTTCCGCACCGCTCCAAGCAACGGACGGACCATGGCATCGATAATTTCCTCCAACGGCGGCGCTTTACCCGCCCACTTCTTCTCCACCGTTTCCAAGCGGGCCATCCGTTCCTCGGTGAGGGGCGAAAGATGACGGATGATCACCAAGGCAATCAATTGTTCGCGACTCCCGAAATGGTAGTTCACGGCAGCCACGTTCGCCTTTGCCCGATTCGTGATGTCCCGCACCGATACCGCCTCGAAGCCACGCTCCGCGAACAAGGCTTCGGCCACATCCAACAAACGCCGCTTCGGTCCGGATTGGGGAAATTTGATTTCACGCATAAGCGGTTCCCAGTCAAGCGAACGAAACACGTTTGTCAAACGAACGATTCAAGAATCCTTTCCATTGTCAGGGCGATTGGCGGGAAATCGAGTAGGCATTGATGGTCAGGGATTCCGCAATTTTGGATAGACAAAGCCGCTCATTTTGCCATGGTAGTGACGACATGATCGCCACCGCACCTCAGACGGTGGTCTTGCGGAGCAATGA
>JAUYNL010000004.1 GCA_030696085.1 Luteolibacter sp.
TTCGATCCCGTCGAAAAAATCGCCCTCGCCGACCTGCCGCATCGCGCTGAGGCCCTCGCTTTCTTGCTGCCAAAACCGCGCAAACCCCTTTTCAACAACAACCGCGTCGAAGTCACCCGCGAGGCGGCGGCGGACCTCGCCGCGCTATTCCGCGCCCTCGTGAAACGCGGTGAGGACCGCGACCGCGCCCAGCGCTTCATCCTCCAAATCCTCGTCACCCTGGTTTCCGAGGACATGAACCTCCTCCCGCGTCAAATCCTCGCCCGCCTCGTGGCAGAGTGCCGCGAAAAGGGCGAAAACTCCTATGACCTCATCGGCGGACTCTTCCGCCAGATGAATAACCCGGTGCCGGCACGCGGCGGGCGCTTTCTTGATGTGCCCTACTTCAACGGCGGTCTCTTTTCCGACATCGACCCCATCGAACTTGAAGCCGCCGAACTCGACCTGCTCGCCACCGCCGCAGATCGGAAATGGGACCTCGTGAAACCCGAAATCTTCGGCACGCTTTTCCAATCCAGCATGGACGCCGACGAGCGCCATGCCTTCGGCGCTCACTTCACCAGCGAATTCGACATCCGCAAGGTCGTCGGCCCCACCATCGTCCGCCCGTGGCGCGAGAAAATGGCCGTCGCGTGGGACAAGGTCGGAAAACTCAAGGAAGTCCTCCGCGACCTCCGCCTCTTCCGCGTGCTCGATCCCGCGTGCGGTTCCGGCAATTTCCTCTACGTCGCCTACCGCGAACTCAAACGGCTCGAACGCGAAATCCTCGTCCGTCTCTCAGAAATCAGCAAAGGCGAACCCCTCGAAACCGCCGTCTCCATCCATCAGTTCTTCGGCCTCGACATCCAGCCCTTCGCCGTAGAACTCGCCAAGGTCACCCTGATGCTGGCCAAAGAGCAGGAAGTCAGGGAAACCGCCAAACTTCAGGAGATCGAAGGTTTGTTGGTTCTCGAAAACCCACTCCCGCTCGACAACCTCGACAAAAACATCCTCTGCTCCGACGCCCTGTTCACCGAGTGGCCCAAGGCCGAAGCCATCATCGGAAACCCGCCGTATCTCGGCTCCCGCTACATCGCCCAGGAACTCGGTTACGAATACGCAAAGCGCGTGCAAGACCGCTTCCCAGACACCCCCAAGATGGCGGACTTTTGTACCCACTGGTTCCGCCTGGCCCATGATGCCCTGCCAGAAAATGGCCGTGCCGGACTCGTCGCCACGAACACAGTCCGCCAAAACGAAACCCGCGAGGCCAGCCTCGACTATGTTGTGAATCACAGCGGAACCATCACCGACGCGGTCTCCACCCAAGTCTGGTCCGGAGACGCCGCCGTACATGTCTCAATCGTCAATTGGATCAAAGGCGACGAGTCGGCAACAAAGACCCTAACCACCCAGCAAGGTGACCGCGTAAGTGACCCTTGGAAAATCGAACAAGTCTCGGAGATTCGCACAAACCTCGCCACCACCACGGATCTCGGCGTAGCGGCAAAACTCGACGCCAACAAAAAGTCGCGAATGGTCTTTGTCGGACAGTATCCTTTCCATGAAGGATTCATGATCACTCCTGATGAGGCCTCCAAGTGGTTGGCAGAAGAACCAACGCTTTCCGGTTGCTTGAGGCCTTACATGATCGGCCGTGATTTGGTTGAACACGGCAAACCAACGCGATGGATTATCGACTTCGGCCAGAATGACATTTTTCACGCCATGTCGTTTCCGCGTGCTTTTGAACGAGTCAAAACACTCGTCATGCCAGACGTTTTGGCTCACGCCGAGGAAGAGAAGCAGAAGACCGGCAAGACGACAACCCGCTGGACCCGCGTCGCGGAACGGTGGTGGCAATTTCGAGACTATCAACCAGGCACCATCCGAGCGGTTCGCTCCGTCCCGCGATACATCGCCTGCTCCCGAGTCACCAAGCGCCCCATCTTTGAATTTGTGGATAATGGAATTAACCCGGACAACACCGTCGTCGTCTTTCCAATGGCCGACGACTATTCCTTCGGCATTATCCAAAGCATGATACATTTCGAATGGTTCAAAGCCCGTTGCTCCACACTTGGAGGCACCTTCCGCTACACAAGCGACACGGTCTTCGACAGCTTCCCATGGCCACAATCACCAACCCGCTCACAAATCGAAGCAGTAGCGAAAGAGGCCGTAAATCTTCGCCATCTCCGCCGTGAGATCATGACGAAGATGACATGGTCCCTGCGCGACCTCTACCGCACCCTCGAACAACACGGAAGCAATCCCATACGAGACGCCCAAGCCCGCCTCGACGCCGCCGTCCGCGCCGCCTACGGCATGCCCAAGGAAGCCGACATCCTTGCGTTCCTCCTTGACCTCAACCAAACCTGCGCCGCCAAAGAAGCGGCCGGCGAACCCATCACCCCGCCAGGACTTCCTCTGCCACAGGAAGAGCAGGCCTCCTACGTCACGGATGATTGTATCAAGGTTTAAACGTCTATCAGAGCAATGAACCCCAAACGAAAGCCAATTCCAAAAGCAGTCGAGCACCAGGTGAGAGAACAATGTGGGCAAGCCTGTGCGAATCCAGTTTGCCGCAAGTGGAATACCGCCACCCACGAACTCCATCACATCGACGGTGATAGATCGCAAAGCACCGTGGGAAATCTCATTCTCCTTTGTGCCAATTGTCACTCGGAAGAGCAGCAAGGCACCATAAGTGCCGAGAAAATCATGATATGGAAGCAAATGGCGGAATCCGGCTACCTACCGCCGGTAATAGGACAGCTTATTCCAGAGTCGACCGTCCTGAGGGATAACCATGGAATTATCGCGGATAGATTTCATATCAACAACCTCACGGTAAACCAGAAAAATGATAGCGCTGCTGGCACCGTCGGAACCGACGAAGTAAAGGCGGATCGTATCAGAATGGCAAAAGCAAAAATACGGGACTGGATTGATGATGTGGAGGACGCCCATCCGGCATATCTTTACCAAACCCATGAGAGCATCAGCGGCACATTGAAGTCCATGAAGAACCTGCTCGCGGATGACCTGCTGCCTGAGAATCGCGAACGCTTTACCAACGCCTGCTTGGGTTTTCTCAAAATTACGAGCGATGAAGTCACCCCGGTGGTCACTCCATCACCCATGACCGGAAGTCGTAGCAAAGAAGACCAGGATCGAGAAATGGAAAACTGGCATAAGCCAGGCAAGTTACTTGTCGGCCGTTTGACGGAAATCTTGAATTGCATCTAAAGAACCTATGTGCCGCCCCCTCACGGTTGAATTTCACGACCGCTCCCCCGGGCGTTGCCGGGGCCGACACAAAGGGCCAGAACGTTTCAGCATAGTCAAAATTACATACTACCTATATGACTAATAATCCAACTCCTCCTGTCCTATCCGCTGAAGAAAGGCGCATGTTTCAGAAACACGACTTTATCGGGCTTGATCATCTCCATTGCGAACAGATTCGTGCGGCTACGATCCGTACATCCGCTCAAGAGCAACGTCTAGCCAAGCACGACAAGGAAGTGGAAGAGATGAGGAGTGACCCTAGAGGAACCTTGCACGCGGCGCATGAGGCCATCGACCATGGAACAACATTGTTGCTTCGTCTCATTGAATCAGGACTTCTACATCAGGAACTTCACTCTACGGATGGGGAGGACTTTAGTTCCGACGAGGCATTTGATTGCCTGGCATCAAGAATAGACTACTTGACCCGCCAGCTTGTCAGGCTGGCGGAGAAAAAAACCCCGCACGCATGCATGCACTTGTGGTGCCAAGCAAAAACGCTGGCTGAGGCATTTGGCCGTCTGGCATTGATCCACCCTCAGGAATTTCGTTCAGTAGCCGAGAGTTCATTAACCATGCCTTCGCTGAGGGCATGCAATCCCAAATTTTCCGCTGATTCATCGGCAATCGCCGCCGCCGTTCATTTGGCGAAAAAGCATCCGGCCCCGGACATCAGTGACAACCGATCACGGGTTGGAGCGGCTTGCCATCTTGTGATAGCAAGAATCTTTGAAAGGATTATGGACGAAAGGAGGCATTGTGAATGGCAACGCAACACTCTCGAAATCATGCG
Source organism: Luteolibacter sp. (assembly GCA_030696085.1). Taxonomy (GTDB): domain Bacteria; phylum Verrucomicrobiota; class Verrucomicrobiia; order Verrucomicrobiales; family Akkermansiaceae; genus Luteolibacter. Next base: position 4,067 of record JAUYNL010000004.1, read on the forward strand.
GAGAAACGGGGAAAATCCCGAAAAATATCAGAATATGAGCCTCAGGGATTTTCTGTCGAGGTGTCGGCAGCCACATCATGTCGACCTCATGCTCACCTGTGCGGAATTGCCAGAATGGCCGAACGACACATCAAAATGGTGGACAGAGGGGGTTCTCCCACTGGTTAGAAAGGAATTCGAACTCCTTATCGAAGACCCCACACTTAACCCAGCACTGTGGCAAGAGCTGAAAAAGGGTGGCGAGCGCGAGTCAGTCAAAGACATGCGACGATACATGGAAAAGCTCTGCCGCAACAAGTTCATCCAGGTTGTAAAGACTTGCCCACAGATGCCTCTCCCATAGGCACCCTGCCAACGGGCACCCCGGATAGACCCGAAGTCTCGAATCATTGATTCTTCAAACCGGGGCTTTTTTGAATAATGTCCGGAGGTGTGAAACGAACCTCGAACAAACATCATTGCGAACAACCACAGGTCAAGGCCGGCAACCAAAGGAACGTCAAGGCAATCACCAGAGATTTTGGGAAATGGGCAACTCTTTTTACTTCCTTGGCTAAGCTCGTCGCCGCCCTAGGCAATCTTACTCGGATCATCATGGACGCGATCAGATAGGACTCACTTCCCCCTTTTCATCCCCGGTGGTAAACCGGCATTCTTCGCGGCCGGTTTTTGATCGGTGATGGAGGGCCCGGGGCCTGGGCTGAAACCTTTCAGGCTTTCAGACTTCAGCGTCCACGCGCCACTTTTCCATTCAAACTCAATCCCCGCAGGAAAAAGAACGTATCCGGTGTTCATCCACTCGGTCCACCGGTTGGTTTTGGAATCGAAAGTACGGTGACCGTCACAACCGAAAGAAACCTGGAAACGACGGGTGATGCCGTTGAGGCGATCAGCGTCGGTGACGGCTTGCTTTGTGATGTTGCGGACGACCAGTCGCTTCCATTCCACATGGGTTTTTCCCAACCTCGTGCAAACGGCCGTAGCGGTCCCGTCCGGTCGGAAGGTGACGTGCTTGGCAAGAACTACGGCCGTGGCGGTGAGAATGGCTTTCTTGTCCACTTCTGCAACGGGCTCAAACGCAGCCAGTGCCCCACTTAATCCTTGGGAAAGAAGCTTCGAAACATCACCCTGCCCGTGAACGGCTGACAGGGTGAGCGCGAGGAAGGCAAGACATCTCATGCGGATAGATTGGAGATTACCGCGCCGACTTCAATCCGCAATCCCACCCGATGCTTGTCCGTGCCCGCGCATGTGGACACTGTGTTTTCCCTGGAACCAACGACCGGCAACCCGGCTACGACGGAACAAATCCAAACATCCCAGCATGCCCTATGCAATTCCGAAGCGAGACAACCTTCGCCGAATTGATCGACAGACCGCCAGACTTGGGGCAGAATCCCAACCTGTAATCAGGCCGCGCTGTCATGCAGCTATTGGTTTCATATCAGGGTGCCCCCGAGTCCTACGTGCAATCGGGAGCGGAGAGAAGAATGACCCCGCCGACTCCCTGTCCGAACTGTGGTTGCCACCGGAAATTACGGCTCCTTGGCTATTACGAACGGTTTGTTTCAACATTGGCGGGCGGCCTTGCCCGGATGAGGGTGCGGCGTTTTCGTTGCCGCGACTGCCGGTTGACCGTCAGCCTGCTCCCGGACTTCTGCATTTCCTACCGCCTGGTCCGCGGCGAATCCGTAGCTCGGTTTCTCCGGGGCGACGGGATCGAGGCCCCGGATCTTCCGTGGCAGGATTTGTTATTCAATTGTCAGAAAAAATTCTCGGCTTGGATTCCGGAACTCGAGGAACTGCTCCATGTCGGGTTTGGCGTTCAATGTCAGGGTTTGTCTCCGAAACAAACCTGGGTCGGCATGGAAACTCATTTCGGCGACTGGACGAAAGCCCGGTTCCAAATCCTGGCAAAATGCGGTGCCACCATGCTCGGGCGATTCTGCTGCCATGCATCCCGCCGTCGCTCCCGGCGGGGTGACCACACACTTCTTCCATTTTCATCGGGCACCGATCCGCCTTAATAAAACCGTTGCGATGAAATCGACGACGAAAACGGTCGAATCCAGTGGCGGGAACAAACCCGCGGCCGTCTATGTCCGCATGTCCACTGAGCACCAGCAGTACTCCACGAACAATCAGATGGACGTGATTCTGGGTTACGCTCACCTGCGCTCCATGGAGATCGTCAGGGAGTATTCGGACGAGGGAAAAAGCGGTCTCAACATCGCGGGGCGGGATGCACTGGCAGGAATGATCGACGACGTGCGCTCCGGGGAGGCTCCTTTCCAATGCATCCTCGTCTATGACGTGAGCCGGTGGGGCAGGTTCCAGGATGCGGATGAGAGCGCGTATTACGAATTCATCTGCCGCCAGGCCGGAATCGAGGTCCATTACTGTGCGGAACAGTTCGAAAACGACGGCAGTCCGATCTCCACCATTGTAAAGGGCGTCAAGCGGGCCATGGCCGGGGAATACAGCCGCGAGCTTTCCGCGAAGGTTTTTCAAGGGGCCTGCCGCCTGATCCGGTTGGGGTACAAGCAAGGTGGCGTTGCCGGATACGGATTACGGCGGATGCTGGTCGATCAAACCGGCCAGCCCAAGGGGGTCTTGGCACTCGGGGAGCAGAAGAGCATCCAAACCGACCGGGTCGTGCTGGTTCCCGGTCCGGACAACGAGGTGGCCGATGTCCGCTGGATGTTCCAAGTATTCGTGAACGATGGGCTGACGGAAAGCGAGATCGCAAGGCTCCTCAACTGCCGCGGTGTCAAAACCGATTTCAACAGGGACTGGACCCGGGGAACCGTCCATCAGGTTCTCACCAATGAGAAATACATCGGCAACAATGTGTATCATCGGACTTCCTTCAAGCTGAAGCGCAAACACATCAAGAACGATCCCGCCGACTGGGTGCGGGCGGAGGGCGCGTGGAAGCCGGTCGTGGAGCCTGAAATGTTCCACCGGGCACAAGGGATCATCCTGGAGCGCAGCAGGCGTATCAGCAACGAGGAGATGCTGGACCGCCTCAAGTCACTCCTGAGTCTCCACGGCAGGCTATCAGGAATCCTGATCGACGAGCGCGAGGACCTGCCGTCCAGCGCGGCATTCCGTCATCGTTTCGGCAGCCTCGTACGCGCCTATTCACTGATCGGATACACCCCGACGATTGATTATGGATTCATTGAGGACAACCGGTCGATCCGCCGGAAGCACCCGGAGATCGTAGGGGAGGTGGTTCATGCCTTGGAGGAGGCCGGAGCAACTGTGGAATGTGATCCGGATACGGACCTTCTGAGAATCAACGACGAGTTCACCGTTTCCGTTGTGTTGTGCCGGCACACCGCCACATCGACCGGCTCCTCTCGTTGGGTGATCCGCATGGACACAGGGTTGCAGCCCGACATCACCATTGCCGTCCGGATGGAGGCGGGTAACCAATCAATACGGGATTATTACCTCCTCCCGTCACTCGACATGACTTGGGAGCGCCTGCGAATGCGCGAGGCAAACGGAATCGAACTGGACGGCTATCAGTATGACAACCTCAGGTTTTTATTCCGCATGGCGGAACGAATTCTCGTCGAAGAACCATCATGAAAACGGAAATCGCACTCATCCCCATCGTCCGGATACGCGTGGTCAATCCGCGTGTACGGGACAAGCGCAAGTTTGTGCGCGTGCTGGAAAGCATCCGCAATGTCGGATTGAAAAAGCCAATCCAGGTCTCTCCCCGCGGAGTTCCGGTGGGGGAACCGCCGGCCTACGACCTGATTTGTGGGCAAGGGCGGATGGAGGCTTTCCAAATGCTGGGACACGAGGAAATCCCGGCAATCGTGATGGAGGTGAACAGGAAGGAGGCCATGCTCCTGAGTTTGATAGAGAATATGGCGAGGCGGACCGCGTCGCCGCTGGAACTGGTGGATGAGATGATCCGTCTCAAGGCCTGCGGCTACTCCAACATCGCCATCGGAAAGAAGCTCGACGTCTCCAACACCATGGTCGGTGACCTCATCACATTGAGCAAGGCAGGCGAAGGGCGACTCTTATACGAAGCGATCAAAGGCAACATCCCAATCGGACTCGCGGTTGAAATCGCGAAAGTGGAAACCACCGACCAGCAGAAGCAGTTTCTTGAAGCCTACGAAAAATCCAACCTCAACCAGGCGGCTGTCCGCACGGTCAAGCGCGTGATGGTCCAGCGCGATGTCTTCGGCAAGAAGTTGGGGGGCGTGCCGACGAAATCCAGATGCACCAGCGCCGAAGGCCTCTTGAACGCGTTCAAGAAAGAAAGCCTGCGGCAAAGGCTGCTGGTGAAGAAAGCCAAGGTCTGCGATGCCAGACTGCTTTTTATCGTCGAGGCGATGCGCCGCCTGCGCAATGATGAGGATTTCGTCACACTGCTCAGGGCTGAGAACATCGACACGATGCCCCGGGAACTATCAGACATGATCGCCGCACAATGAAAGCCACGGATATGAACAAGGACGCCATCGCATTTGAAATGAGGAGAGTCACCCTTCCGGTGGAAAAAATCCTACCGGTGAGAATGATCAAAGATTCCGAAAAGAAGGGGCTGCGCCAGGATACGATTCTCACGACAATTCGGGAAGCGGGATTGATCGAGCCTCTGATGGTATATCCCCAAAAAGGGGACACAGGGTATTATGTCCTAACCGACGGCCACCTCCGGCTGGCGGCATGCAAAGAACTCGGATTCACCGAGGTGGAGTGCATCGTGGCACTCGACGACGAGTGTTACACTTACAATGCGAAAATCAACCGTCTCGCACCGATTCAGGAACGGCAGATGATTTTGAACGCGGTTGCTAACGGGGTGTCAATCGAGCGTATCGCTGCGGCACTGAATCTGGATCCATCCGCCATT
>JAUYNL010000011.1 GCA_030696085.1 Luteolibacter sp.
CAAGCCGCTGCTGAAGCAATGCATCAGAACCAATATCTGGGCGGTCCTTTTGTGGGCGCCAGACCGCCTCACAGATGGTCAAGTCTTGCGCCATTACCCCCGCTACCGGCACCGCATCAGGCAGCTCCTTAGAATTCAACCTAACCATCCTCTGGCCATCAGGTTGCTTCCGCTTTGCAATCAGCTTGATCCGTTCACTGTCGGGGTTGTCACCCACGCCATATCTTCGGCACTTTGAAATTTGACTCCAAGCCGGAGATCGACGTCTTAACAGAGGGATGTCCCTTGCAGCCAAATCGTCAATTGATCCGATGCCCGGCTACCACCGATTTGAAGGTCAGACACGTTCGTCCTTTGCGGGGAAATCATCGCCGAAGTCCGCATCGCCGCACCCGGCCGTGCAATCACCCTGGAAGCCGGTGGCGATCTCAGCTGCGAGTGAGACCGAGCCGCTTGCGCAAGCGTCTTTTTAATCTTCTCATGAACGCCGTTGCTCACGGCCACGGTACTCCCCCGTGTCGCCACGACTCTGTGCGGCCAACGAGAACGAGGGTGGAATCGCATTAAGGCGCTTTTGGCCTCCGCTCTTGTTGACAAGCAGTTGGACAAAAGGCAGGAGGTGAAAACCCTCCTGGTCCATCTCGTGAAGCAGGTCGACCTTTGCCGCCGGGATCAGGACAGGTAGGACTCATTTCTCGAATGTTCCATGCCTTACCTGACACCCTTTTCCGTATTCAGCATCCGGTATCGCGTGCAACAATCTCCGGGGATCGCTCTGTTGGCGTGATGATTCTATGCAATCTTGCATTTTTTCATGAAATCAATGTCAACTTTTTGAGAATCTTTTTTCGACACAATAATTTTTCGGGTTATAGCCCCAATCTGATAGGTAAAGTAAATTCGCCCGTCGTTGTTATTACCGGTACTGAAATGGACTTCATGCCATCCTGAGGCTGAGTGTACTGGTTTTCCCTGAAGTTTATGGTCGATGATCTTCCGTAAGATTGGCATGACTAGGTCATAATCACATTCCATTTCGATTCGAGCAACAGAGTTGCGTAGAAAATCTACTTCCTTCCATAGTGCTTTTAACAAATATTCAATTCCCCGTTTGTCGGGTGGCGTTTGAATCTCAAACAGTTTCGATTTCAGTGTCAAGATATGCATTTCTGCAATCTGGAGGTCCGATTGACTTTGGTCGCTTACTTCTGAAATTTTACTAATCGCAGCTTCTTGACTCCTGAGTTTTTCAACAAGCTCTTTGTTGTCGTCTTCAAACAGTCTTAATTCTTCCTTTAGCGCGCCAATCATGGAGACCTGAGTGGAAGTGATATCGTTGTGACTACTGGCTTGTTTTTGTATTATAGATATTTGATTCTGTAGCTCCGCGTATCGCTTTTCTAGTTCAGCGTGATCTTCGAGCTGAAGCACTTTACCCGTAATAATTTGATTATTATATTTATTTATAAAATCAAACACCTGTGCGATTGGTGGGCTATCAGTCAATTTCACAAACCAATCGTATTCGAGTCCATTTCGGCAGGGATACTTTGGAGTGGCGTGATAATCCACCGCTACTCCTAGATGTTTTAGCTGTAGAAGAATATCTTCAAGAATCTTTTCGCTCCCGTTTAAAAGCAAATAGGGGCTGTGATAGTAATAATCCGTGTTCGGCTTAATGGTTCTGGTAGTCATTTTGGAGTTGGTTGTTTACATAATAGGAGTTTTCGTTAAACGAAGTGATACTGGAATGAAATGACATCCTTACGGTCGCTCAGGATTGAATTTGGGGGCCGTTGCATCAAACTTGGCTCCCACCAGATAGTATTCCTTTCCCCAAGCGTCTCGGTAACGATTTTGGCACCTGCTTGGGGTTGTGGGTCTTGGCCTTTTCTTCCTCCAGTGTTGCGGTCGATGTCATCGCACCAGTCAAGAACGGCACGCTGCGGATACCCGAATTCTCTCGTTTGTGGAAATTTAGGAGGAGTGAAGAAACCATGCCTCCGTTCTAGCCTCTATCCGCACCAATTCAATCAGTAACACGCACACTACGTGACAAAATTAAAGAAATCTTAACAAACCAAGGAACGCTGTGTAAGTCGTTGGTTGTGAGACAAAGGAAACACCGTGCCCGAGCAGACAAATCTCCAATGGAGACTCTCCGAACATTCTGAGCCAGACCTTGGGTTGGGGTTGCGCCGGGTGTCAGACCGGGGCAACGAGTCTCGTGTGTCGTGCGGGCGTGGTTCGCTGGATGGCAGAGGAAAGCCATCCGGCACGTAAGACTATGAGCCGCTTCACGTCGCATTTTTGGCGACCTGTTTTTCGGAAATTATCGTTTCTTGCGCCAGTCCGACCCTCTCGAACCAAGATTCCGACCGGGCATTGGAACTCGATTTTCAGTCCACGCGGGGCCAAAGGCATCTCCAATTGAGCGATTTTGAAGATGCGGACATTGCGCTCGAACCGGACGTGGCCATTCTCGGTCGCATTTCCGGGCTTTACCGCGGCCAATATCGTGTTTGGAATAAACCCCTTGACTCGGCACTCGCACAGACGTAGCGGTCCAATAACGACGATGCGCCAATTGCTTGCAGCTTTTCTCACGGTTTGCCTCGGGATTCTCATCCCGGTGGTCGCTTCGCCGATGCGGGTCTGCTTCGTTGATGATTCGGTGCTTCTGCCGGGATTCGCCACTTATGGTGAAACCTCTACGCACAAGGACAAATGCTGCCCGGACTGCGGGGATACAGAGCAAGGGGAATCGTGCTGCCTTGATTTGAAAAAACTTCCAGACGCCGAGTTCCCCACGGGGCCGGTGGTTCTGCCAACCCTTGTTTGCTGCGAACTTGATGTCCACGCCGTCGTGCCGTCCTGCCCGGTGACGTGGATGGAGTCGGCTCACATGCCAGCCACTCCGATCCGCGGGCCGGATTCTCCCGGCTTACGGCGAGCGTTGTTGTCTATCTGGAACATTTGATCAGGGCAAGTTGACCCTGTTTCGGCCGCCCCATTTCCGGGTGGCCATTTGTGCCCTTTTTAGCGGGGCACATCATGCCCGGTCGCGTGAACCGGGATCGCACATGGGTTTCTCACCCTTCCTGTTCCTCAACTCTGCTTGTTCCATGACATCATCCAAACCATTCATCAGGTCTCTTTTCTACCGCAAGGCTCTCGGCATCACCCTTTTCGGCATTTCGGCAATCCAGGCCGAGCCCGCGCCAGTCCCGCTCTCCATTGATAGCCTCGTAACCCAGACCTTGGCGCGCAATCCTGAGATCAAACTCTATGAGGCGGAAATCGCCGTTGCCAAGGCGGGTCGCACTACGGCCGGAAAATTCGCCAATCCACAGCTCGATCTCGGTCTCGGGCACAAACGCGTAAGCGGGGGTGACGCCAAGGCTGAGGGGATCGCCTATTCGGTCACACTCGCCCAACCCATCGAGTGGCGGGGACGCCTCGGCCTGCGGAAGGCCATAGCCGACCGCGACATCGCCCTTGCCGAACTCGGACTGAAGCGTTTCCGAGCCTATCTCGCGGCACGGGTGAAGGTCCTCGCCTATGCATTGGCAACCCAACAGGAGAATGCAGCCGCAGCGGCGGAAGTCGCCGACCGCTTCACCGCAGTGAGGGATGTCATCGTGCAACGCGACCCAGGTGGTGTGGCTCCAATGCTGGAGGCAAAAATCATCGAGGCGGCCGAAGTCACCATCCAACGCAAGGCAGGTGAGGCCGCTGTGGAAATGCAGAAAGCCTTGCTGGAACTCAACCAACTGATGGGTCGCCGGGCGGATTCCCCGTTGGAAGTTCGTCGCACCGAGTTTCCCGCACCGAAGATTCCGGCGCTGACAGCACTCCTCAATAAAGCGGCGGCCAACAACTATGATCTGCGTGTTCGCCGTGCCGAATTGGAACAACAAGGCCTCAAGGTTTCACTCGCGGAAAACGAACGCTATCCCACTTTCACCGTCGGCCCAAGCGTCTCACAGGAACGAGCGGGAGATCGTGAGACCGTCATCGGGCTGTCTCTTTCTGTCCCTTTGCCTCTATGGGATAATGGCCGGGCGGCGGTGGATGTAGGTCTTGCACGCCGCATGCAGGCCGAAGCCTCCTTACAGGCTACCATGCGCGAAGTGGAGCGTGAGATCACCGAATCGTGGCTATTGCTTGGCACCCAGCAGAAACGTCTCGATTCATGGAAAGCCGATGCGCTCGCCTCGTTCGCGGATGCCGCCAAATTAGCCGACCGCCATTACCGGCTCGGAGCCGTTCCGCTGAGCACCTATCTTGAAATGCAGGACAAGTATCTCGAAGCCACGGAAGCCATCAACGCCACCCGCCTTGAGGTGCTCCGCGCCTCGCTCGAACTCGAACAACTCGTGGGCACTTCCGCCCCCGCCAAACAATAGATGTTTACCGCCATGAAACTTTCAACATTCTTCCCGCTCCTCGGAGCAATCGCCATTGCGACACTCAACACCTCGTGCCTCGAATCAAGAGGTGCCGCCGAAAAACCACCCTCGCAGACACCGGAAAACGGAGCCCAATTCAAGAAAGGTCAGGGGCTTTCACTCACGGAGGAAATGAGCAAGGCCATTGGTCTGAAAGTCGAGGACGTCGGTGAGATGAAGATCGCATCAGCCGTCACTCTGAATGTTTCCGCTGAAACACAGAACACCGCGACTGGCTGGGTCACCCCCGAACAGGCCAAGGCGATTCGCCCTGGCATCGAAGTGGAGCTGCATGGTGATACCACGTTCAAAGGCACAATCGAAAAGATTGAAACCAACCCGCTCGGCGTCATGGGCGACTCCGAGATCACCATCACCACAACCGAGAAGCTCACGGTGGGCCAGCCTCTCAAGGCCATGCTTCGCCAGCCAGCAGGTGATGCCGTGGCGGTCGTCCCGTCAGGCGCTTTGCTCAAGACGGCGGAGGGATCGTTTGTTTACGCGGTCAACGGAGATTTTTTTGTCCGCACCCCGGTTAAAACGGGAGTCACGGATGACAAGTTCGTGGAAATCACCGACGGCCTATACGCGGGCGACCAGATTGTGACGACGCCCGTCATGTCGCTGTGGATGGCAGAGCTTCAAGTGCTCCGCGGAGGAAAAGCCTGCACCTGTGGACACTAACCGATCATGCTGAATCACCTATTGGATTTTGTCATGCGGCAACGCGTGGCGGTTCTGCTCGCCACCCTCGTTCTCGTGGGTGTTGGGATCTGGGCGATGTTGCGCCTGCCCATCGACGCGGTTCCCGACATCACCAACCCGCAGGTCCAGATCAATACCGCCGTGCCGGCGCTTGCTCCGGAGGAAGTTGAAAAGCTGGTGACATTTCCCATTGAGAGCGAAATGGCCGGACTGCCGGACATGGTGGAGCTGCGCTCGCTCTCAAAGTTTGGCCTCTCCCAAGTCACGATGACTTTCAAGGACGGCGTGGATCTTTACCGCACCCGCCAGCTTGTCACCGAGCGACTGCAAGGCGTGCTTGATGATTTGCCGGAAGGGCTTTCACCCAAACTCGCACCCATCGCCACAGGCTTGGGCGAAATCTTTTATTACAGCCTCGACTACACAGTCGATGCCAAAGACAAGCCCGCCACCCGCGAGCAACAGCTCATGGCACTGCGCCAGATCCAGGAATACACGGTCAAACCCCTGCTTCGCGGAACTCCGGGAGTCGCCGAGGTGAATACCAGCGGAGGCTACGAGCGACAACTCGTGATCCAGCCCAATCCTTCCAAACTCGCTGCCGCCGGACTATCACTCGACAAACTCGCCGAAATTGTCAGCCAGAACACCCTCAACGCCGGTGGTGGCTACGTTGAGATTGGCGGCGAACAACTCATCGTTCGCGCTCCCACCCGAGTGACAACTGCTGATGAAATCGCCCGCCTTCCATTGAAGTTCGGGGCAGGTGTCCGCCCCATTCTGGTGAGTGAAGTGGCCAGCGTCGGGATCGGATCTTCCTACCGCACTGGCGCGAGCACTCATGAGGGCGAAGAAGCGCTCGTGGGCGCGGCGATCATGCTTGCCGGGGACAACACCCGGCTTGTCGCCCAATCCGTCCGCGCGAAACTTGATCAGATTCAGGAAAAGCTGCCCGTCGGCGTCAGCATCAAGGCGCTTTATGACCGGAGCGACCTCGTCAACCGCACCATTCACACGGTGGAGAAAAACCTCTTCGAGGGTGCGATTCTTGTGGTCGTGGTGCTCTTCCTCCTTCTTGGCAACATCCGCGCCGCATTCATCGTCGCCTTGGTCATTCCGCTTTCCATGCTTTTCGCCATGATCGGCATGGTTGAAATGGGTCTATCAGGAAACCTGATGAGCCTCGGTGCCGTGGACTTCGGCCTGATCATCGACGGTGCGGTGGTGATGGTTGAAAATATCGTCCGTCACTTGGGAGAACGACAGCATGCCCTGGGCCGGCGGCTCACCGCTGAAGAGCGCACGCGGGAAGTCCTGCGTTCCGCCAAGGAAGTGGCCAATCCGATGTTCTTCGGGGTGCTGATCATCACCGTTGTCTATCTGCCCATCCTAGCGCTCCAGGGCATCGAGGGCAAAATGTTCAAACCCATGGCGGTGGTTGTCATGCTCGCGCTTGGCGGTTCCCTGATTCTTGCTCTTACACTAATGCCGGTGCTGTGCTCCTATCTGTTGGGTGGCAACATCCGTGAAAAGGACAACTGGCTCGTCACGCTCACCAAGCGCATTTATTCGCCACTGCTGAACTTCGGCCTGCGCTACCGCTGGTTGATCATTCTACCGATGTTCGGTCTTTTCGGTCTTTCGCTCGTCATCTTCTCAAGACTTGGCTCCGAGTTCATCCCCCAGCTTGATGAAGGCGACTTCACCGTGCAACTCATCCGCAGCAGCAGTGCCGGACTTGCCGCCTCCGTGGATTTACAGAAACACTCCGAGGAAATCCTGCGACGTGATTTCCCTGAGATTCGCGACATTTTCTCACGCATCGGCACAGCGGAAATCGCCTCCGATCCCATGGGGCCGAATGTTTCCGATACCTACCTCATGCTTCATCCCAAGGAGAAATGGCGGCAGGTCGATGGCAAGACCATCAGCAAGGAAGACCTCGGCGACCTCATGCGCCGCCGCCTGCTGGAACAGGTGCCCGGACAAAACGTCCTGCTTTCCCAACCGATCCAAATGCGGTTCAACGAAATCATGGCCGGTGCCCGCGCTGACCTGATGTGCAAAATCTATGGCGAGAACTACGATGAACTCGAACGGCTCGCCGGTGAAGTGCGGACCGTGCTCAACGGCATCCGGGGAGGCCAGGAAACCGAGTTCGATTCCATCGGCAAGGTGCCCATGATCGAGATCCAGCCCGACCGCGAGGCGATGCAGAAGTTCAACGTCCACTCGGACGATCTCAATCGTCTGATAGAAACCGCGCTCGCCGGTGGTGAGGCAGGCATCATGATCGAAGGCAACCAACGCACTCCCATCATTGTTCGTCTCGCCGAAGACCGCCGGGCGGATCTTGCCGCGATGGAACGGCTGCCGCTCGGCACCGAGGATGGCATGATGCTCGCGCTTGGCCAGATTGCCAAAGTGAAGCTCGTCGATCAGGTGAACCAAATCGCCCGGGAGGACACCCAGCGCCGTGTTTCGGTGCTGATCAACGTGCGGGACAGGGACACGGCGGGTTTTGTCGCCGAGGCAACCAAAGCCCTCCATGAAAAAGTCAAATTCCCCAACGGCTACTACTTCGAGTTCGGCGGTCAGTTCAAGAACCTCCAAGAAGCCAAGCAACGTCTCACGGTTGTGGTGCCTCTGGCACTGGCACTCATCTTCGTGCTGATCTTCCTCAGCTTCAATTCGCTCCGCCAAGCCGCACTGATCTTCCTCTGCGTGCCGCTTGCCGTCACCGGCGGCATCTTCGCGCTATGGTTGCGCTCCATGCCGTTCACGATCTCCGCCGCCGTCGGATTCATCGCACTCAGCGGCATCGCGGTGCTCAACGGCATCATGCTCATTTCCTTCATCAACCAACTCCGCGAAGAAGGCAAATCACTCCGGGATGCCGTGGTCGAGGGCACGTTGACTCGCCTTCGCCCCAAGTTGATGACCGCCCTTGTCGCTTCGCTGGGCTTCCTGCCCATGGCCATCGCCACGGGAGCGGGAGCCGAAGTCCAGCGTCCGATTGCCACTGTCGTGATCGGCGGCATCGTCACGTCCACTTTCCTCACTCTGCTCGTGGTGCCGTTGCTCTACGAGTGGCTTGAAAGAAAAACCAAACCAAGAACCGAACCATGAAAACCATCCGCCGTATTCTAACCGCCACTCTGTTTCTTGCCTTCACCGGAAGTGCCCTCGCTGATGCCACCATCAAGGCAGGCCCCCGCAAAGGTCGCCTGCTGGAAGTGGAAAAAGACAAGGCCGAATTCTTCGTTGAGAAGGACCGGACCGTCAGCATCGCCTTCTATGATGCTGAAATGAAATCCAAACCAGCGACCGATCATATCGTCACCGCCACCGCCGAGGCCCCCAGCGGCAAGGTGAAGCTGGAGTTCGAAAAGAAGGGCGATCTTCTCGTTTCAAAAGCCCCGCTACCCGCAGGCGAACACTACACCGTCGTCGTTCAGTTGAAGGCCGGTGCTGACGCCAAGCCCAAGAACTTCCGGATCAAACTCGACCTCAACACCTGCGCCGGATGTAGCAACCCGGAATATGCCTGCACCTGTGACGAATGAAGCCACCAGTAACCCTCTCGTCTGCCCATTGTTCCATCGGGATTTCCCCGGTGGGGGGCAGACAGCCAAAAGAAAACGAAAGAACAAAATCCATGAAAACAACAAGAAAAGTGACTGCGATTGTGTCAGCGTTCTCGATCATCCTCGCCGGGACATTGTCCGCATCTCCTCCGGGCAAAGGACCGATCGGTGACCGTTCACACAAACCCACTGCCCAAGGTTGCACCACGTCATCCGCACAACACAAGGCCCTCAAACGAACCGGCCATCCTGGAAAACGAATGGTTCGTTCGTCCGGTCTCACCGCCAGATAGTGGGGAAAATACCAGCCAGCAGTGCCCCCCAGGCATGCCGGCCCCGAATTGCCCGGTGCCGAAAGTCACCGAGCATTTTCCCCAAGGGTTTACTCCGGGTTCGGTGTTTCACCTTCAGGAAGACGTTGCAATCCGTCACAAATCCCAACCCCATCCACCGCCATGAAAGACTCAGAATTGGATCAATTGCTCAAAGCGAGCGATCCGGGTTTAAGTATGCCAACCGGCTTCCGCAGGGAAGTATGGTTGCGCATCGAGACCTCGGAAGCAACTGGCTGGAAGCCTGCATTCCGCCGATTTTTCAGCCGCTTGATCGAGAGCTTCGCCTTGCCCCCGGTTGCAGCCGCCACTTGTGCGGCGGCTGTGCTGGCCGGCGTCCTTTTGGGCGTGATGCCCGGCAAGTCCGATGTCTCCGATGATTCTGCCTATGTGCAGTCGATCAGTCCCTTCGTCCAAACCACACGCTGATGAAAAAGCCGCTCGCCATTCTGATCTTGGCTCTGCTTGCGGGGTTTGCTGCCTTTGGCATCACTCGCAAACATTGCACCACCTCCAACAGCAACACCTTGTTGGATCATTTGCCAGAACTAGCTTGGCTAAAAACCGAGCTGGCACTGTCCGACGCACAGTTTTCCGAAGTCGCCGAACTGCACGATGCCTATCGCCCGGTGTGCGAGGAAATGTGCCGCCGTATCGATGATAGCCGCGCGCGCCTCGAAGCGGTCGCGCTGAAGAACCGCTCCACGGACTCCGAGCTTCAGCAAGCCATCGCGCAGTACGAACAGGTCCGGAGTGATTGCAAGATGAAGATGCTTGAGCATCTCTACCAGACCGCCGCGCTAATGAGCGAGGAACAAGCTGGACGATACCTCAAGACGGTGCTTCCCGCCGCGCTGGGTTCCACGGGTGGTCCTCATTCACAGCATTGATTCGATCATCTCTTACAAGCTATGGATGTCACGGATTCCGAACTGATGATCCGCCTCACGAGAGGCGAGGACGAGGTGCTTGATGTCCTGATGCGGCGATGGGGTGACCGCGTGATTTCGTTTCTTTACCGCATGACCGGACGCCGCGATGTCGCGGAAGATCTGGCCCAAGAAACATTCGTGAAACTCTACCAGGCACGCGGACGCTACAAGCCTTCCGGCACATTCAGCACGTGGCTGTTTGCGATTGCGGCGAATCTCGGGCGCAATCACGCCCGCTGGCTCCGCCGCCATCCGACGGTGTCAATGGATGATTCCGATGCGAGTGGCGATGCCACTTTCCCCGAGCCTGCCGATCCATCTCGCGCTCCCGATGGGACGGCCGTTGGCAATGATATCGCGGACACTGTAAACCGCGCAGTGTTGGCACTGCCTCTGGATCTGCGTGAAGCACTTACCTTGTTTGTGTATGAGGATATGGGATATGCGGACATCGCAGGCATCCTCGGCTGCTCGACCAAGGCGGTGGAAACCCGCATCTACCGCGCACGGCAAATTCTCAAGGATCAACTCAAGGGCCTGCGAGAATGAGGGTGCTCCCGGGAAACAAGTGGCTAAGGCTGGTGATGGTCACCGCCGCCACGGCCATCTTCGGAGTCGCTCTGTTGTATGAGTTCCTGTTTCCCGTCCCCTCGCCGCCACCGCTGCCGGGGCCACACGCGGTGGGCACGCTGACTTTTGAAATCCCCGCCGCCGGAGACGCTCCGCCGCTCGTCACGCAGGTCTGGTATCCCACTGATGATGCCACTGGTGGATCGGCCACGCCTTGGCTGCCCGATTCCGACCTGGCAGCTAGTTTCCCATGGCAACGCATCGGATCGGCGCGATCACGGGCGCGTGCCGGAGTCGCCGTGACCGGCGGGATGCGGCCCTTGCTACTCTACGAGCATTCGTGGACCGGCCACCGTTCGGAAAACGTCGCCCAAGTCGAGAATCTCGCGAGCCGTGGCTACGTCGTGATCGCAGTGGACCACCCAGGGCAGGCAGCTCGCGTGCGCTATGCCGATGGTCATGTAGTCGCAACCCAACTGCCAAACCATCCCGATCTCTCATCGGAATCATCCGTAGCCTCCTTCTTGAAACTGGCGGATGACTGCCTTGATCGGCGGCTTACAGACATCGCTCGTGTCAAAGCCGCACTCAAGAATGGCATAGTGCCACCGCTTTCGGGGCACCTGAATTTCGAACGAATGGGCGTGTTCGGCTATTCGTTCGGCGGTACCTGCGCCCTACGCCTCTGTGCGCACGATCCTGCTTTCGTCGCCGGAGCCAATGAGGACGGCTTGTATCTCTTCGACGACGAACCGTGCGGATCCTTCCATTTTTTCGACGGGGAAATGCCCACCTGGCTATTAGAAAGCCCCTCTCCGGATGAAAATGCGGGCCAAACACTCACCCGCCAAGCGGAAGCACGGATCCGGCAGGCTCTTCATCAAACCGGACGGCAGCGAACCATCATCAAGGGCACCAATCACGCATCCTTCTGCGACAAGATCTTTCACTGCCGCATACCACGCCTCGCCCGTGCCGGCAAACGACCCGCAGCCGAAGTCCATTCCACGATCACAGACACACTCGCGGATTTTTTCGGACGAACAATCCGATAAATTCTGCCAATTGGTTTTCCCAAGGGTTTGCTGAATTCATGGTGTGTTACCGATTACTCCGCGGGCTATCCGACATTACAAGCATCCGCCATGTGTCACCCGCGATCAAACCACCAACGCTCAAAAACCATGAAAACCATATCAACCACCATCCGCGCACTGACAGCGACCGCTGCATTCGGAGCTCTCGCCACCCTCGCCAGTGCCGGCCCTGGGATCCAGTATTGGAAGTCACTTGGCACGGAACCTCAGTTCAAGGAATTGCAAGCGGGACAATCCGTGACTTATGTCTGCACGGAGTGCAAGACACCCTCGGACGTGTCTATCAAGTCCCATGACCAAGCCATGAGCTACTGCAAGGTGGGCTCCACCGTCACCTGCCCGTCCTGCAAGATGCAGACCAAGGTGGTGAGGAAGACCGAGCGCAACCAAGCGGGCACCCATACCGTGGTGACCTACGTGAATAAGGACGGCAAGGAATGCGCTTTCATCGCGAAATCCTCCGAAAACAAGTAAAGAACCCTGGGGTAAGCCCCGAGGCATTTCAGAGTCTTTATTGGATTCAGACGAAGTAAGCTTCGGGGGCATCAAACCCAATAGGGAATGTATTGCCTCATCTCCATCTGCGGACGAATCATATTCCGATCTTCTTGACGCTTTCAGGCGTTCTAGTGCTCGGCTGGGTGCTCTCCCATATTTCTCCAGAACAGGACCAAGATGGGACGCCGCCTCACATTTTTCAAGGGTCTGGGACTCGGACGGGTAATAACCGTCCATCATCTGGCCTTTCTTCCCGATTCCTTTACCGGGGGGAGGCCACGATATTTAATTGAACCAAAACCATGATAATCAGAACCATCAGCATCTGCGCCGCTGTCGCGGCACTTGTCTTCACCTTTTCACTGAGTTCCTGCTCTTCCGGCGACACCACGGGAGCGGGTGTTTCCGAGCACACCGGCCACGCCTCGGGGAGTTGCCACTGACGGGATCAAAGCCATGCGGTTCCTCGTCTTGTTTCCCTCATGGCGTATCCGGCACGGTCAAGGGGTCCGCGTCCCGCGTTGGCGGGCGCGGGCTTTTCCGCTGACGGTTGCCGAAACTGTCCTGATCGTTTTTCTCGCCTCCCCGGCATCTGCTCGCGGCTTTACATTGCTTCCGCTTCAGGTGCGGCCGGTGATGGGAGCGGACGGCAAGACCGTGGCAATCCGTCTCCCGGCGGACACTCCGCCTAGTTCTGCCAAGGATGGAATTCTCCAAGCCGAAGTTCCTTTCCAGCTCGAGAACTTCGCCTCGCTGCAAAACCAGATGGCCATGGGATTTCTCACACTCACAGACACGCGTGATGAGTTCTTCAGCACATGGGACATCGGCATCGACCACAACATCGCCGAGGGACACAATCACGTTTACACTTACGAGGTGGATGCGGGCTGGAAGCACAATTTCAACAAGAGTCTAACCACGGTGGTTGGCTGGCGTTTCGCCAATGAGGAAGGAACCACGGACCGGGCCTTCGCCGGAGTCGAGTTGTGGATTCCCGGCGGGTTCCGCTCCTCGTGGCAGGTGGATGGCATGGGTGATCTCCGCGTGGGACTTGCGAAGTCCTATCACCTGATGAAGCGGTTGGAGTGGTTCAGCGCGGTGCACTACGACACTGGCACGCAGTGGGCGTGGACGACGGGACTGGACTACGAGCTGAGCGGGCATTTCTCGCTGGTGGCCCAATATCACTCCGGCGAAGGCATGGGGCTGGGACTTGGCTTCCGGTTCTAGGTGTTAGTCCGGTGATTCCTCCCAAAACCACGCCCCATCCTTGGTAATGCGCAGGACCAGATCAAAGGGCGCGACCTCGCTATCGTCACGGCCGAGAGAAACGCAGCCGATGCCACGGGCCGCCAGTGCAGCTACCACTTGCCGCTGCTGATTACGATCCAGCGTTGCGCTGGGGTGATCGATTACAACCATCACGGGCTTTGCCAGCAGTGCCCGGGCCACGGCCAGCAGGGCTTGCTCATCCAAGGAGAGTTCCTCATTCCATGGCCGGGCCTGTTCCCAGCCACCGCAGCGTAAGGACATGTTCGAAAGGCCTAAGGTCTCTAGCGCTTCCTCCATCTCCGCGATTGTGGTGGAAAAGGATTGTCCGTCGGAGGACAACAGGCATCGAAGCGAACTTTCCGGCAAATACGGGCTTTCCGCCAAGAACTGGGTAGCCTGCGGTCGGCGAATCAGCCCCTCGCCATTGGCACCCAAGCCAGCAAGTGCTCGAAAAAACACCCGGCCGGCGCGGTGGTCCTCGGTCCGGACCAGAAGGCGGGAACCAGTCGGCACCTCTAAGGTGAGGTTTTGAACCAGACTCCGGCCGTCCGGAGTCTTCAGGCTGAGATTTTCACAAACGAGTCGCTTCTCGTCCGGCAGCAGGCGGATCGGACCGTCCCTAACCGCGGCTGCGATGTCGAGCGCCTCACTTAGTACGCGGATGCGATTGGCGACGGCGGCATAGGACGAGAGGGATTGAAACTGTGTGATGATCAGCGAGAAGGCCCCCATGAGCTGCGCGAAGGCCATCGAAGACTGGGTGATCACGCCGAACTCGACCTGCCCCCACATGAACAGGTGGGCCACCACAAAAACGGGGATGACGGGTATCAGATAGTTATAGCCGGTGGTGAAGAACGAGACGTTGCGGTTCACTGAGATCACCCTTTGGGCATTCGCCACGATTTCGTCGAAACGATCGGACAATCGTTCTGCGGTCTGGCCCTCACGGTGGAGCAAGGCCATGACCTCGGCGTTTTCACGCACTTGGAGCAACTCGGAGCGAAACACCGCCTCCTTGTCCGATTGCCGACTGTTCAAACCTACCAGCCGACTCCCCAGAAGAATCGTCACCAGGGTTCCCAGCGCACCGTAAACCACCCCGCCGACGAACAGCCACGGACTGATCGACCACATCACGCCGGAAAACGCAATGACCGTGAAAACAGCGTTCAGAGTCATTAGGAAAATCGATAGAGAGAAGACCGCGAAGTTCCTCACATCCTCGGCGATGCGTTGGTCCGGATTTCCCACCTCGCCGCCGGAAGCAAGCCGCAGATACGCACGGTTCGCCAGGTAGCGACCGAGCAGTCGCCGCGTCTGCCACTCGCGCCAGAGCAGCGCCAGTCGCTCCTCGACAAATCGATAGAACACCGCCACCACGGTGCAGACGCCGAACACCAACACATACACCAGCGAGACCCACATAAAGCGCGGCATGTCTCGCGACTCCACCGAGGAGATGAAATCCCGGCCCACGTAGCTGTTCACAACGTTGAGGGCGTTGATGGACAACATGCAGGCAATCAACAGCGCGAAAAGCCACTTGGCCATGCCTCCGGATTCGGAAGTCACAAACTCGGAAAGAGCCCTGCGAATCCGTATCCAAAGCAATGTTCCAGCTATGGGTTCACTTCCATTCATGAGGGTGATGGTTTGCTTCGGATGGCGCGTCATGCCACAAGCTCCGCACTTCCGCTTAATCCCGTATTTTCCGTGCAATGGCAAACCCGAACAGGAAATCCGCCAAGTTCAAAACAAAATCAAATTCCCCCAAGGGTTTGCGCAAGGACAGGTTTACTACCCGATGAAGACGGTGTTCAATCACCAAGAGGACCCATCCAAACGGGAACACCGCCAACAACCAAAATCCACATTATGAAAACGACACGTATTGCCAGTCTGTTCGCCTTCGCCCTGTCCATCGTTCTCGCCGCCTCGGCCTCGGCAGCTCCTGCGAGCAAACGCATGGGACCGGCATTTTCCGGCGGAAAATCCACCACCAGCAGCACTCCGGTGGAACACAAAGCCATGAGAAACGTAGGTCCTCCGGGCAAAGGCTACCGTTGCACCCGCTGAACTCTGCATTTGCAGAGACGGAACAACGCCCGGAGGCTGCCGCCGCCGGGCGTTTTTGTAAACATGATGGAACAATGGTGCGGACAGCACAGAGAACATTGTTACGCCATACATACCGTGGAAACCCGAATCCACCGCACACGGCAAATCCTAAGGACAGACCAGCGGACCTTCATTTCTAATTCTCGAACCGAATCCACCGCGTAATTCCGTCCATTTCATCGTCAATCCTAAAATTAAGCCCTCCCATGAGCGATCCCATCACCTCCGAATCTTCCGAGGACTTCTGCGTAGTCTGCGGCAAGCCTGCCCGTGGCATCAGCGGGTATTCCCGGCTTCGTCATGATGACCGCATGTATGCTCTCTGCTGCCCGCTCTGCCTGGAGACGTTCCAGAAGAAGCCTGATTATTACGCTGCCGTATGGCTTGCGTCCAATGCACTTTATCTGAAGAGTCCATCTCCCGGCAACGGGCGATGCCGTCCCGTCACGAGGTGTCTGAGCCGAGACATTAGCAGGTCAGCTCCGGGTTGCCGCATGTTTTGCATCGAATCCGCTCGTCACTATCGGGTAGGGTTTCACCCCATTCACGTCAGACCGTGGCGAACGGTAGATTTCAAACGGGCATTTCGCCAGAGTACATCCCGACCCATGAATTTCATCAGGGTTTGATGTCCTTGCGGTTTATCACCCATCAAGCCGCAGGTATTTGTCGAATGGAGCACACTGCTCGGATTGACGATCGGCGGCAAAAACCAAACCGAACCAATATGAAAACAACACTCAGAACACTGATCCTTGCTGCAATCACCGCCAGCTTGGTCACCACTGTTTCCGCCGCGCCTCCGGGCAAGGGTCTTGGAACCTTCAAAAAAGCCTCAACACAAGAGGAAATCCAAAAAATCAAGAAGGGGAGTCGTTACGCTCTCGTATGTAAGGAATGCGAATCGGTGACGGTCAAAGAAGCCGCCGATGATCAGGAGGCGGAAAAACTCTGCCATGATGGTGGCACGGTTCATTGCGACAGCTGCAAGAAGAAAGCCACCATCAAACGCGTAGGCCCTCCAGGTAAGGAATCCATCACCTCGAAGATCACGATGGTGAATGCCGAAGGCAAGGAGTGCATGTTCATCGTTCCACTGAGCGAGTAAATCCAACCAACAGTAAGTTCCAACCAGCCGTCGCCGGTAAATTCCGGGGACGGCTTTTTTGTCGGGGAAATTTTTCTTTCCGTTAAATCGTTAGAATCTCAGCGGTCTGGCTGATGGACATTCGATAGGAGAATCCGATCTCACTTGCAAGCTCCGAAGGTTCTCCCGCGCTGGGACGGGACGGTGGAGCCGACGAGGAGCGGAGCGACGAGGCGGCGGAACCGGCCCGTCCCAGCGCGGTGGCCAGTTGCCCCAGCTCCTTGTGTCCCCTGACCCGCCGGAAGCCCTCCTGGGCCCGCAGCAGCGCCACTCCCATCCACCGGGTCAACTGGTCGGT
>JAUYNL010000017.1 GCA_030696085.1 Luteolibacter sp.
GCTCGGTCTAACGCCCACGGTCAGCGGAAACGGCGGACGCCTGAGTTACGGAACCGCCGCTGACGCGGGCGACGACTACCTGAGTTTCACCTACATCCGGCCCGAACCCGCGCCGGGCGGCATCAGCTACAGCGTGGAGGCCGGCTCCGATCTCACACCCGGAGCCTGGAGCGCCAGCGGCCTGGTGGAAACCGGCAGCACGCTCAACGGTGGACTACGCACCATCACCGTGCGAGACTCCGCCCCGATGGCGGGTGGAGGAAGCCGGTTCATGCGCCTCAAAATCACCCAGCCGTAACGTGGCCTGAGTCATCGATCTAACAATCCACTGATGAAAACCGCGCCCATTCCTTCCCGGTTTATCCCATCACACATCTTGTGCGCGTTATTGAGTCGCCCTGAAATGAAACTGCTACGGTTTTCATGGAAATCACCATATGAAGGAAAGGGAGTTTTCGTTTTACTGTGAATTCGCACTCAGGCTTCCACACTCATCATCATCATCATCATCACCATCACCATCATCACCGTCCAAATCCATGAAAACCATGCACCAAGCCGTCTTGCTCTCCCTGGCTCTTGCCGCCAGTCTCCACGCGGAGCCCATTCCGCAAAACCTCCAGCAAAACGGCTGGCTCGTCGGTTGCCAAGCCTACACATTCAAGGAATTCTCCGCCTTTGAGGCGATCGCCAAGACCAAGGAGGCTGGTGGCAATGTGATTGAGTTTTATCCAGGTCAGGTTCTTAAGGCCGGCTCCGAGGCCAAAGTGCATCATACGATGTCTGCGGACGCGCTGGCGGAACTCAGGGCGGAATGTTACCGTCTCGGAGTGCGTCCGGTGAGTTATGGTGTGGTTGCGGCCAAAAGTGCCGAGGATGTCCGTTCCATCATGGAATTTGCAAAAAAGATGGATTTTTACACAGTTTGCACGGAATCCACGGAGCAAGTGGCGGCGTGGGAGGCGGCAGCGAAGGAATTTGACATCAAGGTTGCCTTTCACGAACACGGCGGTTCGATGAGCAGGCCCGAATACAAGGTCTGGAATCCGCTCTACATTCTAGGCGTGGTGGAAAGCCGCGACATGCGTCTAGGAGCCTGCGCCGATCTCGGCCACTGGTGTACCTCGAACCTGAAGCCCACTGAGTGTCTTCGCATTCTCAAGGGGCGTGTGATCAGCGTGCATTTCAAGGACAAGGCCGCTACCGGCAACGCGCCGGTGGTTGTCGCCGGAACCGGTGTGGTGGATGCCGCCGCCTGCCTTGAGGAACTTAAACAGCAGGCGTTTCATGGACCTGTTTTTATCGAGCACGAAAACGATTGGAAAAACAGCGTGCCGCAGGTCCGCACGAACATTGAATTCATCAAGGCTCACGGAAAGTGATGATTCATTGGGGCCATCGGGCGCGGGCTTGTGAGACGGTGCGCCTTTCGATCATCACAAAAATCCTGCCTGGCCGGCGAAGATGCCGGGGTTCATGCGTGAAATCGCCGTTCACGCTTTACCAGCGGTAGTAGCGGTAGGGATCATCACCTTGTGGGAAGTCCGTGAGGAAATCCGGGTGATAGAGCGGTTCCTGGGCAGGGCGGAGGATTTGGAAATCGCCGAGGCAGAGAATGCCCAGATTGGAGGCGATCTGGGTGAGTGCGCGTGTCCAGCGCCAGCGGGTGTAACGGTTGTAGTGCTGGCGGTCGGCTTCCAGTTCGGTGGCATCGAGTTGGAAATAGACGGCCACTCCGGATCCGCGGCGGACTTCGGCCAGCAGGCCGTCCGCGCCGATGGCGTCCGCCCCGCTGGTGATGGTCCATGCCGGAGCGTCCACCCGGCGGCGGAGTTCGCCCGGCCAGATGCCGCGGCAGCTCGGCCATGCGGGGACGTCGATGGACCCCGGATGGCGGAGGATCATGGAGAGTTGCACACCGAGCGGGGCGTCTGTGGCGGCGCGCGGCAGGATTAGGGCGCGGCCGCCACGGCGCAGGAAGGCATCGAGCGCCGCATCAGTGACCTTGTAATCCGGACCGATGATGACGACGCCGTTTTCCGGCAGGGCCGTGCCACGTTTTCCGGTGATGCCGGATGCGTGAAGCAGGGAGATTCCGGCATCGCCGCCGAGATAGATGGCGGACTGGCGGGCTTCGGGTTTGGCGCTGGCGGCTGCGGAGAAAACGGCGCGGGCGACGCGCTCTGCTGCCGGATCTGCGGAGGCGTGGTCTTCCAGATCGAGCGTGCAGAGGGTGAGCACACCGCGTGCGATGGGGATTTCGGCAAGCGGCGTGTATGCACCATCGAACTCGCATGCAAGAATGGGCCGCCAGCCGGCACGGTGGGGGATTTCGATAGGGGCGCTGCTGACGACGTGGCGGGCACCCCAGCGCCAACCGTGGGGAGCCGTGTTGATCTGGTCGTTGGCGGCGTCGATGGGTGGAACCAAGCTGCTTTCTCCGGCCCAATCGCGGAATGCCTGCGCGTCGAGGCCTGCAAGTGCGGGGTGTGAAGAGATCACGGGAAAAGCGCGGCGTGAGAGATGGTTGGCGACTCGCAGGCCCACATGATCGCGCAGCCATTGGGGATCCTGGGCCATCATTAGCGCGCGGCCGCCGCTGTTGAGGTGATCGCGGACGATGTCGGGATTCACGCCGCCTTTGGCAAAGGCGTTGCGTCCGATCACCACGAGGTTTGTGGTGGTTTTTTGATCCCACTCCACTGTGGGAAGATTGAGCGACTCCAGCAGCTTTTTTGTTTCCCCGAGAGGATCTAACAATGAAACCGGCGTCGGCGGCGTGGCGCTGCCGGTGTTGGCGCGAAACGCGGTGAAGGGAAAACTGTCCTCATGTTTGGCATCCCCGATGGTGCAGGTGAGATGGATGACTCCGTCGGTCCGGTCCTGCTTCAAGGTGTCGGGAATCTTCACGATCAGTGGCAGGAAGGAGGTGGACGCGGGACCGATTTCGCCTTCGTCCTCGCCCTGGATGAGCGTGACGCCATCGAGTTCCGCGTGGCAGGTGAGCGACCACTTGAGCGGGTTGCGGCTGTCATTGATGATGACCGCCTGTTTGTTTAAGGATGCTCCGGCGCGGACGTGATGGGTTTTATCCACGAAATCCGGGGCACCGGCGAGCCAGGCGAGGGTTTCCTGATTGGAGGCGACGAGCGCCTTGCCGGCGGCATTGAGCGGCATGCCTTCGGGGCGGAAGTAGCGTGTCAGGTTGCGCGGAGCTTCCGGTTTCCACGCGCCGCGCTGACCGGGTTTGAATGCAGGCAGGGCATCGAGGGGCGGAGGTGTTTCTCCGGCACTCCCTCCTTCCGTGCCGCGCGACCAACCGTGGCCGTTGCTCCAAGGGATCATGCCACCGGTGATGCCCCAGGTGCGCCAGGAACGCCAGGTGTTGCGCTGGAACAGTGCCTGCAATTGGTTGAAGCCCTCATGCATTTCGGGGATCGGAATGGAGTGCCAGCTTTTCCAAAGCATGTCTTTCTCGAAGGTGGATGAAACCGTCGCCCGATAGGCGGGGCTTTCGAGGCGATAGGCCTCCGCGCCCTGATAGATGGCGCAAAACTCGGTGTAGAGCGGCTCGCTGGTGCTGGCCTGGCCGTAGCCGCGGCGGCCGCGGTGGAAGGTGGTGTAAAGAGGTGTGCCGAACTCGACCATCATCACCGGCATGTCGCCATCCTGCGCCCACCGGGAAAGCCATTCCTCGCGTTCCTGCAGCGGGATCAGGCAGAGATAGTTGTTTGAGGTGTAAACATCTCCCACCGGTCCTCCGGCGTGCATGAAGACCGGGCGGGTGGGATCGACTTCCTTGATCCAGCGCATCGCCTTGAGTCCCCCCTCGGCGCCGTGCCGCCAGGAGTTGTGGTTGGTCCAGGCACGGGTGCGGCTGCCGATATTGACGGGGTTTTGATCCTGTCCGTTTCCGAATCGGTTGGTGCCCGTGACCCACATGATGGCGGACGGGTGATTGCGCAGGCGCTTGAGTAGGGGAGCCATTTTTTTGGCCCATGGCGGTCCGGTGGCGGGGTTGTTCCAGGCGTCATCCAGACCCGAAGGATAGGCGAGCGCTGGAACAATCATCAAAAATCCGCGGCGGTCGGCCTCCTGGCACCAGAGATCATCAAATTCCCAAGTACCCCGTTCATCGCGATCCCACGGCCAGAGTTCGGTGGTGTTGAAGCCGGCCCAGCGCAGGCCATCGAGCGCGTTGTCCATGAGCTCGGGCACGCCACCGATGGAGTTTTCGGCGTGGATGGGAGCCGGGCGGAGGCGGATTTCCGCGCCGTTGAGCAGGAATTTTTTACCGTCGATGCGGAACTCCCGGAAACCAAAGGTTTCGCGCAGGCTGTCGTTGACGCCGGCTCCCTGGAGGACGAGATCGAGCGTGTAAAGATTGGGCTGCTGGATGTCCCAAAGCGCCGGGTTGTCCCACTTCCATGATGCGCTGACGCTGCCATCCCCTGCGGAGGCGCGGACTTTTGCGGTGAATCGCCGGGCCTCGGCCCCGCGCGTGTCGCGGGCCACGGCGGATAGGGTGAGTTCTCCGGCAGAGGGTAGGCCGGTGTAGTCCACTACGAGGGTGAAGGTGTCCCCTTGTGCGGGGATCTTGCCATCAGCGGAAGGAGGTTTGACGGTGGTTTGGACGGCGCAGCCAGTGAGACGCGCACCTTTGGGCCGCTTGACCAGCAGGACATCGCCGATGATGCCGCGGGTCTGAAGAAACATTTTTTCCTGCACCGCCTGGCCTTCTCCGGTGCCCATGATGCGGGTGACTTCCTGCTGATTCGCGGTGGCGACCACTTTGATCGACAGGTTGTGGGTTTGCCCGGGGCGCACCGAGTTCGTCAGATCCACCTCGCCGCCTGGCCAGGAAACGGATCCGGCCTCCCGGCCATCGATCAACACAAGGGCATCTGTGCTGATGCGGCGCAGATCCAAAATGATCGCGCGACCGGACCAGTTGGCCGGAATCGAAAGGCTGCGCTGATACCACGCGGCGGGAGATTCACCATTAAATCCTTCCCACATGGGACCGCCCCCCCGTGTGGGGGCAGGCAGCGGGCCGGAGCGCCAACTCCCTGGCACGCGCAACCATCCCCAGCCGGCTTTTGGCGGCTTGGACACCGCCGGGCCTGCGGCGGGCATGAAACGCCAGAGTCCGTTGAGGCAGACGATTTCGCGATGTGGGCCGTGTTTTTCCACGGGTTCTTTTCCCCATATGGGCCGTTCTCCTTGCGCGGGCGGCGCATCCATTCCCTCGCCCCGCCGCGCCGCAAGCTCCACTTGCAGCTCGGCTACGCGCATTTCCCCGCTGGCATTGAAAATCGCCGGACTGATGCCGATCCGCTGGGTGCCCGCTGGCAGATTCACCAGCTTTTCCCCGGAGATCCACCCGGCGGTGGGGGCCGACCATTCGCCCGCCACCGTGTGGGTCACGCCGCCCCCGCCATCGGCGATTGACAGCGCGATGCGGGCATTGTGCCAGCTCGCGGAGCCCGGAGTGATCGCAGGCACGGAAACCCGGTAGCGGAAGCGCAGCACGCCCCACTCCGGGGCGCACACGAGATCCTGGCTGGCACTGGCCGAGCCGGGGGTGGTGCTGCGTAGGACCAGCGCCTTGCGATCATCGTTTTCCACCGTCGCCCCCGCGCTCAGACGCCAGCCCGGCACGTTTCCATTGGTGGACTTTTCGGAAAAATTGCCGTTGATGATGGCTGGCCCGGGGGCGGCATTCACGAAGGCCAATGTAAGAAACGAGACGGGGATGAGCAACAGCAGCAGCCGGGGGATCATGGGAAGCGGGTGGTTTATAATGTGAAATGCGACTGTGTGCCGGAAGGCTCCTCCTGATTGCGAACTTGTCGGAAACCATGGTGACAATCCGCTGAACCGGCCAAATTCGTATTGAAAAATCGCATCTTCACCAGAGGTCTGCATACGCGGGAAAGGGAGGTTTGTTTTTCGAAAAAAACAATCTTTTTTGCTACGGAACAGGCAGACCCTCTCATAGGAACAGTGAGATCATGTTGAAGAAGCAAACCGCCGCCGAAAAGCAGGCAGAAGCCGCCGCCGCCCACTTGGCTGCCGTGCAGGCTTTGTTTGTCGATCATCTGCCGATCGTGCGCTCGCTGGTGCTTGCCCTGTGGCCGGATTTCGACGGTGCAAACGACATCGTTCAAGAGACGTTCCTCACCGTGAATCGCAGGGCGGCGAGTTTCAAACTGGGCACCGACTTCACCGCGTGGGTGGCCAGCATCGCCCGCTTCAAAATCAAGGAGGCGTGGGCCTCTAAATATCGCTCCTTCGAGATCCTCTCACCCAAGATTGTCGATTCCCTCATTTCCACCATGCCCGGGGAGAGCGACAGGCAATTGGAACTCTCCGCCTTGAAAGAGTGCATGGAACGGCTCTCTCCCAAGGCCGGCGCCATCGTGGAAATGCGCTATGAACAATCCCACAGCCTGAAGGAAATCGGGGACCGGATCGGATGGACCGCCGGTTCGGTGCATGTCGCCCTCTCTCGGGCGCGGATGCTCCTGAGGGATTGCGTGCATGCCAAACTCGCCAAAGCCCAATGAAACGGAAAGGAGACCTATGTTTGACAAACACCGACTGGATGTGCTGCTAGGCCGCTATTTCGACCAGACTCTGACTCCCCAGCAGCGGGAGCAGTTTGAGCTTCGTCTCGAATCCTCCGCCGAGGCACGCGCGGCATTCTGGAAATATGCCCGGATTCATAACCTACTGCGTGAACTCGCCCAGCAACGGACCAGTGATAGATTCGTGGAGCTCTCTCTTGTCGCACAAGGTGGGGAAGTGGAGAACGACTCACGGGACATTGAACTGATGTTTCAGGATGAATGCGTGGAATCGACCTTGCTTCGCCGCCGCCCTTCGATCTACCAGGTGCTCATGGGTGTTGCCGCAAGTTTGGCGTTGCTGCTTGCGGCATGGCACATCACGCGGCCGGTCGCCCCGCTTGCCCGACCTCCACACACCGTCATTGCATCCAGCCCTGTCGAAATTGTTTCCAAAGCCGTGGCAGTGGTGACCGGGGCGGTGGGGATCGAAAGTGAAGCTCACCGGCACGCCTACAACGTGGGGGCGACACTCGACCCCGGTATCATCAAGCTCCAGAAGGGATTCCTCCAAATCGATTTCTTCAGCGGTGCTCGCGTTACTCTTCAAGGGCCGGTGGAGTTGAAACTCGTCTCCACCATGGAAATGGAATGCCTCTCAGGCAGGTTGAGCGCGGATGTTCCGCCTCAGGCACGGGGATTCCGAATCAACACTCCGCGCATGGATGTGGTAGATTTGGGAACTTCCTTCGGTATGGATGTGGATTCCGATCAAATGGAGGTCCACGTCTTCACCGGCGAGGTGGAATTGCACAATGAAAACGGCAAGGTCCGGAGTTTGTATGAAGGCCAGGCGGAAACGGTGAACGAAAGTGGAAGGTTGCGGAGCTTTACATCCGTCCCCGATCAATTTGTCAGGTCGAAAGGATTGCGGAATCGCCTGGAGGCCAACTTCCGGGATCGGCACCAGCGATGGCTCAGCGACGGAGATAACATCAATCAGGATCCATCCCTGCTATTCCGATTCGACATGCAGAACCCGCAGGAGAACACCTTGAACAATCGGGTAAGGCACACGCCTTCTACCGCCGATGGTTTGATCGTGGGCGGCAGTTGGACCACGGGCCGTTGGCCCGGCAAGTCCGCCTTTGCCTTCTCCTCGATCAGTGATCGGGTTCGTCTTTCAGTGCCAGGTCAATTTGACTCGGTCACTCTGGCCGCGTGGGTACGCATCAATGGAACGGAGCGGCTCTACAGCTCCCTGTTCATGACCGACGACTTTTTTCCCGGAGCGCTTCACTGGCAGGTCTATCACGACGGCCGGGTGCTCTTGGGAATTTGCCCGCCTGACGGGCAGCATGCCGATTTTTACAGTTCCAAATCAATCAACTCCGGGTTGCTGGGCCAATGGATCCATCTCTCCGTGGTATATGACAGTCAGGCCCGGGAAGTCCGCCATTACCTGAACGGAGCGCCGGCATCGCGCGAATCAGTGCGATTCTCCCAGCCTGTGCGCATTGGCAAGGCGGAGCTTGGCAACTGGAATCCAGGATCCCGCCCCATCCGCTATCCCATGGCCGAAGAGCCCCGGCCAATCAGGAATCTCAATGGAAGCATGGACGAGTTCGAATTCTTCACCCGCGCCCTGAGCGACGCGGAAATCCAGAACCTCCACCTCCAAGGAGCACCCTGGTAATGCTGACTTCACGCATCATATGCTTGCCAACCGCATTGTAGTTTCTTAACGCCAATCCGCCCGGATCTTGCAAAACCAACACAAAACCCCACATATAGACCATGAAAGTTTCAATGTTTACAAATAAAAACAATCAATCGATCCAAGGGTTCACCTTGACCGAAATTTTAGTTTCCATTACCATCATTCTCATCCTTGCGGTGTTGTCGTTCTTGGGATTTTCCCGGATGCGCAGTTCGGGGGATCAGATTGTCTCGACGCGCAATATTGCGAATTTGATGATCGCCAATGCGGCTTACGCTTCGGATAACAATGGCAAATACGTCCCATATACCCGGAGGCCCACCGCTGATGAAATCGCCGCCGGCATATCATATCCGGGTGAGTCGTATTGGACCACCAACTGGAAATTCCTCAGAAACTTGAGGGGCGAGCCGACAGGAGGGCGTGAGTGGGAGGCTCCTCTTTCGGCGATGGATCCGATCACTGTGCGGGCAAAAAAGAATAGTTATGACAATTTGTATGGCAGCTATGGCTACAATACAACGAATCAGCCCGGCGTCGGACAGCCCGGCACTCCATGGCCGGGAGTAGGCAGTAACCAATCATTCTCAGTGCATCATATCAAAAATCCATCCCGCACAGCGTGCTTCACTACCGGCACCGACATCGGAGTCAGTCCTTCAAATCCCGTGCTCTGGAAAAACAAGAACAACCAGAAGGAGGGTAAAACGGAAAACAGCATGATGTCCTTCCGCCATGCCAACAAAACCAAAGCATTGGTGGTGTATTATGACGGCCATGTCAGCGCGGTGACCGTCGCTGACATGGAAAAAATCAACAAAGAGGGAGCCGGCGAAAATGTCTTCTGGAATGCGTTGGCCAATTAACCTCGGTCGCGTCATTCCCGTCCTCATGCGCCCACAACAGCAGGTGGCGGGGGACGTCACTCGCCCTGATTTCCCCTGAAAGAACCCATTTCCTCCCGCCCGTATCGCAAACACACATGAACACCACCCTAAGTCGTCGTCATTTCCTCAGCACCTCGGCCGCAGCAGGTCTTGCCCTCACCGCACTTGGCATGCCGCCCGCCCGCGCCGCCTCGCCCAATGGGAAACTCCGCGTCCTTTCCATCGGCGTCATTGGCACCATTGGTGCGAGTGACCGCCGCCAGGTAGCCTCCCACCCGGACGTCGAAATCACCGGCCTTTGCGATGTGGACTCCAACTATCTGGCGCAAGCGTCCGCCGAGCATCCAAATGCCTTCACCTGCCGGGATTACCGCGAGGCGTTTTCAAAATACGGCGATCAATTCGATGCTGTGATCGTTTCCGTTCCAGATCATTCGCATGCGCCGATCCTGCTCACCGCGATGGCGCACGACAAACACGTCTATGGCCAGAAACCGCTGGTCCATCAACTTGAGGAACTCGTGATGGTGGAGCACGCCATTACAGCGAAGCCGGATCTCGTCACCCAGCTCGGCAACCAGCGCATGGCGAACCCCGGCCGCCGCGCTGCCATCGAAATCCTGCGTCAGGGTCAGTTGGGCAAGGCCATCGAGGCCTATGCCTGGACCGGCGCTCCCGGCAACAACGACTACTTCAACTACGCCAAGGTGCTGCGCGAAAATCCGGTCATCCCCGCCAATCTGGATTGGGATTTGTGGCTCGGCCCCTGCGCCAGTATGCCCTATCACGATGCCATCGCACCGGCCAAGTGGCGCTCATGGTGGGATTTCGGCACCAACGGACTCGGCGACTGGGGGTGCCATGTGCTCGACGTGATCTTTTTCAGCTACGACGAGTTGCTCACCGCATACTCGGTGAATACCACCTGTGCCGAAGCCGCCAGCGAGCGATTCCACGTCAATCCGTGCAAATCGACCATCACCTATCAGGTCCGCTCCGACAAGTTCACCGGCGGCACCTTCCCGATCCATTTCTACGATTCGGACCAGAAGCCGACGCCATCGCAGCTTCGGATTCCCGAGGAAACCAAGGGGAGCAACATGACGGTGGTCGTCTGCGAGGGCGGCACGCTCACACTGGAAGCCGACGGACGACTCAAAATCTGGCGCGAGGGAAAAATGACCGAGGGCCTGCGCATGCCCGGGCTGCCTCAATTCCCAAAACTCAATCACTGGCACGCGTGGGTGGACAACTGCCTCGGTCGCAAGGCGGAACTGCGGGCTCCCTTCAAGGATGCGGTGCGCATCACCGAGGCGGTTTTGTTAGCCACTAAAGCCACCCGCTTCCCCGGTCAGGAACTCCTTTGGGATAAGTCCCAACTTGCATTCACCAACAATCCCGAAGCCTCCCGGACCCTTGTCCGCCGCACATACCGGGATGGATTCGCTCCGCCCGCCCGCTTTTGCTGAACAACCTTCGCCTATCACCCATTCCAGTTCCAAATCACAGATCATGAAATTCATCACCATCCTCTCCTCCCTCTCGCTGCTCGCATCAGCGTTCGCTCCCGCCGAAACCCCGGAAGAAAAGGCCGGACGCATGCAATGGTTCAACGAGGCCCGCTTCGGTATGTTCATCCATTGGGGTGTTTATTCGCAAGCCGCTGGAAATTGGAACGGCAAGCCGGTTCCCGGTGCGGGCGAGTGGATCCAGAGCGGTGGGAAAATCCATGCCGCCGAGTATCGCGAAATCCTTCAGGGCCAATTCAACCCGGTGAAATACGATCCCGAAGCATGGGTCATCGCCGCCAAGGGTGCCGGCATGAAATACATCGTCATCACCTCGAAACACCACGATGGCTTCTGCCTCTGGGACTCGAAGCTAACCGATTGGGATGTCGGCTCCACGCCTTATAAAAAAGATCTGCTCAAACCACTTGCGGAAGCTTGTGAGAAGCACGGCGTAAAGTTCTGCGTCTATCACTCCATCATGGACTGGTCCCACCCGGACTGGGGCAGCAAGACTCCTAACAACGGTGGCAACGCCCCGGTGGACGCCACCCCGGCCCTGTGGCGCGGTAATGCCGCCAATCCCAAGCCGGACATGGACCGCTTCACCGCCTACTTGAAAGGCCAGCTCAAGGAACTGGTCGATGACTACAAGCCGGGAATCCTCTGGTTCGACGGCGAATGGGAGGATGCCTGGACCCACGAACGCGGAGTGGATCTTTATGAATATCTGAGGAAACTCGACCCCTCTCTCATCATCAATAACCGCGTGGACAAAGGCCGCGATGGCATGAAGGGCCGGACCACCGACGAGAAATTCAAGGGCGACTACGGCACTCCCGAGCAGGAAATCCCCGCCACCGGCTTCGGCGAGGACGTCGCCTGGGAATCCTGCATGACCATGAACGAAACCTGGGGCTTCAAAACAGAAGACACCCAGTGGAAGAGCAACGAGGTCCTCATCCGCAACCTCATCGACATCGCCAGCAAGGGCGGCAACTATCTGCTCAATGTAGGCCCCACCGGCGAAGGTGAAATTCCTTCCGCTTCGCTGGAGCGTCTTGCCGCCATCGGCGATTGGATGAAAGTCAACGGCGAGTCCATTCACGGCACCACCGCCTCGTTGTTCCCAAATGTTTCCTGGGACGGACGCTCCACCACGGCTGTTGCGGATGATGGCGGCACCCGCATCTACGTGCATCTCTTCAGTCTGCCAACGGACGGCAAGATCATTCTCACGGATCTCGTGACCCGCCCGGATGGAGCCACCCTCCTCGGGAAGGATACGCCCCTTGAAATATCCGGAGAGGAAGGCGCATGGTCGATCCAGCTATCCCCGGCAGACATGCATCCCATCGCCACGGTGATCGCGCTCAATTTCCCGGGAAATCCCATCATTCAGCGCCCTCTCACCAGCCAGCAGAAATGATTACCCGCAAAGCACGGCAGACAAAACCCGAATCGTCGGAAATTTTCAAATGACAAGCATCCCGAATCACAAGCGTCTCGCGGTATGCACCTGGTCCCTGCTTCCGGTCGGTCCGATCGATCTGGTGGCCAGGCTGCATGCCACCGGCATCACCCGCGCGCAGCTCGCGCTTGATCCATTGCGCGGCGATCCGGCGGTCTGGGGCGATACGAAATCGCTGTTAGCCGACCATGGAATCGAAATCGTGTCCGGCATGTTCGGTTGTGTGGGCGAGGATTATGCGACGCTGGAGTCGATCCGGGCCACCGGCGGGATTGCTCCGGATGCGACGTGGGGGGAAAACCTGCGGAACATCCGCGCCACGGCGGAGCTGGCCTCAAAGCTGGGCTTGAAGCTCGTCACCTTCCATGCGGGCTTTCTGCCATCCGACGAATCGGATCCTGAATTTGAAAAGATGCTGATGCGGCTTAAAACAGTGGCTGAGGTTTTTGCCGCCGCTGGAATGGACCTCGCGCTGGAGACAGGACAGGAATCCGCGCTCTCACTCCAGGCCATATTGCTCGGACTGAACGCTCCGAACCTGTTCGTCAATTTTGATCCGGCCAACATGATCCTCTATGGCAAGGGCGATCCCGTCCAGTCAGTCGGTGTGCTTGGCCGGTGGATCCGGCAGGTTCACATCAAGGACGCCACTCGGGCTGTCACGCCCGGAACCTGGGGTGAGGAAGTCGCCGTGGGATCAGGAGATGTTGACTGGCCGCGCTTTTTCGCGGCACTTGAGGACATCGACTTCACGGGTGACTGGGTGATTGAGCGCGAAGCTGGCATCGACCGGATCGCGGACATTCTCACGGCAAAGCAACTCGTTCTGGAATCAACCCGTTAACTCAATCACAGATGCATCAATCATCTCCTGCCGGCACCCATGAACCAGTGAATGTCGCGGTCGTCGGCCTTGGTTTCATGGGCGTGACCCATCTGCGCGCTTATCTTGATAATCCCATGGCGCGTGTCGTCGCCGTGTGCGACGCCGTTCGCGTGCCGGTCAACGGTGTCTTGTCCGGCATCGCGGGCAATATCAAAAACTCCGGCGACATTCATCTGGGGCCGGATGTGAAGGTTTTCAGCAAACTTGAGGACCTGCTCGCTGATGTGCGGGTGCAACTGGTGGATCTTTGCACACCCACGCCGCTGCACCCGGCACAGGTCATCGCCGCGCTGAATGCGGGCAAGGACGTCATCTGTGAGAAACCGCTGGCCCGAAGCTCGCAGGCGGCGAGGGAAATTCTCGCGCGGACTGCCGGAGCGCCAGGGATCCTGATGCCGGCGATGTGCATGCGTTTCTGGCCCGGATGGAGCTGGCTCAAGCAGGTGGTCGCGGAACAAACCTACGGCAAGGTATTGGCCGCGAGTTTCCGCCGGGTTTCCGAAATGCCCGCATGGAGCCGCCAGGGCACCTACGCAGGCGGCGGTGATACGGGCGGAGCCCTGTTTGACCTGCATATTCACGATACGGATTTCGTCAACCATCTCTTCGGCCGGCCGGCCGGCGTATTTTCCACGGGCGTGCTGGGGGCGGACGGTTCCATCAATCATGTGGTGACTCAATACGATTATCCCGGAGGCCCGGCGGTGCATGCGGAGGGAAGCTGGTTGCTTGCGGGTGGATTCAACATGGCCTATAGCCTGCACTGTGAGCGCGCCACCTTGGACTATGATCTGTCGCGTGGCGCGGATGCCCTGATCGTTACCGAAACCGGCCTGGAACCGCGCATCGTCAGATACCCGGACGGCGATGGTTATGCCATGGAAATCAATCACATCGTGGACTGCGTCTCCAAACGCGAAGCCTCGACCGTGGTCGGTGCGCTGGATGGCGTGACGGCCCTTGAGATTTGCGAAGCTGAGGAAAAATCAATCCGTGGCGGCGCACCCGTGAGACTATAATCCCCGTCCCGCCATTCCCTTGTGAACTCCCGACTTCGCCTCCGCCTTTCCCTGATGATGTTCCTACAGTTTTTCACCTGGGGAGCATGGTTTGTGACGCTCTTCCTGGTCCTCGGCACCAATGGGCTGGAGAACATCATTGGAAGATCCTATTCAAGCGCCCCGATTGCCGCGATGATCGCGCCGCTTTTTCTCGGCTTGGTGGCGGACCGTTTTTTCCCGTCAGAGCGGGTGATGGGAGCGCTGCTGCTGCTCGGTGGCGCGTTGATGTTGATGGTTCCCGGCGCGGTCGCAGCAGGCAAGGGGGACACCGTGGCCTGGCTTTTCACCGGGCACATGCTCTGCTACATGCCGACCCTTGGACTTGGCAACACCATCGTCTTCACACACCTCCCTGCGGAGACCTTCCCGAAAGTGCGGGTTTGGGGCACCATCGGCTGGATCGCCGCAGGTTTGCTCGCAGGTTTCCTGGGCTGGTCTGCTAGTTTGAACCTCTTTTGGATCGCGGGGATTTCGTCGCTATTGCTGGGCGCATATAGTTTCACGCTGCCCCACACCCCGCCGCCCGCGGCGGGCAAGCCGCTTGAACTCCGTTCCATCCTGATGCTCGACGCGTTCCGAATGCTGACAAAGCCCGCCTTTCTCGTTTTCATCATCTGCTCCACGCTGATCTGTGTGCCGCTTGCCTATTATTTTGCGAATACTTCCGGATTTCTCGCCAACATGGGTTTCGAGCAGGCGGCTTCGGCGATGACCATCGGCCAGGCGTCGGAGATCTTCTTCATGCTGCTGATCCCTTTTTTCTTCCGCTGTCTCGGTGTGAAATGGATGATTCTCGTGGCGATGCTGGCATGGGCCGCGCGCTATCTGCTCTTCGCCTTTGGCGCGCCGGAGCAGATTGCCTGGATGCTTTTCCTCGGCATCGCGCTCCACGGCATCTGTTATGATTTCTTCTTCGTGACGGGATTCATGTACACCGACCGGGCCGCACCGAAGGAAATCCGCGGCCAGGCGCAGAGCATGCTGGTGTTTTTCACGCAGGGAGTCGGCATGTTCGTCGGTTTCAAGGTGGCGGATATGAAGCTCGCCCCGGTGCGGGACGCCGCCGCCGTGCTGGGAAATGCGGTGACCCACGCCCGCGGCGCGGAAACCCTCTCCTTCAGCCGGCAGTTCTCCAAAATGTTTGCGGTGAAGATGCCCGATGGCATCGATCCATCGCTGGTTTCATCGGTTGGCGGCCTCTGGAAATCCTATTGGCTGTTTCCCGTCGGTATGGCGGCATTGACCGCCCTCATATTCTTTCTCTTCTTCCGCGAAAAGGCCGGGCCTTCCAACGATGGCGCGCCGTCCCGGCACTGATCATTTTCATCCTCATGAAACTTTACCCCGAAATCCTGACTCTGTTTTTCGCCATCTCCCTATCGCTCATTTCGGCAGGTCAGACGGGGGAAGTGTCCGCTAGTCTTTCCAACACGCCTCCTCCGGGGTTTGCCGCCCTGTGGAACGGTCGGGATCTCACCGGTTGGTGGGGAGCTGATACTGAAGACCCCCGCGGATACACAGGCTTGCCGGCAGTGGAGTTTCAGACCAAGCGTGATGCCAGTCTCACGGATATCCGGAAACATTGGCTGGTGCGTGATGGAGAACTCGTGAATGACGGCAAGGGCCTGTTTCTCACAACGGAACAATACTTCGGCGATTTCGAACTGCTTGTGGATTACAAGACGGTGCCTCTGGCCGATAGTGGCATTTATCTTCGCGGTTGTCCGCAGGTGCAGATATGGGATTCGACAGATAAGAAGAAGTTCGCAATCGGCGCGGACAAGGGATCCGGCGGACTGTGGAACAACTCCCCGGGAGCGCCTGGAAAAGATCCGCTCGTCAAGGCGGACAAACCATTCGCCCAATGGAACCGACTCCGCATCGTCATGGTTGGTTCCCGGGTATGGGTTTGGTTGAACGGCCAGCCCACGGTTGATGGTTCCGTGTTGGAGAATTATTTCGACCGGAAGCTGCCGGTGCCGTCGCGCGGTCCGATCCAATTGCAGACGCATGGAGGCGAAATCTCCTGGCGCAATGTGTTCATCCGCGAGATCGGCGGCGACGAGGCGAACCGCTTGTTGCGTGGCACGGATCCAGAGGGATTCAGCTCCATCTTCAACGGCAGGGATCTCACTGGTTGGACCGGCCAACTGGACTGTGTGAACGTGACCGGTTCCGCCATTGTATGGCAGCCCGGTAAGGGTGGTGTGATCCACACTCAAAAGGAATACGCCGATTTTGTCGTCCGCTTGGAGTTCAAGCTTCCACCTGGTGGCAACAACGGACTCGCCATCCGCTACCCCGGCAGCGGCAATCCCGCAAACGAGGCGATGTGCGAATGCCAGGTGCTCGACGATCACTACGAGCAGGCCACCGGTTCGAAAATCGATCCCCGCCAGGCGCATGGTTCCGCCTACGGCATGGTCGCGGCATTGAGAGGCTATCAACGCCCGGCGGGCGAATGGAACTATCAGGAAGTCGCAGTCAGCGGATCGACGATCAAGGTGGAGTTGAACGGCACGCGTATTTTAGATGCGGACTTGAGCCAGGTCACGGAATTCATGGAGGGCTACGGGCATCCCGGCAGGAACCGCAAGAGCGGATATTTCGGATTCGCCGGCCACAATGATCCCGTGGCGTTCCGAAACATCTCCATCAAACCACTTGACTGAAATCACACCGGCAACCTCTGAGAAATCCGCCGTTGACTCAAACGAATCACGTTAGGTCAACATATACAGAGATGGTGTATTGTTTACTTTACGACGTGTCCAAGATTGATCTCGCCGAAAATAAATTCCAAGGCAGCCAAAGTGTCCTGAAAATTGGTAGAGTGACCTGCCATTGGACGGTAAAGTGTCAGAGTCCTTCTCTTCTGTTGTTGTAACTTCTTCGCAAGCCTTAGTAGGCTGTGGGGCGGGACGACTTCATCCATTCCTCCCGCCGTAAGTGCAATTGGCATTGTGAGGCGCTCTGGCCAGAGTTCAACGGAACGTTTCCGATACTCGTCCGGTCGCTCCTTCCTTGTCCCACCATACGAGGCGGCAATGGCTTCGGGAAATCCCGTGAACTCGACAAGGTTGGCAGTGGCGTTCATTGCGACAACGCCCTGAACTTTCTCCGGATGCTGGACGGCAAAGATCAGCGCGGATGTGCCGCCCATCGAAGCTCCGCACATGATGACCTTGCCCAAACGGAAGCGCCCGCCGAGTTCATCGAGGATTTGTCCCATGTCCGCCTCTGCCTTGGGGCCCATCCAGGAGGATGTTGCCCGATAGTCCGGCGAGACGTAGATGAATTCATGCGCGGCCGCAAAATCGCGCGCGGCCCGGCACTCGTCGCGCGAATCTTTTGCGAACTGCCAGCGGTCGGAACCATGCCCATGGAGCGCAACGAGCAGGTGGTGAGTTTGCCGAGCGTCAAAGCCAGCGGGCAACATCAGGACGTAGCGCTGCTCGGTTCCATCCACTTTCGCTTTGAAAACGATATCCTGCGGGGCTGATAGAGGTTCCGCCGCGAGAATCGCCATTGAACTCACGCATGCCATGGAAAGAATCGCCGTCATTGAGATGAATTGCTTGCGCTTGATGGTTTTATTCACTTGGTTGCAGGCGATGGCAGGTTTTGGCAAGCTTGGCGCCAGGCGGCGAGGTCGAAAGTGCCGCCAGGTTGGAAACCGGGGGAGCGGGTGTGGCGGATGAATTGATCCAGCAGATAAACGGCCTCCGGATTATCCGAAACGAGATTCAAACCGGATGCCAACAATTTCCCGCGACCGGCGCGGGCTTGGAAGACATACAGGTTGAATCCCAGCGGATAGCCCGAGGTGCCGTATTTGTAGGCACCCTTGCGCCCGATGCCCACCATCAACGGCTCGACGTCGCGGAACTTGTGACCGGCGTCAAGTTTTTCGGCGGTGTCGATCAGCCGGAACCAACCTTGATCGAGGAAACGCCCGTGGGGAAAATCCCCGAACGCGGGATGGTCGGCTATGGCGGTGCCGGCCTGGTTGCTTACACCATCGGGGTACCACACGCCGAGTTTGGTGCCAGGTTGAAGGGTGTCATAGCCGGGCAGGGTGAGGCTGATTACGGTTTTGCCTTGTTCCAGGGCTTCCGGTACCCCGGGTTCCCGCAAGGATGAGGCTACCACGAGTGTGGCTCCGGCGGCTTCCGGGGTGTCGAGTTTGACCACGCCGGGATAGCGCGCGGCAAGTGAATCGAAGGCGCGCGGCGAGGCCGCGAGTCCTTTTCCAGAATCGGGAATCGGCTGAAATTTCGGGTAGATCCAGAGATCCCATGAGTTATGGGTAGTGGTTCCGGCGAGTTTGACTTTCAAGGTAGCCTTTAGCGCGTTCTTGACGGTGGGAATGGCGATCTGGCTGCGGCCGGCGACGGGCACCGCGCCTGGCGCGACGTTGACGCCCTCGATGTTACCACCAGCCAGCGTTTGTTCCCCGGCGATGAGTTGCCATTGCAGCGTGGCGTTTTCCAAGGCTTGGGATTGGAAGTGGGAAATCACCCAATCCACCTCCATGACCTCGCCCTCGGTGTGAATGAGCGTCGCCGGATTGAAGCCGAGCAGTTCCGGGGATTTGGTTCCAACGGTACGGGCGCAGATGGTTGTCGGAGCATTGAACTGTTGGAAAATTTCTGGTGTGCTTTGCTTGCGCCCGCCGAAGGTGTCGAGGATGCCGCATTGGCCGCTCGGTGCCATATCGAGCATCAGCCAGAAACTGAAGCCGTCAAGATAGGGATCGATGCGTGTGGTTTCGATCATCAGTTTGTGGCAGATGGTCTGGAGCGCACCGCCGGCATCGAAACAATTTTCCGCCCAACTCCAATCGAGGCCGACGGATTCGGCAACGAATTTTTTCACCTCCGAGAGGGATTGGTTCGGCGCGTAGCCGGTAGTGAATTTGGACTCGATGCGCGGATCTTCGTAGATGCCGAGGCTTGGAAACTCATGGCGCACGTGAGGCCAGAGGTTCTCGGTGAGCGGCGTCACTTCGACCCCGTAGCCGAAGTGGGCCATTTCGGAGTTTTCGCGCGTGACGTTGCTGCCGCCATCCAGACACAGCCACGGGCGAGAGGAGTCCAGGGATTTGGATAGCTGATAGAGTTCGCGACCGAGTCGCTCGGGCATCCACGCTTCGTTGCCGCCGCAGTAGATCGCCAGCGAAGTGTAGCGCCGGTAGTGGGCTACTAATTCCTTGAGATCCTCCTTGGGCGTATGCGGCCCGCGTGACATGTGGTTGAGTTCGGGTTTTGGTTTTCCGGCGCTGTCTTTGGCGGCTCCATAGTAGGGGAGTTCCGGCTGCATCAGAATACCCACCTCGTCGGCGGCCTCGAAGTATTCCGGATTTTCGCAATGGGTGTGCATCCGCACGTAATTGAAGCCATAGTCCTTGATGACCTTGAGTCGCCGGATATGTTCCTCGCGGGAAGCGGGCGAGCAAATGGTGATTGGATAGATATGATTTTCGCTGCAATTCCGGATGAAGAACCGGGTATCGTTTAGATACATGTCACCACCGCGCACCTCGTATTTCTTGATACCAAAGCGCTCGATCCAGCCATCGATGGCGACGCCTGCTTGTTTCAACACGATCTCGACCTGATAGAGTGAAGGGCTTTCCGGAGACCAAGGCAGGAACGGGTCCAGAGCGATGTCCGCCGTCAACTTGGTGAGGGCGGGAGATCCGGCGGGCACGGTCAGGGTGACTTCGCCGGCGGTGCGGGACTCGGTGTGGCTGGTCACACGGATGTGGACGGTTTGGTTTTCCAGCGGAGCGGCGGGGCAAGTGTTGCGCAGTGTCAGATGAAGCCGCGCTTGTTTTTGATCGAAGCGCGGTTCGATCAAAGCGTTGTCGATCAAGACCGCCGGGGTGGCTTCCAGTTCCACGCCGCGCGAGAGGCCGCCGTAGGCGCGCTCGCAATTGCTCTCGCCACGGCGGCTGGGGACGTCGTTGCGGGCGAGGATGGTGATGGTCGCTTCCCGCCCCGGAGAAACCAGATCGGTGATGTTGTATTTCCAGGTTCCGCAGTAGGCCCAATTATGGGTGATATAGGTTCCATTCACCCAGGCCCATCCCTGGCAATTGACGCCGCCGACTTTGAGCCATATCTGTTTGCCCTGCCAATCTGTGGGAATGGTGACGCGTTTTTGATACCAGGCGGCACCGGTGTAGGCGGAGCGCAGTTTGATGTTCACCGGCTCGTAGGCGAGTTTGTTGCCGTCGGGATGGCTCATCCCCGGCTTGCCGACGCCTTGGGCTTCCCAGCAACCGGGCACCATGATTTTGCGGGCGGAGGGGAGTTCCTTTCCTTGTTTGAACCAACCTTCCGATTCCCCGACGAGTTTCGGATCGGTGGCGAAATCCCATTCGCCATTGAGGTCGAGGATGGCCCGCAAGGCCGAGCGCGTGACAGGATTGACCAACGCCGGAATGGCCTCGCGGCCTACGATGTCCGGAGTTTCCGCCTTCACCGTTCCTACTAAAAGCGAGGCTGCAATGATGACAAGTGGTTGAATACAGAGGATCGGCTGCTTGAAAGTGAAAGTCATGATATATTCGTAATTGTGGGGTCACTTCCTTGTGGATTCCTGGACTCCCAAGGGGCGCAATGCCGAGCCGGTACCGGTGGCATTCATGTCATAGACCAAGCTGCCTGCGGTAGCGGGGCGCTCGTCGGAGACGTTCACGAACCATGCGCCCTGCGGCTTGATCTTATCCGCCGGTATGACGGCGATGAAGCGGTTCTCGCCCGCAGGCTTGGCCGTGATGGGTTCCCAAGTGCCTTTTTCCCAGCTTTCCGCTCCGGCGGTGACATAGAGCGTGGCGGTTTTCACAGGCAGAGCGGTTTTTACGGAGAAAGCAACCCGCGTGCTGCCATCGGGCAGCTTTTGGCAGTTCTCGATTTTGACTTCAGGAAACGGCTGGCCTTCGCCCTTGAGCCAATATGCGAGATAGAGCAAATCAATGTTTTCGGAAGCGGGGATGCCGGTGAGGCGGTGGTTTTCATCCGGCGCGTAAACCTGGTTTTTGATGCCGGGGATGGTGGAGACGGTGGCATTCACGCCGGGCGGCCAGAAGAAGTGATCGCGGGCGGCGGCGGCGATGAAATACGGTGCGCGGATTCCGGAAGCGCGGTGGCCGGCATCGAAGTGGCGCAGCCATGCCGCACGTTGATCGTCCGGCAGGTCCGCCAGTGTCTTGGTCCAGGTGCTGCCGCGCTCGTAAAAGCCAC
Source organism: Luteolibacter sp. (assembly GCA_030696085.1). GTDB lineage: Bacteria > Verrucomicrobiota > Verrucomicrobiia > Verrucomicrobiales > Akkermansiaceae > Luteolibacter. The sequence continues at coordinate 21,353 of JAUYNL010000017.1, forward strand.
AGCCGAATTTCGAGTAGGCGGCCCGAATCCTTTTGCCCAGCAGGCCGGAGATCATGGTGGTGGTGTAACCGCCCATGGAGATGCCGCTCACGCCGACGCGGTCCTTGAGAACTCCCGGCTGCGCGGACAACAGATCGAAGGCCTGGAGGGCGGTGACCACCGCGTCAAACGTCTCGTTGGCGGTGGCATCAGGCTTGCACAACCAGCCGATTTTTTCCCAGCGATCCCGCCACGGGCCGGTCGAGTTCGGGCAGATCTTCGGATCGCCTATTCCTGGCAGGTCTGGGGCAATGCAGACATATCCGGCCTTTGCATATCGGATGGCCGCAGTTGCCTCAGCACAACCTCGGCCGCCATGCAGCCAGAGCACGCCCGGGAAATCACCCTTGCCGGACGGGCGGGCGATGATGGCAAAAATATCCTGCGCTTCCCCACCGACCGTCATCGAATGGAAGACAATCTTTTGAACGGACACACCGTCGGTGGTTTCGGTGCCGAGGTCGCGGACGATCTTGGGGACATTGCCTTTTAGATAGGGCTGGAAGATATTGCCATCCAGAGGCGAGCTTTCACCTTGCGGGCTGATTTTTTTTCCGGGATTCAAGATGCGCTCCATGGCTGCCATGGTGGCAGGGCCAAGGGTCGTAACCGCTTTGGCGTCCGGTTCCGCAGATTTCAGTTCCGCTGATTTGATGTCCAAGGTTCCCTTGCGCTGTTGTTGGCGGATGCTGATGAATAGTTTCGCCGTGCCGACGGGTGTTTGAAGGGGAATGACCTTGTCCTGCCATGCTGAGGTGCGCTCGAACAATTGGAATTGCTCGCCGACATTCTGATCTTTCCCGTCCCTGAATGCCAGATAGATCCACGATCCGTGGTCCCTGGAGGAAACCTCGTTGCTGGAGCGGTATTCGATCTTGAGTTCATAGGCTCGTCCCGGCTCTACTGGCGCCGTAGTGCCCATTCCAGAGTTGCCCCGGTCCACTTTCAGGTCCAATCTGATGAAATTTCCTTTCGGATCCTTCACGACTTCTCCATTCGATAGGCTCCATCCATGGGTGTCGTATTCGGATTTTGGTGCGGATTGTGCCTGAAGTGGTGACAGGATGGAAAATCCAATCATTCCGCAGGCCGCTATTTTTGTGAATTTCATGATTTTCATGGTTGTTTTCGGAAAGTGTGTGGCAGTGATGCTGCTAGTAGGAAAAATGCGGGTGATGGGGGAAAGTGCTATTTTTTGAGTTTCGGCCGGAGGGTGACGAGAGCGACGGCGGGTGGCGGGATTTTGAGCGTCAACTCCGAGCCCGCTGGCAACTCGCCGGGACGACCGTCCACGATGGAGACCTCGATGACGCTCTCCCCGGCCCATGGCAGATGTGCGAGGGATAGGCGGATCTCGTCTTCACCAGATAGATTTGCCACGAGCACGGTGGCTTTGTCCTTTGTGGCGCTGATCCCTGCTGCGACGGCGAGCTTGCCAGGCATTGTGCCGGAAACCCGCACCCGTTCAGCGGTTTCGAGCAATTGCACGAAGGTGCGCATCGCGTGGTAGTTCCATGTCGGCGCACCAACTTCAGTGAACAAGCCGAAGAGCCCGGTCGCTCCATGATAGAAATTGGCCATTTCCACGGGCGCGTCCTGCAGTTCGAGAAGTGATGCAACCAGGAAGGTGCCGCCGGCGGCACCGGTCATTTGATCGACCGAGCGTTGGCGGATCTCCGGGGCGGCGTTTTTCTTCAACACGTTCCACTGGTTTTCGTGCAGATAGTTCCATTCGTTAAGGTGGCTCTCCGCCTTGGTGAAACCATAGGAATCGAGGAGGCGGCGCACGGCGCGGGCGCGGGCGACGGTTTCCGCAGGATTGTTGGTATAACAATGCCATGAGAAGAAATCCAAAGGCAACGAGTCGCGGCGGCACATTTCGAGAAACGCGATGACAAACTCCGAGGGTGCGAGTTCCTTGCCGTCAAACTTGCCATAATAGCCGAAGCCGCAGCCGCCGATTCTGATTCCGGGAAATTCCTTTCGCAAGAGCCGCGATGTCACGCGGTATAGCTCGAGGAATCGCGCGTCATCGCCGGTCCACATTACGGGGCGGTTTTCCGGTTCGTTCCAGATTTCCCAGTTGCGGATGCCGTAATGGAAGCCGTTGGCCCAGCCTTCGTTGTAGTGCCGGATGATGCCGGCGCAGGCAGCGGCCCAGCGCACCGGATCTTTCGGCGGGTGGACGTGGCGTTTGACGGTCTGCCACTCGATGCTCTGGCCGAGTCTGTACATGACCTCCGCTCCTGTGGCACGCACCGAGGCGACGTATTCATCCGTCGCTGCGAAATTGTAGTTCGCGGGCAGGGCAGGATCGGCATCCGGATTCGGGAATACGGCCGAAAGATCCACCACGTCGGGATTGGGATAGTGGCAATCATGCAGGCGGGTCGATGGCGGGCGCAGGAGTTTCTGCGCCTCGGTCACATCCACCAGGTTGTTCGAGGCGAGTGGGCCGCAATTGATGCCGTGCAGTGCGCGGAGCTTCCCTTGGGGTTGGGAGAAGTCCACCGTGACGGGGTGGGGGGGGGCGGCACTGGCGCTGGCAAGCAACGTGAGCAGCAGTGTGGCATGGAGGATTTGTCTCATGATGGTGGAAAGGGTGGTTCGGAAGTTGCCGCCGCAGAGACAAGCAGAGCTGTCTACAAATGGAACAAGAATGGCAAAGTGGAGCAACAATACGGTGGAATTCATTGAATTTTTCAATGACGACGGTGGCTGCCATGGTGCGCCGCCAATGGGTGGCATGCCGTGATTTCCATCCAGATCTCGCCTTCCGTCCGCAACAGCCGGAAAATGGACCGGACATTCAAACGGACGGGCATCGGTGGAAAAATCGAAAAATCGGCAAGGACTCGGAAAAAAATTGCTACACTCCAGCCTTTTCTGGTCATACACCAGTGACCTTCATTCTTTTTAGGGCATTCTGAACGGGATGGATGGCTTATTTGGCTTTCGAAGCATACCGCTGCGATTGCAGGCAAAAATCCAATGAATCCTACCGCCGGAATCTTGACTCGCATGGGACAATTTGCGTTTGCCGCAGCCTTTGGTGATTTTGCGTGGACCTCCGACCTTCCCGATGCGACCGAATTCAATGATTTCTGAGCGCATCGCGACGGCATCGAACATTGCCATGGAGGTGGCAATCCAAGGCTTGGTCCGGATTGAATTTTCCAGATCCGGTCGTTTTTTATCAATCGATTGAACGCCAGCCTGAAATTTATGAATCCTACACGTCGCGACTTTATGCCAACCAAAAAAACCGCCCGCAACCTTGCAGCAGGCCTGATGCTTGTTTGCTTTCTGCATTCGATCGAATCCGCCGAGGCGCTGGAGATCGAATCGTTCGCGCTCCAGCGCAACGACCGCTTCTATGTTGGCGTCAACCGGGCGTTCGTCGGTGAGCCCTACAACTGGTCCGGCGTCGCCCGGACGGTCGAGACCGCCAAATGGGGGACCATGATCTCGCCCAGCTATTTTGTCAGCGCCCAACACTTTCACCCCGCAAACGGCGAGACGCTTCGCTTCTATCACACCAACGACCCGAACGGACCCTACGAGGACCGCACCGTGCTTTCCGGCCAGCCCATCGGCCCGGCGGACCTCTGGCTCGGAAAGCTCAGTGCGCCGGTTTCCAGCGCCGTGGCGAAGTATCCGGTCCTGCGCCTGGCCTCCGATTGGGATTACGTTCATCTGCCGATCCATATCTTCGGACGGCCTCACGACGACAACGCCGGCACACCGACCAAAATCCACATGGGTGTCAACTGGGTCAACGGCCCGCCAGATACCACCATCTATTGGGGTTTCAGCCCGTCCAATCCGATCAAGGCGCTCTCCGCCGATGGCGGTGACTCCGGTGGCAGCAGTTTCATTATTTCCAACGGTGTTCCCACGGTGGCCGGTATTCACTGGTTTCCCAACCAAGGCACATTCGTCCCCAGATTTTTCACCGAGTTGAACGCGGCGATGCTGGGCAGCGGCGAGCAGGTCACGGAGCAGACCACATACGTCGCGCCACCCGTGGTGCCCACACCAGCACCGGCGAGCTCCAGTTGGATCGTCGATGCTGTTGGCGGCTGGACCAGCGGCATCAACTGGGCGGCGAACACCTATCCTGACGGCGTGGGCCAAATCGCCACCTTCAGCTACAACCTTACCGCCGGGCGCAAGGTCACCTTGGACGGCGGGGTCACTCTCGGCGGTATCGTTTTCAACGACACCGTGCTGAATGCCGGGCAGGGCAATATTTCCAATACCGGCTACATGCTCCAGTTGTTGAACAACAACATCACGGTGAACAACCTGACCTTGGACACCGGTCTGGCGGGCAGGAACCCCGGTGAACTGGTGCTGATCGACTTGCCGACCACCAATCTCGTCGGTCACCAAATCGCCAACAGCGGCGGACCTGGCAAGGTGGTGCTCACGGACAACGTGCATGCCAACGTGAGCAACAGTGTGGGGTTTTCAATGGAAGGCACTCGGATCTCCGGCGTGGGAAACATTCTCAAAACAGGCACCGGGGATTTCATCCTGGGAGGTGACAACACCGCCAGCGGCTACACCGGCAACATCCGGATCGAAGGAGGAATTTTCCAGGGCCGCAACAACAACAAGGTATTCGGCACCGGCACACTCACTTACGTCAATACCGCCGCCCGGATCGCCTTCTTCAACTATGGAGATACTCCCACCAGCGGCGCGGTGATTCCGAACCATCTGATACTCGAAAAATCCGCGGCCTCCTCCGCCGATTTCACGCTCTACAATGTCACCTCGCCCAATTTGACTTGGTCCGGCAATATCTCCAACTCTGGTGCCCCGCTGGCGGTTAACCTCACCAACGGATTCGAAACCGGAGGCTTGTCCTACATTCTGGCTAAATACACGGGAGACAACTCCGGCCTGACCTTTGCGACCGGCAAAGGCTTTACCGCTATTAGCAATTACATTGGAGTCGGCAGCCACAACGCACTCGGTGCGGGCAATACCGCATTGGTTGGCCTCGGCGCGAGCGGCAACGCTCAAACAGGCCTGCTGGCCACCATCCCCACCACCATCGCCTCGCCGATCACGGTCTCCGGCAACGGCAACGTGGCTGCCGCCGTCATCGGCGCGAACATCGCCAGCGGCACTGTCAACTACACCGGCACGCTGACTCTCAACGCGGCGGAAAACAACAATGTCCGCCCCATCTATTTGCGCAGTGAAACCGGCAGCACCGTGGCCTTCAGCTCCGCCTCGGTCATCAACAACGCCGCCAGCAACGGCCAGTTCGCCCCGCTCACCAAAATCGGCGGCGGTCGCGTGGAACTCAATGGCAACAACACCTACATCGGCAACAGCGCGGTGCGCGGCGGCGAATGGGTCGCGGGCCACGCCAATGCCTTCGGCTCCGGTTCCACCACGATCAACCTCGGCGAGGCCACTCCGGTCCTGGCAGATGTCCGCGTGGCCACCCTCGCGCCCGGCTATTCCGTGGGTCTTGGCTCCTTTACTTCGGGTGTCGGCAACCCCGGCACCTTCACCAATGCACCGGCCGCCATCGACGGCGTCACCCTGGCCATCAACAACCGCATCCTGGTCAAGGACCGCAATAACAATCAGAACGGCATCTATGTGGTTTCCACATTGGCTCCCAATGTCTGGGTGCGTGCCGCCGATTTGGACAGCACCGCCGAGCTCGCCTACGGCCAGCAAGTCAAGGTGACGGCCGGTGCTGTCAATGGCGGCAAGGTCTTTTTCCAAGGCGGGCGCGGCACGACGGGGTATCCCGGTGTGCTGACCCTCAACTCCAGCCCGCTGGACTACCATCTGGACATCGCCAATCCGGACGTCTCCATCCTCAACAACGGAGTCACCCTCAGCCGCAACATCGACGTGATCGCCAACGGTTCCACCGGCAAGAGCATCCTCGGCGGCGTCAACACCTCCGGCACCTCCATTTTCTCCGGAAATGTAACCCTCGCCCGCGCTCTCACCCTCACCGCCGCCAACGGGGGCAGCGTTGATTTCTCCGGCGGCATCTCCGGCGGCTACGGCATCACCAAGGAAGGCCAGGGCGCACTTGTTTTCTCCACCGCCAAGAGCTATTCTGGCGCGACTTCCATCACCGCCGGAGCCCTGGTTGTGAATAGCACGCTCGCCTCCAGCAGCGTGATCGTGGGAGGCACCGGCACGCTGCGGGGCACTGGCACCCTCGCCGGCACCGTCACCGCCGCTGGCACCATTGCTCCCGGAAACAGCGTCGGTACCCTCACTGTCGGAGCCACCACCCTCACCGGCACCCTCGCCGTGGAAATCGATGGAGCCACCGGCGACAAACTGGTTTCCACCGGAGCCTTGAACGTCACCGGAGCCACCCTCACGGTCACGGAGATCGGTGCGTTTTCACAGCCCTATTATGTGATCGCCCAGGGCGCGAGCATCTCCGGCTCCGTCACCGTGCCAGTCGGATACACGGTGAACCAAGTCGGCACGGAACTGAGACTCTCCAAGCTCGGCACCGACTATGACACCTGGAAAAACAGCTTCGGCCCCGGCTTCACAGACACCGCCACCACTTCGGATCCCGATGGCGACGGCCTGAGCAACCAGCAGGAATACGCCTTCGGTCTCGATCCCACGCTCGGCTCGTCGGTGAATCCGATCATCGCACCGCTCGACAAAACCACCGGCACCTTCACCTACACCCGCCGCAAGCTGTCACTCGTCAGCCCATTGGCCTTCACGGTGAAGACCTCCCCGGATCTATCAGTGTGGACCCCGGCTTCCATCACCAGCCAATCCATCACCACCGCCGGAGATATCGAAACCGTGGTTATCACCCTCAGTGGCGCGCCGCTCGCCGAACCGAAACTCTTCATCCGCGTCTCGGCGGAGTGACTTGTCCCCGATCAATAATTAGCTCCTTAATCCATAGAAAAAGCATGAAACCAGCATTCACTCACATGTCACGCCTGGGCCGCATCGCCCTGGCGGCCATCGCCATCGCCACCACTTCCGCGCACGCCGGACTGGTGCTTTATTATCCGTTCGATGGCACGCGCACGCTCGGTTCGGATTCTCCCGTTACGGTCACCTACAATGACATCGTCGGCGGAGTGCCAGCCACGGCAAGCAACAATGCCCATACCGGCTTGGGCGGCGCGGGGCCGGTGACCTATTCCACCAACACCTTGTATGCCAGCGGCCAACCGGGAAATGCCTATGAAGTGGCCTCCTTCACCGACGCCGTTCACAAGGGAACCGGCGACGGACTGACCATCGCCTTCTGGTTGCGCGGTAACACTTTGAACAAGGGCCGCGTGCTGTATGGGGAAGGTAGCACCTCGGAAAGCAACTCCTACTTTTCGTTAGGGACGGATACCTCGACGGGTAACAAGTTCCGCCTGTTCTTCCGCGATAAGGACGGTGGTGTCATTCTCAATCAGGTCTCCAATTCCACGATCCAGAACACCGCCGACCAGTGGTACAACGCCGCGAACACCTGGCACCATGTGGTCTGGACGGATAGCGGCGGCAACGCCAAACTCTACATCGACGGCGTGCAGGATACCGCCAATTTCAATTACACCGTTCCGGCGGCCGCCAAACTGGCGAACTTCAACACCACCACGATCCTCGGTATCCGCACCCTTTCGGGTCTTGCCGCATATTGGGGTGCCAACGGGGGCGCGGCCGATGATTTCGCCGTGTGGAACGTGGTCTTGCCGCCGTCATCCATCGCTGAGTTATATGCGGGAACCAAAACACCCTTGAACGTGGCGGCTGCGGTGGAAGTATTGCCGCAGGCCCAGGTCACTGTGCGTGCGGATACCCCGCCGCAAGTGGATGTGGAGTGGAGCGATCCCACATACAAGTGGACACTCCAGACCAGCAATGATCTGGCTGGCTGGGCGCACCTCGACACGGCGGGCTATCAACGTCCGCAGCCTGGAACTTTCAAATTCACGGAAAATACCCGGCTGGCGGCATTCTATCGCCTGCACAAGGTGGGCACGGACCGGGTCTTCGTGATCGGGGACAGCATCAGCACGCCGGGTGCCTGGCCACACCCGCTGGCGGGCCTCGTCGGCAAGCATGTGTTTTCTCAAGCCATCGGAGGCACCACCAGCCCGTCGATGGTGAAACGGGCGCGCGGAGTGGAACTGGCCTATCCGGTTTCCAATCCGTCCACTCCCGGCGCCATTCACATGAAATGGCACCGCCACTTCGCGGACCGCTCGGATAACAACACCTACCGGAGCCAGTGGGCATACTATGCCAAACAGGTGTCCGAACCGAACGCCGTCGAAGTCTATCGGAACGGAAATCTGCTCGGCCTTGCGAATAAGAGCCTGAAGAATTTCACTACGAATTATGCCTCCAACCCGAAGACCATCACCTGCCCCGGGCACGGCTTCGCCGCCGGAGACCGGGTGACGTTCATCAGCAACGACCCGAACTATCCGTCCGATCTATCCGTGGTGAGTTCCGCAGCTGACTGGAATTTCACCAGTCCGAATCTCCCGAGTGCGATCATCGAGCGCCGGGTGTATTTCGCCGCCAACGTCACGCCCGACTCCTTTGAAATCAAGGAATTCCCGGCGGATGGCGCAACGCTCAATATCGGCAGCAATGCCACCGGAACCCCGTCCGTCGAGTGCGGGTGGTTCTACGATGTGGAGCACACCGGCGGCCCATGGAACGTGACTTGGAAATCCAGGACGAAATACGATGACTTGATCTGGTTGCTGGAAGTTTCCGCCAATGATATTCCCATGTATCCGGTGGCGGATGTGACGATTCCCAACAACCTGCTGCTGCTCCAGCAAATGACGGAAAACGATCCCCGCTTCCTGATCGTTTGTCCGACATCCGGCAGTTTCGTCGGCCGTGAACCGGGTTCCTTCAACTGGAATAATTTTTACAACGGCTACATGCCCTGGGTGAAGACGAACTATCCGGACAACCACATCGACACGATGGCGGTCTTCGATGCCACCCGCACGGCGACGGAAAAAGGCTTGCTGCTCAACCCCGAGGTTCCCGAAAAACTGTGGCTTGCGCAAGCCGGCACACCGGGCAATCCGGCGAGTTGGCAGGTCTTCCGCGAGTCAACGGCGGGTGCGCGCGAGACATGGATCGGCCCCGGCTACATCCCGTTGCATTTGCGGGCGAGCTTCGCCGATGACATCCACCCGAACGGCACCGGCAACAACCTGATCGCCAACGCCGTCGCGGCCAAGATCGCCGCCAAGGGCTGGTAAGGGTGAACTCAGTCACGACATGAATGGCCGAAAAGAACCATCCATTCCAACATACACGTAGTTTTTTGCGTGGATGTCCGTCCGCTCTGATGACCGCGGCCGCTTTCATTTTCGGTTGCTGTCTGGCACTTGGGGCCGATGCGCCAAATGCCGCTGCGGACTCGCGTGATGTGTTGGTCCGCCAGGGCACGAGGCATGTCCTGGATCTGGGCGGAACATGGGAGGCCCGGGCAGCCACCTTTCCCGTTACCTGGCCGCCGCCTGGTGATGGCTGGAAACCCCAGGTCGTGCCACATTCCGAAACGGCGCTGATTGACAGCGATGAAATCGGTCCCTATTTCCCGCAACTTGCCAAAGTGGTGGATGCGCAGGGAAAGTCGCTGAAGCCGGACAAGGCCGCCGCGTGGTTCCGCCGGCATTTTACTCTCGCTTCACCACCCACGGGCATGAGGGCGTTGTTGCGCTGCGACGGGATTGCCTGGCGAAGCGATGTGTTTGTGAACGGCAGGCCTGTGGGGTCTTCGGTGTTAGGTTTGGTGGCCAACGTCCATGATGTCACTTCCGCACTGCGCAAGGGAGACAACGAACTGGCTATTGGCGTCTCCGGGCGGGTGGCGCTTTGGAATCAGGAGAAAGGTTGTTTTGCGGCGCCGATCGCCGGCGTGATGCCTGGAATTTATGACCGTGTGCGCTTGGAGTTTGTGCCGGAGACGCGCATTGACGATGTCTTTGTGCGGACTTCGGTGGTGCGCAGGCGTTTGGAGATCGACGTCGAACTGGTCAACCTGGGTCGCCAGGCCCGGACGGTCACGCCGCGTGCCACGATCATCGATCCGTTGGGCACCGCGCAAATCGAATGCGGTGCTCCAGCAGTGGCGATACCTGCCGGGGGACGCGTCAAGACCACGCTCGGAGCGGATTGGCTGGCGGAGCATCTGTGGAGCCATGGTGCGCCCAACTTGCATGTGGCCAGGGTTGATCTGGTTTCCGGCGGCACGCTGATCGATGCGGTCGATCAGACGTTTGGGTATCGTGAATTCACCGCCAAGGGACGGGATTTCATGCTCAATGGAAGACGCCAGGTGCTGTTGCGCAACAGTTGGCTGAGCACTGCGGGAAGCCCGCGGGAGCGTATGTTGAACCAGGTGCATGGAGAGACGACTCATTACAACTCCATCCGCTTGCACCTGGGTTTCAACAACCCGCATGTGATGCAGCAGGCTGACAGCACGGGGATAATGATCATTCCTGAGTTCTGGGCATGGTACGACAATTCAGACACGCGCTTCCCGATCGCCAAAGCGGAGCATTGGCTGCCCAATGCAGCCGAAACGATGCGTCGCGTGGTGCGGCGCCATCGCAATCACCCGTCGGTGGTGATGTGGAGCCTGGCTAACGAAACCATGTGGGACAGCACGACGCCCGAACGAATGGCGGTCTGCGAGAAGCTGGTGAATACCGTGCGCGCCGAGGACCCCACGCGCCTGCTGCAAGGCGACGCGGAGATCACCTGGGGCGACCGCCTCGACATCACCAACATTCATTATCCGGAGGGGGATATCACCAACGAACTCGGGACGCGCTATAACAACAGCGGCTGGATCGTTCCGAATCAGTTGGATTGGCTGAAAAAGGACGGATCGAATCATTCCTGGCGTGCGAACTTCGTGTGGGATCGCCCGCTGGTCATCGGCGAGTTCTACGCCCGTGATGGAGACGAACCCGAGCGCTACACATCTTATGCGGGAGATGCTTCGTATGACCGCACGCTGTGGCGTTGGCAGGACTTGGGCGGGAAGGGCGCGTTGATGCCCAAAGGCGGGCCATGGATCGACATGGTGAAAATGACATGCGACCACTACCGCGCCGCCGGAGTGGCCGGTCTCAATCCATGGACGGGAATCGGTGCGCAGACCATGCCGCCGTTTCTGGTGGCCCCGCTCGACCATTTTCCGAATGCCTTCGGTGGCGAATCATCCCCGCGCCGATTTGTGGTTATCAACGACCATTTCACGTCCTACAACGACATTCATGTGCAGGCCGGTTTGCTGATAGATGGTCGCGAGGTCTGGTCGGAGCGGCACATCCCGGCGAATGTCAATCCGGGCGAGAGCAAGCAACTGACCATTTCGATACGCCCTCCGCCAGTGACGACCCGGCAGCATGGACGTTTGATCGTGCGTCTTTGCTGGATGCGCGGACCGGAGCCGTATGAACTGAATCGCCACGAGGAAGATCTATGGATCATGCCGCGGCCCTCGCTGGCCGGAGCCGATGCCGGTGCGGTGGCATTGATCGACCGCGCTGACGGTGTGACAGCCAGGGCTCTCGCCACGCTGGGTTTGAAAGTCGTGCCAGGACGCGGCGATGATGCCGCGCTGGCGGGGAAACGTTTGTTAGTAATTGGCGAGGGGGCCGCCAGTCAGGCGGATCTATCAGCAGCGGCGCGATTCGCGGGAAACGGCGGGCAGGTGCTGGTGCTGCATCAGACCGAACTTCCGGCCTTCGTGCCCTTCCAGCCGGAAATCGATGTTCATCACGCCGCCTCGTTCAGTTGGCGGCAAGCCACCCATCCGGCATTGGAGGGACTTGATGACGGGCAGTTGCGCTTCTGGCGGCCGAATCATCTGGTCGTGACGGAAACTTTCGTCCGGCCCAGCGTCGGCGCGGCAGCTTCGGTGACCGCATGCGGCGGCCGCTACGGCATGCACTGGTCTCCGCTGATCGACTTGCGGCACGGCAAGGGAGCATTGGCGTTTTGCCAATATCCGCTGGCGGAACGGGTGGGTGAGGAGCCCGCAGCCGGCACGATGCTTGCCAATGCTGTCAGATCCGCGCTGTCGGTAAAAGCGGCGAAGCCTGCCATGGCAATGCGCCTCGCACCAGGTGTCGACAAGGAGGCCCGATCAGTATTGGCGGCCACCTTGGTGCGCACAAGCGACGGTTTGACCGGTACCGGACCGGTGTTGCTCGATGCCCGCACACCACCGGATGCGCCCACGTTGAAACGCCTGCGCTCCGAGACCGAGGCTGGCGGTAATATTTGGCTGCGCGGCTTGGACAAGGATTCCGTCCGCAACGTCGCCGTGCTGTTGCCATGGGTTCCGGGGTTCACCGATTTACCCAAGGATGTCTTGGGGGCGACTCGCCGTGACAGCACCACCAGCATTCTGGCAGGGATCGGCAGCGGAGACCTCTATTGGGCGCGCGGCGGTGGCGGCGGCAAGGCGACCACGCCGCTTGGTGGTCCCGTCGTGGTGCCGCCCAATCATGATGCGGCGGTGCAACTTACCGAGCCGGCTCTGCTGTTGGCTGTGCCAGTGGGCATGGGCTGCGTCTTGATCGATCAGTTTGCATGGGATACGGCGCTGGCTGCGGAAACCGAGCGCTGCACCCGTTTGGTGAGCGCTCTCGCCCGGAATCTGGGCGCTGGTTTCAACTCACCTGCCGATGCTTCGCAACGATATCGCTTCACCAGCCTGGATCTCAGCCAGCATGCCAACCGCGGTTACATGGACAAGGTCGCCAACGACGGCAAGGGCGGCTGGACCGACCAAGGGGAACAGGACATGCGTTTTTTCCTGATCAACCACACCGGTGAGGTCGGCGGCATGGCGGTTGCCGTATCACCTTTTCCCACGGAAGTCTCTTTTCATGGAATTCCCTATCGACTGATCGACCCGAAGTCTTCCGGCAGCAAATCCAGCGATGCCGTCTTGGTCTTGCGTGGTGCCGGAAATGACCTGAAATGTCCCGCCGAAGTTCGAGGAATCCGTGTGGGGAAATCCGCAAGCCGCATCTGGTTCCTCCACACCGCCGTTGGTGTTGCGGGTTGCGGTGATGGCGCGACGATCGCCCGCTACGAAATGGTTTTCACCGATGGCACACGCGCCGTGGTGCCGGTGCGTCTGGGCCAGGAAATCGGTGACTGGTGCAAACCGAAACCACTTCCCGGCGCACAGGTCGCCTGGACTGGAAGCAACGCCAAAACTCCGTTGCTTGGCATCTTCACCATGGCGTGGGACAATCCATCACCCTCCAAAACCATTGCTTCCATTGATGTGATCGGCAATCTTGCGGAGACCCAGCTGGTGCTTTTTGGCATCACTCTCGGCGAGGAATCCGGAGCGAATGGCCGCACGGTCGCCGCATGGGATTGCGGACGTTTCACGGCGGGCCAGGTGCCTTCAAGCGTCGGCACCGGCTCCTTGGACGGCACTGGTAAGATTGTCACCCTTGGCAACCGTTCGGCACTGCGTTTTGCGGGCGGTCAGAATCTAACCGGCCAACTCAACGCGGGTCCTTTGGCGGATGGGAAGCCGATGGCTGTTGAAGTTGAGGTCTCGCTGGACGGTCCGCCCGGAGATTACTGCGGCGGCTTGTTTGAAGCAGGTTCTTACATGAACTCGGGAATGCGCATGACGGTCGGCCGTGACCTTCGCGTTTCCGTGGAAAACTGGGCCGGGCCGGGTGCGCCAAATGCAAGCAACCTCAAATCCCTAAATCCGCTGTCCATTGGACGTTTGACAACCGTGCGGTTCGAGCACACCGGCAAGGAGGCCCGCCTGCTCATCGACGGTCAATTGCAGGAAGTCAAAGCCTGCTCTCCACCCAAGGCCTACAAAGGGGGCATTCGCATCGGTCTCGCCGCCGGGAAGAACTATTTCCTCAACGGCGTGATTGCGGGCATTCGAGTGCTGGCATTGGAAGGTCCACCATCGTCGCCTTGACCCTTGATGTGTCCGGTTTGATCCCTGTTTGCAAACCTGCTGGCTTGTCACCGTCGTGACTCCAGCATGTCGGCGCTGCCCTCGCCGTGACTCAAGACACCCAGCGGCAGGGTGATGGATGGTGCGAAGGATGGATTCTGTTTGGCCTTTCCTTCCCAGCCGATGCACTCCCAGACCTTGCCTTTCTCGGCGTGCAAGTGGTCGATCCAACGACGCAGCACGCCTTGGGCGATCTCCGGATGGTCATGCTGTAAAATCGAAACAAGCCAGCCCGTGGGAGTATGCCAGTATGCCCCGTTCTGATAGCGGTTTTTCTCAGTGACCGTGCGCTCCCATACCGCAGTCGCCGAGAAATCGTAGGGAAGAGGAACGTGCCGCAGAGCTCCCTCGAATTCGATGTCTCCTTTCTCAAGCGCCCGCACGATGGTCTGGAGCATGCGGGTTTTCTCCTCGCCCACGAGCACGCCGATGTAAACGGCATAGATGCTGCCCCATACGTCCGCTTGCCCCGAGATCCCGGTAGATGCTTTCAACCATCCATCGTGCCGACCATCGTCCTTGAAAATCGGCATGATGTTGGAACGAATGGTATTTGCGATATCGGTGAAGTGTTTGACATCCCCGGCATTTTCCAGACGCGCGGCGAGCCCGGACAGTTGAAGCGCGGCGCGATAGCGGATCAGGGAAGCCATCAACAGATCCCCGGTCATCTGGATCGAGTCGCAGAAAATGAATCCGACCGCCCTGCGCTCCAAAGTGGTATGAACCAGTTCTGTCTTCGCATCGACCTCCGGCACTTCGAACGCCAGCTTCAGCCGGTCATAAACCGATTTTCCCTTCACTTCCTTGTTCAGAAGCGTTTTGGCATCACCGGTCCTGGAAAGCATCTGGGCCAGCCAGATCACATCAAACTGGTTGTTGCTCGCCGGGCGGAATCCCCAGGCTCCCTTCATATTCGCGTTGGGATCATAGGTGCCTGGAAAATAGACCGGCGAACCATCAACATTGATATGGTCGGGTATCGCGTTGGCAGGAACTATCACCTGATGTCCCAGATCTTGCGGGTCATCGCCGTTCTGTGATTCCAAGATGAGTTGAAGATGCCGGTTGCCATCCTCACGGCTGATCAATCCGCTCGAATAGTTCATGGTGAAATCCTGCACCCAGATCGCCGGATACCCGCCGGGCGTGATCGCCGTGAAGCCAAGCGTGTTGGTTTTGCCATCACAGATCGCCCCTGGCGGGACACTACAGGATTTGAGTGTCGAGTTCGAGAGATCACGCAGGAACGCGAGTGTGCCGGGGGAGAGTGAATTCACGGTCTTTTCCCTTCCGCTTGGTGCTGGCATCTGGGCGCTCAGACTTGAGAACCCGAGAGCAAATGAGAGACCAAGGAGACGCTTGATGGGCTTTAGCATGACGACTGAACGCTTATTTTAGAAAACACAGCCCGTCAAAAGCATATTTTTTTTGGGGGGGGGAGGTTCTGTAATTCTGGTGACACAGTGTGACACTCCCGCAGATCGAACGGAGGTGATGTTTTCATCATTGGGATCCGCTGAGACGGGATGTGTGCATTATCAGGTCTGGCATTGTCGTCTTTGCCTGCGTCATTATTGAGAAGCATTCTCAACTATATCCGATTGATTTGACAAGCGGATCGATTTTTCTTTTTCACACCGTTTTGGTGGCTTATTCCATTTCTTTCCGTCCGCATTTGGTTCAGATGGCCAAACTCATGGGAAAATGGGGTATTTTTTGCTACAGTTTTGACCTCTGTGGCCATAGCAACTGTGGAACGATGTTAAAAAAGAACACCAAGGCCGAAAAACACGCCGCCTCTGATGCCGAGCATCTGGCCGCCGTGCAGGCTTTGTTCGTGGATTATCTGCCTGCGGTCCGCTCCTTGGTGCTGGCTTTGTGGCCGGATTTTGACGGAGCCAATGACATTATTCAGGAAACTTTTCTTACTGTGACGCGCAAGGCTGCTGATTTCAAATTGGGCAGCGACTTTGCCGCGTGGGCGGCCACCATTGCCCGCTACAAGGTCAAGGAGGCATGGAAAACGAAACATCGCACTTTCGAGGCGATATCGCCCGAGGTCATCGAGTCCCTCATGTCCAGCAGACCCGAGGGGGAGCACAGGCAGGTCGAGCTCGCTGCCTTGACCGAATGTATGCGGCGGCTATCGCCCAAGGCATGCGCGATTGTGGAGATGCGTTACGAACAATCCCACAGCCTCATGGAAATTGGAACCCGGATTGGGTGGACAGCCGGATCAGTGCATGTCGCCCTGTCACGCGCCAGAATGTTGCTGCGCGATTGCATCAATTCCAAAGTCGCCCAAAGCCAATAAACCAAGAAAGGAGCGCCATGATGGATCAACACAGATTGGAAGTGCTGCTAGGTCGTTATTTCGACCAGGTCCTGACACCCCAACAGCGGGAGCAATTGGAGGCGCGACTGGAATCCTCATCCCAGGCTCGTGCCGCGTTCTGGGAGTATGCCCGCATCCATGGTTTGATTTGGGAACTGGGCCAGCAACGCAATGGCGAGAAACTCATGGCGGCCTCTTTTTCAGACGGGGATACGGAAAGTGAAAATGACCCGGAACAGATCGCTAGGATGTTTCAAGAGGAGCCGCCGGATGAGCCGCGGGTCCGGGCAGGCTCCAAGTTGTATGGCGTGCTCATGGCTATCGCCGCATGTCTGGCATTGCTGTTTGTCGCCGATCGTCTGAACGAGCCGACGAGTCCGGGTGTTTCCGCCACCCACGAAATGGTATCGAAAGCGGTGGCGGTGGTGACCGGTGCGGTGAATGTGGAATGTGGCGGGACGCAAGTTTCCTACGCGGTGGGGGCGACACTCAATCCCGGAAGCATTCATCTTCGGAGTGGAATCCTGCAGATCGACTTTTACAGCGGTGCGCGGGTGATTCTGGAGGGACCGGTGAATTTGAAAATCGTATCAACCATGGAAGTCGAATGCGATTCCGGCAAGTTGAGCGCTGATGTGCCTCTCCAGGCGCGTGGCTTCAGAATCAACACGCCCCGGATGGATGTGGTGGATCTTGGAACTTCGTTCGGTGTGAATGTCAATCCCAAGCAGTTGGAGGTACATGTGTTCAATGGGGAAGTGGAATTGCATAATACAAAAGGCAAAGTCAGAAGCTTGTATGAGGGGCAGGCTGAAGCCATGGATGATGACGGCAAAACCAGAAGTTTCGCTTCCCTTCCCGGAAATTTTTCCAGATCGGAGAACTTGCAGGAACTGTTTGAGACAAACTACCGCGAACGGCACCAGCGGTGGCGCCAGGCGGGTGAGGTGCTCAATCAGGATCCATCGTTGCTTTTCCGGTTCGATTTTGAAGAGCGCAATCCAAAGGAAAACATCCTTCAAAACAAGACGATGAGCCAGACGCCCGCGAGCGCTGGTGTCGTTGTGGGTGGGACTTGGTCGGAGGGGCGTTGGACTGGAAAGTCCGCCCTTGCGTTTTCTGCCGTCAGCGACAGGATCCGCTTGTCCATTCCCGGACAGCAGGAAGCCGTAACATTCGCCGCGTGGGTCAGGGTTAATGGGACTGAGCGACTGTACAATGCTCTTTTCATGACGGACGACTATTTCCCGGGTGCCTTGCACTGGCAGCTCAATCGCGAGGGGCGTGTCCTGTTGGGTATCTGCCCTCCCGACGGGATGTATGCGGATTTCTTCAGTTCAAAAGCAATCACGCGGGACTTGCATGGCCAGTGGATCCACCTGGCGGTCGTGTATGATGTTCGTTCTCAGCAAGTGCGCCACTACCTGAATGGGGCCATTACGTCGCAGGAAAAGGTGCCGTTCTACCAACCCGTCAGGCTTGGAAAGGCCGAACTTGGCAACTGGAATCCGGGAACGCACCATCTTCGGCATCCCGTTGATGCGGAACCGAGACCCATCAGGAATTTCAACGGTAGTATGGATGAATTCGCGTTCTTCACCCGCGCTCTGAGTGATGAGGAAATCCACCAACTTTATCTTTCAGGCTCTCCCTAGAATGTCATCCGATCTACTTCCCGAGCCTGCCGTGATGTATGGCGGCAGGAAATCGGAAGCATTGGATCAGGAAATGGTTCCAACACTACTTGAAAAATCAAATGCCAACTCATGATGTGAATATTTGGGAGCCGCCCCTCCATGGATTCAGTCGCCGTCACATTCTCGGAATGGGAGCCTCTGTGATGGCGGGGGCGCTTTCCGCTCCCAAGCTATCGGCAACGGCCTCCTGCGATCCCGGAAAACCCTTGCTGGAAATGGCCCCCCGTTTTGGGGATGACCGCGACTGGTGGTTCGAGCGCCGCTTCGGAATGTTCGTGCATTGGGGGCTATACTCCATCAATGGATGGCATGAGCAGGAACAATGGCGGCGCAAAGTTCCACGTTCCGAATATGGCAAACTGAAAGACCGATGGAATCCGGTGAAGTTCGATCCCGAGGCATGGCTCGATCATGCCGAAGCCGCCGGCATGGGTTACATTTGTCTGACCACGAAACATCATGACGGATTTTGCCTCTTTGAATCGAAGGAAACCGATTTTCACTCGGTGAACTCTCCTTATGGCAAGGATGTCGTGGGTAAACTCGCCCAGGCATGTCAGAAACGCGGGTTCCCGCTCTGCTTGTACTATTCGATTGTCGATTGGCATCACCCGAACTATCCGAATCAGGGACGCCACCACGAGCTGGCGGTCCAGCCGGGTGATGCGCCTGATTGGGAAAAATACCTCGAATTCGTCCGCCGCCAGATCCGCGAGCTTTGCACGAACTATGGTGAAATACACGGCATCTGGTGGGATATGAATGTTCCGGAACACCAGGATGCCTCGATCAATGGCATGATCCGGCAACTCCAACCCAAGGCCGTTATCAATGACCGGGGTTTCGATGCGGGTGACTTCGGGACGCCGGAGCGGGATTATGTGAAGGATGGAGAACTGCTGCCTTGCTTCAGCAAGCGCACCGAAGCATGCCAGTCCGTTGGCGAACAGAGCTGGGGATTTCGTATGAATGAGGACTACTATAGCGACCGCCATCTGATTCGCAGCATTTCAAAATACCGCACCCGGGATGCGAACTATCTTCTCAATGTCGGTCCTGCTGCCGATGGCACCATTCCTTCACAGCAAACTGAAATCCTGCACCGCATCGGAGCATGGTATCAGAAGATCGCGCCGTCTCTAGCTACCCCCTGTCCGGGTATTGTCGGAATCCCAGGTGTTTTCGTAACCCGTGACCGCAATACGCTCTACGTTCACCTCGTTTCCGAACTAACGGAGGACGCGGTCGAATTGCGCCCGCTCACCGAGTTACCCCGCAAGGCAACGTTGCTCAATGACGGGCGTCCCCTGATCTGCACCAATGAGATAGTCCCGGCCAACCATGCGGAAGGGAAGGGGTGGTTGCGAGTACGCAACCTCCCTGTGAATCAAATGTCGAATACAGTAATGGTTCTGAAACTGGAGTTCGACTCCCTTTCGGACTGTGCGACGGATGCGGAGAAAGCCGATCCCGGGGCGATCAATCGACGTTGAACCTAAGGCAGGGACAACCGGTCGCGAATTCTGTTGCCATGGCGGATCCCGAATGATGAAACCATGCGAATACCTGATGATCCTGACATACGAAAAACATCACAATCCACCCATACACGAAAAATGATAACGAAGACTTTTAGATCGAGCCGCGAAATGGCACTTGCAGCCGCCGAACTGGGGGCAAGCACCTTGCGGGAGGTAATCGCACGCCAGGGCGGTGCCCGGATCATCGCCGCAACCGGAGCCTCGCAGATTGAATTCCTGCAGGCGCTGACCACCTCTCCGGGCATTGATTGGTCGCGAGTGGAAATGTTCCATCTGGACGAATACGTCGGACTGCCAATCACGCATCCTGCAAGTTTCCGGAAATACCTTATCGAGCGATTGATTGAACCGGCCGGTATCACTCGTTACCACTTGCTCAACGGTGAATGCGACGTAGCCGAAGTCTGCCGGCATGTGGGGGAGGAGTTGAACCGGGCGCCAATTGATGTCGCCTTCGTGGGGATCGGCGAGAACGCTCACCTCGCTTTCAATGATCCGCCGGCCGACTTTCTAACCGAGGAGCCCTACATCATTGTCGGATTGGATGAGGCATGTCGCATGCAACAGGTGGGTGAAGGTTGGTTTCCCAATCTAGCGACTGTGCCCGAAAAGGCGATTTCCATGTCCATCAGGCAGATTCTCAAGGCTCGGAAGATCCTCTGCATTGTCCCGGATCAACGCAAGGCGCAAGCGGTAAAAGCATGCCTGCAAGGTCCGGTCTGCGCGAACTCCCCGGCATCGGTTCTGCAAAAGCACACTGATGTGACCTTGTTTCTCGACGAGGCATCCGCTTCGCTGCTGGATCCTTGAAATCCACCCGACTCATGCGCCTGGAACTCCCCGGAATGTTTGATCTTCAAGTCAATGGCTTTGGAGGCGTGGACTTTAACAATCCCGCCGCCACCGGAGATGAATTGCTGGCAGGGATTGAGCGGATCCGTGCCACTGGAGTCACCCGATTTCTGCCAACACTGATCACGTCGTCATTCGAACGCTTCGATCAATGTGCCCGTGCGCTCGTGGAACTCGATCATCCCATGATTGCGGGTTTCCATATGGAGGGCCCCTATATCTCGGCGGAAGACGGACCGCGTGGCGCGCACCCGCTCCAGCATGTCTCCAGCGCCGGTATCGATGACTTTGCGCGCAGGCAGGATGCCACAGGTGGCCGCATTCGCCTGGTGACTCTCGCACCCGAGGTTCCGGGAGCCATTACTCTGATAGAGTATCTAGTGAATCACGCTGTGCGTGTTGCCATCGGGCACACGGCAGCCACACCGGAGCAGATCCGCTGTGCCGTGGATGCGGGGGCTACGCTTTCGACTCATCTTGGCAACGGCTGCGCGCAGCAGTTGCCTCGTCATCCGAATTTGCTCTGGGAGCAACTTGCGGCGGATGAGCTGAATGCGAGTTTGATCGTTGACGGGCATCATCTTCCGCCCGCAACGGTGAAGACGATGATTCGTGCCAAAACAGAAGAACGAACCATTCTTGTCACCGATGCCATCTCCGCCGCGGCTTGTGTGCCAGGCAGGTATGAGCTGAATGGTGAAGCTGTCGTTCTGAGCCCGGAGGGCAGGGTGTCCCCACCGGGCAAGCCGTGGCTGGCCGGTTCGGCACTGACACTTGATCAAGCGGTGTCCAACATGGTGAAGTTCGCGGGTGTTTCGCTGCAAGGCGCCTGGGCCATGGCCTCCTCGCTACCCGCCCACTATCTCGGCATGCAACCCGTCGGCAAAGTGACTGTTGAATGGGATGCCGCAACTTTCCGGATTCGTATCGTCGATGTGTCAGAATTTCCGTCATTATGAGCAAACCACCCATTAAAAACCTGCGCTGGTACATTGCCGGCTTGCTTTGTCTGGCTTCGGCCTTGAACTATCTGGATCGGCAAACACTCTCGGTACTGATTGGAACGATCAAGCAGGAGTTGCATCTCGATAATGCCAGTTATGGAACGATCAACGCATGGTTTCTGGCGAGCTACGGCGTGATGTATGCTGTGAGCGGGCGGGTCATCGACGTGATCGGAACCCGACGCGGGTTTGTGGTATTCGTGGCAGGATGGTCTTTGGCCAACATGATGCATGTGTTCGCCTCCACTGTCGGGCAGTTCTCGTTTTGTCGTTTGCTGCTCGGCGTGTTCGAGCCTGGAAGTTTCACCGGCGGTGTGCGAGCGGTTAGCGAATGGTTCCCGATGCGGGATCGTGCCCTGGCGATCGGCATTTTTAATGCCGGCACCGCCATCGGTTCGATGGCCGCCGCACCGGTGGTCACCATTGTTGCCGTGAGCTGGGGCTGGCGCTCCGCATTTGTCGTCACCGGCGGCATCGGCTTTGTGTGGCTGGCGGCATGGTGGTGTCTCTATCAGTTGCCGGGGAGGCATCCCCGCATCAGCAAGGAGGAGCTCGCGCTAATCACCGAGGACTCCTTCACCAGCGAAGGGACAGCCAAGCGGGAGCTCGCAGTTCCCTTGGGCAAGCTGTTTCGCATGCGGGAAACGTGGGGTTGCATACTTGTTCGGGCCTTGACCGATCCGATCAGCTATTTCCTGTTATTCTGGGTGCCGCTGTATTTTCAGAAACGCCATGGTTTTGACCTGAAACAACTGGGGATGTTCGTATGGATCCCGTTCGCCGCCGCCGCCATAGGCAGCATCGCCGGCGGTGCGCTGCCTCGTTTCCTGATCGGGCTGGGCTGGGAACTCGACAAGGCGCGCAAGGCCACCATGTCGTTGATGACGGTGCTCATTTTCATTTGCGCCATACTTGCAACGCAAGCCTCTCACGCGGGTCTCGCGATGGTGCTGGTGGCCAGCATGATGTTTTGTCACGCCGGCTGGGGAAACATGACCTTGCCCGCCGAAATCTTCCCGAAGAATGCGGTGGGTACGGTGACCGGGCTGGGTGGCACGCTCGGTTCTTGGATGGGAGCGCTTTCGCAAATTTCCATCGGCTGGGTGGTGGATTCCTACGGTTTCACTCCGATCTTCATCGCATGCGCGGGACTTTACCCTATCGCCCTTTTGTTGGTGTTTTTGCTGATTGGCAAACTGGGCGTAACCCGGGAAATTGCATAATGTCATGGTGCGTGCCAAGCACCTTCCAATCTCGGTAAATAAATAGGCGAACTAGCTCCCGGCAGTATGCAAGCCGGGAAATGAATGGGTTGATTGCCGCATTCCTGATCCCTCCCGCAGGTGCTTCGCAAGTTGTTGGAAAGTAAGCGGGGTCCGAAGCGCCTTGCGTAGGGATTTGCTACGGCAGATTCATAGGTCTCATAGTTTGGCGATCTATGACACTTATGAAGTCAGGCTGCCATACGGACCGGCTTGCCGCTGCGGGCCTTGAGCCAGTTGGCCGGGGTCAGCGTGATGGCGTCTTTGGCCAGCATGCCGGGCAGTCGGGTGAGCACGTCGGCAAGGTATTCC
>JAUYNL010000018.1 GCA_030696085.1 Luteolibacter sp.
GCCATCGTAGGAGCCGCCGAGCATGGTCGATCCGATAACTCCCTCCGCGCTGACCGGCGGAGCATTGTAGGTGACGTTGCCCAGCTGGGTCTGCGTCCACGGTGCGGCCAGAGTTCCGGTGGGATCGGTGATGAGCACGACGATCGATTTGAAAACGCCGAGACGGGCGCTGCCGCCCGGGCTGCTCAGAGTCACTGTGAACTGTCGTGCCAACTGGGGCGTAGCGGTGTTGGTGATCGGCACTGTGAACGTCTTGTTGCCGGTCTCGCCATCCGCCCAGCTCAGTGTGGTGTTCGTCGCGGTATAGTGCGTGCCGGCCGTAGCCGTGGAGTTCGAGGTCGCGCAATTGACCGTCACCGCACCGGTGCCACCACCAAAACGAGAGACGGTGATGGCGACGGTGCCCGCGGTCTTGCTCACCGTCAGAGTGCGTGCCAGCAGGCTGGTCATACCCGTGCCCGGCTGGGCGATGATTTCAATGAAGCCCGCGCTGGCTTCAATGGAATCCATGTTCGACGCAATGGAATCCCCCGCCGCGCCGATGGCGAAGACCCGGTAATAATAGACGTTTCCGGCCACGAGCGGGCCGGGATCGGTGTGCGTGGTGGTGTTCGCGGCAGGACTGGCGAGAGTGGTCCACGCTCCGGCCGGGTTCACCTTGCGTTCGATGCGGAACCCGGTTTCGTTCGTGGAGTTGTCCGCCCAGGTGAGCTGGGCGCTCACCGCGCTGGATTGGGCGGTGACAGTCAGATCCGACGGGCTGTTCGGCGCTGCGGCGCCCGCACTGACCGTAAGGCTCAGCGGCGTGCCGAGGCTGAGATTCTGATATGTCCCGCTCGGAGTGGTCTCCAGCTTCAAAGTGCGGACCAGATACGTATAACTTTGCCCGGTCGCGCCGGTGGCATCGGTGTAGGTCGTGCCTGCCTGCGCGGTCGGGGTCAAGCGGGTGAACGGTCCGGTCGAGGTCGCCCCGCGATAGACATAATATCCCAGAAGTCCGGTTTCCGTCGATGCGGTCCAACTCAGATCGACCTGCCCGGCACCGCTGGTTACCGTCAGCCCGCGAGGCGGCTGCACCGCGTGAATGTGCAAGGCGGGATCCCCCATCAGGCCAAGATGCACGCCTCTGGAACTGGAACCGCCGGGCACATATCCACCGCCGCCGGAGAGTCCGGAATTCATCGACTGCCGGGCCATGTAGCCGAGCGTCTCGCCCATGCCCAGGGAATGAACAAACCAGTGCGGGCGGCCCTCCCAGAAGCTGCACAACGACAGCGAGTCTCCGGTGGCATTGCCGGCGAGCGCCGAGCGCATCAGATTGTTATCCGAATCCCAGTCCCCGTGCCAACTGCCGAAAATGCTGGTGAAGACCACCTTGCTGGTCAGGTGTCCGAAATCCGTCGAATTTCCAAAATTGTCCGCATGCTCATAACTTCCGCCGCCATTGGCATGTCCCCAAAGATAGGTCTGCCCGCCCGCGTAGGCGGGGTAAAACCACTGCTTGCTCGGGGCCTCGTCAATCGCCGGACCCACCCCGGTGAACGCACCCACCCAGCCCGGCATCGCGAAATTCTCGCCGTTGAAATAGCCGAAGCCATCGCGGATCAGCGATTTGCGCGGAATGGCCGCATAGGCACCTGTTTTGTGGCGGAAGTCGTGAGCCTTGGCGAGGTAACGACGCAGCTGCGAAACCTCCATCGCAGGTGAACTCACCGCTGGCGAGCGCCCCAACCGATCCATGTCCACGCGCCCCACTTGCAGTTCGACAAGGCTGGGAAGCGAATCTTGGTCGAACTTCCCATCGCCCACAATATTGCGATTCCTCACATCGGAGGCGGACGTGTTATTGTCGGTCGTGTCAGTCCATATTCCATCCATGTCACCGTAATAAGCATCGGCCGGCCAGGCACCGTAGTGGCCGCCATGCCCGTCCGGCGCGATCAATCCTGAATATGGCACTGGCACATGGCCGAGCAGATAGACCTGCTTCACATTCGCCGGGTCGGCATCGTAGGCGGCGGTGATGAGCGCCTTGGTGGTGATCGCCGTGCCCGTGCGCGGCGCGGAAATCTGCTGGACCGTCCAGCCATCAGTGGCCAGATCTTCCTTGAGCTGGGCAATCTCAGGCGACAGTGGCGTGACCATCGTGTCATCCACCACCAACAACAACTTGCCGCGCTCCTCCAATGCCGGAACTTTCACCCCCGCCGCGATGTAACCCATCGTGTCGGTGGGATACGTGGCGAAGTTGCGCTGCATCCAGTATTCATACTCGATGCCGACCGAGACCGTAGTGTCGGTGTAGCTCGTATCGGTATTGGCGAGCGTGGCCAGCAGGTTCCACGTGGTCTGGCCCTTCAGCCGACGGTGGATCTTCTGGGCGGTGATGTTGCTCTGCGCCCGCTGGGTCCAGGACAGCGTGATGGTTGGCGGGCTTTCGGAAACCGTAGCCGCCAGATCCACCACGAAATCCCGTGGGACGGCGGCGCTCAGGATCGTCAAACCCGCGGCAAGATAACAAAGAACGATGTGGCGGAGTGATTTTATCATAGGATTAGGAGAATCAAGGCTGGGTGATTTTGAGGCGCATGAAGCGGCTTCCTCCACCCGCCATCGGGGCGGAGTCTCGCACAGTGATGGTGCGTAGTCCACCATTGACCGTGCTGCCGGTTTCCGCCAGGCCGCTGGCGCTCCAGGCTCCGGGTGTGAGATCGGAGCCGGCCTCCACGCTGTAGCTGATGCCGCCCGGCGCGGGTTCGGGCCGGATGTAGGTGAAACTCAGGTAGTTGTCGCCCGCGTCAGCGGCGGTTCCATAACTCAGGCGTCCGCCGTTTCCGCTGACCGTGGGCGTTAGACCGAGCGCATATTTCACGAGATTCGGCAAGCCGTCGCTGGCGGGCGTGGCGGTGGCGCTGCCGTCACCGCTCTCATCCATCGGCAGACCGTTGGCGAGCAGCCAGTATTGATAAGCGCTGGCGCTGCCTGCCGCGGCCAGGTTGAAGTCATGCCATTGATCGCCACCGGCGCTTTCCTGGCTGAGAACGTAGTAGGAAGTGTTGGGATTGAGTGTGACGGCGGGTGATAGCGGCGCATACTTGAACTGGCCGCTCGGCGCTCCGGTCGTGACCACATTCGCAGTGCCTAGATTGTTGCCTGTGGCGGCTTCCACCAACCTCACGCTGTGGGTGCCGCTGTTTCCAGGGACCACCCAGCGCCCAAGCTCTCCCACCGTGATGGAGCTGGCTCCGGTGGTCATTTCCATACCGAGCCAGCCGCTGAAATCATTGCGTAGCGTGCTCATGCCGTGGCCGGTGACAAACGGCACGGGCGCGGAGGAGTAGGTGAATGAAACCGGGACGTAACAACTCCCCGCAGTGTAGGCGGTGCCGTAGCTGGTGCCATTCCCGGACCAGACAGCCAGGTTCATGGTAGCGGCCCCGGTAGTCGTCAAAGTCGTATCTCCCTGATAGAACTGGTCGCCGCCGCTGCTTTCCTGGCTCACCAGATAGTAGGCCGTATTCGCGGCGAGCGTGACGGGAGCGGCGAGCGAGGCATACTTGAAGCCCGCGGGTGCGCCGCTGGTGGAGACAACGGCCGAGCCGCCGGGCACGTCCGCCTTGGTCGAATCGACCACGAGTTTCAAGGTATGGTTGCCGGTGTTGCCGGGAATGACCCAGCGCCCGAGTCCCTGAATCGTGAGCGGATTGGCTCCCACGGTGAACTTCATTCCCAGCCAGCCGTTGTAGTTGTTGCGGATGGTGGCGCTGAGGGTCTGACCGGTGACGAATTCCGCCGGCGGCGGGGTATAAGTGAAGCCAGTGGGCACGTAGGCGTGCTCGCCTGCTCCATCGGCTTGTGTGAACACCACGCCGTCCGGTGAGGAAACGGCAGCGGTGATCGTGGCATCGCCAGTGTGAACCAGAGGCGGCGTAAATGGCGTGGCCCAGGACGAACTTCCCGCAGCGTTGGTGGAGCGGACCCGGTATTCATAGATGACGCCTGGCGGTGCCGTGGCATCAATGAAACCAGTAGCATTGGCCGCGCTGGTGGTTAGCAAGACCCACGAACCATTGGCAGCTCGACGCTCGATCTGGAAGCCGGTTTCGTCAGGCGTCCCATCAGACCATGAAAGGTTGATCGAACTGCCGGATCCAGGTGTGACGGAGAGGAAGCCGGGACGTTTCGGCAGCGGATTGGCGCAAACGAGTTCCAGTGTGGGTGGCGCATAACTCTCATGCTCACGGGCCGCCAAGTCCACTTGTGCCGCTTCATATTGCTGCATGGCAACGATTGTGATGAGACGGTTCGCACCCAGATTGTCATTGATGGTGCTCGCGCCCACATTAATGGATAGGACTCCGCCCGCCGCTGGAAATTTATTGATATTGTTTATGGATAAGACACCGGCATAGATGCTTGGATCGAGAAGCCCCGCACCTTGATTGTCATTGAGCGGGGCGTTGTTCCATGTCAGGGTGGACTCGTCCCATACGTCCGCGGCTTCGGTTGGAAGCACATAGCTCTCCAACAGAAACCAACCCGCCTCGGCGAAGAGTCTTTGAGTAATGTAGGAGAGCTTGAGATCGGCGTCGATGATCGGGCCGGGCAGACCGGGCAATGCAAATCGCAAATAGGTTTTAGCCGAGGCCGCCAGCTCATAGGAAATCGGATCAGGTCCCGAAATGGTAAGAACCTCCTGCGTCCCAAAGGCACCATCGGGAGTCTCCGCACGAACCGTGGCATCCGCTCCTCCCGAATCATCCGTAGTCACCGAGAAACCAAGGTTTGCGGGAGATGTGACGCCGACCACGCTCGCGGATGCTGCCGACTCGCCTGCCGAGTTGTAGGCGATCACCCGGTATTCGTAGGCGGTGTCCGGTGTCCGACTCCCATCAAAATATTGCTGGGTAGCATTGGTGTTGTATGCCGTGACATCGGCGATTTGTGTGAAAACTCCGCCTTCGGCACGCCTTTCGATACGGTAGCTTTGACTGAATGACTTGGTGTTCCATTGCAGCGTGATGGTGGCCGTGCCGCTTGCCGTAACCAGCATGCCATCCGGGACGGCAGGTGGCGGCACATTGCTGAAGGAAATGTTCTGGAACCTGCTCAACTGATAGTTCGCCGTGTAGTCGGTTGAAGAAACGTCGGACGCCGTGTTGAAGAGTCCCCAGTAGGCGGTGCTCGCCATGGTGTTGGTTGAAGCTTGGGCGATTGTGGTCCAGGCGGTGCCATTGGTGGAATGTTCCGCCGTAAAGTTGGTTCCCAAGCGGGTCAGGCGGATCCAACACGGCGTGCCGAGTCCATTGGATCCTCCCGGCGTTTCGATATCCACCTGGCTGCCACGATAAATGAGTTTTGTGCCGAAGCCCGAACCGGCGGTGATCACCCCGGCCATTTTCGCATTGGGGGCCAGCGAATCACGCGCCATGAGGCACATGCTGGAGGCGGCGTTTGACGGGCCGGGGGCCGGTATATAGGCGGTCATGGAGCAGTCACCGGAGCGGGTTTGATAGACAAAGCGCCCGACATCGTTCCATGTGCCATCGGAAAGTGTGCCGCCGATCATGGTGGAACCGATCGAACCTTCCGCATCGGTGGCCGGAGAAGAATAAGTCACAGAGCCCAGCAACACCTGTGACCACGGGGCGGACAGCGTGGCGGTGGAATCCTCAATCAGGACGGTGATGGTATTGTAGGCTCCGACGAGTGCGCCGCCGCCTGGATTGCTGAGAGTGACATTGAACTGCCGCCCTTGTTGCGCCGTGGCGGTGTTGATGATGGGCACGCTGAAGGTCTTGCTGCCGGTCTCGCCGTCCGCCCACGTCACGGTGCCGTTGGTGGCGGTGTAATGCGTGCCGCTGAGCGCCGTGGAGTTGGAGGTTGCGTAGTTGACAGTGACCGCGCCGATGCCACCGCCGAAGCGCGTGACGGTGAACGTGGCGCTGCCGGCATTCTTGTTCACTGTCATTCTCCGGGCGGTCAACTCGGTATAACCCGCGCAGGCTTCAAACGAGACGGACGTTGGAATGGATTTCTCCGCACCGATGGTGGAGTAAACCCGATAGTAATAGACAGCTCCCGCGATGGGATGCTCCGGGTCGGTGAAGGTGGTCACATTCCCGGCGGTCGTTCCGCTCAAAACATAGTTGCCGCCCGCGCCGGTCTTGCGCTCGATGCGGAAGCCGGTCTCATCGGCGGAATTGTCCGTCCAGGTGAGCTGCATAAAGCCGGATGCCGTAAGCGTTACGGCGACATTGGAAGCATTGATCGGCGCGGCGCTCGCTCCGGAAATCGCGGTAAGCGTGACCGACGAACCGTGGCTCAGGTTGAAATACGATCCGCCAGGCACGGACTCGAGTTTGAGGGTGCGCACCATGTAGGCGTAACTCTGGCCTGCGCTCACGGCACTGTCGGTATAAGTGGTTCCCGCCTGCGGTGTGGCGGTGAGCCGGGTGAATGGGCCGGCCGTGGTCGCCGCCCGATAGACGTGATAGCCTTGGAGAGAGGTTTCACTGGAAGCACTCCAGCCCAGCGTCACCTGGCTGTTCGCGCTGGTAGCAGTCAGGTTCCGCGGTGGCTCGACGACATGCATGCGCAACGCGGGATCGCCCATCATTCCAATATGAATTCCCCGGTAATCAGAGCCAGTAGGCAGATAGTCGCCGCCGCCCGCCAGTCCGGAATTCATCGACGCGCGGGTCATGTGGCCCAGCGTTTCGCCCATGCCCAGCGAGTGTGTGAACCAGTTCGGACGCCCTGTCCAGAAACAGCACAATCCCAGCGAATCTCCGCTGGGATTGCCTGCGAGAAACGAGCGCATGAAGTTGTTATCCGCATCCCAGTCGCCATGCCAACTGCCGAAAACACTGGTGAACACCACCCGACTGGCCTTGTGACCGATGTCAATGGAGCTCCCCACCCCGCCGGCCACCTCATTGCTGCCGCCGCCGTTGCCATGGCCCCACAGGTAACTTTGTCCGCTCGCATAGGTCGTCGTGAACCACTGATTCCCAGGAGCCTCATCCACTGTCGGACCGACATTGGCAAAAGCACTTGCCCAACCCGAAATGGCGAAGGGCTCGGTACCACCAAACACACCGAATCCGTCGCGAATCAAACTTCGGCGCGGGATGGCGGCATACATCCCCAGCTTATGGCGGAAATCGTGCGCCTTGTTCAGATAGCGGCGCAGCAGCAGGATCTCCATTGTCGTCGAACTCGCCGCAGGTGAGCGACCCAGGCGATCCATGTCCACCCGCCCCACGCCCACTTCCACCGGACTCGGCATGGTATTTTGGTCAAACTTGCCATCTCCCGGAATATTCCTATTCCGCGTTGAGGACGCATACGTGGCATTCACCGTGGTATCGGTCCAAGTGCCGTCCATGTCGCCGTAGTATCCGTCCGCCGGCCAGGCACCGCCGTGATTGCCATGCCCGTCCGGCGCAATATGTCCGGAATATGGCACCGGCACATGACCGAGCAGATAGACCTGCTTCACATTCGCCGGGTCGGCATCGTAGGCGGCCGTGATGAGCGCCTTGGTGGTGATCGCCGTGCCCGTGCGCGGCGCGGAAATCTGCTGGACCGTCCAGCCATCGGCGGCGAGGTCTGTTTTTAGTTGATCGATTTCGGGTGTGAGCGGAGTGACCATCGTGCTGTCCACGACCAACAACAGCTTGCCGCGTGATTCAACCTCCGGCACTTTCACACCCGCACTTAAGTAACCCATTGCGGTGCTCGGATTGAGACTGAGCGTGCGCTGCATCCAGTATTCATACTCCGTGCCGACCGTGACCGTAGTGTCGGTGTAGCTCGTATCGGTATTGGCGAGCGTGGCCAGCAGGTTCCATGTGGTCTGGCCCTTCAGCCGACGGTGGATCTTCTGGGCGGTGATGTTGCTCTGTAAGCGCTGGGTCCAGGACAGCGTGATGGTGGGCGGTGCATCGGAAACCGTAGCCGCCAGATCCACCACGAAATCTCGTGGGACGGCGGCGCTCAGGATCGTCAAACCCGCGGCAAGATAACAAAGAACGATGCGGCGGAGTGATTTTATCATTGGATCAAGTGATTAGGGCTGGGTGATTTTGAGGCGCATGAAGCGGCTTCCGCCGCCCGCCATCGGGGCGGAGTCTCGCACAGTGATGGTGCGTAGTCCACCATTGACCGTGCTGCCGGTTTCCACCAGGCCGCTGGCGCTCCAGGCTCCGGGTGTGAGATCGGAGCCTGCCTCCACGCTGTAGCTGATGCCGCCCGGCGCGGGTTCGGGCCGGATGTAGGTGAAACTCAGGTAGTCGTCGCCCGCGTCAGCGGCGGTTCCGTAACTCAGGCGTCCGCCGTTTCCGCTGACCGTGGGCGTTAGACCGAGC
>JAUYNL010000036.1 GCA_030696085.1 Luteolibacter sp.
ACTTTCCGCGGTCTGGCTGATGGACATCCGATAGGAGAATCCGATCTCCCTTGCACGCTCCGACGGTTCGCCCGTGCTGGGACGGGACGGTGGAGCCGACGCGGAGCGGAGCGCCGAGGCGGCGGAACCGGCCCGTCCCAGCGCGGGTGAACCTTCGGAGCTTGCAAGTGAGATCGGATTCTCCTATCGAATGTCCATCAGCCAGACCGCTGAAATTCTAACGATTTAACGGAAAGAAAAATTTCCCCTTTCAATATTCTCCTTCAACGACCCAGGTTTTCGAGTTGGAGAACGGAGCGGGGAGCGAGTTGGCTGGCGGTTCCCAGGTATTGCCGGATCTGGCGTTCCCGCACGCCGGGCGGGCGCGAATCGCCCTCCATGACGAGCGAGGCGGACGCGGCGGCTTGATAGAAATTCGCGGCGCGAAGGTGGGCGTGTAATTCGGCGGCGGAGGTGTCGGTTAGGGTGAGGGATGGGAAACCGGGATCGGGGAAGCGTTTTCCAATCCAGTCGAGGAAGGGAAAGCCGTAGAGGCGTTCCTTGCCGCGTGGCTGGCGCGGGCCAAGGAAGGCAAAGACGGGGGCGTCGTCGCTGGTGACGGGAAACCCGCCGAAGGGGGGGACGGCGGCGTGGAGGTCGCCAGCCAGCATCAGCAGCGCGTGGTCGGGCGTGCGCAGAAAGGGGGAATCGGGAAAGGTGAGGCCACCAAGCCGGGCGGCAAAATGTCCGCTGGAGAAAGGAATGGGAGTGCTTGCACCGACCAGACCGACGACGGGCGCAAGGGGATCGAAGTTCGCCCGGACGGCGATGGCGTGAGGGAAAGCCTCCAGGAAGGTCCGCACGACGATGCCGGCGGTCTGTGGCGTGAGTTGGTAGCAGGGCAGCCAGATGCAGCAGACGCCGCCCGGGGCGAGTTTCTGCCGTGCCTGCCGCAGGAAATCGCGCGAGTATAGGCCGGCGGTGCCTTCCTCGGCAGGGAAAAGGAGATCGAGGATGATGGCGTCGAAGCACCCCTCGCTGCGGACGAGTTCCGCACGGCCATCGCCGATAATGACGCGGGCGCGGGGGTCGGAGAAGAGTTTTTCATTCCATGGACCGAAGTGCTTGCGGGCGGCAGCGGCGACTTCGGGCACGAGCTCTACGGCATGGAGTTCGTGAATGGGGAAATCCAGGGCCGCAGCGGCGGAAATACCGGCGGCCATGCCAATGGTGAGCACGCGATCCGGTTGGCGACAGAGCATGAGCGGCAGCCAGCTTTGGTGTTTTTGGGAGGAAAGCGCTGCCTGCGTGCCGCTCAGGCGCTGGCGGCTGTTGAGTAAAATCTGGCGGGAGCCGGTGGAGGTTTCCTCGACCACACTTACCGGGCCATAGGCCCCGGCCTCGGTAGCGATGAGACGCAGCCCGGGCCTGATGCCGGGCGGCGGAGGTGCCAGCCAAAAGGCAAGGCCGACCGGCACAGCCAGCCAGAGCGCCCGGCGCCGCATGGATGCCGCGATCAGCGCGTAGCCGGTGGCAATCCACAGGGTGGCATGGGCGAGGCCTGCGGCTGGCTGCAGCAGGAAAAGCCCGGCAGCCGCCCCGATGGAGGAGGCTAGCTTGTTTAGCGCGGAGGCCCGGGCGATGACCCAGCCCTCGTCGGCCCGGCGGCCAAGACCCGCAAGTTCCCACGCCAGGGGAAAAATGCCGCCGAGGCAGAAGCAAAGCGGGAGCAGAACGAGAGCGCAGAGCGCGATGGCCTCGCCCAACATTCCGGGAGGCGTGGCGGCTTGCAAATCATGCCGATCAAGACTCAACGCCGTGCCGAAATGCGGCACCAACATCAGCAGCAACGCACTGGCGACCGAATAGCCGACCAGCAGCGAGCGGACGCTTTTTCCCTTCCTTCGCCATGCGCCGGCGGCGAGCGCTCCCAGCCCGAGCCCGCCGATGAAGACGGCGAGCACGGCTGCGGCGGTGTAGAGCGAGCCCTCCCAAATCTGCCTCGCCCAGACGAGCAGGAGCGATTGCGCACTGAGGGCGAGCAGGCCGGATGCGGCGAGCAAAAGCCAGCCGGTGAGAGGAGCCTGAGGCGTTTTGGACACCGTCGTCGATTTTTCCGGGAAAACCTCCTGCGGCAGCCAGGCAGCAAGCCGCAGGGCTAGCAGGCCGCCGGAGAGTTGCAGGGCGGCGGCCACCACCAGCGTGGTTTTCATGCCCAGCCAGAATGGCAGCAGGACTCCACCCGCCGCCACGCCGCAGGCTGCGCCGAGCAGATTGCTGGCGTACAGCGGTGCGATGTCGGCCACGCGCCGGGACGCTCCACGGGAAAACGCCGCCGCGAGGCACGGGAAGGCGATGCCGGAGAAAAAAGATGCCGGTGCGGCCAGCGCCAGCACCGCAAGGAAGGCCGGGATGCCGTGGTTTTCACGCAGCCAGATGGCCAGCGCGTGGCCGAGCAACGCGCTGCCGCCCGCCAGCGCCTCACTGACGGCATAGACGAGCAGTGGTCGGCGGCGACTGGCGGAGAGCTGCCCGCCCATGAGATTTCCCATGGCGGCGGCGAGAAAAAAAACCGCAGTGACAAGGACAGCGGCGGTCACGGTATTGCCCGCCCACAGCGCGGCCTGGCGCATCCAGAGCAGCTCCAGAGTGAGCGTGGCCAGTCCGGAGAGTACCCACAAGGCCATCGCCATGCGGCGCGGCGGGTTCTTTTGCGATGTCCGGCTCATGGCGCTTCGACGAGCCTTCACTTCCGCCACTGATCGCGGATCAGGCCCATTTTTTCGATGGGCAGCGGTTTGAAACCGAGTTTTGTGATGGCGGGCGAGGCGGCTTTCAGGCGGAAATCGTCCGCCTCGGGATTTCCAAACAGCGGATCGGCGACGATGCTGTTCTTATCCCAGCCTGCGGCCTGCCAGGCGGCCCAATCGCCGGTTCCAGTCTTGACCGGATGGCTGCCGTTCCAGGCGAGATTTCCATCGATGGTGTTCCACTTTGGGGTGGCGGCGCTCATTCTGGAATACTTCACGGCATCGCTATTGGAAATCATGATATTCCGGCGCAGGATGTTGCCGCTCATCATGGTGCCATCGTCGTGGAACGCGTTTTTCGGATGAAGCCCCATGGCACGCATGCGTTTCCATGCCGGCTGGCGGCTCACGGATTCGTAGCCTTTGATCATGGACCCAAGAAATTCGTCAACTCTCGGTTCACTCCGCGGCAATCCCTGGAAGTCAAACAAATGGCTCCCGCCAAAGGCGAAGATGTTGTTTTCCACCAGACAATCCCGCGAGTTGTGCATGTGAAGAGGAGTCGTTCCCACCCGGTAAACCAAATTGCCGATCATGTCCATGCCGCCCGCGTTGTCATCCGGATAAAGACCGAACACGAACGCCGGGCGCTGCAAGCCGTTGGCCGTCTGACCGCAGCCGATGACGTCATGGATGCGGTTGTAGCGCCAGATTGTGCCGCGCCCGCCCAGCCAATCCCGCCCTCCGGTGTAGACCGCTCCGCCATCGTTTGTTTCCATGCACAGATGATGCAGGTGGTTGTATTCAACGATGAAACGGTTGCCGCCCATTTGCACCGCGATGCGCGGGCAGTCGTGAATCAGATTGTGAGCGATGAGGATGCCGCAACCAAAGGCATCGATGCCGCTGGATCCCTTGCCAAAAACTCCGACGTGATGGATGTCGTTGTTGGTAATCTTGTGAAGCGCGTCGGTGAGCGTGATCCGATCGCCACCCGAGGCGTTGATGCCTGCGCCGCCGGTGAGGCTGATGTCACAGCCGGTGATGATGTTGCGGCTGCCACCATTGATTTGGATGGCTCCGCCAAAGGCACCATTTCCCGGAGTGTAGCCGCCCACGGTGGAGAGGGTGCAGCCGGCGACGAGGCAGTTTTCGGCGTTGATCACTTGGATGGCCGTTGCGTTGCAACCGGTGAAGGCCAAACGCTCAAGCCGGATGTTTTTGGCACCGTTTTTGATTTGGATGAAACTATCGAGC
>JAUYNL010000031.1 GCA_030696085.1 Luteolibacter sp.
CACCCAGATCGCCGGCGTGGGCCTGCTCACCTCGCTTACCTTCATTCTAACCATTGGCGATCCGACGCGCTTCGCACGCAAACGCGATGTGGGTGCCTTCCTCGGTCTGGTCCCCCGGCGCGACCAATCCGGCGAGACCGACAAACAACTGCACATCAGCAAGGCGGGCGATTCCTACCTGCGCAAACTCCTCGTCGGGTGCGCGCAATACATCCTCGGCCCCTTCGGACCGGACACCGCGTTGAAACGCAAGGGGCTTAAAATCGCCGAAAGCGGCGGCCCCCGTGCCAAGCGCAAGGCGGTGGTCGCCGTCGCGCGCAACCTCGCCGTGCTGCTGCTCACGCTTTGGCACGACGAGGAGATCTATCAAGCCAACCACCGCGCCGCCTGAGCCCAGAACAAACCTCTCCGATGAAACAAGATCGAACAGATTCCGGAACGATCACGATGGTCGCGTCTGCTACCGGGCCCTGCCCGAGTGCGGGAACAAGAAAGTGACGTTCCACCCTTTCCCCAATCATGGAAACACCGGATCAATACATGCACCGCGCCATCAAATGCGACCGAGCCGTCGCCGGCGGGAGTGCGGATGGAAGCCTGAATCCACTGTTTCCGGCTCAAGCACGGGGCTGCCGCCCCGCACCCCGCCGAGCGGACGCCCGCTCGACCGCGTCTGGGTTCGCCCCCAAACCCCCGTCCGGGGGCTTCTCCCCTCCCGTCCCCCAGGGGAGCGGGGGGAGATTCCTCACAACATATCAACTCCAACCCCATGATCCACAACGCCCTCGGAAATTCGTGTTGAAGTGAACTTCAATTTTCGATTGACTGCCTTCTCATGGAAGACGCGTCGTCAATGGGGTCAGAGTACACATTTCAACATCTTTCCAAGTTTCAGCGTGTCTTTCACCGTTTCCTTCATGGAGCGCCCGACCGAAACAGAGCGGCTGACGGAGCCGGGGTGTCCCATGGCCAGGCGTTCCGCGATCCAGGCGTTGCTGACGCTGGTATGGCTGCGGAGCAGGATGGCGAGTCGGACCTTGCGCGGATCGGTTTTCTTCAGCTTGTCCAATCCTGAGGCTCCCGCCGGCAATCCAAGCGTCTGGCAGCCTTCCTCTACAATTCGCAAAGCCTCCTTCTCGCCGTGGTCCCGTTCGGCTCCAGAAACCCGGCGGCGGGCCCCGGAACGAATCTGCGGCTTTTCCAACATGTTGAGCAGCTTGTCCTTGAAGCTCTCCTTGCCAAGATACCAACCCCGGCGGATCGCCTCCATGGCCTTTTCATCGATCTTTCCTTCATCCTGGGACGCCCGCGCTTCCAGCCATGCCACGTAGGCTCTCCTGCCACGGCCATCCTGTGCGAGCTGGAACGCACGCAGAATCCGCGCACTCTCCAACCATGCCGGTCCATTCCCTTTGTGATGCGAGGGGAGGCTGCTCCATGGATAGCTCAACAGGGGTCCTCGCTTGCCTCCAGCCAGTCCGGCACGGGAAGGATTGAGATGGATGTAATCGGCAAGGGCTTTGAAATAATGGGGATCGGAATCCGAGGCATTGACCGGAACGGCCTTGTAACGCCCCTGGAAAACATGACCGCGCCGCATCCTCGCGCGGTTCCAACCCTGGCTGTAGGTCGAGAGCAGCCATTTCATGCCGCTCACGAGGTTCGGCTGCGGGGTCTCCAGAAGCAGGTGGAAATGGTTTCCCATCAGCACCCAGGCATGAATCAACCATCCATGACTTTCGCAAACCTGCCCCAGACGATGAAGAAAAACCTTGCGGTCGTCGTCAGTCACAAACACCAAATCGCCCCCATTGCCACGGGCCATCACGTGATACAACGCGCCCGCATATTGAAACCGAGGTTGCCGTGCCACGCGCGGATACTGAAAGTCACGTCACAATTTGGCGAGGATATTGTGAAGATGTGTACTCTGACCCCATTCACCCCATTCACTGACCCCATTCACTGCGGCTTCGAGCGCGTTCACATCGCCGTCGGAGAAACCAAGAAGCTACATTTCAAATTTTCCGCCTCCGCGCTGGAACTGATCAACCGGCTAGGCCGCCGCGTTGTTGAGCCGGGAGCTTTCAAGGTGATGGTGGGTGCCTCCTCGGAAGACCTCCGGCTGACTGGCACGTTTGAAGTCGTGGCCCCCACACGGTGATTACCGCGCGGTCCCGGCTAATACGGACTCAAGCTTGTCGGGCGGGAGTTTGGATGTCACGTAGAGCAGGGTGCCGCGGTAGTGTCCGTCGGAGGAATTGCCGAAGAGATCGCTGGTTTTCAGGGCGGGGTTTGCAGGAACCTGATAGATGGCTTTCCGCAATCCCGAAATGACAGCGATCATCCCATCGCGTCCGGTGAAGAGATAGGCGTTGGTCTGGCCGTTGAGCTTGACGGCACGGAGAAACTTGGAGTCCTCCAGTTGCCACGCCAAGTGCGAGAAGGCGGCGGTCTCGACGCTCGGATAGCCATCCGGGCCGACGAGTGTGACGAAACTCGGTTCGACGGCTAGGCAGGAATAGCCGTGGGAAGAATATAAAAAAACCTTGGCGCATCTGATCGCGAGGTTGCCGATTATGTAGCGGCAGGTCTTGTCAGCATTGGAGATCGGATCGTTTTCGTTGGGCCATGTGAGTGCGTATTTGAAGAGTCCGTATCCGGCACCGCCGGTGGAGCCGGTGCTGTTGCTCTGGCCTTCGCTCATGTAGAGCGGCTTGTCGAATCCGGGCACCTTGGTTTTGATATAACCGATGGCATCCTCCAAGGTGGACGCCGTCTGATCGTCTGGCTGGGCCTGGTCCTTGTCGGTATAGAAATGGAAATCCACCACATCACAATATGGGTATGCGCCGCCATCGAAGACGCCCTTGGTCCACCGGGAGCCGTTCGCCCCGTTGATCGTATTGAAGCCGGAGATCCGCGCAGAGGGGTTGCCGGTTTTGGCGGCCTTGTAGGTGGCGATGGATAGTTTGGCAAACTCTCCGGGAGCGTCCGGCTCTTGGAGATAGACGTTGGTTTTCGCATCATAGCCGGTGTGCCAGAAACTATTGCCCCAGGGTTCGTTCCAGATGAAATAGTCGTCGATCACGCCTTTGTAGCGGGCGGTCACGGTGCGGACGTAGTTTGTCCACGCATCGAGATCCTTCGGCGGAAAGTAACGATCAAAGTAGCCGTTGATGTCCTTTTTGCCGCTGTCCTGATAGAAAGAGGCCCACAGCGGGGCGGTCTGGAGTCCGGCGAAAATCTTGAGATGCGCGGCGCGGTAACGGTTGATTTCCTCGTCATGGAAGGTCCATTTTCCTTTTTCGGTTTCCAGGTGGTACCAGCCGATGAGGTCGGTGGAGGCGTCATGAAACCGCGCCCAGTTGATACCGGCGGCCTTGAGCAGAGGGATGGCCAGCGGCGAGGCGGTGAAGTGGCCGCCGAAGGGCGAGTCCGGCGCG
Source organism: Luteolibacter sp. (assembly GCA_030696085.1). Taxonomy (GTDB): domain Bacteria; phylum Verrucomicrobiota; class Verrucomicrobiia; order Verrucomicrobiales; family Akkermansiaceae; genus Luteolibacter. Next base: position 3,447 of record JAUYNL010000031.1, read on the forward strand.
TCTTCCCGCAGGTGGACGGGACGCTGAATCCGCGTCAGGAGCATTTCGTTCATCGGTGAAATCCGTTTGCCGCCACGTTCCACCCAGACCTCGATGCGGCACTGCCCGAGCGGTGCATCCGGAAAAGCGGCGAAGGGAAACGTCCCCGTTTCCAGCGACGTTTGGTTAGGCGCGCCGAGTTTGAGATCCGGCAGGCGGGCGGTTTTTCCGAAGGCGTTCACGGCGTTGGATTTGAGGATCGCCCCGGTGAAATCTCCGGTCACGCAATATACGATTTTGGCGGACTCGTCGGCGAATTGGATGCGCGTAGCCGAGAATTCGGACTCGGGAATCGCCAGTGCCACTTCGCAGGCGTTCTGGGAGTGATAAGTTCGCTCGGGAGAGCCTTGCCATGCTTGGAACGCATCGAGGTTGAGGGTGCCGGTGCCCGAGATTTTTAAGGCGAAGCCGGTGGCGGCCATCGCTTGCTCGTCGAGTTGAAGCCGGAGAGTTTCCACCCGCCATTCCGGGGAGGCTTGGAATTTTTTGTTAGTTATTGTATAGGCGTGTTTGGATCTCGGATAAATGATCGACAGGGTCCATGTGCCGGAACCCTTCGCGGCGAACGAGACGAAGGTTTCCCTCAACGGGTCCGATGTTTGGAACGGCTCGGAATAGAGGGTGATTTCCTTCTCTCCCTGTAGTTTCAACGAAGGGAAACCGGAGGGTCCGGGATGGGTGGGGTCCGCTTCTATCAGACCACCGGCGAAGGAGCGGTCCAGATTCCAGCCGGCTTGCAAGCCGAGCGGTAAGCGGCTGTTGCGGAAGAAATTCCGCGAGTCCGCCGGGGAGCGAGGGATGGCTTTGGCGAGTTCTCCGGCATCGAGCCGGACGAGTTTGATCGAGGCCAGATCGTATGTGTCGCGGCCGAGGAAGAGGAAAAGAGAGGCCGGGACGTTGGCTTTTTCCCCGAGGCTGATGAGGAAGTTTTTCTCGGTCCAGCCGCCATCGGCGGGAGTGATGGTTCCAGACCAGAAACTGCGGTAGGGACTGGGCCCCTGCCGGATACCTAATTGCAAATCGGCTCCATGCAGGCGGGCGGATACCGTGAGTCTGTAGTTGCCGGGCATGGTTAGATTCCGCAGGGAGAAACCGAACTGCATCCCCTGATCCAATTTCTCGCCTTTCACACGGAGGAAACCGCGGCCGTTTTCCGAGAGGGAAGTGGAACCCGCAACCGAGGCGTTCCAGCTCGGGAAGTTCGGAGACATGCCTTCTGGCAGCGGTCCATCGAACGCGCCTTTGCCGTTTTCATGCCATTCTTTGCCGGGCTTGGCGAAGTCAATATCGGCGATGGTTTCCGAGGCACGGACGGAGTGTTTTGTTAGAAGACAGGCGGCCAGGGCAAGTGATGCTGCTTTCATAAACAAGGCCACTCGGGGGGGCAATGCAACGCGGGCGGATTCCGTAGGGTTCACAATCACTCCACCCATACGGCGGATGTCGCGGAAGGCCTTACACAAGTTTCCTCCGGCAGTGCGAAGGCCCGGCGGCGGTCAGCGGCGTTTCATGCCATCAGGCATCCAATCTTTGGTCAATGGGGTCAGTGAAAGAGCCGGGATAAACCGGCTTGGAATAGAGAATGAAAGAGTCTTACAGAGAAAACCTAGCCAGTAGCTCTGGCCACAAGCCCTACGCTGGGAGCGGTGACGTTCCGGGTGTAGCATGGGTGCGTGACCTGGTCCGTCACGCACCCGGCGGCACCGCATGGCAGACCGCCTCCGCTCCGGGCTTTTCGCCTCCGACTCAAAGCCCTGCGCTCTGTCGGCCTGCCATGGGGGATTATCCCACATTCTGAGCGGAAGGCGCTACGAGCATCCCGAGTTTAATGCGAAATCCAACGCCCCCGATTTCCCGTGATTATTGCGAAGCGTTGCACCAGCGTCACCTCGGAATTTTTCCCCCTTAGTTCTCATTCCGCCCTTTTCGGGCACCGAGATCGGCGCAAGTCATTGATTGCCAGAAGAAGTACGAGGACTGGGACTCGAACCCAGGACCAATTGGTTAAAAGCCAACTGCTCTACCAACTGAGCTATCCTCGCTTTTGTTTTTTTGGTGACGATGGTTTCTGGTGTAACCTGTTGAGAATGAGTGGGGGTCATTCGCGTCAGGGCAGTGATATCATGGGGCGGAAGGGGCGCAAGCGCAAAATGACGGAACAACGGTGCATCAACGATTTTCTTGCTTTCTGCGGAAAGCGCCAAACACTCCGCAGCGTTCCAGAGAGTGATCTCATGCCACCAATCCGCCATACGCGGTGAGTTCTTCGTCGCTGCCGCGCAGGTGAAATTGCCGGCCCGCAGGCAGGAATTTGAAATCCAGTTCTCCTTCACCCGATGGGTGAACCAACGATGTGTTCGCTTTCGTCTTCAAACGACGCGCAACCATAATTACTTGCGCTCCTCATCCCCAACCCCAACTGCGGATTGGAGGTTCATCTTGGCTACCGCCACGGCAGTGATCTGAGCCGGGCGCAGTCGGATAACATTCAGGAAAGCCGATCACGGAAATCCTCGTAGCCGAACTCGCGGATGACCTCAAGGGTCCCGTCCTCGTGCCGCAGCGCGATGGGCGGGTGTTTCACGCCATTGAAGGTGGTGGTTTTGACCATGGTATAATGCGCCATGTCGTCGAACACCAGGATGTCGCCGGTTATCAGTTCGCGCGGAAAGGTGAAGTCGCCCGCCGCGTCTCCCGCGAGGCAGGTGGGGCCGCCGAGGCGGTAGGTGTGTGATGTTGGACTGGAAGAGGGATCGCCGGCGGCGTGGTAGGTTTCGCCTTCGAAAACGACGGCGGGTTTCGCCTCATCATCCGATGGTGCCGGATCGACGAGATAGACATCCGGGCGATAGGGCATTTCCATCACGTCGGGCATGTGCGCGGTGGCGGAAACGCTGAGGATGGCGAGCTTGTGGCCGGCGGCCTCGAAAACATCCATCACGGTGGCACGCAGCACGCCGGTGTGGATGGCGATGGCCTCACCGGGCTCCAGCCAGACTTCAACGCCGTATTTTTCCCGCGATTCGCGGACGATGCGGATCAGGCGCTCGCGGTCGTAGATGGGCTTGGTGATCCAGTGGCCGCCGCCCATGTTGAGATAGGTGAATTGCGGCAAGCGCAGCAGGTGCCCGAATTTTTCATCGACGGCGGCGAGGGTCGTTTCGAGATCGTCCGAGTTTTGTTCGCACAACGTGTGAAAATGCAGTCCGGATAGGCCGGTAAGATCCGCCCCGGCGAGTTGATCGGCGGTGATGCCGAGGCGGGAACCTGCGACGCATGGATCGTAAATGGGCGTGTGGCCGGTGGAGCACTCCGGGTTGACACGCAGGCCGCAGTGGAGATCGCCGCTCTTGTAGCGCGGATGGGCCATCACCATCTCGCGGAAGCGGAACCACTGGGAGAGCGAGTTGAAATCAAGGTGGTGGGTGAATTCGCAAAGCTCCGTGATGTCCGCCTCATCGTATGCCGGGGAATAGGTGAGCAAATATTTCTGGAAAAAATCGCGGGCCAGCCATGCCTCCCACAACCCCGAGGCGCAGCAGCCGTCGAGATCTTCGCGAAGATGGGGAAATGCCTTCCAGCAGGAGAAGCCTTTCAAGGCGAGAACCAGGCGGCAGCCCGCAGCCTCCTTCACCTCGCGGAGGATGGCGGTGTTGCGTTTCAGTGCGGCGATGGAAATGACAAACATGGCGACACCCCCGACTGAGAGGCGAAAGAGCGGATGGGTCCAGCAGGATTTCGAAGGCCGGATCCGTCATGAACGACGCCGCCAGGAGGTATTTCATCTCCACTCCCAGCGCCACGCAGCCCGCCGGCACCGAACCCGCCACAGCCATCAAGCAAGGTCCACGGTCTCCCCCCGGAAAGGTGGCGTGAATTTTTTGAAATTCATCCTTGCCGTGCCGGTCCGAAATTCCAAAGTCGCCCGAGAGATTCTTCAACCAACCATTCGCCCATGATTCCGCATCTTTCCCGCCGTTCCGGACAGACCATGATCACCAGTCTGGTGACTCTTGCGCTCGCCACTCCCATGCTCTTCGCCCAAGGAGCCGCTCCCAAAACCGACACCATGCTCACCCGCTGGGTGATCGACGGTGGACCCACGATGATCTTCATCGGCGCGGCGGTCGTGGGCTTCATCGCGCTGGCCGTTTACAACTTCATGGCGCTGACCAAGCCAAAATTCTGTCCGGACGACCTCAAGGCCGCGCTGATGGATCACATGGCCAATTGCCGGGTGCGTTCCGCCATCGAGCTTGCCTCCTCTCACCCGTCCTACCTTGGCCGGATCGTCGCCTACTCCTTCCCGAACATCGACGCCACACGTCCCGACGATCTCGGACGCGACCAGGTAGAGGACGCGATGGCCGATTTCACGGTCAACGAAAACCGCAAGATCATGACCTGGATCAACTACATTTCGGTCATCGCCCAGGCCTCCCCGATGCTCGGGCTGCTCGGCACCGTCATCGGTATGGTCAGCGCCTTCGGCACCCTCAAGGTGAGCGGCGGCGCGGATCCCTCACAACTCGCGGGTGACATCTCCGTCGCCCTGCTCACCACCCTGTGGGGGCTGATCAACGCCATTCCCTGCATCATTGTCTTCTACATCCTGAAAAACCGTTTTTCCAATCTGGTCGCCGATTCGGTGCATTCCTGCGAGGAACTGCTCAACGCCGCGGTGGCAACCGTGAATGCGGACACGCTTTATGCCAAGATTCCCGAAGGCATCGCCGAGTGAACCCGCGATGATCGCAAACGGGCGGACGCGTAGGGATTTCCTGAAGCACGCCCCCGAACCCATTATTTTCTGATCCATGGCCTCATCCAAACTCCGGAGCTCCTCGGCAGAACCCGAGGCAGAGTGCGCGTTGGACATGTCGCCGATGATCGACATGGTGTTCCTGCTGCTCATTTTCTTCATCGTCAATGCCACGGCGATCATCGTGCAGACCGATCCCAATGTGCGTCCGCCGATCGCTGCGAATTCCAAGCGCCAGGAGGACGGCAGCGGTCGGATCGTGGTCAACATTCATGAGGACGGCACCTTCACAGCCGAGGATTTCAACACCCGCCTGCCCGGTGAGGACGAGATTTACGACATGGTCAAGAACATGAAGGAACGCCACCAAGCCTTGGGGGTCGTTTCCAAACTCCACCTGCGCGGCGACAAGGAGTCCGTCTTCCGATACTGCCGGACGGCCATTCGTGGCGCGGCCCGGGCCGGCGTCGATCAAGTCGTCTTCGGCGTCTTTGTCAGGGAACCCTGATCCTCTCCAACTCAAGTCTCCTGAACCATGGCCCGCCACCGCAAATACGAAGCCGCCGAGGAAAGCGATCCCGCATTGGACATTTCCTCACTGATTGACGTCTGCTTCCTGTTGCTCATTTATTTCATTGTCACTTCTACCATCACGCCTCGGGAATCTGATCTGGGGATGGCGCTGCCTGCGGCGAATCCCAGCAGCGAGCAGCCCGAAATCGAACCGATGTTCATCCGGATCGAGGGCAACGGGGCGGTTTACACCGGTGCCGGAGCCTCCCAACAGGCGATGGACTCGGATTTGAGCGTTCGCGAATTACCTCTGCTCAGGGGCCAGCTCGACATGTATGCCAGCGCGGCGCGGGCGGCGAATTCCAAGCCTTTGGTCCAGATCTACGCGGATGGTGACGCCACCCAGCAGCGGGTGATCGACGTCCTCAACGCGCTGGCTGGTGTGAACATCAACTCTGTGACCTTCACTGATTTGTTGGACTAGTGGGCATGCGCCGGATTCCTTTCGCCGCGTGGATATTTCATGACCATCGGTTTTTCTCCCCTTGCAGGGGCGGGGCGGTGGCGCTTTGGTCACTGTAGTAGAAACCCTTGCCCTTCATTTTCCGCCAAACAACCCTTCCGACCCCATGAATTCCCGCAGTTCTTTCCTCGCCCTTGCCGGAGGTCTTTGTGCCATTCCCCTGCTCCTCTCCATGCCTGCCGCCGCGCAGCAGGATGACGACCTCGGCACTCTCGTCAACAATGCGCTCGCCGCGATGAAGGCGGAAAAATGGGAGGAAGCCCTCGCCGCCAGCAACGACGCGGTGGCGCGATACGGCAAAAACCAGCCGCTCAAGCTGTTCGGGCCCAAATTCGGCACCATCTACTACCGCAAGGGAATCTGTGAACTGAAACTCAAGAAGTGGAACGAGGCGCTCGAGTCGTTTGAGACCTGCTATCGGGATTTTCCGAATCCTGCGGGCGGTCGGGAGAATCCATTTCAGAAAATGGCGCTGCTCAAGTGGGGCGAGGCGGCCATGGGGGCCCAGAACTGGGAACTCGCCATCAGCCAGTTCCAGAAATTCATCGCAGAGCGTGACAATGATGCCTATCCCCAAGGGGTCTTTCACACCAGCATGGCCGTTTGCAACTACAAGCTCGGCCGTGTCCCCGAGGGCAACGAGCACCTTGAGATAGCCATCAAAAACAAGGAGAGCTTTCCCACACCCGACACCGCCATCATCGCTGGTTTCCAGGAACTCGTCACCGGCGTCATCCTCAAGCGCAACGAGCAGGCTTTGCTCGACTTCGTCGCCAAAAACCGCGGCGAGCTCGTGATCGAGCCCTACCTGATGCACCAGTATTCCCGCGTGTTCATGAAGCTCGCCGCGGATGCCATCGGCGCGGATATGGAACGCGCGGCCATGGCGCTCTATCAGTTCATCCCTTCGACGGATGTCGCCATCGACGACTTGCGTGCCCGCCTGAAGGCACTCGGACCCTTGCAACGCATCACCGATGGCACCAACACCATGCTCCGCAAGAAGCTCCAGGAGGACCTGGCCTCACTGGAAACCGAGAGCCGTGGCAAACAGTCCACAGAGATGGTCAAGCTCGCCGCCGCCGCCTTCCTGCATGAGAAAAACGGCAACGTCCGCGGTGCCTACGCCGCCTATCTCCAGCTTGAATCGTTCTATCAGTCCTCCGAAAAGCGTGAGGACAACCTCTACAACCTGATACGGACTTCCTCCTCAATGGGGACCGCCGCGGAAACCCAGAAACATGCCGAGACCTTTGTGAAGAGGTTTCCTGACTCGCGGCACATCCCCGCCGTGCGCCGCCTGATGCTTTCCGTGTTGTTCTACGATGGCAAATACGACACCTGCATCGAGATCGCCGCTCCAATGCTCGAAACGCTCAAACCCGGCAGCCAGGAACATGACATCTGCATGCACACCCTGAGCGGCTCCTACTTCTACACCGGCCAGCATGAAAAGGCCCAGCCCTTGCTCGACGAGCATGTGGAAAAATACCCCAAGAGCCTTTTTGCGCTCTCCTCGGCCTATTTCCGCGCCGCCAACCTCTCGCGACTCCAGAATTGGAGCAAGGCAGCCCCTCTGCTGGATGCATTTCTCAAAACCTATCCGGACCCCGCGAAGAACGTCTTCCTGCCCTTCGCTATTTATGACCGGGCCTCCTGCCACTTCTACGAGGAACAACCGGAGGCCGCCCTCGAAAAAATCGCGCTTCTGGTCAAGGACTTCCCGAATTCCAACGTGATCGACCAGGCTTACATGCTGCGGGGCAACATTGAACAATCGCTCGAAAACGCCGACCGCGCCGAACAGGCTTTCATCTTGGCTCTGCAAAGCGCCGAAAAACTCCGCCACCCCGGGCTCGCGGGCGAGGCTCTGTATTCGCTCATCTCCCTTCTGGGCCAACCCGAAAGCGCCCGCCTCAAGGATGCGATTCCTTATGCCGACCAGTATTGGAAGGATTACGCGGAAGGCTCGCCCTTCAGGACACGCGTTGCCGTGGCGCAATTTGCGGCCCTCAGCGCCGTCGGTCGCGCCGAGGACGGACTCGCCCGCCTGCGCGACGTGATCACCGAGTTGGCCAGCCATCCGGAAAGCGTCGGCCTTGAGCCCCTGATCAACTCATACACTGAATTCTATCTCACCAAACACACGCCGGATGAACTCAAGGAGCATTATTACAACTTCCCCGGCATCCGCTCCACCGACAGCGCGGCGCGCGCCCTGCTGCGCGTGGCGGTGATCGGCGTGTTCGAAGGCGTGATCAAAAAGACCCCGGAGGAAGACAAGAAGCGTGCCGGGACCGCCATGATCAAGGTCCTGTTCCAAGAGCTCAAAACGGATTTCGCCCTCAAGGATCTCACCAATTTCATCTTGGTGAAAATCGGCGATTACCTGCGCACCAACACCGCCACCCCTCGCGAGGCGCTGCCCTACTATGACGAAGCCCTCAGCCGCAAGGAGGCCGCCCAGCGCTTCCCGGCCCTGCTCGGCCGGGCGGATATTTATGGCAACTCCACCACCGCCGCCGACATCGACAAGGCCCTGGAGGATTTCACCAAGGTTTATACCGACTCCCAGGAGGTGGCCGAACGCGATTTCTCGCTCTATCGCATCGTCGAGCTGCTCCTCGCCAAAAAAGACTTCGCCAAGGCGGCCGAACAGGCGCAAATCTATCTGGATCCCAAGAAATCCAACATCACAAAGCCCAGATATTCGCCACAGGTTGGACTCCTGCTCGCCAAAACCTTCGAGGAGCGCAAGATGGTCGATGACGCGATCTCCATGTATGTCAAGGTGTGGTCCGCCCACATGGGCAACATCAAGATTTCCGCTCCCGCGATGAAGAACTGGATGCAGCTCTCATGGGGCCGCAACAAGATCTCTCCCGATCCCGCAGTGCCTTCGGACCGACAGGGTGCCTACGAGGGAGGCGCTCGCTTCATCGAACTCACCGGCCGCTTCAAGGATAAGATGATCGAAAGCGATCTCCTTCTCTGGCAGGAGGTGGGGAAGCTCGTGCAGACCTACGAGGCCAATCCCAACATCAAGTCCATGGCCGAGATCAAGCGCGAGAAAGAGGAAGCCCGGAAGATGAAAATGAGGAGATAAGCCCGGCAGAACTCCCACAAGCCCCTAACCGACACTCTTCATGAAAATCCGTCTCGCCGCAATCCTGCTCGCCGCCATGGCCATCGGCGCCATGGCCCAGAATCCCCAATCTGCCCCTTTCCAGACTCCCGCGCTCCTCATCAAGGAAAGCGGCTCGTTCACCCGGGCCTGGCTGGTCGCCGCCACGAAAGCCTCCATCCGTTACCGTGAGAACGAAGTCGCGGTGGATACCGTCGATGCCAAGGTTTCCGATTTCAAATCCATCTATGTCATCGAGCCCCGGGAATACACCAAGGCGATGGATCTCTATCAGGCGCGCAAGTATAAGGAGGCCAGGGAGCATTTCGCTGCGGTGAAGGAGCTCTACAAACCCATACAGGCATTGCAGAACAGCCATGCGGCGCTGGCCGCGTTTTATGAAATGGAGTGCCTCCGCAAGCTCGGCGATCTCGAAGGACTGGCCGCCGCGCTCCAGAAGTTCGACAAGGACCCGCTCACCCGCGAGACCCAGCTCCGCCAACTCGAACTCTACTTGCTTTGGGATGCGGTGCGCGCCAAAAGCTGGGACAGCATCGACAACCTCGCCAAGGAGCGCGCCAAGACCCGCCTGCCTGGAGAGCACCGCGTCCAGGTCGCCTATTGCCATGGGCTGGCGCTCGAAGAATTGCAGCGACCCGAGGACGCGCTGCTTGCCTATCAGACCGCGATGACGGCGGATGCCGGCGCATCGGAGGAAATCACGCGGCAGGCGGCTCTGCGGGTGCTCGCTATTCTGAGCGCCGATCCGGAGGTGAAAAGGGCGATCAAGGCATGGGGAACCGGGCAGGAACGCAAAAACAGCTCGGGATACTCCAAACTCACCGAGGCGTCGGCTGTAGCGACCTTGTTTGAAAAAACACTGGGTGCCGACACCCCTTTGCCGGCCGAATTCAAGGAACTTCTGATCTACAAGCCCAAGATCGAGGAGTCGGCAAATGCCGGCGAGTCCAAGGAATAGTCCATGCTTTCCCGGCACACATCCAAAATACGCCCGACCCTCTGTGGAGAAGATCGGGCGTTGATGAGGATTGTTTGGGAATGAGGTGATTACCAGTCGCCGCCGCCGCCACCTTTGTAGCCACCGCCTTTGTAGCCGCCACCGCCGCCACCTTTGTAGCCGCCGCCGCCGCCACCACGACGTTCTCCGCCGTAGCCGCCGCCGCCACCACTACGACGTTCTCCGCCGTAGCTGCCGCCGCCGCCGCCACGGCGTTCTCCGCCGTAGCCGCCGCCGCCGCCACCGCCGCCGCCAGGTTTGAATTCCTTGGGTTCCGAGGCATTCACACGCAGTGCGCGGCCTTGGTAATCGTAGCCGTTGAGCGCCTCGATTGCGGCATTCAGTTGGCTCTGGTCGCCGAGGGTCACGAATGCGAATCCTTTGGATCTGCCGGTTTCGCGGTCGGTGATGATTTTAACCCGTTCGACCGGGCCATGTGCGGCGAAGAGTCCCGTGACGTCTTCTTCAGTAGCGGAGTAGGGCAGGTTGCCCACGTAGATGTCCATTTTTGTCTGTTCTTAACACGCCATCACTTTCAACACTTCCTGAGACCATGGCGTTAAAGACCAGACGAAGCGCACCCGCCGGAGGATTTCCCGAGCGAACGGCAGGGTGTTTAGGCTGTGCGCAAACCCTTGGCAAGAAATGTTTTTCGGACTCTCAATCCTCCCGCAGGGCATCCGGGCGTGGAATCTCGCCGCCAAGAATCCGGTCCAACTCCGCAACACGCTCCCACGGGCAGCGCTTGCGCTGGTATTTTTTCCAGACAATGTCGCGCAGCTCTCTCCATACCGGCTCGGGCACAGGCTTGAGATCCGTCCAGACAGGGTCGCGCTTTTGCCGGGTGGTCATGATCGTCCACCTGCCGCCAATGTAATTCGCCCGGTGAAAAATTTTCCCATCATCGGTATTCTCAAACCACTCATGACTTTCCATGCCCGTAGCGTGATGGGGGGGAGCACCGGAAACAAGCGGCGAATGTGGCTTGCGTTTCCGTCCAAATCCTTCCTACTAACCCGCATGCGATACCGTATGATTTGCCTCTCGCTGCTTTGTGCGGCACTCCCCGCTTCCTTGTCGGCCGCTGTTTCCCTGCCCGCTGAAACCGCCGCCTCACTGCCCGCCGAGGCATCGGGCCCCGCGAAGGCCGCCTTGGAAGCCTTCCAGTCCGGTCGTCATGCCAAGGGCGTGGATCTCGCGAAACCCCTGGCCGAAAGCGGCAATGCCGACGCCCTCTATCTGCTGGGCTTTGCTCATGAAACCGGTCAGGGAGCCGACGTCTCACGCGATAAAGCTCTTGAATACTATCGTAAGGCAGCCGATGCCAAACACAAGGACGCCACTTACCGGCTGTCCTTCATCCTGCTCGCTTCTGAAAAAGAGGATGAGCGCGAGCAGGCACGCCAAGCACTCGAAAGCGCCGCCAAAGACGATGTTGCCGTGGCTGGCCGCATCTTGGGTGAGGCCTACCTGCGCGGACTTCTCGGGCCGGTCGCAGACCCGGATAAGGCGGTGTTCTGGTGGAAACGCGCCAGCGATGCCGGGGATATTCCCTCGCTCCTGCTCATCGCCGGATTTTACGAAGGCCGCTTCGGCTTTCCAGAGCTGAAAGATCCCAAGGAGGCGATCACCAACTATGCCAAGGCCGCAGGCATGGGAAATGCCGGTGCCATGGCCACCCTCGGATCGCGCCTGCTCAACGGCGACGAGAAAACCCGCGATGAGAAAAAGGGCCGCGAGTGGCTCAAGAAAGCCATCGCCGCCAAGGAATACTCCGCCTACCTCGCGCTCGGTGATTTCGAGGAAAACGTGAAAAAAGATCTCAAGGCCGCCCTGGCCGAATATGAACGCGGCAAGGATGCCGGACAGGTGGATTGCATGCTCCGCTCCGCCGATTTCTACATCGAGGGCAAGGGCATCGAAAAAGATGCCGACCGTGGACTTGCCATTCTGGCTAAAGCCGCCGAAGCGGGCAACCCCATCGCTCATTTCCGCATCGCCGTACAGGATCTCGCTGCGGAAAAACCCGATGTCATCGCCGGTTACGGCCATCTCGTTGCGGCCGCCAATGGTAACCTGGTCGAGGCTCAGAACGAACTCGGCCTTTTCTACCTCTCAGGAAAACTCAACATCGCCGATCCCGCCGCGGGCGTCGCTTGGTTGACCCGGGCCGCTCAAAATGGCAGCGCACCCGCACAGAACAACCTGGCCACTCTTTACGAGCGCGGACTCGGTGGCGTGCCCCGCAATCTTGAAAATGCCGGCCAGCTCTATACGCTCGCCGCCAATCAAGGCCACGGCCCAGCCACCCTCGCTCTTGCCCGCCTCTTCAATGAAGGTGTCGGCACTGCTCCAGACCCCGTCAAAGCATGGGCGCTCGCCACTCTCGCCGCCGAACGTGGTGAAAAGGAAGCCGACAAGCTCGTCACCGAAATCGCCATCAAACTCAGCGAAAAACAACGCGCCGAGGCCGTCAAGGAACTCGCCAACATCAAGGCCGGCAAGTCAGAAGAGTCCAAACCTACCGAAACGCCTAAGGCGCCGGCGGACTCCAAGCCCGCGGCCCCGAAGAAAAAGTGACCGGCAGACACCAGGCGGTCCTTCAAGCATAAAACCGCGCTCCATCCCGTGAATATCCTTGTCACTGCCGGTCCGACCCGCGAGCCGATCGATCCCGTTCGTTTCATCTCCAACCGTTCGTCCGGCAAAATGGGCTATGAAATCGCCGCAGCATTCGCCCATGCCGGGCATGCCGTGCTGCTGGTCTCCGGGCACACCGCATTGGACGTGCCGGACGGCGTGGACTTCCTTCCGGTCGATACCGCCGCCAGCATGCATGAGGCCGTCGCCCATCACATAGGGCGCATGCAAATCGCCGTCTTTACCGCTGCCGTCGCCGATTACACGCCGCTCGCCGTCGCTCCGGAGAAACTCAAGAAATCCGCTGACACGCTCACCCTCGAGTTGGTGAAAACCCCGGACATTCTAGGCACCGCTCGCTCGTCCTTCGGCTTCGATGGCACGCTCGTCGGCTTCGCCGCCGAAACCGAAAACCTGGAAGCCAACGCCCGCGCGAAACTCACCCGTAAAGGCTGTGATCTCGTCATCGCCAATGATGTCTCCAAACCTGGAATCGGCTTCGATTCCAACCACAACGAGGTCATGCTTGTGTATCCCGAGCGCACCGAATTCCTGCCCCTTGCCTCCAAGCACGACCTGGCCCACCAACTCGTTCAAGCCATTCTCGAACTCCACCTCAGCACCCGGATGTAACTCATCGATCCGGAATGCCCGTTTGCAGGAGTCAACCCGCAACTTACCATCTCCCATCTCTCTTCCATGACCGATCTCGAACTCGCCACCCACGCCGCCCTCACCGCCGGCAAACTCCTCCGCCAACACTTCGGCTCCGACGCCACCGTCGATGAAGCCACCCACCACGACATCAAGCTCGCGCTCGACAAGGAATCCCAGGATCTCATCACCGATATCCTGTTAGGCGCGCGCCCCGGAGACGCGCTCTACGGGGAGGAAGGCATTGCCGGAAACCAGGACTCCGACCGCCAGTGGATCGTAGATCCCATCGATGGCACCGTGAACTTCTTCTACGGAATTCCGCATTTCTGTGTCTCCATCGCCCTGCGCGTCTCCGGTGAAATCGTCGTCGGCGTCATCCATGATCCGATGGTGGGGGAAACCTGGACCGTGGAGAAAGGCGGCCCGGCCTTGCTCAACGGCATACCCGTCCAGGCCAGCAAACGCGCGACCTTCGCCGAATCCATTCTCTTTGTCGGCTGCGGCAAGGATGAAGAGGCCCTGCGCACCGGCATCGAGCGATTCCGCAAGGCCTCGCTCAAGGCCCGCAAAATGCGCATGATGGGCTCCGCCGCCCTCGGCATGGCCTACATCGCATGCGGCAGGCTCGACGCCTACATCGAATCCCGCATCTCGCTCTGGGATATCGCCGCCGGCCAGCTCCTCGTCGAAACCGCCGGCGGCAAGGTCGAGCTAACACCTGTCCCCGGCCACGCCGACGCCTGGTCCATCGTCGCCAGCAATGGCTGCATTCCGATTGAAGAGATTCTTTGATCTCATATTTCAAATCTCAAATCTCAAATCCCCAGCATGACCGGCATCGGCTACGACGTTCATCGTTTCGCGGAAAACCGCCCGCTGGTTCTCGGCGGCGTGACCATTCCCCACACTCACGGCCTTGAGGGCCACTCGGATGCCGACGTCCTCTGCCACGCCATCGCCGATGCGGTGTTAGGGGCCATGGGTTTGCCGGACATAGGTCATTATTTCCCGCCGGGAAACCCCGCCTGCAAGGACATCTGCTCACTGAAAATCCTCGAAAAATGCCGGGAACTCGCGCTGGAACACGATTTCAGTATCATCAACGTGGATTCCACACTCGTCGCGGAAGCACCCAAGGTCCTGCCGTACCGCGAAGCCATGCGCGTCAATATCGGCAACGCCCTGGGCATCCCGCCGGAACGCGTCGGCATCAAGGCCACCACCAATGAGACCATGGGTTTCATCGGCCGCAGGGAAGGCATCGCCGCACTCGCAGTGGCCCAGGTGGAGAGTTGATGGGGGACTGCTCCCGTCGTGGAAACACGACACGCGAAGGCGTCGTTCGCGGCACAGGTGTCAATCTTAGGGCTCTGGTTGGTGGATTTCGATGGCTTGGGCGGTGCTCAGTGCTTTTCTGGCCGCTTCCTGATGGGCTTCGGCTTCTTCGGGCAGATCGGCTTGGATGAGAAGTTGGGCGACTTTTTGTTTTTTGGCTGCGAAGGTGCGGAGGTCGGCGATGCGTTGGAGTTGTTCAGGGGTGAGGGCGGGCTTTTGGGGTGGCGGGGCGTCGCCGGTGAGGTGGCGGGTGGCGCGGGTGTTGAGGGTGAGGAGGCCGGTGGCGGCGAGTCGCTGGATGGCGGCCCAGGTGGATTCGTCGATGACTTGGAGCTTGGGCATGCTGCCGCGCCAGTCGGTTTCGTGGAACAGGGTGGAAATGGCGGCGGCGAGGGTGGGATCGCTCAGGACTGTTAGGAGGACGGGTGTGGCGTCGCCGGGGAGGATGGCCTCCTGGCAGTGGATGAGGCTGGAGCCGAGGGTTTGTTGGGCGCGTTCGGCGAAGTGGAGGGCGGGATCGGCGGACGGGGCTTTGGCTTCCGGTTTCTTGTTAGACGGGGCGATGTTGAGGAACTGTTGGAGGCGCGCGAGGTTGGCGTCGCGGCCGCGTTTGAGTTTGGCGTTGGCGAGGGATTCCTCGGTGCCGTCGAGCACGCCCTCGGCGAGGTGCATCTTGTTGGCGAGCGTTTCGAGCATCGCGTGTTCGAGGGTGTTTTCGGCGATGAGGTTGACCACGGTGACGGGGCGCGTCTGGTGTTTGCGCCAGGCGCGGGCGATGCGTTGTTCGAGCTTCGCCGGGTTCCATGGCAGATCGCAATTGACGACGACGCTGGCGTTCTGGAGGTTGAGACCGACGCCGCCGGAGTCGGTGCTGAGGAAGAGGCGGCAGGCGGGATCGTTGCGGAAGGCGAGGATTTCGCCGCGGCGTTTCTGCTGGGGGACGCTGCCGGTGTGCCAGGCGTAACCGACGCCGTTTCTATCAGCCCAAGCGCGGACCTTTTTTAACATGCCTTCCCATTCGGAGAAGATGATGACTTTTACGTCGGGATCGGCGAGGCACTCGTCGAGGACGCGGGCGAGCTCGTCGAGCTTGGGGCAGTCCTGGCAGTCGTGGTTCTTGATGATGGAGGGCGAGTCGCAGATCATGCGCATGATGCCGAGGAAGATCATGAGGCGGTCTGATTCCTCCTTGGTGAGCGGCCGCTTGAGGGATTGCTGGACGAGTTTGGCGGCGTGTTCCTTGTATTCGTCATAGTCGGCGCACATGGCGGGCGTGAGTTGGACGAAGTGGTTGCGGTCGGTGCGGTCGGGGAGCTCGGTCTCGACGTGGTGCTTGCGGCGGCGCAGTAGCACCGGTTTCACACGTTCGCGCAGGGCGGGGAGGTTCTGGTATTCGGAGGGACGGCCCTTCTCGTCGAACTGATAGAACTCGCGATTGAAGCGGAACAGCGGGCCTAACAACGAGGGATCGAGGAAATCGACGATGGAGTAGAGTTCGTCGATGCGGTTCTCGATGGGTGTGCCGGTTAGAACGAAGGCGTAACGGGATTGGAGGCGCTTGACGGCTTGGGCGGTCTTGGTGGCCCAGTTTTTGATGCGTTGTGCTTCATCGAGCACGACGATGTCGGGGCGGAGGTGCTCGTTGATGTCGAGGGTATCGGTGACGACTTGCTCGTAGTTGACGATGGTGAAGAAGGGCGGGCTACTGTCGGCGTAGTATTTCAACCGGGTGGAGCGCGGGCCGAAAACGAGTTGGTGGCCGAGGGTGGTGAACTTTTTGATCTGTTCCTCCCACTCGGCCTTGAGCGAGGCGGGGGTGACGACGAGGACTCGTTTCGCTTTTCCGAGGTGATGGAGCAGGGCGCAGGCGGCCACGGCCTGGATGGTTTTGCCAAGGCCCATTTCATCGGCGAGCAGGGCGCGTTCCGCGAAGGCGAGGTGGAGCATGCCCTCGCGCTGATAGGGATAGAGCGGGTGGTGCGTGACGTGCTCGGGATGGCGGCCTGAGACAACGCCTGTTTCGTAGTCGCGGCGGAGCATCACGCGCTCCACGTTGCGGTGCCTTGATTCCAGAAACGGCGCGATGTCCCGGGAGATGCGGATTTTCGGATGGCGGCGGAGTTTTTCGAGGGCTTCGTCGAGGTCTGAGGTGAGTGAGAGAATGCCGTCGGCATCGAACAGGAGTCGGAGCGATGAGGGGACGATACCGAAGTTCCTCTCGATGCGAATGGTGTCGCCGTGGGGGACCACATCGACGCGTGGCGAGCCGGATCTTTCGGCGAGGCGATAGTCGCCTTTGAGGCGGCGTTTCAGCCAGATGAGGGTGGCTTCGACGTGTTTGCAGGTGCCGAGTCCGGCAGTGCGGAAATCCGGGCATGAGCAGGAAAATGAGCGGCCCTTGATGTCGCGGACTTCTACCTGATAGATCATGCCGCTGGGGGACTTTACCGAGAAGGTGGAGAAGACGGGATGTTCCGGGTGGAGGTTGGAAATCGAATATTTCTCGTCGCGGGCGCGCTGGGTGCGGCGGAGGATTTCGTCCTGGTCCGTGGTGCGCCAGTCGGCGGCGGGGATTGGATTTGCGGCGGCTTTCCTTTGAGCGGCTTTTTTTGCGGGCATGTCGGAGCGGATCTTCTGCCACCCACCGACGCGCGACAACACCAAAGGTGTCCGGCAGAACTCCCGGAACGAATGCCTGGCGGGTCACCCGCCCCCTAACAAGCGGCGGCTTCCGTCACTTCCCTCAGCCTGCCGGCGATCACCTCGGCGAGTTGGCTTTCGCCCTCCTCACGCAGGAAATCACAGTAGTTTGATGCCACGGCTTCGAGATCCTCGAGGTATTCCGGCCCCAGTGCCTCGAAGTCTGCGAGAGCCCGTTCGAAATGGCGGCGCGCCCAGGCGCGATCACCCGTGTTGAGCAGGGCTAGCGCGAGATTGTTGTGGGACTGCGCGGTATCCGGGTGTTCCTCGCCCAGCAGCTTGCGGCGGGTTTCCAGCGCGATCTCGTGCATCTGCCGGGATTGCTCGTGAAATCCGGCGGCCTGATAGAGCGCACCGAGATTGCTCGATACCGTGGCGGTCTGCTCGTGGTCCTGGCCAAGCTGCGAGTGGAGGATTTCCAGCGCCCGGAGGAACTGGGTTTCCGCCATGTCCAGATTTCCCGCGGCTTTGTAGAGAAATCCCAGATTGTTGGTCATGGCCGCCACATCCAGCATCAACGGCGGTTCGTGACGTTCGAAAAACTCGATCGCCTGATGCCATTGCTCACCCGCCTTGTCCTCGCGGCCCATCCCATCGTATGCGGCACCCAGTCCGGCATGAAGACGACCGATCTGCGCGAGCCGGTCGGGACGGTTGTCGAGCTGGTCGATCGCCTGACGATAGTCCTCACGGGAGAGTTCGTAGTTCCCAAGCTGCCGGTGGATGTCACCGCGGAGCTCCAAGGTGCTTGCGAAGGCGTCGATACTGTCGAGATCCGGCCCGAGTGACTGCTGGGCTTTCTCAACCGCTGCGGTCGCCGCATGGAGCGCCTCGTCGAGATTACCGGCGGCGCGTAGGGTTTCCACACGGTCCTGCAGAATGCCAATGAGGGTTGCGGTTGGGGAATTCATGGTTCGGAAGAGGGTTGATTTGTAGTTACTATCGATGATTTCCGCAGTCTGACGAGCCCAAATCACCGCTTGGGGCAAGTCTTTCGAGCAAGGCGTCGCGGGAAGAAGGCAGGTTGCCCAGTGCATCTTGTAGGGAAAGATGCGCTTGTCGTTGATCGTGAGAGATTCCAAGCAGCCGCGCCAATTCGCGTTCGTAATGGCGAAAGGCCCGCAAGCTGGGCTCGACGGCGGCTGCATGGTCGAGCGCGCGGTCGAGAAGATTGTGCATGTCTGGATCCGGGTGCTCCGGCTCCACCGCACACTCCAGAAGCTGGCAACAATATCCAGCAAACAGGGTCGTCGTGTAGTCTCTGCGCAGTCCCTCCCGCCAGTGCAGAATCGAAACTTCTCTCAAAGCGTGCAGATCCCCGCGTTCCGCCCGTTGATAGTTGATTTCACCGCCGAAAAACAAGTCGAGCTGCCCTGCGAACGGGCTTTTTGGCCGTCGCGCGCCCTTGGCCACCGTCTTGATCAAGCCCTGCGTCTCGGTGAACCAATGCACAATCAGACTGGTATCCGTCAGCCGGGTAAGTCGGATGATCGTGGCTCGCGTCGATTGCACGTCCGGAGGATCCAAAAGTCCGCAGCGCTTGGCGATGCAATTCCGGGCATATACCGCCCCAGATGCCATGCGGCATGAAGCCTCGTGCCACCGCCGAGATGAAAATCCCCTTGAAATCCAGTCTCTTGCGGGCGTCAGGGAAAAAAACCAAAAAACTTTCACAAAATGGATTGACGTGTGGGGGTGCGGGCTCCTAGCTTCGCGGGCCGCCACAACGAAGGGCGGCCGAGAGACAGGATGTCGATCG
>JAUYNL010000043.1 GCA_030696085.1 Luteolibacter sp.
GCTCACCGCGGTGTTGATCGTTAGATCCGAGCCGTCCGTAACGGTGGCGCTGCTGTTCAACTTATACAGTCCGTTGATGGTGGTGGTTCCGGTGGCGAGCATTCCCAACTGCGCCGCCGTGCTGGCTTGCGTGTTGTTGAAGGTCGTGGTCGCAGGGACGGTATCCGCCGCGTTCCAATTTACGATGCCATAGGTCAGGATGTTCCCGCGATTCAAAGCGACCGCGCCGACACCTGTCAGATAGCCGGCGGTATCCAATTGCAAGGTGCCGATGACTTGGAAGGTGTTGGCCGTGAAGCTGGTCGGGGTGCCGGCCAGCTTGATCGTCGCGCCAGTCGATGTGCCCCCGCCGTCGGTGTTGAACAGGATGTCGCTTGCCGTTCCGGTCCATACGCCGTCGAAGGTGAGGGTTTGGGTGGCACCGGCCTGCATGCGGGCGAAGCCGCCAAACGTGAAATCATTCGAGTAGGTGTTGGAAGTGGCGGCGGAGGTGTACCACTTGACGTTGGAAACTTTCACCGCCCCGCTGCCGAAGCTCTTCACGGTAAGGCTCTGCGTCGAGATGTCCCAGTTTCCTGCATAACTTTGAGGCGTTTTATCCAGATTCAAGCTTCCGGTGGCACCCGTGGCGGTGATGGTCGGAGTTCCCGAGCCTCCGATGACGGCGATGTTGCCCCGGACCCGCAAGGTGCTGCCGGCTCCCACAATCCAGTTGTTCACCCCGCTGCCGGTGGCTGGGATGTCAATCGACGTGGTGTCGAGCCAACCGGCTTGGTTTCCCGCGGTGGTGACGTTGCCCGTATTGATCTGGAGGTAACCGGATGCCAGAAACTTGTTTCCCCCGGAAGTCCCCGTGTCGAAGGCCAGGCTGTTGATTTGGGTCGGAGTTCCCGCCGTGCCGCCGACCGTGATGGTCAAACCGGAGGTGTAGGTGGGGCCGACGGTGACGTCATCCGCACCGGTGGGCACGCCGGACGGGCTCCAGTTTCCATCGGTGGACCAGAGGGCGTCCGTGCCGGTTCCTGTCCATGCGACAGGGGAGGCGAAGGCGATGCCGGTGGTGAGAGCGGCGGCGGCGAGCGTGATTTGGCTCAGGCGGGACAGGCGGTTGAACGCAGGTTTCATGGAGTTGAGTTTGGTGTTTGTATTTTAGGTTTGGAATGATGATTGGAAAACAATGGGGGAGAGGGCCGAAAAACCCATTAAGCGACCCTCGCCCTGGGTTTGTCTCCCGTCAGAGGCAAAATGGATGGATGAAGGATGAAATCCTTCGGACGATGGCGGTTTGTGAAAATTTGTCTATTAGCCGATCGGCTAATAGGGGCATCAGATTTTCAGCTAACCGCGTTCGAAGCCGCGGGTGACGGCTTCGGTGCGGTCGGTCGCCTCCAGTTTGACCGGCAGCGCGGCGACGTGGGCCTTGGCGGTGTGTTGGCGATGACTTCATGAGCCAGCTTTTGTTGGCATTGGTGGCCCCATTGTTCGCAACCACCCGCCCTATTTGATCGTCAGTTGCAGGTTGTCGAGGTAACAAACGCCATCAACCGCATCACTCAAGTAGAAGCCCAACGAACTCAAGGCGAGCAACTCGGGATTCACCGGCGATTTGATTACTTTTTTCACGCCATCCGCCAGCGTCACCACAATGCGCGCTTCACGCGCGGCACCCGCCAGCGGAAAGGAAATTTCCACATTCGTCCAACCGTCGGGAACCGCCGACGCAATGACGGCCGACCCGGACTTGATCTGGCCATCCCTGGTAAAAACCACTTCCGGCGTGCCAATGAATTCTTTCTGCCCGTTCCCCCGCTTGGAATAATCCCTGAACCCCATGGCGAGCGTGACGGGGGCTCCCACCTTTGGCATCACGTCGCAGGAAAAAACCACCGTGCCCTTTTCAAGCAGGTCAGGCAAATTGTAGGTCAGGTAAGGGTAGAAAGATTTTTGGGCATTCTTGCGGTCGGTCGCAACCAAGGCGCGGCCGCGGTTTTTTCCAACCCCTTCGCCCACCTTGAAATCCGCCTCCGGCGTGGCACCGTTGACGGAGAAACCGCGCGGCTGCATCCCGACCGGGATGTCATCAAAATCAAAGGAGAAACCCGCGAACGGGCGCGGCGCGGAAAATTTCATCGCGTAAACCGGCGGCGGGGTGGTTTTAGCCGGGGTGGCGACGGACTTGAAACCCGGTTCGAGTCCTGCGGCGGCAATGTCGAATTCCTTGAACCCAAGCGCGAAGGCCGGGGATGTTTTTTTTAGCCGGAAGTTGCCATGCACCGGGTCTTCAAAAAGCGGATCCACGTTGAGCGAACCGGCATCCTGACCGCCGGCCTGCCATTCGGCGAAGGTTTTACTCATGAAGCGGAATGGCTTCCCGGCATAATTCCAATAGATATTTTCACGGCATTCCAGGAGCGACTTGTCCCAGGCCGCGTCGGCCATGTTCACACTGTCGAAATACATGAGGTTGCGGGTGAAAACATTCGAATGCGCATAGGGACTCTTGTGGCAGCGCACATAAGGCGCCTGTTCCGCCGGGTCAACATACACGGGACCTAGAATGTTATTCCGGATGACGTTTTGCGCGCCACCGTTCATGTTGAAGCCGTGCGTCCCGACGCGATAGACAAGGTTGTTCTCCACCAGCATTTCCGAGGAGCCTTCGTCCAAATACAGTCCTAGCTGCCAGTATTGTTTGGCGAACGGACTTTTCACATTGTCGCGGATTACGGTGCCCGGCTGGCGACCGAGCGTGTAGATGCTGGCACCGTCGGCAATGAGAGTGAGGACATTGCTGATGGAATTATACTCGATGCGGTTCGAAGCGCAGGAAGTGGGGGTGTCGCTCCACAGCCAACCGAACGCGATGCCGGAATAGGAAAAATTCCAGATCTGGTTATGGCGAACGACGGTGTCGCGCACAATCCCGCCCCAGACGGCGTTGCCGGAGAAATACATGATGCCGCCATCGGAAATCGCGCAGTTCTCGATGCGATTGCCGGTGGGCAATTCAGGATACTTCGCATCCGTTTTCATGCGGATATCGCCAACCTTGATGCCGCCGCCCCCCAGATCAAACAAACGGCAGCCGACAATCGCATTGTTCTGCGAGCCAAGCCCGAGGCCGAGTCCGTAGTTGCCGGTCTGGGAGACGGTGCAGCGCTGGAAGGTGCAATCTTTTGCCCCGGTCAACTCGATGGCGGCGGGCAAATCCGGATTGCCCTGCGAACCGCCATAGCCCTCGTGCGGGAGCGGGGATTCGTTGTGCGAGAAGGCCACGCGGTCGAAGGTGAGGTGCTCCACAAACGAACCCTTGGGATAATCGCCGGTCAAGGTCATCACCTTGACGAGGCGCGGGATCACGATCCGCGAGTTGGCCAAGGTTTCACTGGCGCACGGCAGATAGGTGAGCACACCGGTCGGACGATCCAGATACCATTCACCCGGCGACTTCAGTTCCGCTTTCACGTTCTCAATGAAATAGGGCTGCAGCCAGCCTTGGTTCACCGCGAACGTCGGCAGACCGGTGAAGGTCACGATGTTGTTTTTGGAGTCCACCTTCTCCACCAACAACCGAGAGGAACTCCAAACATGCAGCACCACCACCTCCACATCCGACAGGTTTTCCCACGGCTTGAAATCGCCCGGAGCAAAATAAAAATCCTTCTGTGCGGCGCGATGCTGCGGAGAATTCTGGCGCTTTGGCGAATATGTCAAACCATCCACGCGCTTCATGCCGATCTGTGGACGATAGCGCCGTTGATACGGCTGGCCACTGGTGGAGACAAAAAGCTGCCGGAAATTTAGTGCGCCGGATTTGACCTCGGGCAAGGCCACCGTCCAGCGGCGAACGCCGCCCACCGTGCTTTCACGCAATCCGCTGAGCACCCGCCCGCCGGTCAACACCGCTTGTTCGTTGGGAGCTGAACGCCACACCACCGGCGCGGCCTTTGTCCCGGAATCCTCTGCCGTCAGCGCGAGTGTCTCCGTTAGCGGGTAAAGGCCACCGGCCAGTTGCACGCTGAACGGCCCGCGATCCCCCTGCTGCTTCGCCGCCCGAATCGCATCGCGTGCGTGTTGCGGAGAGGCAAATGGTTTGGCCTGGGTGCCCGGATTGGCATCGCTGCCGTTGGGCGCGACGTAATAGTCAGCAGCGGTGGCAACCGTGGCAATGAACGCCAGTGCGCTGGAGATGATGCGGGTGAGGAACGTGATCATAAAACTGCCAGGAAACTGTGTTTTTTTGGTGAAGGCCGGGAAAAAGGGAGTGTCGCGGATTGGAGCAGGGCAAGCGTTGGTGTTGCTGGATTTCAGATAGGAAAATGAAGGGGGGCGAGGGCCGAAAAACCCATGAAACGGCCCTTGCCCTGAGATTACCTCCAGTAAGAGGCAAAAATGGATGGATGCATGATGAATGCTCCCGGAAGATGGCGGTTTGCCGAAGTATGTCTATTCGCCGTATGGCTAATCGGGGCATCAGACTTTGAGCAAGCCGCGTTCGAAGCCGCGGGTGACGGCTTCGGTGCGGTCGGTGGCCTCCAGTTTGACCAGCAGCGCGGCGACGTGGGCCTTGGCGGTGTGTTCCGTGACTTCCAGAATCCTGCCGATGTCGGCATTGGTGAAGCCCTGGCGGACGAGGCCGAGCACTTCGAGTTCGCGGGGCGAGAGTGGCCGGTAGTCAGTGTCCTCAGCGAGCAGGCGGGCTATATTCCCGCTGATCGGCCGGCCCCCGGCGTGAACCTCGTGAATCGCTGCAATCAGCTCGGAGCCTTGGACGTTTTTCGTGACATAGCCGCAGGCCCCTGCTTGCAGCGAATGCAGGACGTTCTCGTGTGCCTCGGACGAGGTGAGCACCAGGACTCTTGCCTCGGGGAATTCGGCGCGCATGAGGCGGAGCGTGGCGATCCCGTCCCTGCCGGTGAGGCTGAGGTCGAGCAGGGTGACGTCCGGGCGGTGTTCGCGCCACAATTGCAACGCGGAATCGCCGTCGTCAGTCTCGGCAACCACGGTGAGGTCGGCTTCGAAATTCAGCAGGTTCGCCAATCCGGCGCGCATCACCGCGTGATCGTCGATGAGCATAAGGCGGATGGGAGGGGGCGAGGACATGGGAGCGATGTTAGCGATAATGAAATAGGACGCGGACAAGACCGATTCATCCACCTTGAGACGATGTGCTGTCTATTCGCCGATCGGCTAACTCGGCGTCATAGGCATGGAGCGGCACCTCGGCGTGGATGGTGGTGCCTTGGCCGGGGGAACTCTGGATGCGGAAGGTGCCCGCGAGCCGATCCATGCGCTCGCGCATCCCGAGCAGGCCGAAGTGGCCGTCGGTGGCGTTGAGCTTGGGTAATGCGGACTGGGTGTTGCTGGAAGTGAATTTCTCAAGCATCACTGCACGCCTTGTGAAATGCTTGCTGGGTACTAAGAGGGGCATTGGCGACAATATCTGATGCCGGCTCCACGCCCGAAAGGCTGCTGTAAACCCTTTCACAAACCGCAGGGAAATCCCGTCGTTTTTGCATCCGCCGAAAGGTCGGTCAAGGAGGAGCATGGAATCTTAGAATTCGGGATACGGAGGAGCTTCAATCTGGAAACGCAATTGCTGCACGTCATGCCACTCCAGTGCCTTCGTATAGATCCGCAGGTCATCGATTTGCCAATCGGCATTTGCCGTAGTGATGAGTTTCAAGGGATTACTGCTGGTGAGGGAACCTGTGATACCACGATTGTCATTCTGCACACCGTCCACATAGGCAGTGAGTTGTCCGGTCCCTCGGTTCACGGTAATCGCCAAATGGGCGAATTTTCCAGCCGGAACGTTGCAGTAAGCTCCTACTGAGTCGTCTTTCTTCAGAAATGCTACTTTATAATACTGGTTTGGCATGGTGCCTTGGATTCCGTTGGCGATTATGATCTTCCAACCATTGGATACATCACTTTTATGCATGATCCATGGAAACCCCGTGCTGGAATTGATCTTCAACCAGAAGGCAATGGTGTATGAATCAGTATTTTCAAAAGGCATGGTGAATGCTGCGGGAGCCGTGACATTGCCGTTGCCGGTCAATTTCAGGGAGGAATCGCTTATCCAGTTTGTGGAAGTTCCGCTCAGAGTTCCATTATTGCCACGTCCGGTGGCGTCCCATGCTTTCAGTCCAGTGGTTTCGTTGAATTTGTATTGCAAGGCCAAGTAGGGATCCAGCGTCGAGGCCGCTTTGATTTCTCTCGGACTCAGTGCGCTATTCCACGCTTGGAAGTCATCGATCTCCCAATCGGCCGTACCTGATCCGAACCGCAAGCCCGTGGTAGTCAGGAGGTCGTTCATGCTTATGGGGATTTCCCAGTCTTTTGCATACACCCCGTTTTTGTAAGCCGAGATTTTTTTTGCGTCACGATTCACCGTATAGGCAACATGGGTCCATTCTCCGACAACCAAGGTTCCCCACGAAAATGCGGATTGAGGACCTCCGGTACTGCTCCGGGCATACATGGCGAGATTGAGGTTCGGAGCCAGCTCAACCATCCAGCCCTTGTTGTTGCTGGTCGCTGCGTTGTTGCAAGCCACTTTTGTATAATTATTATTGCTGTTGTTCACTTTGAGCCAGAAGGCCACGGTGAAAGATCCCGCCGCAACGGCAGGCACCAAGACGGCGGGTGCGGTGGCGTAGCCACTGCCGTTACCCACAGAGGCAGGTGCAAACGCGTTGCCGTGCCCGGCTTGTCCTGTCCTGAAAGCGGCGGTGCCGAAGAGGGTGGCATTCTGGCCAAGAGTGGTCGAATCGAGAGCCTGTCCGCTGGTTTGGTTGAACGTGTAGTTCACGTAGGGCATGGGATATGGCAGCGGATCGCTGTTCCCCTCATCCAAGGTCACGCTCAGATCGTCCACATATACGCCGGTCACATTGGCATAGGCGGTGTTGATATTCTGGGAATTCAGTGCTGACAAATCCGCCAAGGCAGGGGCCGCAGGTCCCGTGGTGGTGGGAGTCAGAACCACACTCGGCGTGCCGGGCCGGGTAACCTGCACGCAGACCGTCGCTTGAGTCTGACCCGGGGCGGTGGCGAATGGCAGCGCATACATGGTGCGAGATTCGCCAGGGAGATTCTGAGAGAAAAGTCCGGTTGATGTGTTAGATCCAGAGGGCACAACGGTCAACACCCGTTCAGGATAGCCAGAAGAAGCGACGATGAGGTTGACGGTGGCATTTGAGTCGATCTTGGCCACGCCGCAATGAAATACATAGCGGGTGTTTTCCACAAGCCCGCTAACGGTCTGGCCTACCTTGGAGGTTCCACCGCCAAATTGCAGTCCATACAATCCGGTTCGTAAGTGTTTATCATCCCAAGCACCATCCGCGCCAGCGCCCAAGGGGCCTTTGATGAGACCTACGTTTGCATTCGCCGGGGTCTTGGTCCAATTGGCAAAGGTTCCGGATTCAAAACTTGGATTCACCACCTGATTCGCGTATTTCATCTCCGGGAGAAGAACCGGAAAGGTGGGCTCGGCTGGTGGTGTCGTGAAGTTATGCCCCACTGAGGCTTGCCAGTAGGTGCCGCCGGATTCGAGGGACCCAATATCGGGAGTGGAGGTATTGCTGGGTGCCGTGTCCGTGACACCGGGAATTTTGGTGCCCTTGTCCGTGACCTTGGACGAATTGGGCCGAAAATCTCCATTTGCGGCATTCATGAAATCCGAAGCAACCGCATTGAAGAGGTTATAGCGATAGCTCAAGTCCACACTGTCCCAATTTGTGATTATTCCGCTCGGATAGGCATGGAAGAAATTATTGAAGAATTTGCTCCCGGTAGGGCCATCACCCCAGAAATTACTGATGAGTGATCCGGCGTTACAATCCCATGTGGTGTTGTTAAATACCATGTTGAAGTTCGTGGGCGAATTGAAATGGAAAGCCTTGCCCGTATCGGCGGCCGTTCCGTCATCGTTCTTTCCTTGGCTATTGATTTTCCAGATCACGTTGTGATGGACCGTCCAGCCATTGTTCAGGTTGTCCAGATAGAAGCCGCGGAGACCGGAGCCATAGTGGCCCGTCGGGCCAGGCGATTCACCCACAATATTGTAGCGGAACGTCGAGTTTCCTCCAGCCGAGTTCGCGGTGTAGAAAAGACCGCCATCGGTGCAGAGGCGCATCCCGTTGACAAGTTTGTTGTATTGGATGAGGCAGCCTCCGCCGTCAGCACCAAGCAGTGCGTGGCCGGAGTCCGTGAGGGTATTGTGGCTGATCAAATTGCCTTTGCCTGCATGCACCATGGGGATTCCATGGGGGTAATAGCCGGAATCGTGAATGAAGTTGTTGATCACTTTGATATTCGTTCCAGAGAGATAGAGGATACCGTAGGAAGCAAAAGACAACTCACTGTTGCGCAAAACACTGTTGTCGTAGAGCGTAAGGCCATAGGTATTCCAGTTCTTCGTGTTCTTGTGCTCCAGATACTTCATCTTCAGGCCGTTAAGAGTCAGGCCGGTCGAGGAGCTGTTGGTCTGAATCGTGCAGGCGAAGAATTCCAGATTCTGGATCGTGATTCCCTGCCTACCGGAAACGTTGAAGCCATACTTCCTGGCCTTGTATTCCACATTCGCCGGGCCAGCGGTTGGGTTGGCGGCATTCTTGTAGAAAAGTCTGTTTCCTTCCCGAAACCATGTGTTGTGGCCCAGGTAAGCCTTCTTGCCCGTGAGGTAGTATTCGTTTCCCGGGCGAATGATGTTCTGTTTCGTCGTACCACTGTAGGTGGTCAGCGTGTCATTGGTGGTGATCGTCGCCCCACTGGTGGATGTTACCGTAGGAACGAATGCAGACAGGCTGCGCATCTGCCACCCCTCCCCGCTCATGATGTGGATTCTCGCGCCATCCGAGGTGTTGTTCGCATGAAAGGACGTGTTCAGAAACGCTTGATCGTTGAACTTGATCGTACTTTGATTGTAAGTTACTGTGTCCACATAGGACCAGGTGGGGGAAATTTTTCTTTCCGTTAAATCGTTAGAATTTCAGCGGTCTGGCTGATGGACATTCGATAGGAGAATCCGATCTCACTTGCAAGCTCCGAAGGTTCTCCCGTGCTGGGACGGGACGGTGGAGCCGACGAGGAGC
>JAUYNL010000052.1 GCA_030696085.1 Luteolibacter sp.
CGGGAAGGCCGCCGTCCCAGAACTCGCCCAATTCGAGATCCTCGCGGCGTCTGTAGCCTTCCACGAGGCTGAAAATCTTCGCCATCGTCTGCGCCGGGTTGCGGAACAGGCGGATGCCATCCTGGATTTTCAAAACGTCAAACGCGGCTCCGGCGGAGACGAGGCGGTCGCGGGTGGTTTGGATGGCATTGAGGCCGATGTCGCTCGCGATGAAGCGACGGCCGAGTTTGTGAGCCACCGTTGCGGTGGTGCCGCTGCCGCTGAAGAAGTCCGCAACGGTCATACCGGGATCGGAGGATGCCTGGATGATTCGCGTCAGTAGATCCTCAGGTTTCTGCGTTGGATAATTCAGCCTCTCGTCGGCTTGGGAATTGACTGGAAACACATCCGTCCAAACGGAATCGAGCGGACGACCTTTCGATTCATCAAGATAGCGCTTGAGCCTGGGCCTTTTCGTCTTGTCATCGGGGTACCAGATTCGTCCCTGGACATCCAGTTCAGCCATTGTGCTCTGCTGGAATCGCCAACCTTTTTCAGGAGGTTGGAAGCCCTTCCAAACATACATCATTGTATGTCTTGGATTGGGGCTGGTCATGTCCGTCAATTGATACTTTCGACCATCACCATCGTCGTAGCAGTATCGCTCCTCTTCATATTTTTCATCGTGATCGGTGTATTGCGGGTTCCAAGTGAATGTCTCGCCTTTCGAGTAAAAGAAAAGGACATCATGAATGTGATTGTAGGTCTGGGAATCACTTCGTGCCGATGTTCGTTTCCAAATGATTTCATTCTGGAAATTCTCATCTCCAAAAATCTCGTCCATCAAGACTTTCCCATAATGACCAATACTGCGATCCAAATGAACGTAAATGCTTCCGGTTTCACTGAGGGTTTCACGAATGGCTAGCAGCCTCTCATAAAACCAATTCAAAAAATCTTCCTTTTGCCAGATGTCGCCATACATGATTTCCTCGCCGATTGATTCAGCGGAATCCAATGGGCTTTCCGAATTGTTTCGCATCAGCACCTTTTTGGCGTAATTCGCACCGCTGGCGAAAGGCGGGTCGATGCAAACGAGATCAACCTTGATATTATTCGCCTTCAGATAGGCGCAGGCACTCAGGCAATCGCCGTGCATTAGGATTCCCGGCAAAACGGCAATTTTACGATCATCGATACCCGGCAAATCCTGGCTCACGGGCGCGGGTGGGTGGATTTCCTCCACTTTGGAAACTTCAAACAGCGGCAGATGATCCGGCATGCGGCGTCCCGTGAAGCTGAGCAGCGCCTGACCGCGGGCGGGCGGGATGGTGTAAGGCAGCGGCGTGTAAGGCTGGTCGATCATAGCTTTAGAATTTCCTGGGCGACGTCTTCGAGGTGACGGGTAAAGTCGTTATCGTCCTCATCGACGAAGCAACGGTAGCTGAAGTGCGGATTGCGTTTGACGAACACGTCCTGCACGAATTTTTCCTTGGCTTGGAAATCGGCGTCATAGAACTGCTTGCCCTTGGTTTCGAGAATCAGGACGCGGTCGATGGTACCGGCTTCGTCCTTGTTGTTCTTGCGGCGGGGTTTGTTGGCCGGGCTGCGTTTGAGGATGAGGAAGTCCGGCGTGTAGTTCCCATAGGGCGTGCGGATGACGAGGGACTGGAGCGCGCCGTTGCGATAGCCGTTGAAATAGAATTCCAGACCGCGCATTTCGGCCATTTTCTTGAGTTCGAGCACGGCGTTGACTTCATACTGCGAGTCGAGGCGGTAGGGCGCGTAGTTGAAGGTGATGTCGCCGGGATCGAGATCTGCGATATCGATTTCCTCTTCCAAGCGATGCTGAAAGCGATTGATGCGTGGAATCTCGGATGATGTGAACTGCGGTAAGAATTTGCCTCCAGTGGTGGAAATGGCGGGTTGCGGGTCCATGCGCCAATCGAGCAATTCGATTGTGGTTTCCTCCTCCAAGTCTTCGTGAGTCACCGTAATGTTCTGCATGAGCAGGGAGGCGGTGTGGGAAATGATTTCGGAAAGCGGGAGGGTGGGATGAAGGGAGATCCAGCCGAGTTGGGCGGAAATGGAGGCATGGATGGCACGCAGCGCGGCATCATGTTCCGAAGCAAGATCGGCTTGGGAGAAACAGCCCCAGGTGGCTTTCGCTAAGGAGTTGAGGAAGCCGGGATACGGGAGTTCGTGTTGGGATGCCGCGGTTTGCAGGCGGGCGGTGGTTTCGTTAGAAAATCCCTTCTTGCCTACGGAGGCGGTGCTGCGGGTGGCGGAGAAGGGAAACGTGGTTTTGAAGAAACCGAAATCGAAGGCTGCGAGATGGGCGGCCACGTCGCCATCGTGGGACTCGCGGACGATGGTGTATTTCCGGCGGACGTTCTTGAAGCGGAGTTTTCCAAGCTGCGGTTTGCGGACGAGCACGTTGATCGCGGCATCCGGTTGTCGGCGGAGGTCGGAGATGCTGAGGGCGTAGGTTTCCTTCAATTCCTTGTCGAGAGTCTCATAGTTCCCCTCGCCGAGGGCGATGAGGGCGGTTTCGTTTTTGGCACAGATGACTTCCCGCAGGCAGCGGCAGGACGTTTGCAGGACGAAGTTGCGGGTGGTTTGTTTGCGCGGCAGTGCGACGGCGGTGAGGCTTTTGCAATCCCAGCCTTCCGTGCCGATGGCGACGAGCAGGATGACGCGCTTGCGGATGTGCGGTTGGTCGAGGTTGGCGAAAATGGCGTCGCTTTCCTTGGGCAGCGCGTATTGCTTTTGCTGTTTCTTCACGCCCCGATAGAAACGGAAGATTTCGCCATCGTCCTTGCCCGGCCGATGTGCGGCATACCAAGCGCGGATGGCTGGCAGGACTTCCTCGTTGAGCTTCTCGATGCTGGGGCAGTAGAAGGCGATCTTGCTGCAAGTGCCGCCGGAATATTCGAGATCGTAGTCGGTGAAAAATGTGGTGAGCGCTTCATGGACAAAACGATCCGCCGCGATGTTCTGGCCGACGATTTTAGGCACTTTGAGGAAACGGCCGATGCCGTCGGCGAGGGAATAGTGGTAGGTGATGAGCTGGATTTGGGTCAGCTTCAACTTGGAGGTGCCGAGAGGCACATGGTGCTTCACGTAGGGCGTTCCGGAAAAGCCATGGACGGTGCAGACGTGGCCGTGTTGATTGAGCACATCCACGGCGAGCTTGAGCTTCTTTTCATCGTCGCCGGTGGAACTGAAGAAGTGGTGCGCCTCGTCAAGGATGACGGAGATTCCGGGAATCTGGGAGAGTTTTTCACGAAGATCGTTCACCTTGCGGAGAGCGGTGGCTTTCTCCATGTCGTAGAACGGGCTGTCCGGGTGGGTATAGGTGGCATCGCTGTCCTCGTATTTTTCCATCACCACCTTTTCGGCGTTGGTGATGAAGACGAGGCCGAAGTCACGCGTCTGGGTGAGACGGTTGACTTTTTCGAGGTTGGGATTGTTGCCGTGGAGTTTGTCGCGGCGCGTGGAACTGAGACTGTCGAGAATCTCGAAATGAACCACCCGGCGGAGTTCGGCGGCATCCGAGGGAGGAAGAACCCAGGCGGGATCGAAGTTCCGTATTGTCTGGAGGGAGGGAAGGATGGCGGTTTTTGATGCTTGCGGAGCGAAGACGATGAAATTCCGCGCGAAGCGCGGATCGTCGGGTTGGAGGCGGGCGAAATGGAGGTCGAGATAGATGATCGCCGCCATGAGGTAGGTTTTTCCCGCACCCATCGGCAGGCTGTAGAGGTAGAGCGGGTAGTTGAAGTTGTGGAGAAGATCATCGAGGAAACAGCTCCATTCGGCTTCCTTGCCGTGCCAGTCTTTGAGCACTTGGCTGTCGAGGTCCTTGAGTTCGTTGGCCTCGGCGAAATGGTGGAGGAAATTGCGGAGCGGATTATCACCCAAGCGATGGTCATCCGGGATGGTGTCCGCCAGGAAGCCGTTGCGGATGAGATCACCGAGGGACGCGTTGCGACCGACGAATTTCAGCCAGAGATAGACTTCAATGGCCTCTTGCTGAGGTTGGCGGAGTTTCCCGACTGCGACAATGTGCTGAACAACCTGACCCGGAAGCGATTGCGCGTTTGCACGCTCTTGGGACATCCAAGTGGACGCGGCTTGTTGAATCAGATCGTAGAGGTTCATCAGCAGAACGCGGGAGAGAAAAATCAGGAAATGAATTTGACTCCGACAAGAGACCAGCCGCCTGGATCGGCAAGCACTTCGGAATCAAGAGGCGGATTAAAGCTGAAAATCGTACGGGACGAAGTATGGTTTTCCTCCGGCTGCGGACAGGAATCGTCCGCCTTGTTGAGAAGATGGATGAAAGGCACGGCGGCAGGCTATCTTTACGTTCCACAGGGGGAAGAGAAAAGAGCGGATCGGTTCTCCAGGACGATGAAGAAATAAGGCGACGCGATGCTCATTCCCGCTCAGGCATCGGGAGCGGACTGCATTTTGAGGGCGTTCTCCAGTGCCTTCACCCGCGCGATGAGCTTGGGCAGGCGGCGCAGGTTGGCGTGGGATTTCATTTCCTCTCGGAACACCCGGGCAGGATAGCCGCCATAAATTTCCCCGCCGGACAGGTTGGTCGTCACGCCGGACCGGCCGGTCAAGGTCGCCTTGTCGCCGATGGTGATATGGCCGGCAGTGCCCGTCTGGCCGGCCATGGTGACGTAATCCCCGAGCCGTGTGCTGCCGGAGACACCGCACAGGGCGACAATCAGGCAGTGCTTGCCGATCACGCAGTTGTGGCCGATCTGGACGAGGTTGTCGATCTTGGTGCCCTCCCCGATCACGGTCTTGCCGAAGCGGGCGCGGTCGATGGTGCTGTTGGCGCCGATTTCCACGTCGTCATGGATTTCCACGATGCCGACCTGGTCGATTTTGACATGGCGGCCGCCGGAAAATTCGTAGCCGTAGCCATCGGATCCGATGACGACGCCGGGTTGCAGAATGACGCGGTTTCCGAGTACGCAGCGTTCGCGCACGGTGCTGTTGGCCATGAGCTGGCAATTTTCACCAAGCACCGCGTTTTCGCCGATCACGCTGTTCGGGCCGACTTCGGTGCCATCGCCCACGCGGGCTCCGGCCATGATGACGGCCCCGGGATGGACGCGGGTTTTCTCCGGATCCAGCAGCACGGTGGGATCGACAAATGCTCCCGGCGAGATGCCCGGTGTGAATCTGCGGCAGGCGGCGGCGAAATGCCGGACGACGACGGAAAATGCGAGCGTCGGATTGTCCACCGCGATGATCGCCGCGTTTTCCGGGCCGCCGGTTTCCCCACGCGGGACGATGACCGCGCCGGCCATGGTTTGCTCGAATTGGCCGTGATACTTCTCGTTGCCGAGGAAGCTCACGTCGCGCGGGCCGGCGGCGTCCAGCGCAGCCATGCCGTGGTAAGACGAATCGAGCCCGCCCCGGACGATGTCACCATCGACCCAACGGGCGAGCTCGGAAAGCGTGAGGGCAATGGTCAACTCGTGAAGGCGCTGAATTATTTATCCTCAACGGCTGGCGCGGCGTCCGGCTGCGGGATTTCCGGCTTCGGATCGCCCGGGGCCGGAAGCGACTCCGCAGGAGCGTCCTTGTTGAGGTCTTTCAGGAGGCCGGCGGTGATGTCGGTGGCGTCCTTGGTGTAGAGCAGGAAGGGAACCTGCGAGGTGCTGAGACCGGACTTATCGAAGACGTAGTCGTAATTGTCCACCTTGGCCTGTTCTTCGACGAGCTTGCGGATTTCCTCAAGGATGCCCTTCATGCGCTGGACCATCTTTTCGTTGAGGGCCTGGTTGCGGCGCTGGAGGAACTCGCGGCGTTCGCGGTCCAAGGCGATGCCTTCCTGTTGCTGCATCTGCCACTCCTTGAAGAGCGATTGTTTCTTGGAATCGTTGATCGCCGGATCCTCGAGTTGCTTGCGGAGATTGCCGAGGTTTTCCTCCAGGTCCCTGATGCGGGAAAGTCGCTCGTTGTTATCCTTCTGGATGCGGGCACGCTCAATGTTGATCTGCTTCTGCGCCTCGTTGGTGCGGTAATACTGCTTGAACAGCTCCTGCATATCCACTGTGGCGATGTTGAGTTTGCCATCCTGCGCGGCGGCGACGGTGACGAGGGAGGCAGCAAAGGCGCTGACGAGGAAACGACGGATAAGTCTCATGGATTGATGGGGTAAGGTTCCGAAAACGGACTTCGGGAGCGAAGCTGCATGGAAAATCCCGATTCGTCAACGCCGTTCCTGAGGCCGTGAAACACTCAGAGCGCGAGCGCGGCGAGGAGCTTCCTGTGAATGCCGCCGAAGCCTCCGTTGGAGAGCACGGCGACGACGTCTCCGGGGAGGGCGTCCGCTTTGACGCGGGCGATGATGGTTTCCACGTCCGGCAGGAAGTCGCCATGGCCGCCGAGGCGGGCGATGTCGGCGGAGAGTTTTATAGGATCGAGGCGGTCATTTTCCGGAATTTTGTGGAGGTCCTGCATGGCGGCGATGACGGCGAAATCGGCGAGGGCGAGGGCTTCGGCGAGTTCGTTTTGGAAAACGGCGCGGCGGGTGGTGTTGGAGCGCGGTTCGAAGAGGATCCAGAGGCGGGAATCAGGGTGGCTCTGGCGCAGGCTCTGCACCGCGAGGCGGATGGCGGTGGGGTGGTGGGCGAAGTCGTCGATCACCTTGATGCCGTTCACCTCGCCGCGGAGTTCCTGGCGACGGGCGACGCCATCGAAGGCTTCGAGTCCGGCGCGGATCTCGTCCGGCGTGAGTCCGGCGAAGGTGGCGGCGGCGGCGGCCATGGCGGCGTTGCGGATGTTGAACTCGCCGGTCATTCGCACCGAGTAGGAAAGCCCGCCGAGGGTGAACGAACTGCGGTCCGGCTGGTAGCTGATGTTTTCAATACGCAGGGCGTTACTTTCCGTGAGACCGACGGTGGTGACGGGACATGGCGCGTTTTTTGCGACTTCGAGGCAGTTCGGGTCATCTCCATTGATGAAGGCCATTCCGGAGCGCGGGACGATGTTGAGCAGGCGGCGGAAGGTGAGTTTGATCTCGTCGAGCGAGTTGTAGATATCCGCGTGGTCGAACTCGATGTTGTTGATGACGACGCACTCGGGCAGGTAGTGGAGGAACTTCGAGCGCTTGTCGAAGAAGGCGGTGTCGTATTCGTCGCCTTCGAGCACGTTGAATTCCGAGTTGGTGAAGACCGCGCCGCAGCCGAGGTTTTTCGGGAGTCCGCCGATCATGAAGCCGGGATCACGGCCGGCATGGCGGAGCAGCCAGGCGAGCATGGACGAGGTGGTGGTTTTGCCGTGGGTCCCGGAGACGACGAGGTTGCGTTTTCCGCGCAGGAAGTGCTCCTTCATGACCTCGGGCAGGGAATGATAGAGCAACTTGCGGTCGAGCGTGGCTTCCGCTTCGGGGTTGCCGCGTGAGATCGCATTTCCGATGATGACCACATCAGTGCCCGCCGGGATGTTCTCCCCGGCATAGCCCTCGGCGATGGAAATCCCCTGGCCGCGCAGGAAGTCCGACATCGGCGGATAGACGTTCGCATCAGAGCCGGTGACGGTGAAACCGCGTTGTTTCATGGCGGCGGCGACGGCTCCCATGGCGGTGCCACAGATTCCGGTGAAGTGGAAATGCGATTTTTCTGACATGCGGGGGCGCGAAGCTAGTCGGCGGAATCCACCCTGCCAATCAGGAATAGGCTTTGTGCCGAAATTCAGCGACCGGGCGCGGCTCGGATGAAAAGGAAATCGCTTTTCCGGCGTTTCATGGAATGGTCACGAAAGTTCCCATGAAACGCCGCACCTTCATACTCGCATCCCTGCTGGCTCTGCTTCTACCCGCCGCCGCCCAGAACCCGCCGGGCATGAAGGAGCTCAAGATCGGCGATCCCGCGCCCGGCTTCAACTTGATCGGCATCGATGACCGCTTCATAAAACTCGCCGATTTCAAGGAGGCGAAGCTCCTGGCCGTGGTCTTCACATCGAACCACTGCCCGGTCTCCCATGCGGCCGAACCACGCCTGATGAAGATCTATCAGGATTACAAGGGTCAGGGATTCGAAGTGGTGGCCATCAATCCGAACCACCCCGATGGACTGCGTCCGGACGAACTCGGTTATGGAAAATACGGCGATAGTTTCCCCGAGATGAAACTCTACGCCAGAGAGATGGGGTTTCCGTTTCCCTTCCTCTACGATGGCGAGACGCAGTCCGTGGCCATGGCTTACGGCTGCCTGGCCACGCCACACGTCTTCCTATTCGATCAGGAGCGCAAGCTGCGCTACAAGGGCTGGATCGATGACTGCCGCTTCCCGGGTGAGGAGCATGTGAGGAAACCCGATCTGCGCAACGCCGTGGCCGCCTTGATCGATGGAAAAACCGTACCGGTGGAAATCACCGGCCCGATCGGCTGCTCCACCAAGTGGCGCATGAAGAAAGCCGATGTCCTCAAGGATGACGAGAAGTGGGCCGCGGTGCCGGTATCCATTGACTTGATCGATGCCGCGGGCGTGGCCAAGCTCCGCGAGAACCCGACGGGAAAATACCGGCTGATCAATGTCTGGTCCACCACCTGCGCTCCCTGCGTCGAGGAGTTTCCGGGATTGGTCAGCGTGGCCCGCCGGATGGGGATGCGCCCCTTCGAACTCGTCACCATTTCCACCGACATGCCGGAGGACAAGGACAAGGCCGCGGCCTTCTTGAAACGATTCCGTGCCGGACTGCCGGGACATTTGAAAGCGGGAGTGGAAAAGGAAGGCCGCACGACGAATAATTTCCTCTACACCGAGGCCAGTATGGATCCGCTTATCAAGGCGCTCGACCCCGAATGGAGCGGACCCCAGCCGCACACCATCCTGGTCAAGCCCGGCGGCGAGATCGCCTTCCGCCACACCGGAAAAATCAGCGAGGGGGAACTGGTGGAGAAAGTCGTCGAAGTGCTGACTCCCTATTACCAGCCCGGAAAATGAGCCGTTGATGCAGCCTCTCAGAATCCCGGCGCGGCGACGGTGGCGTTCTCCCGCTCCTCGATGCGGACGCGGAGGATGCGGTCGGCGATTTCGCGGGTCATTTCGGCTAACAGCAGCCAGAGGTGGGAGCCCTCGCGATAGTCGGCCGGGGCGATGTGCTTGACGCGGCCGGCGTGGGTGGAGAGTTGATAGCACTTGCGGAAAGAGCGCCCGGAAGCGTCTTCCGGATTGTAAACGGCGATGGCATGTCCGCCGTTGCGGTTCATCACTGTGAAACACGGCACATCGGTCGGCCCGTCGCCGACATAGACCATGTTTTCAAACGGGATCGGGCGCTGGTCGGCGGGCATGTGGTCGTTCACATCCTGGTCATAGTGCAGCATGCCCTTGTTGATGCGGAAGAGGAACTGGGTCTTGGTGGTGTGCGAAATGACGCGTTTCGGAAAACTAATGCGTCCTTCCGCGTCCTCGCCGAACTCGCATCCGAACATCGCCTTCACATGGGGCTGGAGGCGCGAGCCTTCGAGCAAGGCCTTGAGACCGGAGGAAATGATATAATGTTCCACCTTGATGCCGGCCAGTTCATGCTCGGGCGAGAGTGCGGCTTTCGGCAGGGCATCGAACAACTCGGGCAGGCCGGGGAAGAACCGCAGCCCGCCACCCAGTTCGGACAGGCGGGCATTGCTCACGTTGTCCATGCCGAGGTAGTCGAGCAGGCATTTCATGTAGGCCAGCTCGCCATCCCATCGCTGTTCGCGGACCAGCGCGTTGCACTTTTTCCAGAATTGGGCGGGATCGATTCCAAACTCGGGAAACAGGACATCATCCTGCATGTAGCAAGGGCTGAGCGTCTGGTCATAGTCATAAACCAGCGCGATGATGTTTTGCGGTGCGGCCATCAGGGCTGACAGGCAAGCAAGCGCGTTGGCGGGCGACAAGGCGGAAATCCCGGCAGGCGGATGATCGGGTGCAGGACAAAAAAGTTACGGAGCGGCGAAACGCGTTCGCCGCGCGGATGAAATGCCGATGAAATGGCGCTTATGACCGCAAATCGGCTCCCCATCCACATGGGCGGACACGTTCCGCCCCTCCTTGAGCGCCCATGCCGCCATGCTCCGTGTCCAGCTTAACTTTTTTGTCCTGCACCCCGGACGATCACGGGGTGATCTTGGCCAGCTTGAAGGTCGCCGTGCAGAGGTTCTGCGAGCCGCTGCTGACCCAAAAACCAATGTAACAGTATTTTTCCAAGGTCAGGGATTTCTGATTCACCTGGCCGACGCTCTGCCACTTGCGGCCATTCTCGCTTTTGTAGGCGGTGATCTTGCTTCCCGCCCTCTTCAAGGCCAGCCAGACATTCGACGTGGAGCCCTTCGGACCGATGCTATCGACCCATGGTCCGCTTGCGGTTTTGCGGTGCCCCCAATGGTAGTCTCCTGCTCCGTCCACGCCCATAAAGACATGTTTTGCATTCGGGGCCAGTGAATCACGCATCATCACGCCCACCCGCGAGCCACTCGTGGCATCCGCCAACTCCGTCACGTTCACGATGATCTGTCCGCCGGCCTTGAGGGTCAGCCAAACGAAATTCCCGGTGTCGGCGGTATCCGCGAGCGTGCCGGAACCTTGAATGGTGAACAGTCCGGATGCGAAGGCGGCCTTGGCGGCCGGATTGACCGCGCCGATTTTTGCTTCGAGCCACGGTGCAGGAAGTTCGTCGTCCGTCACCGCGGGCGGGGCTGTAAGGGTGATGGAAACCGTGGCGGTGTTGGAATTCACCTTGCCGTCACTCGCCCGGAACGTGAAGGAATCCGAGCCGCTGGCACCCGCCTTAGGCGTGTAGGTCAGATTCGGCGCAGTCCCGCTGAGCGTTCCTTTGCTCGGGCTGCTAACGATCCTGTAGGTGAGCGGGTCATCGTTCGCATCGCTGGCGGTAAGGATGATGGACAAGGGCTTATCAGCAGCGGTGGAAACCGCCTTGCTGGCAGCGACCGGCGCAGTGTTGGCGACCGAAGTGAAAGTGATGGAAACGTTAGCAGTGTTGGAATTCAGCTTGCCGTCACTCGCACGGAAGGTGAAGGAATCCGAGCCGCTGGCACCCGCCTTAGGCGTGTAGGTCAGATTCGGCGCAGTCCCGCTGAGCGTTCCTTTGCTCGGGCTGCTTACGATGCTGTAAGTGAGCGGGTCACCGTCCTTGTCGCTCGCGGCGAGCACGATGGCCAGCGCTTTGTCCACGGTGGTGGAAACCGTCTGGGCGGTGGCGATTGGAGCATCGTTGACGGCCTGGATGGTGATGGAAACGGTGACCGTGGCGGAGTATTCTTTGCCGTCGCTTGCCCGGTAGGTGAAGGAATCCGCACCGTTCGCATCGGCCTTGGGCGTGTAGGTCAGGTTCGGCGCACTGCCGCTGAGGGTTCCATTGCCCGGCGCGGAGACGATGCCGTAAGTGAGCGCATCCCCGTCCTTGTCGCTGGCGGCGAGCACAATGGCCACGGCCGTGTCTTCGGTGGCGTTCACCGTTTTTGCGACGGCGACTGGCACATCGTTGACTGCGGCGATGTTGATCGTCACCGTGGCGGTATTGGAGTATGCCTTGCCATCGTTCACCCGGAACGTGAAGGAGTCGGAGCCGTTCACGTCGGCCTTGGGCGTATAGGTCAGGTTCGTCACACTGCCGCTGAGGGTTCCCTTGGCAGGAGAGGAGACGATGCCGAAAGTCAGTGGATCGCCGTTCGCGTCGCTGGCGGAAAGACGAATGGCCACGGCCGTGTCCTCGGTGGTGCTCACTGTTTGCGCGGCGGCGACAGGCGCGCTGTTGGTAGCCGAAGTGATGTTGATGGAAATGGTGGCAGTGTTGGAAATCAGCTTCCCGTCGCTCGCCCGGAAGGTGAAGGAATCCGAACCACCGGCCCCCGCGTTGGGCGTGTAGGTCAGATTCGGAGCAGTCCCGCTGAGGGTTCCTTTGGCGGGACTGCTGACGATGGCGTAGCTGAGCAGGTCACCGTCCTTGTCACTCGCGGTGAGCAGGATGGCCAGAGCTTTCCCAGCCGCTGTGGCGACTGCCTGAGCGGTGGCGACAGGGGCATCGTTGGCAGCGGTGATGTTGATGGAAATGGTGGCAGTGTTGGAATTCAGCTTGCCGTCGCTTGCCCTGAACGTGAATGAATCCTGGCCGTTCACATCGGCCTTGGGCGTGTAGGTCAGATTCGGAGCGCTGCCGCTGAGGGTTCCCAGACCTGGGGAATTGACGATACTGTAGCTCAGTGGATCGCCGTTCGCGTCACTCGCGGAAAGCACTATAGCCACGACCGAGTCTTCGGTGGTGGTCACTGATTGACCGGCAGCCACCGGTGCCTGATTCGCAATGGGTGTCACTGGTACCAGGTAGGAGATTTCACTCGATGAGACACTCTGCAGGCCGGCCTGATTGACCGCCTTCACCGAGAAATAATAGATCCGCCCCTCCTCAAGTCCGCTGACGGAGACGGTAGTCACCGCCCCGGTCGCCACGGTGTTGGAATAGGAACCCGGGCTCGTGCCATAACTCAAGCGGTAGCCGCTGATATCGGATTCCGAGTTTGCGTTCCACGCCAGATTCACCGTTGCAGCCCCTGCTTGAAGACTCAGCACCAAGAAGCCGGAAACCGCCACAATCCCGGCTCCTGACAGGCTCAACAGGCGGCGGACAAAAGCGTCGGATCTTTCTTGGATTTCTTTGAAATATCCTGGTTGGGGGGAGTTCGTGAATCGTTGGGGACTTCGCTTGAGGGATGTAAGGGACTGCATTTCAGTGGGTCGCTGGGTTAGGGGAACAAAAAATAGCTTCGGGGAAAGCGCATTCTGTGAAAACCACCAGGTGAAATGCCCGATTTCGCCGAAACCCACAATCTAATTTTTCCTAACATACTGATTTTCCGTAGTATCCATGTAAATCAAGCACTTTGTTACCAGCCGGCTCCGCCATCGCCCGCTGGATTCGGACTTGCTCCGACCGGGCGGGCCGATGAATCTGCGTCCTTTCCCGTGAAGCAGTATCTTCCCTACTATCGCCACCTGCTCACCGTGAAGTGGCCGTTTCTCGCGGGCGTGGCCAGCGGCTTGCTGTATGCCTTGGCCAGCGGCGCGGGCCTCCCGCTCATGACCAAGGTGGTTTTTCCGGTTCTGTTCAATGCGGGTGGGGCGGAGGGAAAACCTTACGAAATCTGGATGCGTGGCATGCTGGGTGGCATTTCCCGCGATCACCTGCTGCTGGTCACCTGTCTGTGGATTCCCCTCATATTCCTGCTTCGCGGTATCTCCGGCTACGCCAACAGCTACCTGATCCAATACAGCGGTTTGCGCGTGCTGGAGGAAATTCGCATCGATCTCTTTGTGAAACTCCAGGGCCTGCCACTCTCGTTTTTCAAGAACAACCGCTCCGGCGACCTGTTGTCGCGCTTGATGAATGACACCGGCATCCTCCGCCAGGTGATCGCCCAGGCATCCAGCGATTTGATCAAACAACCCGCCACCCTGCTCTCCGCACTCGGCGTGCTCGTCTATCTGGCGCTGAAGGACCACAGCTTTTTCATCGCCTTGATCTCGCTCATCACCGTGCCGGTCTGCGTCACCCTGATCCGCTACGCCGGCAAACGCCTCACGGGAAAGGCCAGGAAACTCCAGGCGCGCAGCGGCGATCTCACCGCCACCCTCACCGAGAGCTTGCAGTCGCCCTTGGAAATCCGCGCCTACAATCTGGAGAACCGCCAGATCTCCAATTTCCGCAAACGCATCAGCGAACTGGTCATGCTCTCGATGAAAGTGGTGAAATACCGGCAGGCGATCTCCCCCTCCATCGAGGTGGTCGCCGCCACTGGATTCGCCGCCGCCTTATTCTTCGGCGTGCGCAGCGGCATGACCCTGGAAGGCTTCATGACACTGGGCATGGCCCTATTCATGTCCTACGAACCCATCAAGAAACTCGGTGCCATCCACTCGCAGTTCCGCCAGGGCGAAGCCGCCATCGAACGCCTCGATTACATCCTGAAACAACCGGACAGCCTGCCGGATCCCGCCTCGCCGGAACCGTTCACCACCCCGCAGCGATCGATCCGGTTCGAAAACCTGACCTTCGCCTATCAGGAGGAACCGGTCCTGAGAAACGTGGATCTCGACATCCCGATCGGCACGGTCGTCGCCCTCGTCGGCCCCAGCGGTGCGGGAAAATCCACCTTCGCCAGCCTGATCCCGCGTTTCTACGATCCCCAATCCGGCGGCATCTCCATCGACGGAACCGATCTGCGCGCGTTTTCAAAAACCGACCTCCGCCGCCACATCGCCGTGGTTCCGCAAATGCCCTCGCTCTTCGCGGGAACCATCAGCGAAAATATCCGCATCGGCCGCTACGACGCCACCGAAGCCGAAATCCTCGAAGCCGCCCGCAAGGCCCATGCCGATGAATTCATCCGCACCCTGCCCGGCGGCTACCAAACCGAAGTCGGCGAGCGCGGTGACCAGCTCTCCGGCGGCCAGCGCCAGCGCATCGCCATCGCACGCGCCTTCCTCCGCGATGCGCCGATTCTGATTCTCGACGAAGCCACCAGCGCTCTGGACTCCGAGAGCGAGGCCATGGTCCAGCAGGCGCTGGCCGAACTCGTCAAGGGCCGCACCACCTTCATCATCGCACATCGTTTCAGCACCATCTCCATCGCCGACCGCATCCTCGTCTTCGAGGCCGGCCGCATCGTCGCGGATGGCAGCCACGAGCAACTGCGTGAAACCTGCCCGATCTATCAGGCGATGCAGAGCGGCCAGCTTCCGATCTAACACCATCCCCGGAAACGCCCATGACTCCCCCGCCAGCCATCCGCTCGCTGATTCCACTGGTCATCGGACTCGCCGTCGGCGGCGTGGGCGCGACTTTGTTTCTGCAAAGCATGCCCGGTGCCGGAGGCTCGCCCGAGCAACGCGCCGCCAAGCTGGAGGTCGAACTGAAACGCGCCAACAACCGCATCGCCTCGCTTGAGGCGGATCCCCGCACACGGCGCGACAAGCCCGGCCGCAGCTTCGCCGATGGCGCGCGCAACATCGCCGAGGACATCCGCGAAGGACGCCCGGTCTCCCCGGAGGACATCTTCCACGCCAGCCAGCCCTTGATGCGCGATCTCGCGCCCTTGTTCGACCGCATGCGCATCCGCGCCGAGAAACAACGCATCGACCAGATGACCGGAGAGCTCGCCCGGAAATACGATCTATCACCCGGCCAGCAGACCGCCCTGCGGCAATGGTTCGAGGCAAAATCCGAGGAAACCGCCAAACAATGGAGCGATCTCGTCGGCCAGGAGGGAACCCGGCTTGAGGATGTCATGCGCGCCTCCCGGGACGTTCGCCCGGATGACGGACTCGACGCCTTCATGGAACGCACGCTGACCGGCGACAAGCTAACGGATTTCAGGACCACGCGCATGACGGAGCGGGCCGAAAGCGTCCAGCGCGATGCCGACATGCGAACTGAGCGGCTCGATGGCATCGTGAAACTCGACGACAGCCAGCGCGACCAGGTTTTCGGCATCATGGCGCGCAACTCGCGCGACTACGATCCCGCGATGAAGCTCGAAGGCGCGGCCGGCGAAATCGGCGTCACAAACGGAACCGGCCAGCGCGAGGTCTTCCTCTCCGTGCTGCGACCCGATCAACGCGAGGCTTACCAAACGGAACAACAACGCCGCCGCGAAAGCGCTCAAAAGGACATGGAGGCGATCGGCCTGACCCTTCCGCCCGACTGGGACCCGCTCGACATGGAAAGCTTCTGATGAACGACGCTCCTCCCGCCATCGACATCCGCAGCCTCCGCGTGGACTACGGCGATTTTGTCGCCGTCGATGACCTCACCCTCAGCGTGCCGCCGCGTGAGGTGTTCGGATTGGTTGGGCCCAATGGAGCAGGGAAAACCAGCACCTTCCGCGTGCTGACCACCTTGATGGAACCGACCTACGGCGAGGTGATCCTCGATGGCGTGGACGTGCTCGAAGACCTCGAAAGCGCGCGGCGCATCATCGGCTACATGCCCGATCTCGCGCCGGTGCCGTCCGATTTGAAAGTCTGGGAGTTCCTCGATTTCCATGCCGCCGCCTACGGCCTCGGCAACCGCTCGCAGCGCCGCGAACGTGTGGCAGAGTGCCTGGAGGAGGTCTCCCTAACCGACCAGGCCGGGAAATGGTGCAAGGAACTCTCCCGCGGCCAGACCCAGCGCGTGGTGCTGGCCAAAACCCCGCTGCACCGGCCGC
Source organism: Luteolibacter sp. (assembly GCA_030696085.1). Classification (GTDB taxonomy): domain Bacteria; phylum Verrucomicrobiota; class Verrucomicrobiia; order Verrucomicrobiales; family Akkermansiaceae; genus Luteolibacter. Next base: position 16,217 of record JAUYNL010000052.1, read on the forward strand.
GCGTACTCATCCTCGACGAGCCCGCCAGCGGCCTCGACCCGCTGGCCCGCCGCGATCTGCGCAACGCGCTGCGCAAACTGGCCGACGCCGGCGCCACCGTGTTCGTCAGCTCCCACATCCTCAGCGAACTCGCGGAAATGTGTTCCTCGCTCTGCGTGATGAATCGCGGAAAGTTGTTAGCATCGGGCACCGTCGATCAGGTCCGCCACCAGCTCGGCAGCACCGAGCGCGTTCTAACGGCCACGCTGCTCGCCCGCCACGGCGAGGCGGGCGAATGGCTTTCCTCGCAGCCCGCCGTGCATGACCTGAAAATCACCGGCCAGCAGGTGATCTTTGGTTTCTCCGGAGACGACGAGGCCCAGGCGGATCTGATGGAAGGCATCCTGGCTCTCGGCATCCGCATGCGGGCCTTCGAGGAAAAACGCTCATCCTTCGAGGACATCCTGGTGGAAGTCGCCGAAAACAACCGCCACGCATGAAACCCGGAATTTCCAACCCTTCGGCTGTCCGGCATTCCGCCTGGAAAATCTGGCAGAACCCGATTTTCCGGCGCTATTGCCAATCCCGCCTGCGCCTGCACGGCGTCGGCGTTTCGCTGCTGCTCGCGGTGATGATCGCCGGTTTCATCGTCGCGATGTCGGGCTCTATCGGCGTTCGCAGCCAGATGAGCGCGCAGGATGCGGCGCGCCCCGCCATCATCGGGCTGCTGGTGCTCCAGGGACTCATCCTGTTCGTGCTCGGCACCGCGCAGGTGGCCGGCGGCATGACGGCGGAGCGCGACGAGGGAGTGATCGACTATCAGCGGCTGATTCCGATGTCACCGCTCTCGAAGGTCGCGGGTTATCTGTTCGGCCTGCCGGTCCGCGAATACGTGATGTTTCTCGCCACACTTCCCTTCACCGCATGGCTGCTGTGGCGCGGCCAGATCCCGTGGCAGACATGGCTGCCGCTCTATGGCATCGTGTTCACCTCCACGATGCTCTATCATCTAACCGGGCTGGTCACCGGCACCGTGGTGCGCAACCGCCGCTGGGCCTTCCTCGTCTCCATCGGCCTGGTCTTCGCGCTCTACACCGTGATCCCGCAGATGGCGAAGTTCGGGCTCGTCTTCTTCAAGTATCTCACCATCACGCCGGTCTTCGAGGAAAGCCTGCCGAACCTCCTTCCTGAAACCGCCGGCTCCCTCGTCCGGGCCGGCCAGCGGCTGATGCCCACGGTGAAATTCTTCAACCTCGATTTTTCGGAAGCCTTCTTCACCGTGTTCTCGCAAGGCGGGCTGATCCTGACCTTCCTCGTCATGCTCCGCCGCAAGTGGCGGCGGACCGAGGCGCACTTGTTAGGCAAACCATGGGCCGCGGGCTTCTTCATCTGGATCCAGGTCCTGTTTCTGGGAAACGCGCTGCCGCTCATCGATCCCGGAAATCTTTTCCCCACGCGGGCCTTCACCCGGATGGTGCGGCTTCATCCAGACTGGGCGCCGAAACCCGCCGAGGCGGTGCTCATGTCCGGCATTTACGGGCTGGTGACGCTGGCCCTCGTTTTCGTGCTGGCGATGATCATCACCCCCACGGCGGACCACCAGTTGCGCGGTTGGCGGCGCGCGCGCAAACAGGGCGAAACCAGCCTGCCGCGGCTGGCCGATGCCTCCACCGGCTTCTGGTTCGTGCTCGTGATGGCCCTCTCCGGCGCGCTCGGCTGGTTCATTTTCACCCGCGCACTGGTGGAATCCCGCTGGTTTCCCGGTCATCTGGCTTCACTCGGCACGCTCGGATTTTTCGCGGCGGTGATGGTGGCCTGCGGTGGCGGATTCCAGGCACTGCTGGAAACCAAGGGCGCGCGCGTCGTCGGCCTGGCGACGATCCTGCTAGGCGTCGCCCCGGTCATGGCGGGCTCGGTGCTCGGCGCGATCAGCGACCGCATGATTCCCGCCGCGTCATGGTTGATCGGCATTTCGCCGCTGAGCATGCCTTTCTATGCCTCGGGATCACTGCTTTCGATCTCGGAACTGCCGGCCGAGGCGGCGCGCGCCATTCCTCGCGCCTTTCAATTCTGGCTGCTGGTGGCGGTGCTGCTCGCCTGCTGGCTCTCGTTCCGGCTGCGCGCCACCCGCAAGGCGATGGCGGAAAGCGTGCTCGGAGAACCCGAAGCATGAGCCTCACTGCTGGCGCGCCGCGGCAAGAATGGCCTGGTGCACGTCCTCCGCGCCGCTCACGGGAAACGGAGTTCCTAACAAAACAGGGCGCTCGTTTTCACCAACCTGGTCGCGGCCGTGCGAGCCTTTCACCAGCGTGGCGTCCAGCGGGATCACCTCCAACAGGCCGCGCAGGCCGAGCTTCTTCTTCAACAGGAATTTCGCGATCGCAAGCTTCGGCAGCCTGAGCGCCGGATCGATGAAGAGCTCGCAGGGATCATAGCCGGGCTTGCGGTGGATGTCGATGGTGCGGGCGTAGTCCGACGCGAGGCCATCATCATTCCAAAAGTAATAGGTGAACCACGCGTTCGGCTCCGCGATGGCGATGAAATCCCCCGCCCTCTCACTGGCGACGCCTGGTCCCCATGTTTCCTGCGGCACGCGGACTTCATCGATGCCCGGCGTGTTTTCCAACAACGCGCGGACCTCGCAGGAAATCGAAGGATCATTCACATAAACATGGGCGATCTGGTGATCCGCCACGGCGAAGGCGCGGCAGCCGCCGCAATCGAGCGTCTCGCGGCCGAGTTCGTTCTTGAGCGAGAGCCAGCCCTTTTCGCGGAACAAACGGTTCAGATGGACGGGGCGGCTGACGGGGGAAATCCCGTATTCGGAAAGCACCAGCACGCACGTACCGCGGCTTTCGTAAAATGCGATCAGATCACTGGCCACCCGGTCGATTTTCCCCAGCTCCGCCGGGATGTTAGGGGCGAGCGGACCGTGCTTTTGCAGCGGATAATCGAGGTGTGGCAGATACACCAGGCTGAGGGTGGGCGCGTGTTTCTCCTCCACCCATTTCGCGGAAGCGGCGATCCATTCCGATGAGGCGATGCCCGCCGCCGGCCCCCAGAAGGCGGGGAAGGGAAACTCTCCGAGATCGCGCTTGAGTTCGTCGCGCATGCCCATCGGCTGGGTGTGGATGTCGAACACCTTGCGGCCGTCCGCCGGATAAAGCGGCCGCGGCGTGATGGTGAAATCCGCGCTGGAATGCATGTTATACCACCAGAACAACTTCGCGCAGGTGAAGCCCGGGATTTCGCGACGCAGCGTGTCCCAGAGCTTGTCGCCTCGGACGAGATGATTGCTTTGTCTCCAGAAGCGCACCTCGGCGGATTCGCGCTCATACCAGCCGTTGCCGACGATGCCATGGGTGGATGGCGGCGCGCCCGTGAGGATCGACGACTGCGCGGTGCAGGTCACCGCGGGAAAGGCCGGCGCGTAGGATTGCCGGCCGTGTTTCGAGGCAAACGCGGTGAGCCCCGGCAGATGAGGACCCAGCAGGGACTCCGAAAGTCCGACGATGTTGAGAACGGCGAGGCGCATTGCAGAATGCTTTTCTCTTTAGCGCGTCCATCATGCAAGCTCGCACCACCTTCCAGCCCCCATCTTCCGGATGGACGCGGAGCAAGTCCCCGCTAAAAATGAAACCCATGGACGCCCTCTCCTCCCACGCGCCGCCCAAAAAAGGCACGCTCCTTCCCAAAGTTCTCATCGCGCTGGCCGTGCTCGCACTGGTGCTCGGCGGGCTCTGGTGGTGGCACAACCGGCCGATCCGCCCGGTCGAACTCAGCGCGGCGGAAAAATCCGTCGTCGAGGCGAAGGTCGAGGCCATTCAAAAACCCGCCGGGCCGGCCTACGAAAAAGGCTCCAAGGAAATCATCCTCACCGAGCGCGAACTCAACGGCCTGCTCAATCAAAACACCAGCCTTGGCAAATCCGTGAGCTTCCAACTCGCCAGCAATGCCATCCACGCACGCCTCGAAACCGATCTCGACCCCGCCCTGCCGCTGATCGGAGGCAAGCGACTCAAGGCCCGCACCCGTTTCCTCGTCAGCGAGGTCCCCGGCAAGGCCTCGTTCATCCTGGACGATCTCACGGTCTGGGGAATCTCGCTGCCCAACGACTGGCTGGGCGGCCTCAAGGGCCATGATTTGTTAGGAGAAGCGCTCGGGGGCGGCAAGGGCGGCATCAGGGGCATCGAGGAATTCAAGGTGGAACCCGGAAAACTCGTCATCCGCCTGGCCGAATAGGCCGCCGGAAATATCAGGGGTTGTCAGATGCCGCGGGAATTGGCAAGGGACGGTCCGCATTCCTTTCCCATCCACCATGAAACCGACTCTTCTCGTTCTCGCAGCCGGAATGGGCAGCCGATACGGCGGCCTCAAACAAATCGATCCGATGGGCCCCAACGGGGAAACCGTGCTCGATTATTCGGTCTATGACGCCATCCGCGCCGGATTCGGCCGCGTGGTGTTCATCATCCGCGAGGATTTCGCCGAGGCCTTCCGCAATGGCATCGGCGCACGTTTCGCCGACCGAATCGAGGTGGACTACGCGTTCCAGCGCCTCGATGACCTGCCCGCCGGCTTCAGCGTGCCGGAGGGCCGCGAGAAACCCTGGGGCACCGCCCATGCCGTGCGCGCCGCCCGCAATGTCGTGACCGGCCACTTCGCCGTCATCAATGCCGACGACTTCTACGGCCGCGACGCCTATCAGCGGGCGGCGTGCTTTTTCAAAAACCTCCCGACAGACTCCTCCGCAGCGCTCGCCATGGTCGGCTACCCGCTCGAAAACACCCTCTCCGACCACGGCCACGTCAACCGCGGCATCTGCGGGCTCGACGATCAGGGCTACCTCACCAACGTCGAGGAATACCTCGATATCGAACGCGAAACCGACGGCTTGGTGCGCGGCATCGCGCTGGATGGCAAACGTCACATCGTTCCGGCAGGGTGTCTCGTCTCGATGAACTTCTGGGCATTCGGGCCGGCGTTTTTCACCCAACTCGAGGAAGGCTTCACCCGTTTCCTGATGACATCCGGCGACCAGTTGAAATCCGAGTGTTACATTCCCACCATCGTGGACCAGTTGATCCATGGCGGCCACGCCCAATGCCAGGTCCTGCGCACCACCAGTTCCTGGTTCGGCGTCACTTACCCCGCCGACAAACCCGTTGTCGTGGAATCCATCCGCCAACTCATCACCACCGGCGAATACCCGGAAACGCTAGCCTAAGCCATAATACCTCCGTGCCAGACCTTCACGACATCCGGGCGATCTCCGCGCTCTTCGACCTGCGCGCCGATTTCCTCCACGCGCATCCGCATGGTTCAGGCCATATCAATGACACTTATTGCGCCACCTTCGACCAAGCGGGGCAGCGCGTGCGCCACGTCGTCCAGCGCATCAACCACCATGTGTTCAAGGAGCCGCTCAAGCTCATGGAAAACGTGGACCGCGTGACCCGCCACGCACTGGCCACCCTCAAGGCCGGGGACAGCCCGGAAGCCCACCGCCGCACCCTCACCTGCATCCCCTCCATTGACGGCCAGCCTTACGCCCGGGATGCGGAGGGCAACTACTGGCGCGTCTATCCGTTCATCGAAGGTGCCCGCGGCTACGACGAACTCGAAACCAACGAACAGGCTTTCCAGGCGGCGCGCGCTTTCGGGGACTTCCAGAAGCTCGCCGCCACCCTCGGCGGTCCGCGACTGCACGAAACCATCCCGCATTTCCACGACACACCCAAGCGCCTGGAAGCTCTCGAAGCCGCCATCGCAGGGGACCGCGCGGGCCGCGCCGCCGGTGTCGCCGCCGAGATCGCATTCGCCCGCGCCCATGCCGCGGATTGTTCGCGCATCACCGACCTGATCGCCGCCGGCATCATCCCGGAACGCATCGCCCACAACGACACCAAGCTCAACAACGTGCTGCTGGACGATGCCACCGCGGAGGGTGTCTGCGTGATCGATCTGGACACCACCATGCCCGGTTCCGTGCTCTACGACTTCGGCGACATGGTGCGCACCGCCACTCCCACCTCGCGGGAGGACGATCCGGATCCGGCAAACATCAGCGTGCGGCTGGATCGCTTCGAGGCACTCGTCAAAGGCTACCTCTCCAGCGCCACCTTCCTCAACGCCGCGGAGTTGGAAAACCTCGCCTTCTCCGGAAAACTCATCACCCTCGAGGTGGGCATCCGCTTTCTAACCGACTATCTCGACGGCGACGTGTATTTCAAAATCAAACGCCGCACCCATAACCTCGACCGCTGCCGCAACCAGTTCGCCTTCGTGAAAGCGCTCGAAGCGAGCATGCCGACCATGGAGGAAATCGTCGCCAGACTCAATCCCCGCTCTTGAGCACCTTGATGAAGGCGTCCTGCGGGATGTTCACCTTGCCGAACATCTTCATCTTCTTCTTACCTTCCTTCTGCTTCTCCAACAGCTTGCGCTTGCGGGTGATGTCTCCGCCGTAGCACTTGGCGGTGACGTTCTTGCGCATGGCGGAGATCGATTCGCGGGCGACGATCTTGCCGCCGACGGCCGCCTGGATGGCGACTACGAAAAGATGCGAAGGAATGACTTCCTTTAGCTTGCCGGCGAGCACGCGTCCGTAGGACTCCGCCTTGTCGCGGTGCACGATGGTGGAGAAGGCCTCCACCGGATCGCCGGCGATGAGCATGTCCATCTTGACCATTTTCGCGGCGCGGTAGCCGGAATGTTCGTAGTCCATGGAGCCATAGCCGCGGGTCATGGATTTGAGCTTGTCGTTGAAATCGACGAGGATTTCCGATAGAGGCAGCACGCAGGATAGCATGACTCGCGAGTCGTCGATGGTCTCGGTGTTGGTGACCTCGCCGCGTTTTTCGAGCACGAGCTGCATCATGTCGCCGATGTATTCGCCGGGCACCATGATATAAACATTCACGATCGGCTCGCGGATTTCCTGGATGCCCTGGGGCTCCGGGAAAAGCGTCGGGTTGTCGATGATGCGGTCGGTCCCGTCGGTCATCGTGACCTGATAGATGACGGACGGATAGGTGGAGATCACATCCATGTCGAACTCGCGGCGCAGGCGTTCCTGGATGATCTCCATGTGCAGCAGGCCGAGGAAGCCGCAGCGGAAACCGAAGCCCAGCGCGGTGGAGCTTTCCTGCTGATAGGTGAAGGCGGGATCGTTGATCTGGAGCTTGCCCATCGCCATCTTCAGCGCCTCGTAGTCGGAGGAATCCACCGGATAGATGCCGGAGAAAACCATCGGCTGGATTTCCTTGTAGCCGGGCAGCGGCTCGGCGCAGGGATGGGTGTTGTCGGTCATCGTGTCACCGATCTTCACCTCGGTGGCCGATTTCATGTTGGCGATCACGTAGCCGACATCGCCGGCCCGGAGCACGTCACGGGCGCTCATTTTCGGAGTGAAGACACCGACCTCCTTGACTTCATAAACCTTGTCCGTGGCGAAGAGCTTCACCCGCTGGCCGCGTTTCACGCTACCGGAAAACACCCGCACGTAGGAGACCACGCCGCGGTAGGTGTCGTAGAGCGAATCGAAGACCGAGCAGCGCAGAAGTTTGTCCGGGTTCTCCTTCGGAGCCGGCACGCGGGCGATGATGGCTTCCAGAATCTCCTCGATGCCGATGCCGTTTTTCGCGGAGGCGGGGATGCAGTCCTCGGCGGGGATGCAGAGGATTTCCTCAAGCTGCTTCTTGCACTTCGCCACGTCCGCGGCGGGCAGGTCGATTTTGTTGAGCACCGGGATGATGGTGAGGTTCTGCTCGGTGGCGAGGTGCAGGTTCGCCACAGTCTGTGCTTCCACGCCCTGCGCGGCATCCACCATCAGGATCGCGCCTTCACAGGCGGCCAGCGCACGGGAGACCTCGTAGGAGAAATCGACGTGGCCGGGCGTGTCGAGCAGGTTGAGTTTGTAGGTCTTGCCGTCGCGCGCCGTATATTCCATGGCCACCGGATGGGACTTGATGGTGATGCCTTTTTCCCGCTCAAGATCCATCGAATCGAGCTGCTGGGCGGTGCTGTCGCGCATCGAGACGGTGCTGGTCATTTCCAGCAAGCGATCAGAAAGCGTGGTCTTCCCGTGATCGATGTGGGCGATGATGGAGAAATTACGGGTCAGCTTGGTGGACATGATGCGTGGAAAACGGCGGGGTGCGGGGAGAGAAAGCAGGAATCTGCCGGGTAGGCACTAAAAATCAAGAACGACGCAGGCCTCTCTTTGCATGCAAATGCCCCGTTTTGCGTCAAAATCGCCAAATTTCAGCTCCCGCCACACGGATCCGCTCCAAAACCTTCATTTCCCCCAACCCCAAGGGCAGGCTGCATGGCGTTTGCATTCACGATGCTGTGATCGACAACCCCATGATCGAAATCGTTATTAAATTGCTTAATTTGGTATTTTTTCTCTTGACCCAGTTGAAGGACATGTATTGCATGCCGCTGTCGCAACGGTCCACGGTACGTGCCGAGCTTAGGTGTCGACGAATACTGAACCACCTGTCCATTCACTCACCATGAAAGCCGCGAACCGCCCCTTATTGATCGGAACTCCCACGTTGGGCGACCGTCTTTGTTGATGCTCTTGATTCCCTCGCAGAATCCGTGGTCCGCCGTTTGACGACGCCAAAGGCTGGCATTCGTCGCTGCGTCACCCGGACGCTTCTTGTTCAAATGGCGGATGAGGCGGATATTCGGCATTCCGAAGGCACCGCTTGTTCCGGCGCATTCCATGGGCCGGCCACAGCACCCGCCTGTTGATTCTGAAAGCCGTGGTTGGCTTGTAGCTGAAGGTCCGCCCCGGTTCACACCGGGGCGGACCGGAGCCGCCAGAAAACCAGCGCCCGTGATTTCCACACCCTCATCTTCAGTTTTATCAATTTCCATAGTCATGCATCTTCCAACACCACAGTTCTCCCGTCTTGTAACCGTTCTCGCCTTTGATCTCACAAACCCCGCCCTGGATTCGATGATCAGGGCATGGGATCACATTTCCGCCCGCTTCCTCAGGCAGATCTCCCCCAACCCCGAAATCGCCGGGAATGTGGAATCCATCCGCTTGCTGGCAATCCACGATGCCGTTCATTCGATATTCGGTTCGGCAGGCGGTTACATCTTCACCGATCCGTCACCAACCACATCGCTGGACGCCGCGCTGGCCGCCACCGCACAGGCTTCCCATGATGTGCTGGCCGGTGTCTTCGAATCACCGGAAGACCGTTCCAAGCTCAAGGACACGCTTGAGGAAAGCCTGTCGCTGATTTCGGATGAGCGGGAGATTGCCGCCGGGATTGCCACTGGTGCGAAAAGCGCAGCCACTTACGCCAGGACCTTCGCACCATTGTCATTGAGTCTTCAGTTGGCCAATGCCGGTGAAAAACAAGGCTCTCAAACCCGCCACGAACGGATCCCGGAACCATCCCGGCCTTCGCTGCAATTGGCGAAAAATCCGAACTGGCGCTTCGACTGGCGCAAGTCCGCCTAACATCCCTTTCCGTGGCATCCCCACGGCAAACCCTGGATTGAGGCCCGCCTACATGAGGGCCGCGGCTTCAATCCAGGGTTGTTCAAGCGCGTGCGCCGCCATGGCGGCACCTGACAATTCAACCCCACCACCCCGGAGAAACCCCGAATGGGCACCGTCCATTCTACAAACCGTAGTATAACAAAATATAACTAGAATAGAACCATGAAAACATCATCCCTGAAGGGACATCGCCTGTTGACACTCAAAGCGGCATCCGCCGTTTCCATACTCACCTCCAGCTTGCTTCACGCCGGCAGCCCTGAGCCCAAAACAGAACCTGCGCCAGCGGAAAAAGGCCCGCCACTGCCATTGCATCAAATCGAGGGCAACGGCGGTATTCTTACCACTCTTTCGGCCTATCTCGTCAATCCGCCGCGCAATGGCGAACCGATCGGACGCCCGAGCATCGGCGGAGCCTTCGTCGATCTGGGTAACGGTCGCAATCTGGAGGCGCTGACTCTCACGGAGACCCCGTGGGACCGGCTGGAACTGGGTTATGGTTATGACCGCCTCGATATCGGAAATCTTCCGCAGGCCATTGAGAACGCCACCACGGTATCGATCAGTGACGACAGGGTGGATCTTCACAATTTCAACGCCCGTCTAGCGCTTCTGAAGGAGGGCGAATTCGATCAGGACTGGATACCGGCACTTACCTTCGGAGTTCATTACAAGATCAACACCACGGTTGATGACATTGACGACGAACTTGGTGGCACCCTGACGGGCATCGGCATCGAGGATGACTCCGGAGTGGATTACACGCTCTATGCGAGCAAATTGTTCAAGAACCTGCCGCGTCCTGTCCTGGTGAATGCGGGTGTCCGCGCCACCAGGTCCGCTCATCTGGGTTTGCTGGGTTTCACCGATGACTATTCCGCCAACTTCGAGGGAAGTGTCGCCGTGTTTCTGACCGATCGATTGATTCTGGCTGCCGAATACAAACAGAAACCCAACGACTACGCCCCGATTCCCGGCTTGATCCAATCCGAGGACGATTGGTGGACGGCGGAACTGGCCTACGTGGTGAGCAACAATTTCATCGTGGCGCTCGGATACGGGCATTTTGGCGGCGTGCTGAATCACAGCGCGAATTCCGTCTTTGGTGTCACCATCAAGAACGAATTCTAACCATCGTAACCCGGACCGGGCGCCCTGCGGCGGCGAGCATGAGTTTCACCGCCGCAGGCCTCCCACCGGGGGGGTCCCGACAAAAACATTACATTTCCCACATTATGAGCTTTCCAACCAGCAATCCGGCGACTCTCGCCCTGCACGCCGGCCAATCGCCCGATCCCACCACCGGATCGCGCGCGGTGCCGATCTATCAGACGACTTCCTATGTGTTCAAGAGCACCGAACATGCGGCCAATCTTTTCGCACTGAGGGAATTCGGCAACATCTACACAAGATTGATGAACCCGACGACCGACGTCTTCGAGCAACGCGTGGCGGCCCTCGAAGGCGGCACCGGCGCACTGGCCCTCGCATCGGGACAATCGGCTATCAGCCTTGCGCTGCTCGCCATCACGCAACCCGGCGACGAGATCGTGGCGGCGGACAATCTATACGGCGGCAGCTATTCGCTATTCCACTACACCTTTCCGAAACTCGGACGCAAGGTGAGGTTCGTCAACTCGCAGGATCCAGACGCGTTCCGCCAGGCGATCACCCCCAACACCCGCGCCATCTATGCGGAAACAATCGGCAATCCGAAACTCGATGTGCCAGATTTCGAGGCACTCGCGGCCATCGCCCATGAATCGGGCATCCCGCTGGTGGTGGACAATACCGTCGGCATCGGGCTAGTCCGACCGATCGATCACGGGGCGGACATCGTGGTGCTTTCCGCCACCAAATATATCGGTGGGCATGGCACGTCCATAGGCGGCGTAATCGTGGATAGCGGAAAGTTCCAGTGGAACAACGGCAAGTTCCCCGAATTCACCGAGCCGGACCCGAGCTATCATGGACTCGTCTATTGGGATGCACTGAGCAAGGTGCCGGGCGCGGGAAACATCGCCTTCATCATCAAGGTGCGGGTGCAGCTTCTGCGCGATCTGGGGCCGGCAATCAGTCCGTTCAATTCGTTCCAGTTCATCCAGGGACTTGAAACGCTGCCACTGCGCATCATCCGGCATTCGGAAAACGCGCTGGCGGTCGCAAGGCACCTCAAATCGCATCCCGCCGTGGCATGGGTCAACTATCCCGGCTTGGAAGACAGTCCGAACCATGCGCTCGCCTCCAAATATCTGAAAACCGGATTCGGCGGCATTGTCGGATTCGGAATCAAGGGTGGCTTGGAAGAGGGCAAACGTTTCATCAACAGCGTGAAATTGTTCTCCCACCTCGCGAACATCGGCGATGCCAAGAGCCTGGTGATCCACCCGGCTTCCACCACGCACTCGCAGCTCACCGCCGACGAGCAGGATACCACCGGAGTCACGCCCGACTATGTCCGGCTCGCAGTCGGCCTTGAGGACATCCATGATATCCTGGCCGACCTCGACCAGGCGCTCGAAGCCGCAGTCTGATTGCCCGGAACGAAACTTCCATCCTTTGTGTGGTTGTTGCACGGTGTGGGCGGGTCCCCCGCCCACACCCCTTCAATGCCTGGCTGATTCCGCGCGGGATCGCCACTTTGCCGCTGAGGATGCGAACACATGAGGAGGGAGAAATTGCAGTGGCCGGGCGGAAAATGTCGAATTTCCCAGGCATGCTGACCTTCAAGGTGGATGACGGACTTCCCGAGGACGACAATCCCGGCAGCCTGGCGCGCGATGACCTCGTCGCGTTGTGCGATCTGGTCACGCAGGTGTTGAATTTCGTCGCCGTCGATCATTTACCAGGAACCTGGTATCCAAAAGCGAACTGGCAAGTTTTTTTCACAGAAATAGAAATAGCTTCTACCTGATTTCATACCATGGACGCTGGCAGCCGTCGCGCATGTCGATGCCGTCTATCAGCAGCGCCGGCGCGGTGGAGTTGAGGCGCAGCTTTCCATCCTTCACATCGGAAGGCTTGGGCCACGAGAAGGTTCCTCGTTCCAATCTTTTGCGTGTACCCAGAGACCAGTTCCATCCCAGTTGAGGATCTTGAGGAGAGACCGGCGTTTGTTGGTGAAGGCGAAGATGGCTCCGCTCTTGGGATCTTCCTGGAGTTGGTTGGCCACGGCGTTGTGCAGGCCGTTGAAGCGTAAGCGGGGTCCGAAGCGCCGTGCGTAGGTATTTGCAACGGTGGATTCATAGGTCTCATAGTTTGCAGATCTATGACAGCTATGAATGAATCCATAATGAAGACCGACCGGCGGGGCCGTCTGCGCTATACCCCGGAGC
>JAUYNL010000060.1 GCA_030696085.1 Luteolibacter sp.
CGGGCAGGGTGCTGCCAAACTACCGCGGCAATCTCATCACCGACTTCTGGGGTTCATACGATACCCTCGAACGATGTGATCACTCCCGCTGCAACGCCCACTTGTTACGGGAGATCACCTCATTTTCCGACGATGGCCAGCTCAAACGCGGCCGTACCAAGCAAAGCAAGGAGCGCAACCTGCTGATGCGGATGAAAGAAAAACGCGTCGAGGTGTTGCGATTCGCGTATGATTTGAGCGTGCCATTCGACAACAACCAGGCGGAGCGGGACCTGCGCATGATCAAGGTGCGGCAGAAGGTATCGGGCTGTTTCCGCAGTGAGCGCGGGGCGAGAGTGTTCTGTGCGATCCGCAGCTATCTGTCCACCGCCCGCAAGCACGGCCTCAACCTGATGGACTCCATCAAATCCGCACTCGCTGGCCAAGCGCTGGATTTCGCACCTGAATAGTTACAATATCTTGTTTTCAAGGGTGAAATCGCTAGCAAACGCACACCAATTTACAGGACGTTGCACTAGTTTTGATCCGGTAAAAAATCTAGTTTTGAACCAGCGCCGACATCCGCCGAGATGGATCTTGCCAACCCAATCCGGAAAGGTGAATTTTGCGGAGTGAAAGATCGTGCGTTTATCTTGCTTGTTTCGGTTTTTGGATGCATTCTGGCCGTCTATTCCGGGTGGTGGTGGCAGCATCAGTTGCCTGCGAAGACACAAGCGGAGGCGATGCAGGATTTTCGACCGATCAACCGGTCGACATTGAACGCCCCCGGCCCGCCAAATGCCGCAAACGCGAAAAAAACGTTAGACCCGGTGGTTGACGCCGCACTTCCGGCTCCAAAACCGGTCCCCGCCATAGAACCCAACGCAGTGGAGTCCGCCCGTCCTTCCGATGTGCTGGTTGCCGCGTCAAAAGTGGTTTCCGAACACTGGGGCGTTGCCGACGCCGTTGGCAACCGTGAGAGGATTGCCATCCTACGGACCACGGATTTCAAATTTCCTTGGGTGAGGACCGTGGAAAGCTGGTCGGGCAAAACGGGCAAAATCGTTTCCCGCGTTGCCATGGTGGCGGATCAGGTGATGCTCGTCCCGAAACCCGATGCGGACCCCGCTGTCTTGGAACAACTCCTCACCGGGGCGGGTTTTTCCATCCGCGAGCGTGAGGCGGGCAGTTTCCTGCTCGCCGCTTTCAGCGATGGTTTCACCCAGGTGGATCAACTGCAGGCTAAAATCGCCACTCTCAAATCATGGGGACACCTGGTCGATACTGCCGAACCGGATTACTTGGTATGGCCGAGCATGATACCATCGGACCCCGGCTTCACGTCCGGCCGGATGTGGGGATTGCACAACCCCGGGACGCTCGGCGGCCATCTGTTGGATGCCGACATCGATGCGCCTGAAGGCTGGGATAGCCAACGCAATGCCTCCAATGTAGTCGTCGCGGTCATCGACAGCGGAATCCGCTACGACCACGAGGATCTTGCTCTAAATATGTGGCAAAACCCCGGCGAAATCGCCGGCGACGGCGTTGATAATGACGGCAATGGCGTGATCGATGACATTCATGGCTATGATGCGGTCACCGACAGCGGCAACCCAAGCGACGAGGTTGGTCATGGCACCCACATCGCCGGAATCATCGGTGCCCGCGGCGCCAACGGAACAGGCATCACCGGCGTCGCATGGCAGGTCCAACTCATGGCCGCGAAATTCCTCGGTCCGCAGGGCGGCGTCACCTCGGATGCCATCAAGGCTATCAATTACGCCCGCCTCAAGGGTGCTCACATCATCAACGCGAGTTGGGACAGCGGCGGCTACAGCCAGGCGCTGCGCAATGCCATCGCCGATTGCGCGGTCGCCAACGTCGCGTTTGTCACGGCCGCCGGCAATGACGGTACCGACAATGATTCGAGCCCGAAATATCCCGCTGGCTATGATTGCTCCAACCTCATCTCCGTTGCTGCCACCGACGCCAACGACCTGCTAACAGGCACCTCCTGTTACGGCAGCGACTCGGTGGATATCGCCGCGCCCGGTTGGCAAATCTGGTCGTGCGGCAGCGGCGGCACCGCCGATTATCAATATCGCCAGGGAACCTCGATGGCCGCAGCCCATGTCAGTGGAGCCCTTACCTTGGCGCGCGCCCGGTATCCTTCGGATTCCGTCGAGCAACTGCTCGCACGGGCGCTCGATTCCGCGGACCCGCTTCCCGCCCTCGCGGGCAAGGTGCGCAGCGGCGGGCGCCTGAACCTCGCAAGCCTGCTGAACTCCGCCGCTCCCTCCACGAACGACATGTTTGACACCCCGTTCCAGTTCACCGGGAACTACGGCACTTGGAGCGGATCGAATGTGGGGGCCACCCGCGAGACTGACGAGCACCTTTGGTATGGCATTCCGGGAGAACGCACGCTGTGGTATGTCTGGCAACCCGCCTTCACCGGCACGGTGGAACTCACCTGCCTCTCTCTCGGTGCCGACGTGCGGATCGCCGTCTATGAGGGAAACAATCGCACACAACTCCATTTCTCGGCCGATTCTGCGGAAAACAACCCCGGCGAGCCATACCTCACCAAGTTTTTCGCACAGCAGGGATTGACCTATCGGATTGTCGCGCTCAGCAACTCCCCGGGTGGAGAAAAATTCAGCCTCAGCCTGACCGCCGTGGGCCGCAATGATGCCCTCTCCAGTCCCACTACCGTGCAGGGCGAGACGTTTTCCATCACCGACAGCAACCGTAGCGCCAGCAGCACTACCTGGGACACTGGCTGGGAGAGAGCCAATCCGCATGCCGGAGTCGGTGCGGGCAAGAGCATGTGGTATCGCTGGATCGCCCCGTTCACCGGCACTTTCACGCTCAATACGCAGGGCAGCGGCTTCGATACTGTGCTCGCCATTTACCATGGCAATATGACCCTTCCGTGGACCATGCAGGTGATGGCCGCCAACGACGATGCCGATCCGCTCTCCAGATGGAGCGCGTGCAGCTTCGAGGCGCAAGAGGGGTTCGCCTATCTCATCGCGGTGGATTCGGCCCAGGGCTCGGACGGCGGGACGATCCGGCTCAACGGTCTGCGGCCCTCGCCGGTTGCCATCACCGAACAACCCGTTTCCCTAACCATGGCGACTGGTGACCGTGCGGTTTTCAATGTCAAAGTCTCCGGTTCGGCACCCTTCTATTATCAGTGGTTTCGTGACGGAATTCCAATTACCGGCGCCTTGACGGACAATCTCATCCTCGACCCGGTGACTGCCTCGGACTTCGCCACTTATCACGTCACGGTCCGCAATGCGTTCGCCACCGTCACCAGTAATGACGTCAGTCTCGCCGAAACGGCGTCCGCCCCGGTCATTCGATGGACCAGCGGCGACCAAACCGTCGCGCCGGGAACCGGGACGACCCTGCGCATTCAGGCGAGTGGCAGCGCTCCTTTAACCTATCAATGGAGCCGTGGCAGCATTGACATTGCAGGGGCCACGATGCCGAGCCTCACCTTTGCCTCACCCGGAGCGGCCGATACCGATGTCTATCGTTGCACCGTGACCAATGCCCTTGGCTCCGCCCGCGCGTCACTCCGCTTGCAAGTCGTCGCTTCACCCTGGCAGGGCTGGCAGTGGCGGCGTGACGAGGTGCCCAATGCGCCGATTACCGACATCAAGGTGATCGACAACCAATGCGTGGCGGTGGCCGGCGACCGACTGTTGGTGTCCACCGATGCACAGGAATGGAAATCCGCAAACCTGCCGGAAAACTTCATTGCCGCCAGCATCG
The DNA here is from genome assembly GCA_030696085.1 of Luteolibacter sp. GTDB lineage: Bacteria > Verrucomicrobiota > Verrucomicrobiia > Verrucomicrobiales > Akkermansiaceae > Luteolibacter. The sequence continues at coordinate 3,769 of JAUYNL010000060.1, forward strand.
CCAGACTCGGAGCCAATTGGATCTGCACCGGCGAGGATCCGGATGGCAATGCGCGGGTGATCACCTCGGCCGATGGTATCAACTGGTCGCTTCCCGTCGCCATCACCGGAGTGGTGCCGCTCGGCACGGAAAGCAAGGTATTGCGGCAAGTGGAGACCTTTGCGGGTCGATTCGTGGCATGGAATGGGAACAGCATCTTCAGCAGCGTCAGCAACGAGGGTGGACGCATCCATCATTCTACCGACGGTATCAACTGGACGCCCGCCACCGCCGCGTTCCTAACCGGTTCCACCGGCTCCATCTCCTCCGTCGGCAGGCTTTCCAGCGACGGAGCACAAATGATCGTTCCGAGCACAAGCTATAATGCCAGTTACCCGACGCGGGTGCTCCGCAGTACCGATGGAATAGCTTGGACCGAGATCAGCACGAACGGGCCATCCTGGGTCTGGAGCACTTCCGCGACGACTTACCATGTCGCCGGGACGTGGCACTCCCATGTGGGGAGTACGCATTTCAGCTCCGTGGATGGCTTGAATTGGCAACAGGTCGCCACCACGCTCAATATCGATTCCATGGGTTCTCCCATGCGAGCCATCAGTCTGGGGAGCAATGTGTTCTGGTATTCCTCCGGTCCCCGCCAATTCGCATGGGGCGATCCTTCCTCCATCAATACGTTCACCGTCATTGCGCCCACTGATGCCCCAAGGCTCTCGGCCGCGACTGCGTTTCAAGGCGGCTTGGTCTATGGGACCACCACAGGTGTGCTCGGTAAGGCCGGCTCGTGGGGCGATTTCAAACCACCCGCCACTGCGGTGGGACGCTATTCCTCCCTCGGCTTCTTCAATGACGAGTTCATCGCTTCGGGCAACACCGGCAATATCCTGTTCTCGGGCGATGGCACCCATTGGAAACCCGGAGTCAATCTGGATCTGACTCCGAAAAGAATCATCGGTTTCGCCGCCCAGCGCTACTACGCCAATGCCGACGGCAGCACCTATCAGACAAACGGCTACCTTCCTGATGGCCTGACAGACACGCCCCCCACCACCATCCCAACTTCTGTCGCCGACAACGGATCGGTCATCATGGCCGTGAATTGGACCAGCCTCCTGCGCTCGACGGATCGCGGTGTCACCTGGGCGACCGTGGCCACCCCACCGGTCGTGGACACCAACTCCACCGTGTCATGGGTGGGCAGCCGCTGGTTTCTCACCAAAGCCGCGGAAACGACCAATCAACTGGCAACGCCCTATCTCTATCACTCCGCGAACGGTCTCAACTGGACCGCCGTCAACACCGTGAACGCGACCCGCGTCACCAAGCTGGGAGCCAAGTGGTATGCCATGGGCGATGCGGTCACCGCCAGCACCACCGTGGTCTGGGAAAGTGACAATGGAACTTCGTGGATACCGCTCACGACCACCGGCCTGCCCAATGCATTCCAGCTCAAAAAACTGGTGCCATTCAACAACACCCTGGTAGCGCTCATGCCCGCCGCGGCCTATTACTCGCCCGATGGGCGGAATTGGATTCGGGCCAACCTGCCGGCCAATGTGATCGATATCGAAGCGGCTCTGGGCAAGCTCGTAGCGCTGACTTCCTCTGGAGCCACTATCGAGACCGGTCCGGCGCATCCAGGCGGCAGCGCGCCGGTCATCGAGGTCGCCTACCCGGCACCCGTCACCTACCACCTGTTAGGATCCGCTGTCGAAATCACCGGCACGTTTTCCGATCCGGACGGCGCACCGGTCACACTGTCGTGCATCGCCAACGGCGAAACCATTTTCACCCAGACCACCGCAGGTGAGTTCCGCTTCCGCTTCAATGTCACCAACCCCGAAGGCTATGCCATCCGGTTGCGCGCCGTAGAATCGTCGGGCTTGGTCAGTGCCACTTCAATGCGGGTGATGGCCGCCCCAACGCAATTGCCGAACCTGTTTACCTCCGGTGGTGAGGGCGAAACATTTCTCAACGCCACCCGGATGGTGGAATCGGGCAATGCGCTTTACGCGGCCGCCACAGACGCGCTATGGCGCAGCCTGGACGGGGCCTCGACTTGGCAGCGGATGCCGGTGCCGGTGCCCTCATCAACGACGGGAGGCATCACCGGAATGGCAGCGGGAAGAGGAGCGCTGGTTCTGAAATTGGGCGCAGCCACCTTCGCCACTACCCGCGATGGCGTGAACTGGGAAGCGGTTTCGCTTCCCAGTACGCCCGACCGCACGATTACCAACCACCTTCCGCTGGTTTTCCGATCCGGATGGTTTGTGGCCGGCTTCCGCCAAGGAGCCAACAGCGGCTTCCTCATGTTCTCCAAGGATGGCATCACATGGCGCCGCAGCTTGCCGAGTTACACGATTTACACCACCGACTGGATGACCATCGACGAAGCAGGCAACATGCTGGTTTCCCCTACTTTTTCATTGGGCCAAGGCTTATTGCGTTCCACCGATTTTGGCAACAACTGGGCTCCATCCGCCGCCTTCGCAAGCATTTCCGCTCCCAGCGTGGTTTACGAAAACGGTCTCTATCTCGCCAATTCGGGAACCCGATCATGGACCTCCTCCGATGGCATCCAGTGGACCGAGCGATTCACCTTCTCCACAAGCTCCCGTGTGATCCCCGTTGGAAACCGTTTCTTTGCCAGACCCCAATCCGAATCCAACTTCAGTCATGTTTCCGCTGATGGGATCACTTGGCAGGCGCTCAACGGTTCCATGACCAGTAATAGCTTGATTGTGGGCTCGTCCCAAACCGGCTTCTTGGCGAAGGCATACGCCGGCACCGCGACCTTGTGGAGCGCCAACGGCGTCACCTGGCAAACCCTCACTAACGGACCAAGCGATCTCAGAACTGCCCTGCTCCGCAGCGATGGTTTCCTCGCCGTGGATGGCATGGGGGCGGTCTGGCATTCCCCCAACGGCACCACTTGGACCAGGCGACTTCCCGGCAGAGCCGCCTCCACCATGACCTATGCCGACTCCTCGCGGCAGCCATCCGTGGTGTCCTTCGGTTCAGGTCTGCTCACCGGCGGCAGTGGCGGTGTCCTGCATCTGTCCTCCGAGGATTTTTCGACATGGACCCGTGCGTCCTTGGGCGGGATCTCCATGCCCACAAGCAGCTCGATCTCGAAAGTCATCAGCAACGGCAGCCGCGCGCTGGCCATCATTCGCACTTCATACGACACCGCCGCCACGGGCGTCTTCAGAACCACCAATGGCACCGATTGGACCAAGGCCACCCAGCCCTCAACCTCGCTCATACTCCTGGCCATCGCGGACAATGGCAGCTCGCTCATCGCCGTCGGCACCGGCGGTCTGGCGTGGCGCTCGACCGATGACGGCTTGAACTGGTCCGCCATCACCATCACCGGCCTGGTGGAAGGCCAGGCGGTGGCGTGGTTCGCCAACAAGTGGGTCGTGCTCGGCAATGACTCATCCGATTACGGTGCTCCGCTCAAGGTCTTCCATTCCACCAATGGAACCAGTTGGACCAAAGGCAACAGCATCGGCGTGCCATACTCGTCAGTCATGATGCCGAATCTGGTCAGCGGCCACGGACGGCTGGTCTGCTCGATGACTTACAATCCGGTTTCCACGACGGATGGCATCAACTGGACCGCCATGGCTCCGATCAAGACCAGCGGCAGTTCCAGCCTGATGGACATGGCCGTCACCACGACAGGCTGGCTCGCGGTGCAGCCCGCCACATCCGCCACTCGCACCGAAATGTGGACCGCTCCGCCCGCTGGCAGCGCGTGGACCTCGATCCCACCGCTCCAAGAACAGGTCAGAGGGGTGGAAAATGTCGGCTCCCGCATTTTCTTCGTCGGTCTCAACTTCCTCAGCGAATGGACTGAGACGGATCTCGCCATCGAACTAGCCGCGGCACCGATAGCCACTCTCGGTGTCGGCGATGTGCTGAACTGCGGTGCTACGGTCCACAACCTTGGCAGCCTCACCCCGGGGGAAAGCCTCAGCGTAGATGGCTGGCTGTCGAAGGATGGATTTTTCGGTGACGCCAATGACATCTATCTGGGCCGCATCCCGCTGGGTATCCCGCAGCCCGGACCTGGAGCGCAAGCCAGCGTGAACCTACAATTCGAACTGCCCTACACCATTCGCCCGGGAGCCATGCACCTGATCGTCAAGCTGGATCCAGAATCCAAGCTCTACGAAAGCAATGACTCGAACAACGTCTATGCCAGCAAATCCCATGCGGTCGTCATCCCCGGACGCAAGCTCAAGCTCGAGGCGAACGGCAACGGCTTGATCGTGGCGGATCAATTGACCGAATATTATCCCGACAAGTCCCGCATAGCTCTTGTCGCCCAGCCCGGCAAGGGCAGTTATTTCGCCGGATGGGATGGCGACGTCCCTGCGACGGCGAACGTGGTTCCCGAGGGCAGTTCCACTCCTCTGAATGAAAGCCTCATCATCCTCGATTCCGACAAAACCATCGTCGCCAATTTTGATTCCGCTTTGAAACTCACCGTCTCCACCCGCGGTGGCGGCACGGTGAGCCTCGATGTCGCCAACGGCCTCTATCAGCCAGGGATGACCGCCACGCTGCTTGCCGAGCCCCTTCCCGGATGGACCTTCCTCGGTTGGTCCGGCGACCTGAGCACCACCGCGTCCGAAGCCAACCTGATGATGGATGGCGACAAGTCCGTCACCGCCCGATTCATCATGACCCAGGAGGAATGGACACTTCGTTCCTTTACCGTCGCCGAGAGAGCCAATCCCGAGGTCTCCGGTCACGACGCGGATCCGGACGCCGACGGCATGCCGAACTGGCGCGAGTGGCTACAAGGCAGCGAGCCGAAAGATGCCGCTTCAACCGGGCATACGCCGCTTCAGCGCGATGGGGCCATCTACACCTTCAGCTACACCCGGATGGACGCCATGCCGTCAGGCTATGCCGTGCGCGGTGTGGCCTCCGCCAATCTCCGCGACTGGACACCGCCCTTGGCCGAACGTGTCATTGCCAGAAGCGACGGAGTCGAAACCATCGAGGCCAGCTTCGACAGCACCGGCCATCCCAAAATATTCTTCAGCATCGCCGCCGAACGGCCCTAAGCCCATTCGCGTCAGGTTAAGACTGGAATACCTGATTCAATACTCGGACTGCTCCGCTTGTGCTCATTCCATTTCGTTTTCAAGCCAGTACATTACGAATCCAAGGCCAGGCGGTCAGAGAGGTGACGCCCTGCGTGTCGGCGGCGAATTTGGCCAAGCCCGCCTGAAGTTGTTCGTGGACGGCCTCCATGGTTGAGAAGACCCGGTTCGGGAAGTTCTTTTCCCTGATCTCGTCCCAGACGTTTTCCTGTGGATTGAGTTGCGGCGAGTAGGCGGGCAGCAGGATCAGGCTGATTTTGTCCGGAATCGGCAGGGCCTTGGCTTTGTGCGAACTCGCCCCGTCCACCACCATGAGGATGTGGTCGTCGGGGTAGCGCGCGCCGACATGTCCGAGGAAAGCCCCTATCTCCTCCGTGTTCATTTTCTCGCAAATGCGGTATTCCATCTCGCCCTCCAAGGGGCTCACGGCACCATACACGTAGGTGAACTCCCGTTCGTAGCCGTTTTCCATGACGGGTCTGGCTCCGGGCGGCGACCAGCACTGGCTGCCTTCGCGGGCGCGGATGGTGTGGATGAGGGAGGAATTGGGGTGCTAAGCGTAGGTGTTGCTGTGTGTGCCATCCGTGACGGTTTTCAGCAGGCCGTGGCGGGGATGGTAGCCGTAGCTGAGGGTGTGTGCGCCGGTGGTGCCGAAGTTTGAGGTTTCGACAAAACCGGAAGGGCGGCCTGCGGAGTCTTGCCCGCGAGCGGCGTGTCATCCTTGTGCGTGAAAACCCCGCCAAAGATCCTGTTAGGGAAACCGGCTGCGGCAAACCACGGAGCGGCAAAGACAGCCGGAAACTCCCGCCCAATGCCAAAGGAGCCGGCTGGGACGCCCAAGCCACCCCGTGGAGCGGCAAGATCGGCGTGCTCGTCACCTCGTTAGACCAACGAGCCTTCCCCGCCATCGTCATCCCCATGCTCATGGCCGGAGTCGGGCGGCAGGTCCAAAGCGGCGGTCGAGGCACCGTCAAAGTCAGTGTCCTGCACGAAGAAGGTGATCTCATCGCTCACGCCGTCACGCGTATCAGCAACGAGTTGCATCGCATTCGAGCCATCACGGAGCGATGGACCGTGGACTCCGGACGGCCTTTCGCTGGCGTTTGTTGAAAGTCATTTCAGATATTTTCTGGGGAAGCGGCGTTCCCCGGGGCTGTGATAGGGCTGCCGTAGCCTGGCTTTCAGCTCACAGCCCCATCGCCAGCTCCCGGACCAGCCGCGGGCCCTGATAGATGAAGGCGGTGTAGATCTGCACCAGCGAGGCTCCGGCGCGGATTTTCTCGCGGGCGTCCTCCAGCGAGCAGATGCCGCCCACGCCGATGATCGGGATGTTTCCTCCCAGATGGGCGGCGAAGGCGCGCAGCACCTCGTTGCTTCTGTCTAACAAGGGACGGCCGGATAGCCCGCCGGCCTCGCCCGCGCGGGGGTGGGTGGCCACGGCCTCGCGGGCGAGCGTGGTGTTGGTGGCGATGAGGCCGTCCAGGCCGCCGTCGAGAAAGACCTTGGCGAGCTGGCGGATATGGGTTTCACCGAGATCGGGGGCCACCTTGAAGAGCAGCGGCACATGTTTGCCGTGTTGCGCTGCGAGTTTCTGTTGTTCGGCTTTGAGGGTCGCCAACAAACGCGCGCAGGCTTCGGCTCCCTGCAGGTCGCGCAGGCCCGGGGTGTTGGGCGAGGATAGGTTCACCGCGATGTATCCGGCCACCGGATAGGCCTTGCGCAGGCAGGCGAGGTAGTCGTCCGCGGCGTTTTCGTTAGGTGTGTCCTTGTTTTTTCCGATGTTGAAACCGATCACGCCGCGGAAGGATTTCGATTGGCGCACGTTGGCCACGCCGATGTCGATGCCGGGATTGTTGAAGCCCATGCGGTTGATGATCGCCTCGTGGGGGATCAGCCGGAACAGCCGCGGTTTCGGGTTTCCCGCCTGCGGACGCGGCGTGATGGTGCCGATCTCGACACAGCCGAAGCCCAAGCGGCCGAGCGCGTCGATCACATCGCCATCCTTGTCGAGCCCCGCCGCAAGGCCGATGCGGTTCGGAAACTTCAGGCCCATCACCTCGATGGGTTCCGCGAGGCCGGCGGCCGGTTGAAGCAATCCAAGCACGCCGGATTTTTCCGCCATCCTGAGGGCGGTCATGCTGAGGTGGTGGGCGGTTTCCGGGTCCAGACGGAACAGGCCGGAGCGGAGGAGGGGATACAGCGCGTCGAACACGGCGTGAGCGTGGGAGAGCCGCCGCTTTTTGTCGAATGCGGGTTTTTGAAAATTCCGGTGAGCGCTGGAAATGCGCGGCAATGTTCCTGAAGTGGTTGGCGGGCGGCAGGTGGGGCCCGCCGCTTCAGCCTCCTGAGCCGCGGCCCGACTGGATGGCGGTGACGGCGATGGTGTAAATGATATCATCCACCATCGCGCCGCGCGAGAGGTCGTTGACGGGCTTGCGCAGGCCCTGGAGCACGGGGCCGATGCTGATGAGGTTCGCGCTGCGCTGGACGGCCTTGTAGGTGGTGTTTCCTGTATTGAGATCCGGGAAGATGAAGACCGTCGCCTTGCCGGCCACCGGGCTGTCCGGTGCCTTGGTGGCGGCGACTTCCGCGATGGCGGCGGCGTCGTATTGCAACGGGCCGTCCAGCAACAGCTTCGGGCGCAGGGCTTTGGCGATTTCAGTGGCGTGGCGGACCTTTTCGACATCCGCCCCGCTGCCGGACTCGCCGGTGGAATAGCTGATGAGCGCCACGCGGGCGGGAATGCCGAATTGCTCGGCGGTTTCCGCGCTTTGGATGGCGATGTCCGCCAGCGCTTCGGCGTCCGGGTTCGGATTCACGGCGCAATCCCCATAGACGAGCACCTGCTCCGGCAGGCACATGAAGAAGACCGAGGAGACCACGCGGGCCTGCGGGTGGGTTTTGATGAGTTGCAGCGCGGGCCGGATGGTGTTGGCGGAGGAGTGTACCGCGCCGGAAACCAGGCCGTCCACCTCGCCCATAGCGAGCATCATGGTGCCGAGCATCACGTTGTCTTCAAGGGCTTCCAGCGCGTCATGCTCGTTGAGGTTCTTGCTCCTGCGCATATCCACCAGCGGCGCGACATAGCGCGGGCGGAGTGCGGCGCTGTCCATGATTTCGATTTCATCGGGGATCGCCACGCCGTTGGCGGCGGCCACCCGGCGGATTTCCGCAGGATTTCCTAACAGCACGCAGCGGGCGATTTTCCGCTGGTTGCAGGCGACGGCGGCCTGGATGGTGCGCGGTTCCTCGCCCTCGGGAAGAATGATGCGGCGGTTGAGCTCGCGCGCCCAGGATGCCAGCTTGTGGCGGAATGCGGCGGGGGACATGCGCACGACGAGTTCCACCTTGCAGCGGTTCTCCAGCTTTTGTCCGGCGATGTTGCGGGCGATGAAGTCCATGACGTGGTTCATGCGCTCGGTATCGTCGGAGGGGACCTCGCCGCTCATGCGCGAGAGATTGAGTACGGTTTGATAACTTCCGGTGTGGACCTTGAGCACGGGCAGGCCGGTATCGAAGGCGCGCTGGCAGAGATCGCGCATCTCGGTGCCCAGCGGCATGCCGCTGGTGAGAATGATTCCCGCCAGCGCCACGCCATTGAGGGCGGCGAGGGCGGCGGCGATGATCACGTCCTCGCGGTCTGCCGGCATGATGAGCAGGGCGCCCGGCGCGAAAACGTGATGGATGTGGGAAACGGCACGCGCGCAAAGCGCGATGGAATAGACGCGGCGCTTGGCCATGTCACCGGCTGAGACCACTTCGGCGTTCAGATGTCTGGCGACATCGATGGCGCGGAAGGATTGCAGCGTGCTGTTGGACGGGATGGTCCCTAGCAGTTCGAATTGGCCGCTCTTGAAGAGCGAACAGCCGGCAAGCAAGCGTTCAATGGCGGCGCTGGCTTCTTCGGCGGGGGTGATTTCCGCGCCTTTGCCATCGGTGGAGGAGTCCACGATGGGCACCAGGCCGGTCTTGGATTCCTCGCGTGGTCTGCCGATCTTGTTGATGATGCAACCGATGATTTTCGGGTTGTCGATGCCGCCATAGAGCGCGGCGAGGGTTTCCACCTTGCGCTCGAATTCCCGCGGGCATTCGGTGCCGAGCGTGGTGACCAGGATGACCTCCGCATCCAGGCTGCTGGCCATCATGCGGTTCAGGCGATTGTTGAAGGTGCGGCCCTCCGCCGGCAGCAGACCTTCCACGATCACGACATCGGCGTGCTCGCCCGCCTTGCTGACGGTTTCGACCACGCGCTCCATCAGGTCGCCGATGTGCTCCTGGCGGACGTAATCATCCGCCTGCTGGATCGGTATGGAATCGGGTGGTTTTTTCCCATCGTCGATTGGATGAACAGGGCGGAGGTGTCGCATTCTCCGGAGATCGAGTGGTTCTGGCTGATCGGCTTGCAGAAGCCCACGCGGATCCCTCGGCGGTCGAGCGCGCGGACCACCCCGAGGCAGACCGAGGTGAGGCCGACTCCGGCCCCCGAGGCGGCAAGGAAAAAGGTGTGTTTCATGACGGGATGATGTGCTTAGGAAATGAGGCGCAGGGTTTCGCGTGCGATCATGAGTTCCTCGTTGGTGGGTACCACCAGGCAGGGAATGCGGCTTTCTGGAGAGCTGATGGATCCCTTGTCGGCCCGGCCATGCACGGCGTTTCTCGCGTCGTCGAGAACGACTCCCAGGAGATTCAGATGGGCGGCGGTCATCGCACGGACCTGCGGGGAGTTCTCGCCGATTCCGCCGGTGAAAACAAGGGCGTCGATGGTGTCGAGCGCGGCCATCAGGCCGCAGACGGATTTCGCCAGACGGTAGCAGAAGACCTCGATGGCGAGCCTGGCGTGCTGGTGGCCATCGTGCGCGGCTGCGGAGAGTGTGCGCATGTCATTGCTCAGGCCGGAGAGTCCTAGCAGCCCGCTGCGGGAGTTGAGCATGGCGGTGATTTCGCCCAGGCGCATGCCGGTCTGGTCCTGGAGAAACTGGTGCAGCGCGGGATCGACATCGCCACTGCGGGTGCCCATGACGAGACCTTCGCTGGGGGTAAGGCCCATGGTGGAGTCCGCGCTGCGGCCGTTCCGGATGGCGCAGGCGCTGCAGCCATTGCCAAGATGCATGGTGATCAGGCTGGTTTGCTCCGCCCGCCTATCTAACAACCTTGCCGTTTCCAACAGCACATAGTGATGGCTGGTGCCGTGGAAACCATAGCGCCGCACCTTGAGTTCCTCGTAATAAGTCCGGGGAATGGCATAGAGATAGGCTTTTGGCGGGAGGGTCTGGTGGAAGGCGGTGTCGAAAACCGCCACCTGCGGAAGTTCCGGAAACAGCTCGCGGGCTGTGCGCACGCCCACCAGATTGGCGGGATTATGGAGCGGGGCCAGGCAGATGCAGCGCTCCACGGCGGCCATCATGTCATCACAGATCACCACCGAGTCCGTGAATTCCTCGCCGCCGTGCACCATCCGGTGGCCTATGCCGCGGGGATTCAGGCCGTTCATGTGGCGGATCGCCGCCTGCAGGGCGCCGCGGTGGGTGGCGGAGGGAATGGAGATGCGGGCGGATTCTCCATCGCGCTCGATCTTGAGCACGGCTTCGGGACCGCCGAGGCGCTCGGCGAGGCCCTTGATCAGGACCTCCTCTCCCACGACGGGCAGCACCGCGAATTTCAGCGACGAGCTGCCGCAGTTGATGACGATGACACAGTCGGTGCCCGGGGAATGATCGGTGGTCATGGGGGCTGCCGGTTTTTTCAGCGGAAAAATCCGGCGAGCGCCTGGGCCACGGCGGCATCGATGCGTGCGGCGCGGGTGGCCGGGGAGGCCCCCTTGATTGCGTCATTCCTGGCGAAGTTCCGGTAAACGAGCTTGTTGCTTCGCGCGTCAATCACGTCGATGAGGATGCCGGCCTGGCGGAAGAATTCGGGCCTTTCGTTTTCCAGCGCGCCGCGCTTGTGGGCGAGCACGGCGATATCATCCGCATTGCGGCCGTAGCCGAAATAATCGCGGTAGTCAGCGGTCATGCCGGGTTCCTGATAGATGACGAGGTAGGCGACGACGAGATCGGAGCCACCTTTGCCGTAGGCCAGGCCCTTGGAGGTGAATTGTTTGGAGAGTGAATTCTGGATCATCCGGTGAACCTGTTGTTCGGTGGGATTGGTGATCGCGGGCAGGTTGGGATCCCGTTGGATCAGGCGGGCGGAAGTGTAGCCCTTGCTGCCACCCTTGGGCATATCGACGTTCGACGAGCAGGAAACGAAGCCGAGGCAGGCGGCGGCGAGCAGGATGCGGAATGATGTTTTCGACATGTCGGGACTGTGCCGGGAGCGGTTTCAGGTGGCAATGGGAATCTCGGGCTTCCCGGTTCTGAGGAGTATGGAGGCCACTGTCTGATCCGCAACCACCGGGCCGTAATGTTCCTCGAACCCGCCCCGGCGCAGAGCCTCGCGCACCACGCTGTGGGTTTCGGCAAGGCGCAACTCGATCCCTCGCTTTTGCAGGGTTTCATGCAGCTCGGTGAGGAACTCGACGCCGGCCATGTCAATCATCGGCACGGTGCCCATGAAGAGGACCGCGAGTTTCACCTCGTCCTGACGTGCGGCAAGCAGTTCGAAAAAGCGGTCGTGAACGTGCTCTGCATTGAAGTAGAAGATACCGCCGTTGCAGCGGAAGATGAATGCACCGGGCAGTCGCTCGTTGGCGGGATGGCGGATGCGATCGGCGAAGTAGTCGGTGCCGGGCACGCGGCCGAGCTCGGTAGCTGGCGGAGTCATTGCGCGGCGCAGCAGCAGCGCGATGGAGAGCACCGCCCCGATCAGCACGCCCATCAGCAAGCCGGAAAACAACACTCCGCACACCGCGGCCACCGCCACCGCGAAATCAGCGCGGCTGAAACGCCACATCTCCCTGAGGGCGGAAAGATTGAACAGCCCGGTCACGGCGGCCAGCACGATGGCGGCCAGCACCGGCTGCGGCAAATGCCTCAGCAGGCTGGAGAGGAACAGGATCACCAGCAGGATCAGGATGGAGGAGATGAATCCTGAAAGCGGGGTGCGCGCGCCGCTTGATTCGTTGACGAGTGATTGCGACATGCCGCCGCTGGTAGGGAATCCCTGGCCGAGTCCGGCGGCGAGATTCGCGCCGGCCAGGGCGAGGAATTCCTGATTGCTGTCCATCCGGTAGCCGTGCTTGCGTGCGAACATCCTGCCGATGGCGGCGGTCTCCACCGCTCCTAGCAGAAAGCAGGCCATCGCCAGCGGCAGCAGGGTGTTGAGGTCGGCGCGGCCCAGCACGCCGCAGCGGAATGCCGGCAGCCCCTGCGGCACCTCGCCGAGCAGCTTCACGCCGCTCGCGGCGAGATCGGCATTCGCACCGATCAGGAGTCCGGCGATCACCACCACCAGCGCCACCGGTTTGCCGGGAAGGAACCGTTTCCCTAACAAGAGCAGCGCCAGCGCCACGCCGCCCAACAGCAGGGATGGGGTGTTGGTTTCTCCCGCGTGGCGGATGAAGCCGGCGGATTTCTCCCAGAAATCGCCGTGGCCGCCCTTGATGCCGCAGAGTTTCGGCAACTGTGAGCTGGCGAGGTAGAGTGCCACGCCGATTTTGAAGCCGGTCATTACCGGTTCCGAGATGAAATTCACCACCGCACCCGCTCGGAACAGGCGGGCGAGCAGTGCCAGCAGCGCGACGATCACCGCAGTGGCCGAGGCCATCGCCGCATAACGCGCCGGATCACCTGCGGCGAGCGGGGCCAGGGTGGTGCCGACCAATAGCGAGATCGCCGAGGTGACGGTGACCGTTGTCTGCCTGGAACTGGTGAAAATCCAGAAGACGAACCCGGAAAACAGGCAGGCATAAAGTCCGGCCTCGGGCGGCAATCCGGCCAGCGAGGCATCGCCGATGGCGGCCGGCATCAGGTAGGCCGCCAGGGTGATGCCGGCGATGATGTCGGGGCGCAGCCAGCCGCGTTGGTAGCCGCGTAGCCAGGCAAGAGCCGGGATGATTCCTGCAATGCGGGATGGGATGCTGCGGGTCATGATGTGGGAGGTGGGGCGGTGTGTTCTCAGTGCCTGGCGCACGGAACGAATCCCGGCGCAGTCAACACACAAATCGCGTAGCGCACCATCAGACAATGGTCCGATGGCGAGGAATTTTGCAAAGTGAGGGCGATTCAGGTAGAGCCAAATAAAGGGCGCGAAAATGTTGGATTGAGTTCCGGTGGGGATCACCAAGGCGCAGTTTCACGCGGAGCTTCCGTGATGAGCGGTTGGGCCATGAGGTGCGTAAGAGTCCGGGTCCCATGGCGCTTCCGGGTGAGAATGATTTGAGTGAAAAGGCTCTTTTTGCCGACAACCTTCAATGCGGTATAAATTCAAAATTTCTTTTAAAAACCTACATGTGCGCTCTGAAATCACCGGTGAAAGTTGATGTCGAAATCTTCAAATGACTCATAATCAAACGATTGAATATGCAACGCAGGTCTTTTTCTTGCAATGCACCCCGCCAAGCAGAGGTCCCAAAAAAGTTTTCAAAGAAATACCTTGATTATACTACTCAGATCGGTATGGTTTCGCCGTGCGGCTGCTCAAGCCTCGCGACGCTGACCCTAAAAACGGGAAGTGACACTCTTATTGAAGGCCCACCACTCACCACGAGCGTCGGCCTCACCGGTTCGGATCATTTCGCATTCATCCGTTCGCTCCCCATCTCGGGTCTTTCGAACCAGGAAGTCCCGTCATACGAGCCGGAATCCCCTTGGTTTTCCTGCGTCCCCCCTCCTGTGCGCCCGGCAACCGATCATCTGATTTCAACTTCGATTGTAGACCAAACCATCCAGTATAAACCATCCATGAAATCCCTACCTACTCATCAAACCTTAATCCAGGCCCTCGCCGCAGCCGCCGCCGTGGCGATCGCGCTGCCACTCTCCGCCGACATCGTCCCAGCCCCGGTGAACGGTGACATCTTCCTCGGCTTCCGCGCATCCGGCGGACAGGGCGGCGACTCCTCCTATCTTGTCAACCTTGGCCCGGACACCGCCTTTCGCAATCTCGCTCAGGGCAGCTCAATCACTTTTACCGTGAGTGGCGGGACCAACCCGATCGGGGACATCGGAGCCGACCTCGCGGCCACCTACGGCGCCGACTGGAATACTCGCCCTGATCTCCTCTGGGGAGTCTTCGGGCTGAAAAACAGCTCGAGTCCGAGTGTGTATTCCACTCGCGAACGGACTTCGCCGAATACGCAGAGCATACCGTGGCCCGCCCTCAATCTGTCATCACGCAGTAGCGTGGCCTCGGCGGCATCGAGCGTGATCGACACCAACACAGGCGGCTATCGTGGACTGCAAGCTACGGCAAACAGCCCGGTCGCCGCCCTGCAAACGAATTTTTCCGGACAGGCCAGCTACAACTTCCAAGTCGCCACTCCGGGCACCACCGACTTCGGCTCGCTGAGTCAATGGAGCAGCATTGAAGGCAGCTTCGGAGGTGGAGTCGCCGCCACCCGACTCGACTTCTACTGGCTTTCCGGCAGCAGCACGACACCGGTGAAGTATCTCGGCTACTTCTCCATCACTGGTGCGGGAGTTCTGACGTTCACAAATCCGTCCACGACACCGCCGCCGAACACGGATACGGATGGCGACGGTCAGACGGATGCCTACGAAGCCATTGCCGGAACCAATCCGAACGACCCCGCCGATTTCTTTCGTGTCGGGCAATTGGTATCCGCTCCGGGCAGTCCTGCGGCGATCCACTTCCAGGCCGCCGCCGGCCGGAATTACCAACTTCAATACTCGGAAACGCTCGCCTCCTGGGAGACGATCGACACCATCAATGGCGCCACAGCCGGGGCGCTTCAATTCACCGATAACGATGCGGTACGGCGGGCCAAAGCCAAGGGGTTCTACCGGATTCTCGTGAGTCAGTAAGCAGCCGCTCCTCCTGATTTTTTGTCCGACCGTATCCACGGAGGCTACCCACAAACCAACGCCTCACTGGAGCTGACGAGCACACCCGCGCAAGTCTCCTGCGCGATGAACCGGCTCAACGTCGGATTCGCGGAGGTCAACTAACGACTAAACACTGAAATATCAAATTATGAAATTGAAATATCATCCGCTCAGACACGCGCTGTTCGCGCTTGCCAGCGGCATCATCGGCACCGCTTCGTCCTTCGGGGCATTGGTGGTGACCCCTCAGGCTGGTGACATCTTCCTCGGCGTTCGCGCGACGGGCGGGATCGGTTCCACCACCTCCTATCTGGTGAATCTCGGCAACGATCTCACCTTCCGCAACGCCACTCCCGGCTCTACCACGACTTTGACGCTGGGCAATCTGGGGGCCGACCTCGCTGCGCAATACGGAGCGGGTTGGTTCGCTCGCGAGGATCTCCAATGGGGGATCTTCGGCCTCAAGAATTCGGCCAGCCCGACGGTATATGCCTCGCAGGAGCGCGGCGATCCCGGAGTGCAGGGCACTCCTTGGCCTGCACTTAACAATACCGCCCGAAGCAATGCCGCCAGCAATCTTGCCAGCGTGATTGACGGTGTTTTCGGCTACCGCAACCTTGAGGCCACCGCGAATTCCACGGTCGCGGGTTTCCAGACGAACGCATCGGGGTTAGACCGCTATGCCACCCAGGTGGGCACTGCAGGAACTACCGACTTCGGTTCACTCAGTCAATGGAGCTCGATTGAGGGAACCATCGGTGGAGCCGAAGCCAGCGTGCTGGATTTCTACCGGATTTCCGGTAGCTCGATCACTCCGGTGCAATACCTCGGGAACTTCGGCATCAGCAATACGGGATCCATCAGCTTCACCGCCGTGCCGGAACCGTCCGGTGCTCTCCTTGGAGGCCTCGGCACGCTGCTCCTGCTTACCAAGCGCCGCCGCAATGCCTGATCACGCAAACACAATCCATCCAACTGAACTGAAACCAACACATTCAAATCCACCAAACTTATGAAACCAAACAAATACATCGCCATCGCGGCCGTGGCCCTCGCCGGCACCCACTCCGCCTTCTCGCAGACCGTCATCCGGATCACCGCCTCTAACGGCGATCGCACCGCCACCCAGACCGCGATCTCGCAACTGCTGGATCCGGGCTGGGTTTTCCGGGGAACCGATGGTGCGGCCACCTCGGCCAACCTCAGCGTCGCTACGGGCACCAATTTCGGCGCGTGGAATGGCACCTACTCGGGCTCCCCGGTCGTCATCAAGGTCTCCTACTCCGGTGCCCTTGCCGGCATCGCGGCCATCGCCGGAGATACGGACCAACGCTATGTCGTATCAGACGGAACAGGATCAGGAAATCTTGTCAATCCCCTGAGTCCCTCCGCCGTGTTGGGCACGGATTACGAAATCGGCAAGGCGGACTTCGCCTTCTCGACCAACTTCCAATCCACCTCGCCCTTCCAGGGAGTCTTCAATGGCGTCACCTACGCTCCTGTGATTGAGGAACTCGTCGGAGTCTCGCCGCTGGGATTCTATGCCAGCCCGGGATTCCCCGGTTCGCCCTCGAATCCACGTGTGGGTTACACGCCAAACATCACCACCCAGCAGGCCCAGTTGCTCTACACCACGGGTTCGGTCCGTCTCTCACAATTGACCGGTGACTACACCCAGGATACCGACAAAACCGTCTGGGCGATCGGTCGCAACACCGATGCCGGCCAGCGTTTCGGGGCCTACACCGAGATCGGCCTGGGAACCACCGTCGCCCCGCGCGTGTGGAAACCGACTTACTCGACTCCTCAAACCATCGGCTCAGGCCCCACTGCGGGATTCACCTACGGTGGTGTCGTGGGAAGCTTGGAATTGTGGCCGGCCGAGACGGTCAGCGGCATTTTCAGCGGCCTGGGTGCCGGTGGCTATAGCTCGGGACGTTTGCTTGCGCAGGCCCTGACGGCGACTCTTAGTCCGGCTGCCGCCAAAGGTAGCTTCTTCAATGAAGACACCCAGGAAACAGAAGAGACCTATCCCGACGCCACCGCCGGCTACTACATCGGCTACATCACACCCGGTGATGCCAACAACCGCTTGCTTGGTAACAACGGCATCCTCCCATCCGCCAACCGCGGTGTCTCGCTGAACTACAATGGTGTGGCTCTCACCACCGACAATGTGAAGAACGGCACCTACACCGCCTGGCTCTATAACCGCATCCTCAAGCCAACCGACGGCCGCCTCACCGGCTTGAAGCTGACCTTCGCCGATGCGGTGAAGACCCAGATCGCAACCGTCACCGCACCTGCGGGCGGCGGCTTCATCGACGATGCCACCAACAAGGTCAAACGCTTCACCGACGGCGGCCTGGTGGTGCCCAAGTAAGCATCCCTCGAATCGCTTCGCGATACCCGGGAAACACGGAGTTTCATCTTCCCTTGCCGTGTCTCCGGGGTATCCGAATCTCACCTGCCCGCGCGACGTTCACACGTCGCGCGGGCAGGTTTTTCCGGCTAATGCACTGCCGCCCATGACCAGGACCATCAACCTCAACCTTCTCTCCGGAAGCGTGCTTCTGCTCGCTGCGGTGTTTTTTGCCGTGGCCAGGTCCTCCAGTCCGTCTTCGGCCACCGCGGTGGATGCGGCCGCGCCCGCTCCCAATGTGAGGGCCACCCGCACAAACCGAATTCACGCGGCCGACCAGCTAGCCAGAAACACCACAAAACCACGCACCCGGAATGTGGCAAGGCAGGCCAGTGAGAGTAAGTCTGCCCGTGCATCAAACGAAACCCGGGATTGCCTGGCTGATCTTTCCAAGCATCCCCAAATCAGCCAATCGCTCGTCGCCGCAAGGCGGCGGCCATTCCTTGCTGTCGATAGCGGCCTCATCGGCAACTCCCTCCCTGCCTCAGACGGCAGCCGTGTCTTTGTGCTTGCCTCCCGCCAGATTCCCAGTGAGTTGTCCGCCGAATTGGAGTTGACCCATTCACCGCCGGAACCCGCCCCTTCCCTCATTCTACCCGAGGAAGCACAAAATTCAGATCTGACCCAGACAACAGGATCCGCCGCTCACGGCTTCACATACGAGCAGGAACTTTTCCGAACCAAATGGGGCTGGGCCGCATTCTCCCGCGCACAGGCGGAGGCTGCCGGCCATCATACCAGCCCGAGTCCGTGACATCATTCGAATGACTCACATTGATCCATTTCTCCCGCCGCGCGCCCCGCAGCTGGCCCTCGTGGTCCGCGCCATGCTGCTCACCTTGCTCGCGGCCGGTATCCTTCACGCCCAAAACGCGGAAACCTACTTCATTCGCGAATACCGCGTCCAGGGTTCCACCAAACTCACGAAGCTCGAAATCGAGGAAGCCGTCTATCCATTCCTCGGCCCCGGCCGCACCATCGCCGATATCGAGCAGGCCCGCGCATCGCTGGAGTCCGCATTCCGTGACAAAGGCTATCAAACCGTTTCCGTCGTCATCCCACGCCAGGATCCATCCCGCGGCCTGATCCGCCTGGAAGTGATCGAAGGCACGATCGCCCGCGTCAACGTCAACGGCTCGCACTATTTCCTCCCCAGCCGCATCAAGGCCCAGGCTCCGTCCCTCGCGCCAGGATCCATCCCGAATTTCGAGAAAGTGAAGCAGGAAATCCTCGCCCTCAACCGCCTGCCCGACCGCCGTGTCGCGCCCGAGCTCAAGCCCGGTGCCGAACCCGGAACCTTCGATGTCGATCTCAACGTCGAGGATGAATCCCCGCTGCACGGCTCGCTCGAACTCAACAACCGCTACAACCCGGACACCACCCCGCTGCGTCTCAACGCCTCCATCAGCTACGGCAACCTCTTCCAACTCGGCCACACCGGCTCGCTGAGCTTCCAGATCGCCCCGGAAAACCCGGACGACGCCCGCGTCTGGTCCGGTTACTACCTCGCCCGAGTGTCGGACAAAACCTCGCTCATGCTCACCGCCACCAAGCAGGATTCCGACGTCGCCACCCTCGGCGGCTCGGCCTCCGCCGGCCGCGGCGAAATCATCGGCCTGCGCGCCCTCTATGACCTCCCCTACACGCCCAACTTCTATCAGACATTCAGCTTCGGCATCGATTACAAGAACTTCGATGACAATCTGACCGTTGGAGACGCATCCATCCCGACTCCCGTCACCTACTATCCCCTCAGCGCGAACTACTCCGCCTCCATCACCGGCAAGAACTCCTTCACCGAGTTCAACACCTCCGTCAATCTCGCCTTCCGCGGCCTCGGCAGCGCGGATGCGAATTTCGACCGCAAGCGATACCAGGCACGCGGCAGCTACATCTACACCCGCACCGATCTCGCCCACACCCGCGACCTGAAAAACGGCTCCCAACTCTACGGCAAGATCCAGGGCCAGCTATCCTCCCAGGCCCTGATCAACAGCGAGCAGTTCAGCGGCGGCGGCCTCGGCTCGGCCCGTGGCTACCTCGAATCCACCACCCTCGGTGACGACGCCCTCTTCGCCACCGCCGAATTCCGTAGCCCGTCGCTCATCGGCACCAAGGACGAGAATGGCAAACAAGCCGACGAATGGCGCTTCCACGCCTTTGCCGAAGGCGGCTTCACCTCCATCCACGACGCGCTACCCGGCCAGAAATCCCGCGAGAACTTCTTCAGCGCCGGTGCCGGAACCCGCTTCAGGCTGCGCGATCACTATCACGGCTCGCTCGATCTCGCCGTTCCCTTCACCAGCTACACCGATACCGAATCCGGCGACATCCGCATCACCTTCCGCGGGTGGGCCGATTTCTAAAACCTGCAGATCTCCGACCAAAATGACCACACGCATTCTAACCGCCCTCCTCCTCCTCACCGGAAGCTTATCCGCCGCCGAATGGTGGAATCCGGCTTGGACCCAACGCCAGACCGTCACCATCGACGCCGGTCCGGACGCCGGCAATATATCCGAAAACCTCAGCGACGCCACCGTCCTCGTCCGCCTTCACGACGGCAATTTCAACTTCGCCGCCGCCGCACAGGGCGGGGGAGACCTCCGTTTTCTAACGGCTGATGGCAAGACCGTGCTGCCTTATTCGATCGAGCGTTTCGACAATCTCATCAACGAAGCCTTCGTCTGGGTCAAGGTCCCCGTCATCAAGGCCGGCGAGAAGACCACCCTGCAACTCTACTACGGCTCCTCCGACGGATCGGGTGCCACCACCGCCACCGAGGCCTTCGATGATGCCACCACGCTTTTCCTGCACTTCGGTCAATCCGGCGCCAATTTCCAGGACGCCACCCAAAACGCCAACCACTCCGAAAACCCCGGCACCACTTCTGATGGCGGCATTATCGGCTCCGGCCTGCGCCTGTTGGATACTCCGCTGGTCATCCCGGCATCCGAATCGCTCGCATGGAACGCCGGCCAGGAACTCACCCTTTCCACCTGGATCCGCCCCGCCGTCCTGCAGGACAACGCAGTCATCTTCTCGAAATCCAGCGAAACCTCCTCGCTGCGCATCCTTCTCAACCAAGGCATCCCACTCATCCGGATCACCACTCCCGAGGGAACGCAAACCTCCACCCCCGGTGCGCCCATAGCCGCCGCGACATGGTCCCATCTCGCACTAGTCGCCGCCGATGGTTCCCTCCAACTCCTCCTCAATGGTGAGTCCTATGCCACACTTGCCGTTCCGCTGCCCGCTCTCTCCGCACCCACTCTCCTCGGCGGAACCGTCGCAGCCTCTTCGGATGGCCTCTCCTTCTTCAACGGCGAACTCGATTCCCTCACCATCTCCAACACCGCCCGCTCCGCGTCCTGGCTCAGGTTTGCCGCCATCAGCCAGGGTGCCACCGATACCGCGCAACGCTCCCTCTTCCTTGGTGAAAACCAGGCCGCGAATTCCGCCAACGGCCACTCGAAGATCCTCGAGCATGTCATGCTCTTCGGCGACATCGCCAGAAACATGATGTTCGACGGCTGGATCGCCATCGGTGTCTGCTTCATCATGATCGTTGTCGGCTGGACAGTTGCTGTTAGAAAGCTCCTCTATCTCAACTCCATCCAAAAGGGCACCGAAGAGTTCCTTCTCCTCTGGAAACGCCTCTCCTCGGATCTCACCGCCATCGACCATGCCGATAACGACAGCGTGCGCAGCTTCGGCGGCATCGCCGATCCCGCGAAAATCGCCAGTGTCGAGCAATCCCCGCTCTATCAGATCTATCACATCGGCTCCGAGGAGATCCACCACCGCCTTGACCGCGACAAGGACCGCACCAAGGGGCTCTCCGGGCGCTCCATCCAGGCGATCCGCGCCGCACTCGATGCCGGCCTCGTGCGCGCCAACCACAAGCTCACAGACGGCCTCGTTTACCTCACCATCAGCATCGCCGGCGGCCCCTATGTCGGGCTGCTCGGCACCGTCGTCGGCGTGATGATCACCTTCGCCATCATCGCCAAGAGCGGCGAGGTGGATGTCAACTCGATCGCTCCCGGCATCGCGTCCGCGCTGCTCGCCACCGTCGCCGGTCTCGTCGTCGCCATACCGGCGCTTTTCATCTATTCCTATCTCAACGGCCGCATCAAGAATACCATTGCCGAGATCAAGGTTTTCATCGACGAGTTCGTCGCCAAAATGGCCGAGTTCTATCCGCCCGCCGGCGAGTCCTCGCCATACGCGCCGGGCCCTCCGGCCCACAACGATCAAGCCGCCTGAAATCATGGCCTCCACCGACGACAACTACGACGACATCAATGTCACCCCGATGGTGGACCTCTATCTGGTTCTCCTGCTCATCTTCATCATCATGACCACGGCTGGTGTCCAAGGGCTCAAGGTGGATCTGCCGCGCGCCTCCAGCAAGCCGGCCACCGCCGACATGAGCGCGCCCAAGACCCAGGCCATCACAGTCAGCCCCGAAGGGAAAATCTTCCTCAACACCATCCCCGTCACCCTCGCAGAGCTTGAGAGCAAACTCGGGGCAGTCAAGGCCGCTACACCGGATGTCCCCGTAGTCGTCCGCGGTGACCGCGCTTCCCAGTATCAGGGCATCATGGATGTTCTCGACGTGCTCGGCCGCCTCCAGATCGACAAGATCGGTCTCGCCACCCAGAAGTAAATGCCATCCAAATCCGTCAGTATCGGCATCCTGTTAGGCACCGTCCTTATCGGTGGAGTCGTATCGTTTATCCTCAATTTCAGCAAGGACGATAACCTCGTCCAAACCGCCGCCTCCAATCGAATTGTTGAAATCACCCTTCCGCCGCCGCCACCACCACCACCACCTCCTCCTCCGCCGCCACCGCCACCGGAAACCGAACCGGAAATGATCGAGCAGGAGCCCATTGCCGAAGAGGAACCCCCGCCTGATGACACTCCGCCATCGCCGGACGAGCCGCCCGCAGACCTTGGCACCGGCCTCGTCGGCGACGGCCCGAACTCCTTCGGCCTCACCGCCGGCGGCGGCAATCGTGGTGGCAAACGCCAAATAGGAGCCCGCGCCGGGGCCTCGCGCTGGGGTTGGTATGCCGCAAAAGTCCAGTCCACCATCCGCCAGGCGCTCTCCAACCATCCTGCTACCAGAAACGCCACGCTCTCCATCCAGGTTCGAATCTGGGCGGATGCCAACGGCCGCGTCACCCGTGCCCAACTCGCCAACTCCACCGGTGTTCCGTCGATCGACTCGGCGCTCCGCAACGAGATCCTCACCGGTCTCATCCTCACCGACCCACCGCCCGCCGACATGCCGATGCCTATCAACCTGCGCATCACCGCCCGCAAACCCTGATTTTCAGTCCTCATCGCCATCATTCCCATGACGCCCATTATGCCTCACCGTCTCGCCGCCTTTTTCGCCTACTTCATGTTTGGAGCGGCGCAGGCCATCCGTGCCCAGGAAACCCCGGAACTCCCGCCCGTCGAATTCCTCACTCCGGATGAAATCATCAATCCGGATACCCGTGATCCGCTCCAGCCGCCCGCGACCGCCGCCGGCCCATCCACCAATGTCGCCGTCAATCTAACCGCCCTGCTCGTCAAGAAAGGTCTGCTCACCCAGGAGGAAGGTCTTGCCCTGATCGCCCAGGCGGAGGCCGAGGCTCAGGCCGCCGCACAGGCAAAGTCCGCACCCATTCCGCCAGCCGCCGAGGACGAACTGCGCGTCAGCTACATTCCCCAAACCGTCCGCAACAACATCCGCGATGAAATCAAACAGGAGCTCCTCGCCGAAGCGCGTGACCGCGACTGGGGAACCGGAAGCGCCCCGGAATGGACCTCGAAATTCAAGCCCTTCGGCGATCTGCGCGGCCGATACGAAGGCATCTTCTTCGCCGATGGCAACGACAATACCGGCTCATTCCCCAACTTCAACGCAATCAATACGGGTGCTCCGTTCGATACCACGGGAACCCAGTTCTCTCCTCAATATAACGTCGATGAGGACCGCCAGCGGCCACTTCTCCGCGCCAGACTCGGCACCGAGATCGATATCGGCGACGGCTTCACCGGCGGCCTGCGCGTCGCCACCGGCAATGGCAACTCACCCGTCTCGCCCAACCAGACGCTCGGCGGCTCCGGCGGCAATTTCTCGAAATACTCGCTCTGGCTCGACCGCGCCTTCGTTTCGATGGAAGTCGGACCGGGTGACGGCAAGGAACTCAGCTTCCTGTTAGGCCGCTTCGACAATCCCTTCTTCTCCACCGAAGTCCAGTGGGATACCGACCTTGGCTTTGACGGACTTGGCTTCAAGGGCAAAACCGAACTCAACGACCGCTTCACCACCTTTTACTCCGGCGGCCTTTTCCCGGTCTTCAACACCGGGCTCGATTTCGCAACCAACCAACCGTCGAAGTTTAAAAGCGACGACAAGTGGCTCTATGGCGCACAGATCGGCATCGACTGGAAAATCACCGAGGACCTCACCGCGAAGTTCGCCACCGCCTACTACGACTTCCAGGACATCGAGGGCAAACTCTCGTCACCCTTCGTGCCGCTCGGGCCCAACGACGCCGGCGATACGGACGCATCGCGCCCTTCCTTCGCCCAGCGCGGCAACACCTACCGCCCCATCCGCAACATCACCCCCACAGCGGCCAACGGTTTCGGCACGACCAACCAATATCAATACTACGGCCTTGCCACTCCATTCCGCATCCTCACCACCACCGGGCGCCTGGACTACGACGGCTACGATCCATTCCGCCTCTCGCTCATCGGCGAATATTCCCGCAACCTCGCTTTCAATTCCGGCGATATCGATGCCATCGCCGTCAACAACCGCGGTTCCGGCAGCGGGGCCTTCGAAGGTGGTAACAACGCATGGAACCTCGCCCTCCAAGCCGGCAAGCCCAAACTGGAAACCCGCGGCGACTGGCTCGTCTCACTCGGCTACCGCTATGTCGAATCGGATGCCGTCGTGGACGGCTTCACCGATTCGGAATTCGGCGGCGGCGGCACCAACGTCAAGGGCTTCAGTCTTGGCGGAACCATGGCCCTCTCGCCCAACGTGCGCACCGGCATCCGCTGGATGAGTAGCGATGAAATCGCCGGCCCGCCGCTCGGCAGCGACATCCTTCAGATCGAACTCAACGCCAAGTTCTAACATCCATGACTTCCATGAAACATCTCCTTCTTTTCATCGCCCTCACCGGCACGGCTCTCGCCCAGCAAGCCGCGCCAGTGGAAACCCAGTTGCGCGAACAACTCCGCGCCACCGCCCTCCAGCTCCGCGCCGCCGAGACCGAAAAAGCCAACGCGCTGGCCACCTACGCGGCGGCCCAAACCAAAATCGCCGAACTCGAAGCGAAGATCGCCGCCCAGGAAAAACGCTCCGCCACCCTCGCCCAGCAAATCAACGACGACCGCGCCGCCTCCGAGAAAAACATTTCCGCACTCAATAATAAAGTCGCGGATCGCGACAAGCGTCTCGCCGAATACGCCGCCGCCCTCGAAAAGTGGAAAGCCGGTTATCAAAACGCCGCCAACGCCGCTCGTGGTTTTGATGCCGATCGCGCCCGGCTCGCCTCCGAAAACTCCGCCCTCAAAAACACCCTCGCGGATCGCGAGTGCAAGAACATCGCGCTCTTCAACACCGCCAGCGAGATCCTCGTCCGCTACGAAAAACACGCGCTCGGCAAATCCCTCGCCGCACGCGAACCCTTCATCGGCAACTCACGCGTCAAAATCGAAAACCTTGTCCAAGGCTACAACAACCGCATCATCGACAACCGCATCAGCGCAAAACCCTGAAGAAACGGTGCGCGGACTTCAGTCCGCAATCTCCAATCTCCAATCTCCAATTTCAGTTATCATGAAACCCCTTCTCCTCACGCTTGTGCTCTCCACCGCCCTGCACGCGGACTCGGTGCTCGGCAAGATCGGTGATATCGAAATCCAGACCGACGAAATCCGCGAAACCATCGCCGGCCTCGAATCCGCGCAGGATTTGTCCCTTGCCAGCGATCCCGCCGCCCTCGGCCAATACGTCCGCGCCCTGCTCATCCAGCGCCTCGTCCTCAAACAGGCCCTCGCGAAGAATTGGGACAAGGAGCCCGCCGTCATCAACAAACTCGTGCGCGCCCGTGAGTCCACCATCACCGAAAGCTATCTCGAATCGGTCTCCAAGGTTCCAGAATCCTTCCCATCGGATGCCGAACTCCAGACCGCCTACGATGCCGCCAAACCCTCGCTGCTCGTTCCCAAGTCCTATCACATCGCCCAGATCTTCATCGCGAAAGCCGAAGGCAAAACCAAACTCGACTCCGTGCTCGCCAAGTTGAAGTCGAAGGATGCTGACTTCGCCGCCATCGCTCGCGCCCATTCCGACGAGGCCGACAGCAAGTCACGCGGCGGCGAAATCGGCTGGCTCACCGAAGCGCAGCTCCAGCCTGGTATTCGCGAGGCGTTGCCGAAACTCTCCGTTGGTAAAACCTCGGAAACCATCGAGCTTGATGGCGGCTGGCACATTCTGAAACTGCTCGAAACCAAGGCGGCGCGCACGCCCACCCTCGATGAAATCCGTCCCCAACTCGTCACGCAGCTCCGTGCCGAACGCGCCCGCCTCAACCGTCAGGAATTCCTTGCCCAGCTTCTGAAAGAAAATCCTCTCGCGATCAACGAAATCGAAATCGGAAAAATCGCCAAACCCTAACGGAACTTGGACTTCAGTCGTCCGCTTTCAATTCCCGATCATGCATCTCTTTCAATCCATCGAAAAAGCCCGCTCCACCGCAACAGGCCGCAGCCTGTCGGCCCTGCTTGCCTGTTTGGTGGCCTTGCAACCCACCATCCTCCGTGCGGACATCCTGCGCGGCGGCTCCGGCGGCACGGCTGCCGCGCCCGCAGCCGGCCCGGCATCCGGCGGCGCCACGCCCGCCCAGATCGAGCAATCCCGCGCCAATGCCAATGACCTGCTCGCCCGCACCACCAATGCGCTCAACGCCGTGCGCGCCATGCAAGCCGCCGCCCGCGCCGGCGCGGCCAACTCCGGCTCTAACAACCTCGGGCTCCACCCTGTCACCGGTCAGCCGCTCCCCAATGTCCCGAACGGCCTCGGTGCCGGCGGCCTTCAAGTGGACCCCCGCGTCACCACGGATCCCACCTGGTGGCAGGGGGCCAACCTGCCGACCCAGACCAGCGCCGGTGGCAAAACCGACGTCACCATCAAGCAGACCGCCCAGCAGGCTTTGCTGAATTGGCAAACCTTCAACATCGGCCGCGATACCACGCTGACCTTCGACCAATCCGCCGCCGGCTCCTCCGCCAGCCAGTGGATCGCCTTCAACAAGGTCAACGATCCTACCGGAAACCCGACGCAAATTCTCGGCTCCATCAAGGCCCCCGGCCAAGTCTATGTCATCAACCGCAACGGAATCATTTTCGGCGCGAACAGCCAGGTCAACACTCACACCCTCGTCGCCTCCTCGCTCCCGATCAATGAAACCCTCGTCGCCAATGGCCTGCTCAATAATCCCAACCGCGAGTTCCTCTTCGACGGTCTTGGCCAGGGCCGTATCGGTGATGTCACCGTTCGCACCGGAGCCCGGATTTCCAGCCCGGTAAGCGCCGATGGCAACGGCGGCCGCGTGATGCTGGTCGGTGCCAACGTCACTAACGATGGCACCATTTCCACTCCCGCCGGCCAGACGATTCTAGCCGCCGGATTGCAAGTCGGAGTCGCCGCTCATCTCAGCTCGGATCCCAGTCTGCGCGGCCTGGATACCTACGTGGGTGCGGTGGTAGATCCCGCTTCGGTGCTCGCGCCCTATGCCGGGACGGCCACCAACGGCGGTCTGATCGAGGCCGCCCGCGCGAACGTGACGCTTGCCGGCAAGTCGGTCGCGCAACTCGGCTACATCGAGAGTTCCACCTCCGTTTCCCTCAACGGTCGCATCGACCTGCTCGCCAACTACGATGCCGTCGCCAATGTCGGATTCCTTGATGATAACACCAAGGGCTTTCCCTTCCTTAACCGCTCCACCGGCAGCGTCACCCTCGGCCCGGGCAGCGTCACCCGCATCCTGCCGGAAACCGCCAGCCAGGATAAGGTCGTCGGCAGCATCCTTGCTCTGCGTTCTCAAATCAACCTACAGGGCCGCACGATCCACTTATCTGACAATTCATCGGTTCTCGCGCCAAACGCCCAGGTCAGCCTGCGTGCGGGGAAATGGGTTCCCCTGCCTTCCGCTCCCTTCTCCACCTTCATTGCCGATGGCGGCCAGGTCTATCTCGATCAGGGATCGGTCATCAATCTCGCGGGCACTGCGGATGCCTCCGCCTCCGTGCTCCAGAATTTCATCTCGCTGGTGTTGCGTGGCTCGGAACTCGCCGTCGCGCCTCTCCAGCGCGAGGGCGAACTGCGCGGCGATACCATCACCGTGGATATCACCAAGACCGGCACTTACAATGGCCGGGATTGGATCGGCACTCCGCTTGCCGATGTCAGCGGCTTCGTCGCCCTGATTGAACGCGATGTCTCCCAGCTCACCACCGCCGGCGGTTCGCTTGACATATCAGCGGGAGGATCCGTCGTCATTCGCGATGGTGCCACGCTCGACGTGTCCGGCGGTTGGACGAATTTCACCGGCGCCCGCGTTGGCACCACGCAGTTGTTTTCCGATGGCTTGTTGGTGGACATTGCCAACGCCACGCCGGATCGTCTTTATGACGGGATTTTCACCGGCGTCTCCCCCATTGTCCATGAGCGATGGGGCGTGGTGGAAAACTTCATACAGGCACTCGCGCCAAGCGGCAACCGCTACCAACAAGGCTACACTCAAGGTGCGGATGCCGGTTCCATCGCCATCAGCTCACCGACCGTGGCGCTGGATGGAAACCTGCTCGGCACCCGCATCGCCGGGCCGAATCAGGAACGTTCCACGCCCACCACCAGCAGGCTTCCGGCTCTCGGCTCGCTCACGCTGAAATTCCAATCCCAAGTTCTCTCGGACGGCAGCCTGCTGCCGTTCTATCCACAAAACCCGGACGTCATCTTCCGCAGTGGCGTCACACAGGAAGACCCCGGCGCGTTTTTAGTCGATGAAAATGGCGAGCCATCCGCGCTTCCACAAAGCCGCAACGACACCGCCTGGCTCTCACCCGAACTATTCTCCTCCCGAGGTTTCGGAAACCTAACCATCGAGAATGTCGAGGGCAACATCCTCCTGCCCCAGGACGTCACTCTGACACGCGACAACGGCGGATCCCTCACCCTGCGCGCCGCGAACATCGACATTCAGGGCGGCATCACCTCGCCCGGAGGCAAGCTGGATTTCACCGCTTATAACATCTCGCCCTACATCGCCTCGCTGCTCAACGAAAATTCCAATCTGCCGACTCCCGTTCCCGGACTCGGCAATTTCACGCTCGGTTCATCCGCCGCCATCAACCTCGCCGGACTTTTCACCGATGACCGCCTCGCTCTGGATGGCGGTCCCACCTCGCCGCTCGTCCTCAACGGCGGCAGTATCACGGTCAATGCCTATACCGCGGACCTTCGGACGGGCGGCAGCATCGATGTCTCCTCCGGCTATGTGATATCTACGGGAAAATCCGGCATCTTCGGCAATGGCGGCGGCATCACTGTCAATGCGGGCCAGGATCCCGGCATCGCCTCCGTCCTCGGCGGAACCCTCTCACTCGGCTCCACTCTCAGCGGCTTCTCCGGCAAGAACGGTGGCACGCTTTCGCTGCGGGCTCCCCACATCCAACTCGGCGCTTCCTCCACGGATCCCGGCACGCTTGTGCTGCAGCCGGATTTCTTCAACCAGGGCGGCTTCCGCACCTTCAATCTCACCGGCCTCGGAGGCGGCGGCGCTCCCGCCGTGCGGGTCACCTCCGGCACCGAAATTCTCCCCATCGTCAAAACTTTCCGCGCCGATCCCGCCGCCTCCGGGGGGCTGAGCGTCGAGGTCGTCGAGGAAATCCCCGGCATCCGCCCGGCGGCCCGTCTGAACCTCGCCGCCCCCGGCGTGCGTGATCTATCAGGCTCCTCGCTGTTGACCCGTGGCGATGTGTTCGTAGAGGAAAATGCCACCCTCCGCACCGATCCCGGCGGCGCGCTTTCCCTCACCGGCAACACCGTCTCCGTGCTCGGCTCCATCATCGCCCCCGGCGGCACCATCAACATCGCGGGCGGCGGTTCCACCGCGCTTGTCTTCGGTGACATCACCCAAGCCCGCGCCACCACTTATCTCGCGGAAACCGCCCGAATCTCCGCCGCTGGCGCCACCGTGCTCCTGCCGGATGCATTCGGCCGCCGTGTCGGCTCGGTCCTCGGCGGTGGCACCATCACCCTCGGCGGCAACATCGCCGCCTCGAATGGGGCCGTGCTCGATGTTTCCGGCACCAGCGGTGTTCTCGATCTCGCTCCCACTGTGGCCTTCCCCGTCCGTGACGCCCCGGTTCCCGCAAACAGCGGTCTCACCGGTCCGATCAACCGCCTGGAGACCGTCCCGGTCACCATCGATAGCAATGGCGGCAATATCATCCTCAAGGGCGGCCAAATGCTCTTCTCCGATGCCACCTTGCTCGCCAATGCCGGTGGTTCCACCGCGCTGGGCGGCTCGCTTGCCGTTTCCTCCGGCCGCTTCTCGCCGCCCGGCGTGATCCCGTCCGTTTCGGAAATCAATCTAACCATCCGCCAAAGCGGCGCTCTGATCCCCAGCGGCTCCGCAGCCATCGGCGCGGCCCTTGGCAACGGCGGAAATTTCGCCATCGAAACTTTCTCTAACGGCGGCTTCGACTCGCTCACCCTCGGCGGCGTAGTCGCTTTCGCGGGAGCCACCGATGTCACCGCCAGATCCAGCCTGAGCGTCGCCGACAGTGGATTCCTCTATGCCGATTCCACAGTGAATCTGGCCGCCTCCCGCGTTGCGCTCGGACAAGCTTTCCAGGCTCCCTCCCTGCCAGAGGAAACGGCCAGACCCTTCGGAACTGACAATTTCGCGCCCGGGTTTGGCACCGGCATCCTTCACGTCACCGCCGACGTCATCGATATCGGCAGCCTCTCGCTCCAAAACATCGGCCGCGCCACCCTTGCAGCGGAAAACGGCGACATCCGCGGCAACGGCACTTTCCAAATCGCGGGCGACCTCATCCTGCGGGCCGGCCAGATCCATCCGCTCACCGCCACCAGCCTGTCGTTTTTCGCCTACGATCACACCCAGCCCGGCTCCATCACCATCCAGTCCTCGGGCACGCGTCAGCTCCCGCTTTCCGCAGGTGGCACGCTCGGCTTGTATGCCTCTAACATCACCCAGCAAGGCACCCTGCGCGCTCCGTTCGGAACCATCAATCTCGGCTGGGACGGCACCGGAACCGCACCTGTCGATCTCATCGCGGGCACGTCGCGTCCGGCACCCGTCACCAGCCAACTCACGCTCGCGACCGGTAGCGTCACCTCCGTTTCCGGTGTCGATCCGCTCACTGGCAAAGGGCTCGTGATCCCCTACGGCATCAGCACCGATGGCGAAAACTGGATCGACCCCCGGGGCGTCGACATCACCACCGGCGGCGTTCCGGAAAAGAACATCGTTCTCTCAGGCCGCAGCGTGACCACCGAAGACGGCTCCACCATCGACGTGCGCGGGGGAGGGGATCTCTATGCCTACCGCTGGGTTCCCGGGATTGGCGGGCCCAGCGACATCCTCGCATCGGGCACCAGCTTTGCGATCATCCCCGGCTATCAGGCGGACTACGCGCCGGTTTCCCAGTTCAACGGCTCCCCGTCCTCCGCAAACCTGATCGGCGACAACGGCCCCGGCTACGTCAGCTCCTCACTACAGGTCGGCGACCGCATTTTCGTGGCCGGCAGCAACACGCTGGCGGAAGGATATTACACCCTGCTCCCCGCCCGTTACGCCCTGCTTCCCGGCGCGGTGCTCGTCTCTCCGTCCGCTGCCGCCGTTATCGGCACCGTGGAAATGCCGGACAAATCCAGCGTCGTCTCCGGCTACCGTTTCAACAATCTCAACGACGAGCGCACCTTGCCCACCGTCGCCTCGCGCTTCGAGCTCGCCTCCTCCGAGGTCGTCCGCCAACGCGCCGAATATCAGGATTTCCTAGCCAATACCTTCCTCAAAAACGCCGCACTTGCCGCTAATACCGGTGTTCCGCGCCTGCCTGTCGATTCCGGTCAAATCGTCTTCCAAGCCACCCAGGCCATGAGCCTGTTAGGAAATGTCGCCTCCGCCTCTGTCTC
This sequence comes from Luteolibacter sp., assembly GCA_030696085.1. GTDB lineage: Bacteria > Verrucomicrobiota > Verrucomicrobiia > Verrucomicrobiales > Akkermansiaceae > Luteolibacter. The sequence continues at coordinate 35,503 of JAUYNL010000060.1, forward strand.
CGGCGGGCGGGGTTCGCTCATCGACATCAGCACCCCGCTGGACACCTTCATCGCCTCCGCCGGATCCGCCGTCCCAAGCGGGGCGATCCTCTTGGATGCCGATTCCTTGAACGCGTTTGCGGCGGAAAGCCTGCTCATCGGCGGCCGCCGCAGCACCGGCCCGGGCGGCACCACGGTCACGGTGCGCAGCGGCCGGATCACCGTTGACAACGCCGACTCGCCACTCGCCGCCAGCGATCTGATTCTCGCGTCTAACAACGAAATCACCATCGCCGCAGGAGCTAAACTCGCCTCCACCGGCTCTTTCACCGGAGCAGATCCCTTGTTTCTCAACGGCAACGGCACACTGCTCCGTCTTTCCTCGGATCCCGCCGCGACAGTCATTCGCACCGGTGTCACCACTACCGCCACCGCTGCGGCACTCATCGTTGGCGTGGGAGCCTCACTCACCGGAAATGGCCTGGTGCTTGACTCCTCCGGCACGCTTTTTGTCGATCCGGCCACCAACCTGTCAGCGGATGCTTATAGTCTGAGCAGCAACCGCATCAGCCTCACGCTGGACAATCCGGGCACGCTGCCCGCCGATGCCGGACTGACACTCACGAGCGGCCTCCTCGATGATTTGGCCGGAGCCTCGTCACTCTCCCTGCTCAGCTACTCATCCATCGATATCTACGGCACCGGCACTTTTGGTCGCAGCGGCCTGAACGAACTCTCGCTGAGCGCCGGTGAAATCCGGGGCTTCCATACCGCCGGTGGCACCGCCCGCATCAGCGCCGGCAATTTGCTCCTTGGAAACACCGCGAACGCCGCAGCCAGCGGCGCTACCGTGCTTGCGCCCGGAACTCTCGAATTCCAAGCTGGCACGATCCGCCTCGGCGCGAACCAACTGGCCGTGAACGGTTATGCCGAAACGGTTTTGAGCGCTGGCAGGGGAGTTACCGGTGAGGGGACCGGCGGCCTTTCCGTGCAAGGCTCGCTTACCGTCAACACTCCGCTCCTCACCGGCGCCGCCGGAGCAAAGCGTTCGTTATCTGCCGGCGGCGCGCTGAATCTGGTGGCTTCCTCGCCCTCCGGCACACTGATTTCAGCCGATCTCGGCTCGTCCCTCGGCGTGACGGGGGCATCGGTGAACGTCGGCTCCAACATCGTCCTGCCAGGGGGAACCATCTCCCTCCGGGCAAGCTCCGGCGACCTCATCGTCAATGGCCTGCTGGATGCCTCAGGCAGTAGCCGGATTTTCCAGGACGTGACCCAGTTCACCAGCGCGGGCGAAATCAAGCTCGCCGCCGATCACGGCGATGTGATTCTCAACAGCGGCTCCCTCATCAACCTCGCCGCTCAGCCTGGCGGTGGCGATGCAGGCACACTCGGCGTTTCCGTGCCGCTGGGATCATTCCTCGCCAATGGCGGCATACTCGCCCATGCCGGCACCGGCGGCCGTAGCGGCAGTTTCGAGTTGGACGTCGCCAGCCTGCCCGCCCTCGCGGCACTGAATACTTCGCTCGCTGCCGCGTCACTCAACAGAAGCCAGACGATTCGTGTCCGCAATGGCGACGTCGTGATCGACGGCCTCGCGCGCGCCACGGATTTCACCCTTTCCGCGGACCGCGGCAGCATCACTGTCACCGGCACCATCGATGCCTCGGGCGTGACTGGCGGCTCGATCCACCTCGCGGCAAATGGCGATCTCGTCACCGCGAGCGGATCGCGCCTAAGCGTCGCCGCGCAGACATTCAGCAACGCCGGAAAAGGCGGATCCATCACCCTCGAAGCCGGCACCCAGCAATCCGGAATCGTCGGCACCGGAGTTCTTGATCTCCGCTCCGGCTCCACACTCGATCTATCAGTCGCCTCGAAGATCGCCGGTGATGTCCTCACCCCCGGCAGCAGCGCATATCGTGGCGAGTTCAGCGGCAAGCTCCACCTGCGCGCCCCTCAGGTGGGTGGAAATCTCCAGGTCGCCTCGCTCGATGCGACCATTCTCGATGCCTCCAGCATCCTCGTAGAGGGATACAAACTCTATGATCTAACGTCCAGTGGCGGTGTCATCACCGGCACCGTGCAAACCCAGATCCGCAACGACGGCACCGCCTTCCTCGGGGCGAACGGCACGGCCAACGCCAACTATACCGCCATCTCCAGCCGCCTGCTCGCCAACAACCCCGGACTCGCCTCCATCCTCGTCCTCGCTCCCGGCGCGGAAATCATCAACCGCAGCGGCAACCTCACGCTCGGATCCACATCCACCACCACCACCAGCGATTGGGATCTATCAGGCTTCCGTTTCGGGCCGAATGGCGCGCCCGGCGTGCTCACCCTCCGCGCTGCCGGAGACCTCGTCTTCCACAACGCCCTCAGCGACGGCTTTGCCCCCACACTTGCCAGCAGCAATCCCAACTGGCTGTGGCTCGCCCGTCTCTCCAATTTCAACAACGCCCTCCCCGCCAACACCCAGTCGTGGGCCTACCGCCTCACCGCCGGTGCGGATCTCTCCGCCGCGTCCTCCGCAGTAACCGTTAGCGGCGGCTCCGGCTCGCTGAAACTCGGGAAAACCGCCACCAACCAGGCAACCGGCATCGGCTCCTCCGCCACCACCGAGTCAGCCATCGCCAACCGCTTCCAGGTCATCCGCACCGGCAGCGGCGATATCGACATCAACGCCGCCCGCAGCGTCCAGATTCTCAATCAATTCTCCACCATCTACACCGCCGGCACCCGCGTCCCGGACGCCTCGCTCGGCAACACCTTCCGCCTCCCCAGCCTCAGTCTCAGCGGCCTGCCCCTCGGCCTCGGCAATGCCCAACAGTCTTACGCCGCCCAATACAGTTTCGCCGGAGGAGACGTCCGCATCCACGCCGGCGAAAACATCGAACGACTCACGCTCTCCGGCGGAATCCTTGTTGCCGACTCGCAGTTCCAGATGCCCGTCAACTGGCTCTACCGCCGCGGTTACGTCGATCCCTCCACCGGCACCTTCGGCGATAACCGCTGGGGCGAATCCGCCTCCACCACATGGTGGATCGACTTCAGCAACTTCTTCCAAGGCATCGGAGCCCTCGGCGGCGGGGATGTCACCCTGATCGCCGGAAACAACATCAGCAACGTCGATGCCGTCGTCCCCACCAACGCCCGCATGCCCGGCTACACCGACAGCACCCGCACCGCCAACGCCCGCCCCGATGCCGCAGCCCTGCTGGAACTCGGCGGCGGAAACCTCCGTGTCCAGGCGGGAAATAACATCGACGCTGGTGTTTACTACGTCGAACGCGGCCACGGCGACCTCACCGCAGGCGGTTCCATCCACACCAACGCCACCCGCTCCGTCCTCGCCCAAAGCAATATCGACGCCGGTCAAGGCACCTCGTTCACCCAGCTCCCCACCACCCTTTTCCTCGGCAAGGGCGGCTTCGACGTCACCGCCAACAGCGATATCCTGTTAGGCCCGGTGGCCAATCCCTTCCTCCTCCCCGGCGGACTGCTCAACAGTTTCTGGCACAAATCCTACTTCTCCACCTACGCCGCGGATTCTTATGTCAACGTCACCTCGCTCGGCGGCGATGTCACCCTCCGCAACGGCGCGACCCTCCCCGGGCAGACTTCCGGATCCGCCATTTCCATCCTGAAAACCTGGTTCACCAACAAACTTCTCTTCACCTCCCAGTCCGCCTCGAACCGCAAACCCTGGCTGCGTCTCACTGAAACCTCCACCGATCCTTTTGACTCCCTTTTCGCCCTTTCTCCCGGCAGTCTGAAAGCCACCTCTTTCAGCGGAAATGTGAACCTCGCGGGTGACATCACCCTCTCACCCTCGCCCGTCGGAAACCTCGGCATTTTCGCCGCGAATTCCGTAAACGCCCTGCAACCCAACGGCGCCGTCACCCTCAACGGCGCCACCGCCACCGCCTGGGGAACCGCCACCGTCAATCTATCCGACGCCGATCCCTCCGCCATCCCCGGCGTCGCCAGCCCCTTCGGCTTCCAAACCATCGCCGGCATCGGCAACAGCGCCGGCGCCACCGGCGACCTCCTGTTTCTCGATTTCATCAACCGCCTCTTCCGCGAATCCGGCGGCACCCTCGGCGCGAACACCGTCCTCCAAGTCAAACAAGCCCTCCACGCTGCGGGCATCCTCCACCGCGACGATCTCGTCCCAGCCCGCATCTATGCCAATCTGGGCGATATTTCCGGCCTCACATTCTTCTCGCCAAAAGCCGCCCTGATCTCCGCCGGTCGCGACCTCGCCGACATCGCACTCTACATCCAAAACACCCGCGCCAGCGATGCCAGCATCGTCTCCAGCGGTCGCGACCTCAGCCCGTACAACTCCGGCAGCCTCCTGCGCATCGCCGCCAACCTGCCCGGAAACACCGTCAACTTCGACAGCGCCCCTCAAGCAGGGGACCTCCAAATCTCCGGCCCCGGCTCGCTGCAAGTCCTCGCCGGCAGAAACCTCGACCTCGGCACCGGCACCGGTAACGCAGACGGCACCGGCACCGGCATCACCAGCATCGGCAACACCCGCAACCCCTTCCTCCCTTCCGGCGGCGCGGACCTTGTCGTCGCCGCGGGCATCGGCTCCGCCTCCAGCCTCTCTGGCAGCCAGCTTGCTTTCAACGACTTCATCATCAACTACGTCCTTACCCCGCAAGGCGCGGCCTATCTCGAGGAAATCGAACCCGGGGTCGTCTTCGCCGACCAGCCCGCCCAGGAACAAGCCCGCCTCGCGCTCGAGGTCTTCTCCCGCATCCTGCGCGATGCCGGCCGCAATTTCCCCGAAACCGGAAACTACGACACCGCCCAGGCCGCCATCGACCAGCTCTTCGGCACCGCGGACATCTGGAACGGAAACCTCCTCACCCGCTCCCGCGACATCCGCACCTCCAGCGGCGGAGACATCTCCATCATCACCCCCGGCGGCGGACTCGCCCTCGCCAACACCACCCTCGGCAATCCGCTTTCGCCACCCGGCATCATCACCGAATCCGGCGGAAACATCTCCATCTTCGCCAACAACAACATCGACATCGGCATCGGCCGCATCTTCACCCTGCGCGGCGGCAATGAAATCCTCTGGTCCTCCGAAGGCGACATCGCCGCCGGATCGTCCTCCAAGACCGTCCAATCCGCGCCGCCCACCCGCGTCCTCATCGATCCCCAAAGCGCCGCCGTCCAGACCGATCTATCAGGCCTCGCCACCGGCGGCGGCATCGGCGTGCTTGCCACCGTGAAAGGCGTGCCGCCCGGCAATGTCGATCTCATCGCCCCCCAAGGCACCGTCGATGCCGGAGATGCCGGCATCCGCGTTTCCGGAAACCTCAACATCGCCGCTGCCCAAGTCCTCAACGCCGGCAACATTGCCGCTGGCGGCACCTCCGCGGGAACGCCCTCCGCCCCTTCCGCCCCCGCCGTTTCCACCGTCACCGCCGCGAACAGCACCACCGTTGGCAATGACGCCAAGCCTGCTGCCGCTGAACGTGATCCCACTTCTCAAGCCACCGCTGCCGATCAGGGAAGCTCCTCCATTTTCACTGTGGAAGTCATCGGCTACGGCGGTGCGGCAGAGTCGGGTGACGACGAAGAGGAGGAGGAAGATGAGCCCGCCGCAGACGACAATGCGGAAACGATCCCCTAAGCCCGCTGCCAGCGCGAATTGCCAAATTCGGATGCCTCTGCGCGGCCAAAACCCAAGTGATGGGCGGTTTTCGAGTCACAAATTCGCGGTTTCAGTCTGATTCATTATAAAATAACCATTATTACTAATGTTTATCTTGACGTGATCCGATTCCCCGTCAAACATCCCGGCGGCAAGACCCGCCGCGGCCATTGCCCTCACCCATCTGGACATCCCATGTATTCCTTAATGATCGCTTCAGATCCTCGTCGGCCACGCGCTTCAGCGGTGCCGTGTTGTCGATGCTGGTGATCCGCCTGTCTGGCTGGATTCCCCAATCGGTGGGGAATGTGGCCGAGGTCTCCGTTACACAAGGTTCACGGGCACAATCGCGCCCGAAACCAAGCTTTTGAATGCAATTCTACCAACTTTCCAACCTTATCGAACCATGAAAATTCCATCATTCCAATTCCTGCAACAAATCACGCCTACGCCCATCCCCGTTTCCTCGCCCTCGCTCGATTCCATGAGCCATATCTGGGAGCATATCGCGGAGCGCTTCCTGGGAACCGCCTTGATCGACCGCATTCAGACGGGGCGCATCCGCTCGCTCCGCCTGCTCGCCGTTCACGATGCCGTCTCATCGATCATCGACCCGGGCTTCGGCAATATCTATCAACCCAGTCATCTCGTGCGTTCGACACACGCGGCGCTCGCGGCCACCGCACGGACTTCCCACGACATCCTGGCCGCCTTTTTCAACGATCCGTCGGACCGCGAGGACCTCGCCCATACCCTTGAGGAGGTTCTCTCGCTATTCGGCAACGAGCCGGAAAAGAAGAAGGGCCTTGCCATCGGAGCTGAGAGCGCGGAAGCCTACCTCTCCGCCTTTTCAGGTCTGATTCCCGCCAAGACCACCTTCCTGCTCCGCCATGTGGCCGCGTGAGGACACCCATCCCGGTCAGCCGCGTTGATGATTCTCACCGCGGTTGACCGAGCCGCGTCCATTGACAAGGCTCCAGACATGCCAGCCACCGCAAGTCGTCTTTCCGCGTTCACGGAATCGGTAATCCGGGGAACCACACGTCTCGCCAACCAGCACGGGGCGATCAATCTTTCCCAGGGTTTTCCGGATTTTGATCCGCCGGAGGAAATTCTGGCAGCTCTCGAAAGGGCTACACGCGGGCCCTTCCATCAATACGCCGTCACCTGGGGCGCACCGCGTTTCAGAGACGCCTTGGCGGCGAAAATCCGCCGCTTCAGCGGGCTGCCGATCAATCCCGAAGAGCATCTCGTCGTCACCTGCGGCAGCACCGAGGCGATGATGGTGGCCATGATGACCGCCTGCAATCCGGGCGACAAGGTGATCGTATTCTCGCCCTTCTACGAAAACTATGCGGCCGATGCAATCCTCTCCGGTGCGGAACCGATCTATGTGCCGCTGCACCCGCCGGGCTTCGGTTTCGATCCGGCGGATCTAACGAAAGCCTTCGAACAAAAACCGAAAGCCATCGTCGTCTGCAATCCGTCCAATCCCACTGGCAAGGTATTCACCCGTGAGGAACTCCTGGAAATCCTCCGTCATGCGCAGCAGCACGATGCTTTCGTCATTACCGACGAGCCTTACGAGCACATCGTTTACGCGCCTCACGCACATGTCCACTTCGCGGCCCTGCCTGGCGCGTTCGAGCGCACCATCACCTGCAACTCGCTTTCAAAAACCTATTCCATCACCGGATGGCGGCTTGGATATGTGCAGGCCGCGCCCGAAGTCATCGCCCAGGCAAGGAAGGTTCATGACTTTCTAACGGTTGGAGCCGCCGCTCCGCTTCAGGAAGCCGCGATCGCCGGCCTGGAACTTCCGCAAAGTTACTATGCCGGACTGCGCGACATTTACACCGCCAAACGCGAGCTGTTTCTGGAAATCCTCCGAAAAACCGGCCTGCCCTTCACCGAACCGCAGGGTGCCTATTATGTGATGGTGGACATCTCCCCGCTCGGCTTCGCGAATGATACCGAGGCCTCCGAGTGGTTCATCCGGAAAGTGGGCGTGGCCGGAGTCGCCGGGTCCAGCTTCTTCCGCGAGCCTGTGAACCACCTGATCCGTTTCCACTTCGCCAAGAACGAGGAGACCCTGCGCGCGGCGGGGGAGCGATTGACGCGGCTCGGCGAGTTCCGATAGAATCATCTCATCCGGGAGTGGACGGGGCCCGGGATGTGCCGCCCCTCACTCCGGCGGATTGCTGCGGATGGCCACCTCGTCGCCCACGCTCAGTCCGAGATCCTCGAGTTGCTTGCGGGAGAGTTCGACATCCACGAACTTTCCGTCATCCAGGCGCACGCCGAGCGTGGCCACTGGACCGGCGGAGAACAGGTGTTGGATTTTCGCCATCCGGTCGGTGGTGGGATCGTATTCGGCGGCGAAAAGCACTTCGATCTCATGCGGGCGTATGTAGCGCTGCACTCCGTTAGGCTCGGTGAGCTTGTTGACGTTGCCGAGAAATTCGTAAACGAAGGGACTGCGCGGACGATCGTAGATCTCCTGCGGAGTGCCAACCTGCTCGATGCGTGCGTTGCGCATGACCACGACCTGGTCGGCGAGTTCCAGCGCCTCCTCCTGATCGTGGGTGACAAAGAGGGTGGTGAGGTTGATTTCATCATGGAAGACGCGCAGCCAGCGGCGCAGATCCTTGCGGACTTTCGCGTCAAGAGCGCCGAAGGGCTCGTCCAGCAGAAGTACCTTGGGCCGGATGGCCAGCGCGCGGGCGAGGGCCACGCGCTGGCGCTGGCCGCCGGAGAGTTCGTGCGGACGGCGCTTGTCGAGACCGTCGAGCTTCACCAGTCCTAACAACTCATGGACACGGTCGCGGATTTCGGATTTGGCCGGTCGTTTGGAGCGGGGAAGAACCGTGAGTCCGAAAGCGATGTTGTCCGCCACGCTCATGTGGCGGAACAGAGCATAGTGTTGGAAGACGAAGCCGACACTGCGTTTGCCGGCGGGGATGCCGACGACGTTCTCCCCGTGAAACAGGATTTTTCCAGGGCCGTCATCGGCGAATTCCAGGCCGGCGACGATGCGCAGCAGCGTGGTTTTCCCCGATCCTGAAGGCCCCAGCAGCGCCGTAAGGGAACCGTTTGGCACTTCAAGCGAGACGTCTTCCAGGGCTTTGTAGCTCCCGAAGGTCTTGTTGATGGAATGGATGGAGATGGACATGGGAAGATAAAGGATGGTGATCGGTGATCAGCGGAAGAAGGAGATATTAGTGTTTGCCCGCTGCGGAGTGCCCGGAGAGCTGCTCCACGAGGCTTTTCATGCCCAGTGTGAAGAGCGCGAGAAATGCGAGCAGCGTGGCGCAGGCAAAGGCGGCGCTGAACTGATATTCGTTGTAGAGCACTTCGATGTGGAGCGGCAGGGTGTTGGTTTTTCCCCGGATGTGGCCGGAAACTACGGAAACGGCGCCAAACTCGCCCATGGCGCGCGCGTTGCAGAGCAGGACGCCGTAGAGCAGCCCCCATTTGATGTTAGGCAGGGTGATTCTCCAGAAGATGCGCCAGCCGCCGGCGCCGAGAGTTACGGCGGCCTCCTCCTGATCGCTGCCTTGGGATTCCATGAGCGGGATCAATTCGCGGGCGACAAAGGGAAATGTGATGAAAACCGTGGCGATGATGATGCCGGGTGTGGCGAAAATGATCTTCGGATTCGCCAGCCATGCGGCAAGCCCCTCGAACAGGCCGCCGAAGCGATCACTGGATGCGGCCCATGCGGCGAGGTTGGCGGCGGGCGCGAGCAGATTCGTGAGGGTTTCCGGCGGCAGCCAGCCCTTGGCTCCGAAAATCATCACCCACACCAGACCTGCGATCACCGGGGATATGGCGAATGGCAGATCGATCAGGGAAATGAGGAAGGCCCTTCCCTTGAACCGGTATTTTGTGACCAGCCAGGCGGCGGAAACACCGAACAGCGTGTTGAGCGGCACGGAGATGGCCGCAGCAAGCAGCGTGAGCTTGATGGCTGAAAGCGCGGCATCTTCGGTCAGAGACGCCAGAAACACCTCCCAGCCGCGGCGCAGCGCCTCGGCGAAGACCGCGAAGAGTGGCAGCAGCAGGAACAGGCCCAGCACGATGATGGCCGCGAGAATCAGGATCAGCCGGACGGGCTTGGACTCGGTGGTGACTTGAAGGTTGGCCATGATATCAGCGGTTCTGCCAATCGAGTCGGCGTTGTAGCAGATTGATGATGAAGAGAAGGACGAAGGAAATGATGAGCATGCCGGACGCGATCACTGCGGCGGCTCCGTATTTGAACTGCTCAAGCTGTGAAACGATCAGCAGCGGCAGGATCTCGGTTTTCATCGGAAGATTGCCCGAAATGAAAATGACCGAGCCGTATTCGCCGATCGCACGGGCGAAGGCGAGGGTGAAGCCGGTGATGAGCGCGGGTACCAGAAGCGGCAGGATCACGCGGCGGAACACGGTCCAGCGTCCGGCCCCGAGGGTGGCGGCGGCTTCCTCAATCTCCTTGCCAAGGTCCTCCATCACCGGTTGCAAGGTGCGAACCACGAAGGGAAAGCCGATGAAGGTCAGCGCGATGAAAATGCCCAGCGAGCTATAGGCCGCGCCGAAGTTCGCCCAGGTGTTGATCTGTTCTCCGATCCATCCGGCGGGATGCCATGTTTCCTTCACCCATGTGGCGGCGGCGGCGAAATGACTGCCGATCCAGCCCTCCTTGCCATAGATCGCGGTAAGCGTGATGCCGGCCACCGCGGTGGGCAGGGCGAATGGCAGGTCCACCATCGCATCCAGCATCCGCTTGCCGGGAAACTCATAGCGCACCAGCACCCATGTCACCAGCAGGCCGGTCACGACACTCACCCCGGCCGCGGCGGCGCTCAGTCCGAAGGTTAGCCTGGTCGCCGCGATGATTCGCGGCGAAACAAGGATGGCCTTCCATTCCTCCCAGCCCAAACCGGCCGCCTTGATGAACAATGCGGCCAGAGGAATCAGGATGATCAGGCTCAGATAGGCGATGGTGAAACCCATCGATAACCCGAAACCGGGTATCACGCGTCGTTTGGACATCAGGAAGGAAGGGGGTGGTAGAAGGAGGGTGGCTTACTTGGCGCTGTATATTTTGTCAAACGTGCCGCCATCGTCAAAGTGAGTCTTCTGCGCGTTGACCCAGCCGCCGAAGTCGGCATCGACGGTCACAAGTGGCAGCGACGGGAGCTTGTCCACGAACTTCTTCGCGATCTCCTTGTTGCGCGGACGATAGAAATGCTTGCCCGCGAGGTTCTGCGCCTCGTCCGTATAGAGGAATTTGAGATAGGCGGTGGCGGCCCCGGTGGTGCCATGCTTCGCGGTGTTCGTCTCAATCACGGCCACCGGGGGTTCCGCAAGAATGCTGAGCGAGGGATAGACGACCTCCGTCTCACCGGGGAACTCCTTCTCGATCAGATAGGCCTCGTTTTCCCAGGAAAGAAACACGTCGCCGATCTTGCGCTGTGCGAAGGTGGTGGTGGAGCCGCGGGCTCCGGTATCGAGCACCGGCACGTTCTTGTAGAGGCGGGTGATGTAGTCCAGAACCTTGTTTTGGTCCTTGTCGAAAGCCTTCTCCGCCCATGCCCATGCGGCCAGATAGTTCCAGCGTGCGCCGCCGGAGGTTTTCGGGTTGGGTGTGATCACCTGGACGCCTTCATTGACGAGATCCCCCCAGTCCTTGAGGGCTTTCGGGTTGCCCTTGCGGACTACGAAAACGATGGTGGAGGTATAGGGAGCGCTGTTGTCGGGAAGCTTCGCCTGCCAGTCGGCTGGCAGCAGTTTTGCCTCCCGATTGAGCACATCGATGTCACCTGCGAGCGCGAGCGTCACGACGTCGGCCTCGAGACCATCGATGACGGAACGCGCCTGCTTGCCGGAGCCGCCGTGGGATTGTTTGATTTCGAGTGAGCCGCCGTTGTCGGCGATCCATTGTTTTTTGAACGCCTCGTTGATTTCCACATAGAACTCGCGGGTCGGGTCATAGGAGACATTGAGCAGGCTCAGGGCGGACTTGCCCGCCTCCGGCGTGGCGCTCTTCTTGCAGGCGGTGAGTGCCAGGACGGATGTGGCGAGGAGGGTGGTGATGAGTGTGGTTTTCATGAGTTGGAATTGGATGGGATGGGAGGCATGTGGTTGCGAAATGATGGTGGGCGTGAATGGTTGATGCGTTGTGCGCAAGATGGGCTTATTCCCTGGGTTGGATTCTGGCCTCGGCTTCGGCAATTGCCCTTAGAACATCTTCCGTAGAGCTTGCGGATTTCAGGATATCGAGCGTGTCACCTTGCAGAATACGGGCCAAACGCGCCAGGCCGTGAAGGTGCGAGCGGTCGTCGGGAGTACAGAGTAGGAAAAACGCCGAGGTACCCTCGCCGTCCTCGGCTCCGAAATCCACCGGAGCGGCAGTGCGCAGAAAACACAGGAACTGCCGTTGGATGACGGTGGGAATCGGACGGCGGGGATGACAGAGCGCGACGCCTCCAGGCATGGCGGTGCTACACAGGGCCTCGCGGTCCACCAGGGAGGCTAGCAGATAATCCTTGTCGAACAGCAGACCGGTGGCTTCCGCGAGAGCTGCGAGCGAGCGCAAAACCTCCGTTTTCGTGGTGGCCGGCACATCGAGCGCGATTCCTTTCAGCGGTAGGCGTGAGGCGAGACGGTCCGTCCGGGTGGTGCGGAAGACGCCATCGGCAAGCAGCGAGGTTTCCATCTTGGTTTCCAGTTCCGTCACACGGGCGGTGTCGAGCGTCTGGATTTTCTGTTCGAGCCAGTCCACCACGTCGTCGCGGCGGAAGCGCCATTGGCCGTCGATTTCAAGTCCCGGCAGATGCTCGCCGCGGACCAGTCCCTCGATGAAGCGGGTGGACCAACCGAGGTAGGCGGCCAGTTGGCCGATGCTGAGGTATTCCTGTTGGATGATGGTTTCCGATATGTTGTTGGAAGACATGGTATTGAATGGTCGGGGTGATGATGCGGTGATTCTTCGCGAAATTTCAGGGCTGATAGATCTGATCGAACACGCCGCCGTCGGCGAAGTGGATTTTCTGTGCCTTTTCCCAGCCACCGAATTCCTGATCGATGGTGACAAGTTCCAGCTTTGGGAATTGGGCGGCGTATTTTTCGGCAATCCCGGGGTTGCGGGGGCGGTAGTAATGCTTGCCGATGAGATCCTGCGCGCTTTCCGTGTAAAGGTAGCCAAGGTATGCGGCGGCGATTTCAGAAGTGCCCTTTTTCGCGGCGTTTTTATCCACAACCGCCACGGAGGGCTCGGCAAGAATACTCACCGATGGGTAAACGATTTCGGTTTTTCCTGGGAATTCCTTTTCAATCAGATGCGCCTCGTTTTCCCATGAGAGGAGCACGTCACCGATTTCCCGCTGGGCGAAGGTGGTGGTGGAGCCGCGCGCTCCACTATCGAGGACCGGCACGTTCTTGTAGAGTCGCCTGATGAAGTCCCGGACTTTCCCTTCGTCGCCCTGGAATGCCCTGCGTCCCCAGGCCCAGCCGGCGAGGTAGCACCATCTTGGAGCGCCGCCGGTTTTCGGATTGGGAGTGATCACCTGGACGCCTTCATCGACGAGATCGCCCCAGTCCTTGATCCCCTTGGGATTTCCCTTGCGCACGACAAAGACGATGGTGGACGTATAAGGGCTGCTGTTGTCTGGAAGTTTCGTCTGCCAATCGGCCGGAAGCAGGTCTCGTTCGGCGTGCAGCATATCGATATCCAGGGAAAGCGCGAGTGTCACCACGTCGGCCTCAATTCCATCCAGCACGGAGCGGGCCTGCTTGCCGGAGCCTCCATGCGATTGGTCGATCTTGATCTCCTGGCCGTGCTTGTCCTTCCAGTACTGGATGAATTCCCGATTGAGCTCCGCATAAAACTCGCGGGTTGGATCATAGGATACATTGAGCAAGGTCACTGCGGAAGCCGCCTTTTCTCCCTGCTGCGTCTTGCGACAGGAAAGCGCGGATAGGAAAATGAGCGCTGCGAGGGAGGCTTGAATCAGGATGTTCTTTTTCATGATATTGGGAAATGTGGATCGAATCAGGCCTCCGGGCCGGCACGGCATCAGAATGAGAATCTCATGCCTGTCAGGAAGGTGAATCCGTCAAAAGCCACCTCATCACCTGAAATCCGGGCCCACTCGGTTCCGGCGAGGAGTTTGAGTTTGTCTCCATAGATGAAGTATTGGATGCCGCCGTAGAGCGCATGATAGGTGTCGCCACGACCGCCGTTGGCCGCCACGCTGCGTTCATGGCGTCCCTGGCCGACAACGCCAAACGGACCAGCGCTGCTTGCGTAGGAATAGCGGCCAACCAGTTGGAGTTGGTTGGGGAGCAGATCGTAGGTGGGTTGGATGTAAAAGCCGAACACATTGCTGTTATCACCGTCTCCACCGGCAGCGTAATAAACCTCCATCACGACTCCGACGGAATCCTGCTTCAATCCAAAGGAAGCGGCGATGATGTCATCGTATTTTCCTTGAACCAAATCGCCGGGCTCCCTGTCGCTGTGCAGCCAGTCGAGACGAATATCCGCTTTTTCGAGGCGCATGATATTCTTGAAATCGTATCCCGCACCAAGGGAGGCTGAGATCCCTCCGTTGAAGTCCCCGAACTCACCTTCGCCGAATGCTCCGGAACCACCGGTGGTGGATGGAGTGTCGTTGGAATAAACTCCGGCCCGCCAGGACCATTCATTCCTGGTGCCTTCCATCGTCAGTGCCGTGGCGCGGCTGATGCCGAGCTGATTGAAAATCTGCGAACGCTCGAAGGTGGGCTGGGCATTGCTGGATTCCAGAAAGTCATACTGGCCGATGAGTGGTTTGGTTTTACCGGCGGTGATGCTGAGCCATGAAGCGGGCTTCCAGCGGAGATAGGCATCCACAAGTCCATCATAGATGTCTTCGAATCCGTCATTGCTTTGGAAGTCCGCCCGGACTTCCAGTTTCTTCTCAAATAGCTTGGCGTCGAATCCGAAGCGGGACCGGCGGTCCTCCCAGTCGCTCTGGCTGCCAGTGGCATCGTCCACATTCCAGTATTGCCCGTGATAACGCCCGCGGAGCTTGAACTCCTGGAGGAACGGATTCCGTGCATCCTTATGGAGGGTGGCAAGATTCCAGAGTTGCTCGAATGTCTCCGTGCTGATGGATGGAATCCCGGATTGCGGTTCTGCTCCATTTGCGTGGAAAGTTAAGGATGATGCCATGACGATGATGGACACGCAGAGACTCCCCGGTGCTTTAAGCCGAAGGGCGGTGGCGGGCCGGGGATTCGGTGATGCTTGCTTGTCGGATTTCCGGCGTGCTTGTGTATTCATAGACGTTCTGCGTCCGGTGGTCCGGTGCGCTTCCGCGGTTGGTGCTGGGATAGCCGCCCCCGGAGGGGTAGGCGTGTTGGATTGGATTCTTGGAAATCAGACCGCCGCCTTCGTGCGGGCTTCATCGGCCAAGGCCGTGCTGAGATAGCGTTCGCCGGTGCTGCAGCCGACCGTGACGATCAACTTGCCCGCATTCTCCGGGCGGGCGGCGACTTGCAGGGCGGCCCAGACATTGGCACCGGTGGAAATGCCGACCAGCAGACCTTCGGTGTCCGCGAGCCGGCGGGCGGTTTCGATCGCGTTTTCGTTGGAAACAAGAATCACCTCGTCCACAATCGACAGATTGAGATTGTCCGGCACGAAACCCGCGCCGGTGCCTTGGATCTTGTGCGGTCCCGGGGTCAGCGGCTCATTGCGCAGAGTCTGGGAAATGACGGGAGATGCGGCGGGTTCCACCGCGATGCTTTTGAAGCCGGGTTTGCGTTCCTTGATCAACTCGCTCACGCCGCTGATGGTGCCGCCCGTGCCGACCGCGGAGACGAACACGTCGATTCCGCCGTCGGTATCGGCCCAGATTTCCTCGGCCGTGGTCTTGCGGTGAATGGCCGGATTCGCAGGATTGCTGAATTGCCCGGGCGTCCATGCGCCGGGCGTTTCGTCAAGAAGCTCCTTGGCGCGGCCGATGGCCCCTTTCATGCCGGCGGCGGCAGGAGTGAGCACGAGTTTCGCGCCAAGCAGGGCAAGCAAGGTCCGGCGCTCAAGGCTCATGCTTTCCGGCATGGTCAGGGTCAACTCATAGCCTTTCGAAGCGGCTACGAAGGCAAGTGCGATGCCCGTATTGCCGGAAGTAGGTTCGATGATGTGAGTGCGACCGGGAGAGATCAGCCCTTTGGCCTCCGCGTCTTCGATCATCGCGAGGCCGATCCGATCCTTGACGCTTCCCAGAGGGTTTCTGAATTCGCCTTTGAGGGCGATGGTCGCAGGTAGTCCGGTCGTGAGACGGTTGAGCCGGATGAGGGGGGTATGGCCGATGGTTTCCGTGTTGTTTTTGATTTGGGACATGGTGTCAGTTGAGTGTGTGATATGGTTGCGTGGTGGCGCTGTTGTTGATGATGAAATGTCTGCGCATATTCAGGGTTGAATGCCGGGTTGGGGCCTGTTGGGACCACGGTCCGCGTCTTTCGATATCTCCCGTGGCCCGGTGGTTTTCTTGAAGTGTGGGATGTGGATACGGTGCCCGCGAGGGGGGATATTACGATTTCTTGCCGTTGCCTTCTTCACGAGCGGCCACAAAACGTGTCTTCTCGATACTTTCGATCTGGGTGACGCGACCATCGTGAACGGTGATCTGCACGGAGCCGAAACGAAGGTTCGACACATTGTTGCGAACGATTTCCAGCCAGTCGGCTTTCGGGCCATCGAGGGCGGGACGTTCAGATGTTTTCGAGTCCATTGGTTTCTTGATGGGAGTATGAGAGTTGTGAGAGACCCGCGAGGAAACCGTCGGATGGATCGGCCTTGCTTCTTGCCGCATCCTCTGGGAGGGCTGCGCTTGTCGTATGTGAGAATGGCGGCGCGATCCCATCCCGACGCATTTTGCGGAGGGTGACTTCGACGACTTGCGCGATGCTGTAACGGTCGAGTATGGCGGCGATCGCATTGCGCACGTCGATCATGAGCATCCGCAGGCCACAATGATTCTCATCGGGACAGGAGCATTGCTGATAGGCGTTTTCGCTGGCGCAGGAGATTGGTGCAAGCCGCCCGTCCACCAGTCGCACGAGTTCGCCGACGCCGATTGTGTTGGCGGGCCTTGCGAGCGAGTAGCCGCCGAACTTGCCGCGGTGGGTTTCTACGATTCCGGCATCGCGAAGTTCTTGAAGAATGCGTTCGATGAATTTCAACGGAAGCCGATTCGCCTCCGCAAGTTCCGCCCCTGAAATGGTGGTGCGTCCGACCTCGGCGGCAATGCCAAGATTGATGGTGGCACGGAGGGCGTATTCTGCTTTTTTCGAAAGGTGCATTCGGTTAAGTGGATGGAAGTGTAGGAATAAGAACGGGGCTGCCAAGCAATATTTGCTGACAGCGACTCATGACTATACACATCAATCTGGGAATAAATGGCTTGTGTCCACAAAAAATTCTGGAATCCAGGCAATGCCGGAATTCCGCCAGCGCCGGATTGCATGTTGCTTTGACGATCATACATTGGAATCCAAGCCGGTTTGCAGCCAATGAGATCTATCCGTTGGGGGTGATTAGCCCTCTGAGTAGAACATCCATGGTTGCTGTATGCGTCCGTGAAAATAGCACTTTACGGGATTTTGAGCACTGATGAATTTATTCGACTACTTTTACTGGACAAAGATAACCATAGTGTTCAGTAGGAGATCGCGCGACGCGAAACCCTGATTCCCAAAAACCACCAATGACTCATTCCCCACTTGCTATGGAACTTCAGGAAATTGACAGCGGTTTTGCGGACTCCTCCCGTCCGTTGGCCATTATTGGGGGTGGTTTCAGCGGCACATTGACGGCAATCCATTTGTCACGCCGCCTGCCCGCCACTCCGGTGATTCTATTTGAAGAGACTGGTGTAGCTGGACCGGGACTGGCCTATCAAGTCGCCAGCGCGTCAGCCCGTTTGAATGTGCCGGCTGGCAGGATGAGCGCCTTCCAGGATCAGCCGGATCATTTTCTCCAATTCGCACGCCGCTGTTTTGACAAAGCAAGCAACTCCCGGGACTTCCTGCCGCGCAGTGTTTATGGGGACTATTTGAAGGAGTGCCTCAGTGAGGCGCGGGCCGTCAATCCATCCTTGAGGGTGGATGGCCGCAGGGTGGTGGACATCACGGGGAGCGATGAAAACGGAAGCGCCCGGTTGTTGCTGGATGACCAAAGCACCTTCGCCGCTGCCCTTGTGGTGCTGGCTACGGGGAATCAGGACTCGGCCTTTGCATCCTCGGTTTGGGCCTCGCACACGCTTCCCGCAAGGGATCCGAGATCCTTGGATCGGGTGGAACATGGCCAGGATGTGCTCATCATCGGCTCGGGCCTGACGATGATGGATACGGTGGCGGAGCTCAATCGCCGAGGCAATGTGGGAGCCATCCATGTGGTGTCGCGCAATGCCTTGCTGCCGCAGCCATACGCTCCAGCCGCCATCCTGTCCGCACCGGATCTCGACTACCTGCCGGATTCCAATCTCCGCCGCAGCGTCCGCATGTTTCGGCGTGCGATCCGGGAACATGAAGCCAAGGGGGGGGATTGGCGCGACCTCTTTGCCTCGCTGCGTCCATCCACACCCTCCTTATGGCAGGAATTATCCCAGAAGGACCGGGGCCGCTTCCTTCGGTTCTTCAGTCCGTTTTGGGAAATTCACCGGCACCAGTGCGCGCCTGAAACCCACGCCATTGTGCTGGAGTTGATCAATTCCGGAAAGCTGCGGATTCAGAAGGGCACGATCGTGAGTGTGGAGCCCGGAGAAAATCACAAGCGACTGGGACTGGCCGCCAGAAGCCACAATGAGGCGACCCGATGGCTGGAGGCAGACCATATCTTGGATGCCACTGGACCGGCGCGCGATCTTGAGTCGATCCGTCATCCTTTGATTCGGAATTTGCTCCGCAGGGGATTTCTGAAGCCGGATACACACCGACTGGGGGCCGAAACATCGGTGGACTATCGCTCCATCGGCCGGGGCGGCCAGGTATCGAAGTGGCTGTATGTGATCGGCCCCATGCTGCGTCCGCGCTTTTTTGAGGCAACCGCTGTCGCCGAGCTTCGCCTCCACGCTGCGGCGCTGGCTTCGAAAATCGAGTCCGCTGTCAATGACCGCATGGCGGATGAATCACCAAACCAAATCCCCATCCATGCTGAAACCTGATCGAGACTTCTGATTGACAGCCTCAAGCCCCATCCTCCATTATCACCCCCACACCGACGGGTTTTCCTGTCCGGGCCAGCTCACACGAGCCGCCCTGTCTTTCAAAACAAGACGCGCACCGACCTTTTCCAAGGAGGTGCGAATTCCCGTAAGGGTCACAAGCTCCCTTTTTTGTTCCGACCCGCGTTCAAGCAGGGAACGAATATTCACACACCAAAGTCCCGACCATCCATTCCATCCATTCCATTCCATTTCAAACATATGAGTGACAACAACGAATCCAAGCATCAACGTCTCAGCCTCAGCGCCGAGACCGCCCGCAATCTTGCCAACGCCACCGTCACCCCGCCGCAGTGGGATGATATCACGCCACGCTGGCTCCACATCCTCTTGCCCTGGGTGGATGTCGATGGCGGCGTCTATCGGGTCAACCGGGTGAAACGGAAGGAAAACGGTGTGGCGGTGGATCTCCTCACCGTGGACGATGGCGAGCCCAAGCTGCCCACCACCTACGTCGATTACGAAAACCATCCGCACGAGTATCATCTCAGCTCGATTCAGACGGTGCTGCACACCCACACCCGGGTGACGGATCTCTACTCCAACGCGGTGGACCAGTTACGCGAGCAGGTCCGTCTCACCGTGGAGGCGGTCAAAGAGCGCGAGGAGGACGAATTGATCAACCACAAGGAATTCGGCCTGGCCAATGTGGTCGCCGAGTCTCAGACGATCAAAACCCGCAAGGGCGCGCCGACACCGGACGATCTCGATGAGCTCATCAAGCTGGTTTGGAAAAAGCCCGCATTTTTCCTCGCCCATCCGCACGCCATCGCAGCCTTCGGTCGTGAAGCCACCCGCCGCGGAGTACCGCCGCCAACCGTCACGCTGTTCGGCTCGCCCTTCATCACCTGGCGCGGCATCCCACTCATCCCAACCAACAAGCTCGAGATCAACAAAAAGGGCAGGACCAGCATCCTGCTGCTCCGCGTGGGCGAGAAACAACGGGGCATCGTAGGTCTTCAGAAAGCCGGAGTTACCGGTGAGATCGAACCCGGCCTCTCGGTCCGCTACATGGGAACGAACGAACACTCCATCGCCTCCCACCTGGTCACACGCTACTTCTCGGTCGCCAAGCTCGGTGAGGACGCCATCGCCCGCCTCGATGACGTTTCGGTCAACCACTACCACGAATATGTCTAATCTCCGCCTCGATCCCGGCGTGCTTGTGCATGCCGAACCGGGAACCGGCGATCCTCTTGGCATGGATTTGATCTCCCGACTGGCGAATGAAATTTTCTCCAGCCGTCCCAATCAGGAGCCCTCGTTGTCCGATTCGCCGGTTTCTCCTCCTTCCACGGTGGCTGGCATGCCCGGTCATGCGCCAAGCGCGCCCGTGGTGCCGTCCTCCGCTTCTCCGGCGGCGAACTCCAACCAGATCGATCTATCAGGAGGTTTCCCCTCCAGTCATTCGCCGGACGCCCCGCCTCCGGTGCATCCGAAGGTCGTGGGTGCGGAACCTGAGAAGGAAGTTCCCGGAGGGAACACTCCCCAGGGCGGCCACATTCCTGGCACCAACGAGACCCATGAATTCGGCGAGCCCTACTTCTCATCGAAGACCTTTGGTTCGGGGGCGGGGACGCCCGATGCAAGTAGTCCTTCGGAGTTGGCGGGGGCCGCATTTCCCGACACCGAACCTCAATTCTATTTCATCAAGGGGGTGGAATCGGTGGAAACCTTCGGCGTTCCCAGGGATATCGGTTTTCCTTCCGCCAATCCGGTGGCGTCCTCCGCCACTTTCGATGTTGAGGGTGTCCGCAAGGATTTCCCCGCCCTGCATCAACTGGTCAATGGCCGCCCGCTGGTCTGGCTCGATAACGCCGCAACCACACACAAGCCGCAAAGCGTGCTCGATGCGACGTCCGGCTTCTATGGCCGCGACAACTCGAACATCCACCGCGCCGCGCATACCCTGGCCGGCCGATCCACCGAGCTCTTCGAGGCCGGGCGGGAAAAAGTCCGCCAGTTTCTCGGTGCCGGAGACGCCAAGGAAATCGTCTTTGTCAGGGGCACGACCGAGGCCATCAATCTGGTCGCCCAGAGTTATGGCAAACAACACATCGGCGCGAACGACGAGATCATCCTCAGCACTCTGGAACACCACGCGAACATCGTGCCATGGCAGATCCTCGCGGAACAAACCGGCGCGGTGCTCCGCGTGATCCCAGCC
Source organism: Luteolibacter sp. (assembly GCA_030696085.1). Lineage (GTDB taxonomy): Bacteria > Verrucomicrobiota > Verrucomicrobiia > Verrucomicrobiales > Akkermansiaceae > Luteolibacter. The sequence goes on from JAUYNL010000060.1 coordinate 56,585, forward strand.
AATGACCGCGGCGAACTGATGCTCGAGGAGCTTCCGAAGTTGTTCACCGCACGAACCAGGATCGTCTCCGTCACCCAGGTTTCAAACGCCTTGGGCACCATCAATCCGGTGGAGGAAATCATCGCCATCGCCCACGGTTACGGAGTTCCCGTGCTGGTAGATGGTGCGCAATCCACACCACACATGCCAGTCAACGTGCAGGCGATGGACGCGGATTTCTTCGTGTTTTCCGGCCACAAGGTATTCGGACCGACCGGAATCGGAGCCCTCTATGGCAAGTCCCATCTGCTGGAGGCCATGCCCCCGTGGCAGGGTGGCGGCCACATGATCCGGGACGTGCGCTTTGAAAAAACCATCTATAACAGCGCACCTGAAAAATTCGAAGCCGGCACCCCGGACATCGCCGGTGTCGTCGGTCTCGGCGCCGCCATTGATTACCTGTTTGGCATCGGAATTCCGGCGATCGCGGCATACGAGCACACGCTGCTCGATTACGCGACCGCAGCTCTGGCCTCCGTTCCCGGCATCCGGCCGATCGGCACTGCACGGCACAAGGCCAGCGTTCTCGGTTTCATCATTCCCGGCATCGATAACGACAGGATCGCCAAGCACCTCGATCAGGATGGCATCGCCGTCCGTGCGGGGCACCATTGCGCCCTGCCCGCACTCAGGCACTTCGGTGTGGAAAGCACGGTGCGTCCGTCTCTGGCGTTTTACAACACCTACGCGGAAGTTGACGCTCTGATCCAATCTCTGCACCGGATCGCGCGGCGTTGATCCACCTATCCGCCATGATTGGACTCCAGATTCCCGGCTTCGGAGACATCGATCTCAAGCACCTTGTGCTTGATTATAACGGCACCCTCGCGCTGGATGGAACCCTCATGTTAGGTGCTGGCGAAGCACTCCGGCTGCTTGCCGGAAAAATGGAAATCCATGTCATCACCGCCGATACCTTCGCCCTTGCCCGGAAACACCTTTCCGGCCTGCCCCTCAGTCTGACGATCCTTCCGGAAACATCCCAGGCCGAAGCCAAACTCGAATACATCCGCCAGCTCGGAGCCCAATCCGTGGTCGCGATCGGCAACGGTCGCAACGACCGTGAAATGCTCCGGGCCGCTGCCATCGGCATATTCCTGTTCCAGAAGGAAGGTGGCTCGGTGGATGCTCTCAAAAGTGCCGACATCATTTCCGTGAATCTCCTCGATGCGCTCGGGCTGCTCAGCCATCCGCAGCGCCTCGTCGCCACCCTCAGATCCTGATCGTTCCATGAACAAGAATCCCCCTCATCTGGCCGCCTTCGAGCCTGTGTCGGTATCGCAGTACGACGATGTCGTCACCAAGATGCTGGCGTCCTACCAGAATTTCGGAGGGCTCAACAACAGCGATTCACTCAATCTCCCCTCGAAACACGCCATCGGGGAAATCTGCGAGAAACTGCTCCAGCTCCTGTTTCCGGGATTTCACGACAACGACGTCGTTCACGACGGTTCGCTTTCCGATCTTACATCGAGACGTCTCACCGATGTGATTGTCCGCCTTGAAGATCAGGTGCGCAAAAGCGTGCGCGTCGGCAATTCGAGAAGACCCACCGGGAAAACCGGTCCGATCATCCAGAAATTCTGCAAGGCGCTCCACATCGTCCGCGAAATTCTCGTGACCGACATCGAGGCCGCGTACAACAACGACCCCTCGGCTCGCAGCCATGAGGAAATCATCCTTTCCTATCCGTTCATCGAGGCCATCTCCATCCAGCGTCTCGCCCATCGGCTGTACCGGGCCGGAGCGCCGATGATTCCGCGGATGATGACGGAATGGGCCCACGGCCGGACCGGCATCGACATCCACCCTGGAGCCAGCATCGGCGCACACTTCTTCATCGACCACGGCACCGGCGTGGTCATCGGGGAAACCTGCAAGATCGGCAACCACTGCAAGATCTATCACGGCGTCACCCTCGGCGCGCGAACCTTCGTCAAGGATGGTTCCGGTCACGTCATCAAGGGGCTCAAGCGCCACCCCAACCTCGGCGACAACGTAACCGTCTATCCGAACTCCACCATCCTTGGCGGAGAAACCACCATCGGTTCCAATTCAACCATCGGCGCCAATGTCTTCCTGATGCACAGTGTTCCCGCCGACACGCTGGTGATCTACGAAGAGAAAAGCCTTTCGATTCTCACCAAGACCAACCGGCCGTCGTCCGATCTCGACTGGTCCATTTAAAGAACATTCCCCTACGGTACCATGAGCAGTCATCCGGTCTATCAGAGCCTCGACCATCATGTCGGAGGCACCCCGTTGATCCGCCTGAAGCGCCTATCCGAACTCACCGGATGTGAGATTCTCGGCAAGGCGGAGTTCATGAATCCGGGTGGCTCCGTCAAGGATCGCGCGGCATGGGGCATCATCACCCGTGCCGAGGAACAGGGTTTGCTGTTACCCGGACAAACCATCGTCGAGGGCACGGCCGGCAATACCGGCATTGGCCTGACGGTCATCGGCAGGGCGCGAGGGCACGACACGGTCATCGTCATTCCAGAGACCCAGGCGCCGGAGAAAATCCGCATCCTCGAAACGCTCGGTGCCGATGTCATCACCGTGCCTGCCAAGCCCTACACCGATCCTGGAAACTACAATCATATCGCAAGTGATCTCGCTGAAAAGAATGGCTGGTTCTGGGCCAACCAGTTCGACAACACGGCGAACCGCGAGGCACATTTCCGCACGACAGGACCGGAAATCTGGCGGCAGACCGCCGGCACGGTGAATGCATTCGCCGCTTCGGTTGGCACCGGCGGCACACTGGTGGGCACCTCGCAGTTTCTCAAATCCAAAAATTCCAACATCGCCTCGATTTGCGCGGATCCTTATGGGGCCGCCATCTGGTCCTGGTTCACCCATGGCCATCTCGATGAAGACGACGGCGACTCGTTCGCCGAAGGAATCGGGCAGGGCCGGATCACCAAAAACCTCGAGGGTTTTCAAACCGATGCCGCCTACCGCATCGCCGATCAGACGGCGCTCACCATCATCCATCATCTGCTTCACGAGGGACTCTGCCTCGGGCTTTCCAGCGGCATCAACATCGCCGCCGCCGTGCGCTACGCCATGGAACACGGTCCCGGTCTTACCATCGTCACGATCCTCTGCGATTCCGGGTTGAAATACGAATCGAAGATCTACAACCAGGAATGGCTGTTCGACAATGAGTTCGACACCGACCTGCCACTGGAATCCGTGCTCGGATGAGCCAGTCGAACAGGAAAATCAGATCATGAAATCCGGTTCCGCCTGCGGGGGAATGAATTTCTTGATTTCCTTGGCGCGTTGCTCCAGCGACATGTGGCGGATTTGGTGAACGACTTCGGGTTCCAAGCCCGCCGATGTATTGGGTGGCGGAAAGCGCGACGACGTCCGCGCCGTGGTCGATGGGCTCCATGAGCCCGATGCCCGCCGTCTTTATCCACCACGATTCATCCGCCGTTGGGTGTGACCTCCGGTCCGGTCCGAGGCAATCCCCTCAAGGATCCACCCGCAGGCGCAGGAAGACTTCGGGCGAGGCTGATGGTTGCGGGGTGACGGTGACTTGATCGATCTCCGGCAGTTCCGGGTGGGAGACGACCATCGTGCTGCCGATGACCGGCAGCCAGTTGGCGAGGGTTTCGGATTGCTCGACAACATAGGCGCTGGCGGGAATACCGCTTCTGCGACGATTGAAAATGAAGGTGTTTTCCAGCCCGAGGCGGGGGGCGATGGAGCTGCTAGATGATGTTGGATTTCCTCCGAGGGCATATTCCAGGGTAGTGGAAAAGCCGTCGGCATCGAGGTCGTCCGACCAGTCAGCGGCGGTGGGAGCCGAGTTTCCAGTGTGGCGGAAGTGCCAGATGGTGGCGGCGGTCTCCGTTGGTGAAATGGCCGCGAGCGTGGCGATTTCCGCAGCGCCCAGGTCCCGCGGGTAGATGCGCACGTCATCGAGGATTCCGCGGAATGGGCGCGAGGCATCGGTCGCCCAATTTCCGAAGGTGATGTCGTTGGTGTTGCCGGTGTTGATCGCCGTGCTGGAGGCCGCACCGCCTTCATAGACATTGGTGGCGGCCTGGCCGTTGAGGTATCCGACTGGCGAACCAATCGTGCCATTGGTGGGGACGACAATCGCCACATGGACCCAGCCCGCACCGCGCGGGTCGGAAATCGTCGCGGAGTCGAAGTTCACGCCTCCGCCGTTGAATTCGACGCGGAAACGGTAGCCGGTGCTGTGGTTGAGGTTGATATCGAAGCGGCGGCCGTTGTTGGTTCCGGAGCCGTTGGAGGCACCCCAGGAGATGAGGGTGGAGCGGATGCCACTGCCTTGATCCGCATCGGCATTGACCCAGAAAGCGACGGTCCTGGCGGCGGTGCCAACCACCCCTTTCTGGCCGGCGAGGGTGACTTTTTCCGTGGTGGCCGCGCTGTTGAAGCGGAGGCCGCCGGAAAGTTTTCCCGCAGTCCAGCCGGGGGAGGAAAAGTTCGCCAGAGTTCCCAGCGGGCGGCCGCCGGCTTCGGAGGCGGTCACACCGGATGTTTCATCGAGGGGAAACCAGAGATCGCTGTTGGAGGCAAATACCTCGACGCGGACCGGGGCGCTGGCCTGGGATTGGCCATCGGTGATTGTGTAGGTGAACTCGTCCTTGCCATAGAATCCGGCGCGGGGAGTGTAGGTGACGGAGGACCCGTCAAGCGCGGCGCTTCCGTTCTGCGGCTGGCTGACGGAAACAAGCGCCAACGGGGCGGGCGTTCCGTCGTCCGTGTCATTGGCGAGCACCGCGATGCTCACAGGATTCCCGCCAGTGGTGGAGGCATTGTCCGGGAGGGCGCTTGGGGGGATGGGAACCGGAATCCCTTCACGGAAGTAGGCGCTGGCCGGGATGCTTTGTTTTGCGATTCCGGGCCCGGACCATTGCAAGTCCAGATGGGGAAGTGCGGCGCTGCCTCGGCGGTAATGGATGCGGATGGGATGGTAGCCGGCCTTGAGCGGAATGCCGCCGGATGCCTTTTCGGTCCCTGCGCTATAGCCGAAGTCGGCATCGATGAGCTGGGCGTCATGCAAGCGGACGAAGGCTCCGGTGTCGGTGCTGAGATGGAAATCATAAGTGCCATCCGCCGGGATGAAAAGGTATCCGGTGAAGCTCAGACCGACGTCATCGGCGCGGGTGGCGACGGAAAGATCCGGAAAGCCCACGGTGCCGGTTGCCGTCGCGGTTTCGTTTTCCCAGCCGGGGACCCAGGGAGCGGCCTTTTCATAGGCGCTGTAGTCGAGGCCTTGGACGACTGCAGGCGGAGCGGCGGGCGGAACCAGCGCCGTGTCATAGGGCCGGGAAACTCCGCCACCGGCTCGGCGGACCTGGAGCACGCGGTCCTTCATGCGTTGCTGGAGACCGACGAAAAAGGCGCTGCTTCCCGCCAGATTGGTCGTTTCCCCGGGATCGTTGAGGGTGTCATAAATCTGGAAGTCATCCGCGGCGGAGGTGACGTTGTAGCGGATGCCCTTGTAGCCCTCCAGATGGATGACCTGTTCCTGATTGCGGGTGGCTCCGCGGCGCGACGTTTCAAACTCGGCATAGGACGGCGTGCTGCCAGCGAAGTTGTATTCAACGTAAATGGTGCCCGGTTTCTGAACACCGGTTCCGGTGAGAGTCGGCACCAGGGAAACCCCATCCGCCCTTGCTGGAATGGCCACACCGGCAAGCTCGGCAAAGGTGGGCAGCCAGTCATGGAACTGTGAGGGATTCGACGAGATGCCACCCGCCGCGATGTGGCCGGGCCAGCGGACGATGGCGGGCTCGCGGATGCCGCCTTCCCAGGTATCCCGCTTGATGCCATCCAGCGGCCCGAAGGAATCGAAGAAGGTGGGATTGTAGGCAAAGGAACCACCGGAGCCCGCCTCGTTGTGAGGGCCGTTATCCGAAGTGAACACGATGAGCGTGTTGTTCCGGATGCCCAGGTCCGCGAGTGTCTGGTCGAGGTCCGCGATGGCATCGTCGAGGCGGCGGATCATCGTGGCATGGCGCTTGGCGTAGGCCGGCCAGGCGATTTCCGCCGTGGCCGGATTGTTGTCATCATCGTAGGTGGCATTTTCATAATCCGGATGAATCCACGAGTTGATGGTGCCGCTGGCGGTGTTGATGACGGCCCCGGGAGTGCCGGTCCATTGAAGTCCGCCTGAGAGTCCCTTGCCGGGCGGGTAGGCCTGGGTCGGCACGTCGAGCCGGGCGTGGGGTGCGGTGAACGGAAGATACAGGAAAAAAGGTTGTGAGGGGGCGGTTTCCTGATGGTTGGCAATCCACTTCTTGGCGCGCGCGGCGATGAGGTCGGTGGAATAGCTCTTGTCAAGATCGGCGGTGATTTCGGTGGTGCCTTCATAGACGTTGGCACCGCTTTCCTTGGGGTAGTGGTAGTGGGCATCGCCGTGTTCCAGATAGCCGAAGAAATCGTCGAAACCCCTCAGTTCCGGTCGCGCCGGGGCGGGCAGTCCGCTGCCCTGAAGTCCGTATTTTCCGATGAGAGCGGTGGCATAGCCCGCCTGCTTGAGGACCGAGGCGAGCGTGTGGTTGTTTTCCAGAGCCTTGTCGAATTGGTTGTCCCGCACATTGGCGTGCCCCTGATGGACTCCGAGCAGCAGCGAGGCCCGCGAGGGAGCGCAAACGGGGGCCGGGCTGTAGTGACGCCGCAATTGGAGGCCGGAGGCGGCGATCGCATCGAGATTCGGTGTGGCAAAGGCCGGGGTGGCGCGGTTGGTGGCGAAGTTGCGGCTGTTCTGATAGAAAACGCCGAGGTCGCCCCAGCCCAGATCATCCGCGAGGATGAAGAGGATGTGGGGTCTGGGTGCCTGTGCGGCGGCGAATAGGGCTGACGCCGCAAGGAGGAATGCACTGGAGAATCCGGATTTCATGGGCGTGGTGCGGCAGGGATTTCAATTGTGATGCATACGCCGCTTGCGCCGTAGCAGAATGAGTCCTCCGATGCTCCCGAGCAGGGTGGTTCCGGGTTCCGGCACCACCGTCCCGCTGAAGCTGATGTCCCTGATGTTGACGTAGGCTCCGGCGGTCGCGTTGGCGTTTTCCGCCCTCACGCGCAGCCAGAGATCCTGCGCCGCATGGTCAACCGCCAAGGGTGACGCGAAGGTGTAGGTTTTGTTCTGATACTGTTGTAGGGCGGTCCCGGGATTGACGGTGAGGTTGTAAGTCTGCGCGGCGGCGATCGGGTTCCAGGTGGTGCCGGCGTTGAGGCTGTATTCCGCGCTGAATGTAATGTCCCGGACGATCACGTCACCGGCCTGTCGGTTTCCCGATGAGTTCGTCCAGACGACGTCGAACACCACGTTTTCGAGCGAGATCCTCTGGCTGCCGCCTGCGTAGCGGAACTCGGACTGCCACCAACCGCCGTTTTGGGGACTGGCCGCTCCCGGGTTGTCCACGTTGGTGCGCGGGCTGAAATGATCGCCTCCCGCCAGATTGCCACTGTGGTGGAACACCGTGCCCGTGAAAGAGGTGTCCTGGAAGGTGAGATTGGCGTAGTCAGCCGTCAGGACGTCGGTGAAGGCGACATCCGTTGTGGTATTGACGAGGTTTCTCGTGGTTCCATCCGTGCCGGTGAAACTTGTGGTCCAAAGCAGTGCGGCGGACGCCGGGCCACTCATCGAGAGAAGGAGGGGAATGGCAGGAATGAGGAGATTTTTCATATTTTTTGTCGGATCAAGTGTCGAAATTTTGTTGATTGCGGATTCTCGAGGACGGCGTGGAGAGCAGGTCCTGGATGGAGTGCTCAAAAGCCACCACTGCCGGCCAGCGCGAGTTCGCGAGGGCGGTGGGCCGGAGCGGCCTTCGGCGGAGGCGAGTTGCTGAGCAGGAGGGAGATGAATGTGTTGAGATAGGACTTGGCACTTTGCTGGCCGCTGAGGATGCCGGCTGCCTTTTCTTTTTCGCCGCTGATGAGCGAGAGGCTTTCCGCCAGCAAATCCGCCAGATCCCGGCGCTCGCGGGTTGCGGTGAAAACAGTGGCAAGAATGTCATGGGATGCCTGCACCGCCGCCGCAAAGGCCGCCTCCGTGGTCCGGCCCGCAGAGGGTTCCTTGTAAACACGGCCATTGCCCGGATCGATGACCGATTGAATGGCATCGTGGACGGCCAGGAGGCGGATCGCGCGGACTCTGCCGGACAACTCCGGATTGGACTGGATGAGGGACAAATAGCGCGCGGCGATGTGTTCCCAGGTGAGAAGCATCAGATCCAGTCTGGGAGAGGGGACGGTGATGGAAAGTGGGGTTGAGATTTCGAAGAATTTGAAAACGGAATAGTTCATGGAGAGAAAAGTGGAGTATTGGAAAGCGGCGCATCCAAGCTGCTTGAATGCGCCAGGTCAGCCCCGGTTCGACCGGGTGACCCGGCGAACGGATCGGCGGCACGGGCCGGTAATCACGGTCTGATTTGCGGCCATGCCTCAACAGTCGTCCTCAACGGCTACATCGCCGCTGGCACGATTTCCGCCGATCTGGATGAGTGGGTGAGTTGGCTGCGATCATGGGAGGCTTGTTGGGATGCCCGTGGTCTTCCCACCCAGTGCGCTGGGTGTTCAGATGCCGGCAGGTCAGGAACTTCCGCCTCCCTTGACAGGGTCAGCATCGTGAACACCGGCGACGAATAACGAATCAAATTCATGTAAGTCAAACTAATTTTAATGAGTAGGGTATAAAAGCCTCGCGCCCCCTCTCTGGGGTCCTTGAGGGAAAATCAGATCATGAAATCCGGTTCCGCCTGCGGGGGAATGAATTTCTTGATTTTCTTGGCGCGTTGCTCCAGCGACATGTGGCGGATTTGATGCACGACTTCGGGTTCCAAGCCCGCCTCCTGCAGCTTCGTAAGCGTCACGTTGGCGACCTGCTCCAGGCTGTATTTGTCCATGACATTGGAGATGGATTGCCGCACGTCCACCATCAGCAATCTCAAGCCGCAATGGGCTTCATCCGGGCAAGAGCAAGGGGCATATGCCGTCTGGCTGGCGCATGCGATGGGTGCCAACGGCCCGTCGATCAAGCGCACCAGATCTCCCATGATGATCTCCTTCGCGGGCTTGGCGAGCGCGTAGCCGCCGTATTTGCCCCTGGTGCTTTTGAGAATTCCCGCGCGCTTCAGTTGCATCAGGATCTGCTCGAGAAAGGATCCCGGAATATTCTGGGATTCCGCCAAGGCGCTCAACGGCACCAAATCCCTGCCCACCGCACATGCCATGGCCAGATCGATCAGCGAACGCATCGCATACTCTCCTCGTTTTGAAATCTTCATGTTCGCTGCTTTTGAAGTCTGAATACGTGCATGCGCATTGCAAGGCCAATTGGAAGTTCCATAGGAACGGAAAAAAATCCTTGATTATTCCCTACTGGCTTTATAGGACTTCGCCAAGTCAAAGTAGAGAAAATTCGGACGATGACCTTTCAAATTGATTCCACGAACCAACAAATCCCCACAAACCAGTGAACCATTATCGTGCCAACCACCGCCAAGGATACACGCCCCGGCTTGCAATCGCTAGTTTTGCCGTGCTGGCAGTTTCCCCCGCCTACGCCACAGACGGATACTTCGACTTTGGCTACGGGGTCAAAGCCAAGGGAATCGGCGGCGCGGGTGTCGCCTTTGCCCAGGATTCGATCGCACCGGCCACCAACCCTGCGGGAATCGCGTTTCTGGAAGACCGGCTGGACTTCGGACTGACGTATTTCCATCCCGACCGCACGGCCAGCCTGGGCGGCACCGAGTACAGCGGGAACGGAACGAGCGATTTCATCATCCCGGAAATCGGTTTCAAATACGGACTCTCGGAGAAGATCGACGTCGCGCTGGCGGTCTATGGCAACGGCGGGATGAACACCGACTACTCCGCGCCTTTGTTTGACACTCCGGCTCCCGGCACGCCCTCGGACGCCGGCATTGATTTGAGCCAGCTCTTTGTGGCACCGACGGTTTCCTACAAGATCACCGAAGGTCACGCCGTCGGGATTTCGCCGATTCTCGCCTACCAGCGCTTCAAGGCCGAGGGCTTGGAGGAATTCGGCATCACCAATGACGACTATGATGATTCCTTCGGTCTTGGTTTCCGCATCGGCTACACCGGAAAGATCAATGAATACCTGACCATCGGTGCGACCTACCAGAGCCGCATTTATGCGAGCGAGTTCGACGACTACAAGGGTCTGTTCGCGGAGCAGGGCGATTTTGACATCCCTTCCAACTTCGCGCTGGGCTTCGCGGTTCACCCGAACGAAAAACTCACCTTCGCCTTTGACGTGGAGCGCATCTTTTACAGCGAAGTCAATTCGGTCGGCAACAACCTGAGTTTTGCCCGCCTTGCCAATGGGCTGGGTTCGGACGAAGGCCCCGGATTCGGCTGGAATGACGTCACGGTCATCAAGACCGGCATCGCCTACGATGTGACAGAGGATCTGACGCTTCGTGTCGGCTACAACTACACCACCCAGCCGATCGAGGAGGATCAAACCTATTTCAACATCCTCGCCCCCGGAGTGGTCCAACATCACGCGACGGCCGGTCTGACCTGGCGCTTCCGCGAAAACTGGGAGCTCTCCGCGTTTTATGTCCACGCATTCGAAGAGACGGTGAAGGGTTCCGGGAACGCCTTTGGCCCTCAAACCGATGCCGACCTCAGCATGAACCAGGATTCGTTCGGTCTCAGCCTTGGCTGGGTGTTCTAACGTGTTGCGCTCCGGGGAAAACACCTACAACCTGCAGGACAATGTCACACTTCACCATTTCAGCCGTCGAAGCGGCCGCCGCCATAAAGAGCGGCCTGGGAATCCTCCTGGATGTGAGGACACCAGCGGAGTTCGAGGAAATCCATGCGGAGGGAGCCGTGCTCGTTCCGCTCGATATCCTCGACCGGAAGCGTGTGGAGGATGCCCGGGGGGCGGATGCCGGCCCGGTTTACATCCTCTGCGCCTCGGGAATTCGCTCCGTAAAGGCGGCGGCACAACTCGAAAGCGCGGGGTTGGGAGATCTGCACGTCGTCGAAGGTGGCACCAAAGCCTGGGACGCCGCCGGCCTGCCGGTGCTGCGCGGGAGGAAGACCATCTCCATCGAGCGCCAGGTCCGCATCGGCGCCGGTTTGCTGGTTCTCACCGGTGTGAGCCTCGGCTGGTTCTATCATCCGGGATTTTTCCTCCTTTCCGCATTTGTCGGCGCCGGCTTGGTTTTCGCCGGCATCACCGACATCTGCGGCATGGCCATCTTCCTGGCCAAGGCTCCCTGGAACCGCAGCGGCAAGGAGTTCCGCACGGCCGGGAGTTAGTTTTTTCCTCGGACACCTCGACATAGCAAAACCCCCGTCACGGGTTGCAGGCGGGCACGGTAAGCAAATTACTGTTAGTTCGTGATGGAAGCGAGGCGATCGCCAAGGCGGTGAGGCATTTCTGGCCTGATGCGGTGCAGCAGGAGTGTCTGGTGCATGTCGAGCGCGGACTGTGCGGAAAGCTTTCCTGGAAGCATCAGAGCGAGGTGGTGAAGCGCATGAACCGGTTGCGCAGGGTCCAGGGCGCGGAGGCGGGAGAAGAGGCTTTTGAGGAGTTGCTGGAATACGTGAGGGGACACAAGGAACTGGGGCAACTGGCCACCGCGCTGGGACGGGCCGGTTCCGCCGCCTCGTCCCAGCGCGGGAGAACGTTCGGAGCTTGCAAGTGAGATCGGATTCTCCTATCGAATGTCCATCAGCCAGCCCGCTGAGATTTTAACGATTTAACGGAAAGAAAAATTTCCCCGAAAAATTTCCCCTTCCTGAGCCTCCCTGTCCACACAGATTCTGCTGACGAAGCGGAAGTATATATCCGCTTTGAAGGTGACGAGGGATGGATCAAAGCATGGTATATGGGGAACCCGATCCAAAGATGCCGGATATCGAGGTTTCCGTCCCGAAGATTCTCGCCGTGCTCGATGAAGCCGCGATCCAACTGCCCTCTTGGGGCGACAGGGAGAACTTCATCCGCAGCGTCAAATCCCGCGAACGCAACATGCAGGACGCTGAACACGGCCACATCTCGGTGCGACTCGGCGGACGGGAAATCTCTTGGGACCCCGCCAAGGAAACATCACCCGGTCCCGATGTGAACCGCCTCACCCGCCGCCCCGAATGGCGCGGCCACTGGCCCGACTAACACCCGCGTGACTGAGGCTGAATCAACCAGCCAGCACCTCGCCTAGTTGATCGAGGCACGAAAAAATCTGAATCAAGTGGTGATGGTGCCGTCAAGATCCCACAGGTCGCGCCAGTCATTGGCCCCCTCCCACAGGAAAACGTGCCCTTTGATGAGGCGGGAACCGCAGTCGATTCCTGCGATGGCCTGCATTTCCTCCGCAGTCAGAGGATCGCCGCAGACACTTGTCAGGTTGGCCAGATAGTTGCGGCGCTTGGTGGACATCGGGATCGGCACCTGCCCACGCTGGGCCGCCCATTTCACACACAGGGTGGCGGGATGGATGCCGTGTTTCGTAGCAATTTCCACGATCACAGGGTCTTCTATGTCCACCGTGTCCTCGGGGGTGCGATCCCGCTCGGGGCGGGCGGGCGAACCGATCGGGCTATAGCCAACCGGCACGATGCCGTGTGCCACCACGTAATCAAAGAGTTCCTGCTGTTGGAACTGCGGGTGCAATTCCATTTCATTCACCGCCGGCTGGATGAGGGCATCGCGCAGGATGAGTTCCAGCTTGGGTATGGTCACATTTGAGGTGCCAATGTGACGGACCTGACCGTTCCCGATCAACTGCTCCATCTGGCGCCAGGTCTTCATGAAGTTCTCATGAGTGTAGGGCCGTGCATCGGGTGAGCGTGAACTCACATCGCACTTCGGCGGATGGAAGTTGGGGAAAGGCCAGTGCACGAGGTAAAGGTCGAGGTAATCCAGCCCCAGATCATCTAACGACTGTTGGCAGGATTTGAGCACATCGCCCTCACCGTGCATGTCGTTCCATAACTTCGAGGTGATCCACAGGTCCTCGCGGGCCACTCCTGCATCCATGACCGTGCGCAGGGACCGCCCGATCAAGGATTCATTGCCATAAACGGATGCGCAGTCAAAGTGCCGGTAACCGACGGCGGCCGCGCCAACCACCGCATCGGCGATGGCCTCATTGCTCACGGAGTCGGAGCCGAAAGTGCCCAAGCCGATGGCGGGCATTCTGATTCCGGTATAGAGGGTGCGGGTCGGCACGATGGAGGGATCCACTTCGTCGCCATGCCCCATGCGGTCCATGACTTCCAGCAGCGCCGGATTGATGAGGGGTGAGATGCCTTTTAACATGGGTTCAATATTCAGTGGTTAGGGCATCCGCATTCGTGGCCGGCGGCCAAGTTGGCACCGCTGCTTTCGTGCGCGAGTTCCTCGTCGAAACAAACCGCCACTTTGCCGCAGCGGCCGCCGTCCATCAAATCGTAAGCCAGGGCCACATCGCCCAGAGGGAAACGGTGTGTGACCAGGTCTTCCGGATGGATTTTCCAGCGGACCAGGCGTTCGAGCAGTTCTTCCATTCGCCAGATGTTGGTGACCCATGAGCCATAGATTTCCTTTTGATCATGGATGATGTCCCGCGATGGCTGGAACTCGCAGGAACCGCCCTCGCCGATGAAGACGATTTTCCCCCATTTCCTGGCGGCTTGGATCGCAGTGAGTCGGGCAGCCGCGCTACCGGAGCAATCGACGGACCGCTCGACGCCGCGTGCTCCAGTGAGCGCCATGATTTGAGCAACATTGTCGGGCCCGGCAGTCAGGACATGGTCGCAAAGCCCCATGCGCGTGGCGATTTCCATGCGCTCCGGCACCACATCGATGCCGATGATTTGGGCGGTGCCAAGCGCACGGCACAGCATGGCGGCGGCGAGACCCACTGGACCGAGACCGGTGATGAGCACCGCATCGTTGCCGCTGACGCCAATCTTTTCCAATCCCTCATAGACCGTGCCAAATCCACACGCCACCTGCGCGCCATCGACATAACTCAGCTCATCGGGCAGCAGGCAGAGGTCTTTTTCCTCAACCAAACAATAATCCGCCATTCCGCCATCCCGCTGCCAACCGTAGGCGGCCCGCAACGGGCTGGTGCAGCTGATCATGTAGCCGCGGCGGCAGTCGTTGCACAATCCGCAGCCGGAAATGTGATAGACCACCACCCGGTCTCCAACCTTGAACCGCTTCATGCCCGGGCCGGTTTTCACGATCTGACCACAGGGCTCATGTCCGGCGATTTTATTCTGATAGGCTTCCGGCCCCTTCCCCAGATGCTCGCGGTAAATTGCTCGAATGTCGCTGCCGCAGATCGTCGAGGCTTTCATACGCAACAGGACTTCGCCGTGTCCGGGTTCGGGCACGGGCGCTTCCTTGAGCTCGGTCGTGCTGTTGCCCGGGAGGTAGGCTGCCATCATTGTCCTGGGTAGTTGCATGCTCTTAAGTTTTGGATGGAAATTCCTTTCATTTCCAGATGGCCGCATTTGGGATGTGCGGACGCTGGAAATATCGCGCGCAACACTCTCAAAATAACTTCTCCGCGCATGATTGGAATCGACAAAACAAACTTCGTGATGGATATTCATGACCTTTGAACCTGCCGCATGTCGAAGTCATCCCCGTCATCCAAACCGACTCCCAACCCGGATTTCATCTCCCAGCAAGTCATGGAGAGTGACTATTTCTTCCTGGACCTGAAACCCTCGGCAGAGCGTGGTTTTACCGTTACCTGTGGAGGACTGGAATATTGCGACCTGAACTATTGCATCGACCGCAGCCATTTCGATTACTTTGGGATGGAATACATCGTCAGTGGCGCATGCGATCTGACTCTTGACGGCACGAGTTATCAGCTCAAAGCCGGCAGTATTTTCTTCTATGGTCCGCGGACCCACCACTGGCTCCGAAACACGGGAGAGGGCCCACTGATCAAGTTCTTCGTGGATTTCACGGGCACTGATGTGGTAAAGGTCATTGGAGATCCTTTCATGAACTCACCCAGCCCACATCAGATGAGCAACCTCAAAAGCATGCACGGGCTTTTCCAGCAGATTCAGGAAACCGGCAAACATGGTGGCAAGGGTTGCCAGCGCATTCTTCGCTCCATTCTCGAGCTTGTCTCCCTGCTGACCCGCTTCAAGGCGGTGGATCTCAATGAATCCGAATCCCGCAGCTACATCACCTATGCCCGCTGCTTGTCCTTCATTGAACAACACTACGCCGAAATCGGCTCGGTTGATGGCCTCGCTGACACATGCCATGTCTCGACGGGACATCTTTCCAGGGTGTTCAAGAAATACGCCGGGGAAAGCCCGTGGCAGATGGTCACCCGTCTCAAGATGAACCGCGCCGGCGAACTGCTACTGCGGGACCAGTTGTTGATCAAGGAGGCCGCAGGCAGGATTGGCTACGAGGACAGCTACCACTTTTCGCGAGTCTTCAAGCAATATTACGGGATGTCCCCCAAGCAATTCCGCGAGTCCGTGATTTTCGAGGGATTTCCACGCTGACATCGTGTTTGGGGTCCCGTGGCGTCGTAGTTCGGGGTGCGGCTTACGATGTGGCGGTTGCAGATTCATGGGGCGCTGCCCCAAACCCCGGGATTTTCCGAGGCATGGTAGAGACTCGGCCCTCCGGGTTTTCGCATGACCGGGACACGGGATTCGAGAAACTGGGGGCTATCGAGGGATAGCGGGGGCAAGCCCGGAAACTGGGGACTTGCAGCGCTCAACGGAAGCGACGGGGAGGTTTGAGAATAGCCGGGCGAATCCGGCGAATGGACACAGGTTTGAGAATAAATCAGGAGCCTTGCAGAGGAGATGCATGAGGTGTGCAGCGGGGTTGCAGGTCACTGGAAATCGGTGCCCGGCCGAGGGGCGAGGATTTTGGGGGAGCGGGCGGCGGCGGCCTTGCGGCCGCGCTGGGATTTGTTGCGGGCCTTGGCGGCTCCGGTGCCCTCGACGGCGGCGATGCGGTTGATGACGGTGTCGCGGATCTGGGTGAGCTGGTGGGCGGTGCAGCGGTCGGCGAGACCGGCTTGCCAGTCGTTGCCGAGGGTCAGATCCGGACGGCGGGTTTTCTGGCGGGTGAGATAGACGACGTAGCCGACGCCGATGGGGCCTTTGCCTTTGGCTTCAATGGCGGCCTTGCGGGCGAGCATCTTGTCGAACGCAATGCGAGCCGGGCTGGCTTTCCACTGGGTGCCGGGGTGGAAATGGCGGTTGAATTCCATGGCCTCAGCCAGGAGCGTGGCCGTGTCCGACGACGAGAGGTGATGATGGACAGCCAGGGCATCGGCGATCTGATGAACGAGGATGCGGCGGGCCTCGTGGGTGTCGCCTGGGGCGGCGTGGTCGGTGGGCTTGCCGGTTTTCATGAGGCTGCGGAATGCGGCGTCGTCATCACCCGCGAGGGTTTGGAAATGGGCGAGGAGCGGCTGGAAGTCGCCATGGTTGCATGAGGTGATGCCGGGTTTTTCCACGGCGTCCATGCACTGCTGATGCCTCCAAGCGTCGAATCGTTTCGCGTCCGATCCTTGGAACTCGACGAGGCCGGCACGGTCCTGGACATCGAATGCCTTGCGGGCGGCGATGACGAGCGGGGTGATTTCCGCAGGCTTCATGTTGCCTCGCTTTTTGAGGGGCTTCGCGGCGGCCGGCTTAGCGGTCTTTTTGATCGTGCTCATGATGTCAGGGCTTGGGGGTGATTGCGGCGAGGATGTTGAGGATGCCCATGAGGGCGGCGACCAGGGAAATGGCCCTGGCTCCCAGATCCCAACCGAGGGCGGCGAGGATGAGGAGAAGCCAGCCGAAGAAGAATGGGTCCATGTCAGTCCGGTTTGATGATGCTGAGGATTCCGCGGGCGCGGGTGGAATGATAGGTCAGGACGTTTTTCGCGGCGTCATGCAGGGCTTTCATCTCCTTCATTTTGGGGAATGGTCCCAGGGATAGTTTCAGGGATTCCTGGCCGAGCTTTTTGGGGATCGCCCGGCATTTGGAACTGTGGAACCGGATGAGGGCGATCATTTCGTCTCGTGAAAGCGCGATGGTGAATGGGGTTTCCGGGCTCATGATCAGCGGAGGCCGGAGATTTTTTGGAGGTAGATGCGGGCGTTTGGAGCGTCCGCGGCGCACTCGACGGCGAGGCGGCGAGGGATGACTTGGCGGCGGTTGAAGATGATGGCCAGGGAGCGCAGGCGTTCGAGTTCGCCCTCGCCCTTTCCCTTTTCGTGGGAGACTCCACCGAAGGTCAGTTCGTGGTGTTTGATGACGGGCTCTTCCTTGCGGCGTTTTTCCTCTTTGGACTGGCTGTGATATTTGGTTCTGACAGACCAGCGGGGTGGATCGGTGATGGGTAATTCGTTGGACATGGCGGTGGGTGGGTTGGGGGTGGGGATCAGGCGGGGATTGACGAGAGGAGGGACAAGTTGCTGACGGCGACTTCACCAGCCGGGGCGCGGTGTTTTTTGCAGAGGAATTCGACGGCGGATGCATATTCTTCCGGGCTGTCGATAAGGCCGCTTCGAATGAGGACTCCGAAGTGGTGATTGATGGAGCCGTTTTTGAGCTGGCGGAAAAAATGGTAGTGGTAGGTGTGTTTCATGGTGGCGGGTGGGTTGGGGTGTGGATTAGCGGGCACAGGTAGCAGGCTCGTCGACGTAGATGAAATCGAGCAGGGCCTTGAACCATGGACATTTTTCATGCTCCGTGCTGTCGGTGGAAAACCATTGGCTCTTAGGCACCCCGGCGAGTTCGCCAAACGCCCTGCCGTTGACGGTGGAATAACAGACAAAGCAGCGGACGTTGCCGTGTGCGAAAGTGAAGGTGATGTAATCACTGCCTTCGTTGTATTTCTTGTCAGAGAAGGTGAAGCCACGGGCACGGCATGCCGTTCGGATTTCCTTTGAGGTGCGGTGGCGCAGATACTTTTTCATGGGATTGTGGGTGGTGTGGGGTTGGAGGTTATTTTTCGCTCGCGGAGCGCATGTCGGCGATGAACTCGGCCACGACTTCCTTGAGGCGCTCGCGAGCGGCGAAGATCGTCGTTTCAGCTTCGTCATTGCGAAGATCGTGGAACCGCTTTTCCTCGACGGAGAATTCCTCGACGAGTTCGGCGAGTCTGCACATCAGTGGCTTGGGCGCTTCGGGGGATGGGGCCTGATAGGCCGCAATCAACGCGTCGCCGATGGGTGTGCCGTATCCCCAATCACCAGGAGCACCAAATGCCTTGTGGATGGGTTTTCCTTCGAGCATGCGGGCAAGGCAGTTGAGCAGCTCGGCATTGTCGCGCTGGTCGGTGATGGATTGCTCCGGCATTAGACGACTCGTAAGCATGCCTTCGGAGCGACGGCGAATGAGGTGGGCGAGGTTTGTATAGTTCATGGGTGGTGGTGGGGTTGGAGAATAAAGGCACCGGCGAAATGAGTGAGTGCGCTGGCCGGGCGCGCCGGTGCCATGGCCGAGGGTGGTTAGGCGGCGGAGGATTTCCACTCGATGACGGACTTGCTTTTGACGATGCCGTTGCGGTCGCGATCCTTGAGGAGATCAATGACCTGGGCGGCGAGTTCGCCGGGAAGCAGGTCGGCGCATTGGAGGCGGAATTTGTGACCGTCTTTGACGGCTCGCTCGTAGGTGGTTTTCTTGCGGAAGAGTGCTTTCACCTGGTCCGCATCCAGCAAGGGAAGGACGGCTTTCGCGACCGGGGAATCGGAGACGAATGAGGCCTTGAGGATGTCCGACTCGAAGAGAACGGCGACCTGTTGGATTCCGTCGCGGAGGGTGGCGCGGCGGCCCTCGCGGTTGCCATCGGCAAGAGGCTCGTGAGGCATGGCAAGGGCGCGGTCGCGGAGGACCTGTTCGATGGCGTCGAGTTCGAGTTTTGACTCGGCGATGACGGTGCAGAGTTGGCGGCCCCGGTGGATGAGTTGTTCGGTGCTGAGTTGGTCAAACATGATGGTGGGTGGGTTGGTGATGGGATCAGGAGTTAAGGCGGCCTTCGAGGATGGCGAGCCGGTCGCTGGTGGATTTGACGAAGGCGGCGGTTTCGCGCTCGATGGTGCTGATTTCGCGCTCGGTGGAGCGGATGATGTCCCGGCGTTTTTTGATCTCGCGGGCGGTTTGTTTCTGGCGGGTGTTGAGGGTGGACTTGAGCTGGCGGGCCTCGCGTTTCACGAGGGTGGTTTCGGTTTTGTTCATGGTGTGCGTTGGGTGGCGGATTATTCGGTTTCGTTGGTGCGCGCTGCGGATTCGAAGCGCATGAGATCTGCGATGAAGGTGAGCGGGACGGTGCCGGTTTCGCCGTTGCGGTTCTTTGCCAGGACAAGCTCAGATTTCCCGGCGAGTTCGGCCTTCTCCTCTGCGTCGTCGGCGTAGTAGGCGGAGCGGTAAAGGAGGGCTACGAGATCGGCGTCCTGCTCGATGGCACCGGACTCGCGAAGGTCCGACATGCGTGGCACGCCGAGTGATTTTCCGGCGCGTCCTTCAGGGCCGCGATTGAGCTGGGCGAGGATGACGATGGGGATGCCCAGCTCTTTCGCGAGGCCTTTGATCCCGGCGCTGATCTCGGCGATCTCACGCTCGCGGGAATTCTCCGCCTGCTTGGTGCGGGACTTCATCAACTGCAAGTAGTCGATGGCGATGAACTGGATGTCCTCGTCGCGCTTTTTGCGGCGGGCCTTGGCGCGGAGTTCGTTGATGGTGATGCCGGAGGTGTCGTCGATGAATAGCTTGGCGGCGGCGACCTCGACGGCTGCGCGCTGGATGCGCTGGAGGTCGCCCTTGTTAGGGGTGTAGCCGCGGGAGAGGTTTGCCAGGGCAAAACGGGCGCGGGCGAAGATGAGGCGCTGCACGAGCTGGAAGGCGCTCATCTCGCAGGAAAAAACCATGCTCGGTTTTGCAAGATCGATGCAGACGTGCTCGGCGATGTTCATCATGAGCGAGGTCTTGCCCATGGAGGGGCGGGCGGCGACGACGATCATCTCACCGGGCTTGAGGCCGCCGGACATGCGGTCGAGTTCCGGGTAGCCGGTGGTGATGCCAGGCGTCTTGCGTTCGCCCGCGAGAAACTTCTGGAACTCGGTGATGACGTCATTGACTGATGACGAGATTGACGGGGCCTTGTTGGTTTCCGAACCCTCGCGGATGGCGAGGATTTTGGCTTCGACGGTGTCGAGCAGGGCGGCGACTTCGTCGGGCGCGTCGTATGCCTGGGCGATAGCTTCGTTGGCGTTCTGAATGATGGAGCGCAGGACGAACTTGTCCTTCACATGCTGCAAGTGGTGGCGGAAATGACCGGGGCTGGGCGCGTAGGTGTAGAGGTCGGTTAGGTTTGACGGGCCGCCGACGCGGTCGAGCAAACCCCGGTCGAGGAGTTTCTGAATGAGTGAGACAAGCTCAACCTCGACACCCTTTTCAAAGCACTCGACGAGGAATGCAAAGAGGGTGGCATGCGAGGGCAGATAGAAGTGCTCGCGGGTGAGCTGCTCTTCGATGGCGAGGCCGATGTATTCCTGCGGATCCTGCAACATCGATGACAGCAAGCTCTTCTCCGGGCCAAGGGCGTGCGGCAGTCCAAGGCGGCCAACTTTACACATCAACGGACAGCGGAGCTACCTGGACGGCCAGGGAATCCTCTCGCACCTGGTTGAGACTGGCATCCTCCGCAGACGGGACGAAACTCTGCGCCGTTGGTTTTGGTGAGCAGATCTACACTTCGACAGATAGTGGGGCGACATGGACGCCACGCGAATCAACCCGAAATTGGAATAGCATCGCATCCTCCGCTGACGGGACGAAACTTATCGCTGGAGCCGTTGGGGCGAGTCTCTACATTTCGACGGATAGCGGAGCAAGCTGGACAGCCAGGAGCGTGTTCGGCGGTGCTGGAAATTGGACGGGAGTAGCAATATCCGATGATGGGCTGAACCTGGCTGCGGTGCCCCTTCTCGGGACCGGGCGTATTTACACTTCCACAGATGGTGGTCTCACATGGATTGCTCGCGGACCGATGGGAAATCACAAGGCGCTCGCCACCTCATCTGACGGGGCGAAGATCGTGGCCGGAGTATGGGGAGGTTTCATCCACACATCAAGTCCAACCACAGCAGAGCAAGTCATCAGCTCGGTCAACGCGTGGCCATCTGCGGCGGCTCTGGTGACCGCAGAGGCATCTGGAGTTGTCACAGGATCTGTGGCTGCTGTGGCCGCCACCAACCTTGCAGGCGGCACAGGCACCCCCGCCCCATCCGCCATTCAAACCGGCGGCCTTCCCTCCGCGCCAACCGCGCCCGGCGACGCGGCCGGAAGCGGCGACATCTCCACACCCACCGCACCACCCGCCATCCAGACGGGCGGGCTGCCCTCCGCGCCGGACGCCCCCGTCAACGCGGCCGGAAGCGGGACTGTTACCGCACCTGACGCTCCATCACCCGTGCAACCGTGAACGAAGAGAGCCTCCATCAGATCGACTTCATCACCGCGGACGCCACGCTGCGTCTGCTCGACATCGGTGTGATCGTGACGCAGGCACCCACCATCACGGTGAAGCAGCGCGAGAAGCGCTACGCCGCCATCGGCGCGGAGTGGAGCGAGAACCAGGCGCAGGGCGGTGCCGAGACATCGGTGACATGGACGATGGTGCGCAATCACGCGAGCCACGCGGATCTGCACAGCTTCTGCATGCGCCATGCAGCCTCCCTGCCGAGCGGCAAAACCGGGGCGCTGCGCGTAAAGGTATCCGGTGGCGAGGTGTGGGACATCGAGGACACGGTGATCTCATCGAGCAATCCGCTGCCGCTGATGGACTCCGGCGCTTTTGAAACGGTGACGGCGTATTCCGCGTCCGGCGGACGCATGGTCCCGGCAGCGCCTATCACGCTCTACGCCGGGATCCCGTGGGCATTCATCATGCAGGACTGGGACGATCTATCCGGAGACTGGGACGATCTCTGAGGTAAAAGCTGAAATGCTGAAAATCTGAAACGCTGAAAAAATCATGGCATCCAACACACTATCAGGCGCGGGCGTGAGCCCGGCGAATACCAAAGACCAGCTCCTTCACATCGGCACAGGAAACCTCCCGGCCGGTGCCGTGGTGCGGCTGGGAGATGGCACGGCCACGCCGCTGACGATCTCCTCCGCCGGGATCTCGGTGGCGGGCAGCATCGCGGCCACGACGCTGGCGATCACCGGCGCGGCCGTCATCGGCGGGGTGACGGTGAAGCCCTCCGCCTGGAAGCGGCTCACGGGGAATGTGCTCGCCACCGACACCACGCCGGTGGCGCTGCCGGAGCT
The DNA here is from genome assembly GCA_030696085.1 of Luteolibacter sp. Taxonomy (GTDB): domain Bacteria; phylum Verrucomicrobiota; class Verrucomicrobiia; order Verrucomicrobiales; family Akkermansiaceae; genus Luteolibacter. Next base: position 78,918 of record JAUYNL010000060.1, read on the forward strand.
GGCATTCACTCCCGAGAACGGCGCGGCCTACGAAGTGGAACTGCTGCTGATCATCACCAGCGCAGCGACGGCGGGCGCGGCTCAGCTCGTGAACACCGGCGGCGCGGGATCGCTGTATCTTTGTGATCCGCAGACGGCGCTCGGCATTGTGGCGACGGGCGGCAGCTACAGCCCGACAAGCTCGCCCGTGGCAGGCACGTGGGTGCTCATGCTCAAGGGCGTGTTCATCGCGGCGAGCACGGACGACCTGACCTTCAGCCTGAAATCCGACGACACGAACGACGTGACCGCGCTGATCGGAAGTTATCTGCGGGCCACCAAGATTTCCTAACGAACATGGCAAACGACAACGACATCAAGATCGGGATCAAGACCGTGGGCGCGGATGAGGCGGCCCGCGAGATCGACAAGATGCCTGCCGCCATCGACAAGATCCCGGAGTCGATCCCGACGGCGGTGGATGCCATCGACGAGGTTCCCAAGGCCATCGACGAGATTCCCAAAAGCGTTCCGGACGCGGTGGATGCCATCGATAAGATTCCCGAGGCCATCGACGAGATTCCGAAAAGCGTGCCGGACGCGGTGGACGCGCTGGATGACATCCGTGCGAAGCTCGAGGAAATCGATGTGATCGAGGCGAAGCGGCGGGTGGCGGCGCGGGAAGCTGCGAATGACCGAGGCGTCCTGGGCACTGATATCTCCGGGGCGGTGGATGCTGGCGCTGGCGGCGTGGCGGATCAACTCGGGGTCGGCCGAAAGTATCGCTCGGTCAGCAAGCTGATTAGTGCGGACGCGGCGGCCGTGGCGGGGTCGATAGCGGCCATAGGCATGGCGGCGGTGAAGTCCTATCAATTTTTGGACGGGACCATAGCTCGCTTCGACCAGCTCAAGAAATTGGCGGCGGAAACAGGACAAACTCTCGGTCCCGAACTTGAAATTCAACTGGAGGCACTGCGCGAAACCATGGGTCCCGTGAAAACCGTTTTGGATACGGTGGGCGGCGCGCTGGAGAAAGTCTGGAAGACTGTTAAAGATCCCCTCGGCGAATTGTCAGGGGCGAATGAGCTGGAGGCCGCGTTCAAGCGGCAGGCGGAGATGGCAGCGAAGCTCCTGAAGACACGCCGGGAAATCGCCAGCGAAAACCAAACAGGCCTGGCGGAAACCTACGGCCGCGAGCTGGCGGCGCTCAATGACCAGGAAGCGACGATGCGCCGCATCGCCGCGCTGCGCAATGAGTTGGCAGGACTGGAAGTCCAGGGAGCGGCGCAGGAGGTGGATGCCGCCCGTCTGCGCGGCGGCGACGTGGCGCTGGCGGAGGCCAACGAGCTGGCCGTGAGACTGCGGGCCGGTCTCGCGAAACTGGGCGACAATCTGCGAGAGAGTCAGCAGGGAGCGGAGCTGGCGCGCACGGAACTGGATCAGGCGATGGCCGCCTATCAGCAAGGCATTAAAGACAAGGTCAACGAGCTTGATCCGGAAAAGTTTCTCGCGCTGAGCACCGCGGTTGATGACAAGCAGAAAGCCTTCGCCGACGCCAACCAGGCGGTGGCGGATCAGCAGCAGATTTTCGAGACAGGAAAGCTCAACCTCTTGCGTGGGGTCGAGAACGAGTTCACGAAAATGGAGCAGGACACCAAAGGGGATATTTCTCCGGCGGCCAAAGCCGCTCGCGACGGCATCTACCAAACCCTACAGGAGCAGGTCGCCACCCTCGGAAGCGCGACGGGCGAGGTGAAGCAGGCGATGGATGCGAACCGCGACCAGACGCTGCAGGCGATCCAGCAGCTCGCGCCGAAGCCTGCGGACACGGCCAAGGTGCAGGGCGCGGTGGACACGGCCAGTCAAGGGATCGATGGGTTCGGCAACGCCGTCATCGCATCGCTGGCAAAGCTCTCGGCGGTGGTGAGTCAGCTCACCCAGAAGGTGGGACAACAGGATTCCAGAATCGACCAACTCTTCGGCCGTTTGAGATGATCGCAAAACCTCCATTCTACCTGCATGGGCAGGAAGGCAAAGCCCTGGGCAACGAAGGATATTCTTTCGAGGTGTCCGGCGTGCAGGGTGCGGAGCTGAAGCTGCGCTCGCTCGATGCCGACGAGCTAACCTTCTCGATGCGGGCGAAGGCCGGGCGAATCATTCCCGCCGACGAGCAATGGCTGACGCTCAAGGATGACGACGGCCGGCCGCTTTTCACCGGGATCTGCAAGCGCTCGTTTTCCTTCGTGGACCGGCTCTATGGATTCACGGTTTCCAGCGCCTATCAAGGGCTGATGGAAACCCCGCTGCTGGAAGGCGACCGCGCTTTCGTTCTCTACCCGGAGCAGGATCTGGGCGAGCGGCTGCTCTCGATCCTGAACCGCGGCATCGCGGCCGGGCTGCCACTGCAAGCGCCCGCCACCATGCCGGGTCTCTACCTTGTGCCGAAGCAGGCCTTCCGCTCGCAGTCCATCGCCAGCGCCCTGGAGGATGCACTGAAGTGGGCTCCGGACTGCGTGACGCGCATGGACTACTCCACCACGCCGCCGACACTGCGGTTCATCACCCGCAGCGAGGCTGACGAGATGGTGATCGATCTGGACAGCGACTCCCACAAAGCCACGGGCGTGAGACTGACTCCCTACCCGGAAGCCAGGGCGCTTTCCGTTTCCTTCGCCTACGCCCGGCGGGATGGCGACGACGTCGTGCTCTACCTGGTGCAAACCGCGGGCGATGACTCGGCGGAGGCAAACCGCAAGCTGAGCCTCTATCTGAGCGGCCAGGAGCGATCCGACATGCTCGTCACCGAAGCGCTGACGACGGCGCAGAAAGCGGTGGCCATGGCCCAGGCCAGCGTGGACGCGGTGGGAGCCAGCATCGATGCGGCGGCGGCCAGCGCGCAGATATCAATCACCTGGAGCAACCTGCTGGCGCGCGACTCGAATCTACAAGCTGCCGTGGCGGCGCAACCATCATTCACAATGAGTCCGGCTGGAGGCTCGCGCACGCTTTACACCACAATCGGGTGCGGCGGCGGATCGCCGGGAACGACGACGACCTCCTACTCTGGAGCGGGTGTTTCGCTCAAGACTTCCGGCGGTGCAGCCGCCACGGGATGGTATCCCATCGTCACCGGCGCGTTCACACCCGCCGAGTTGGCCACGGCTGGTGCAACCAAAGAAACCAGATATCTGCGCGGATGGCTGCTGGCTGACACGACGGGCGGCAGCGCCGGTGAGACGGCTCTGGAAGCGGCAGCGCCTGGTGACACGGTGGACATCGCCGGATGGTCCCAAGCCTACACGCCGAACTGCGGAGACACCTCGCTTTATTTCGAGCGTTACCTCTGGTATGAGTGCGACATCGCCGTCGATGCGATCAACATGGCCCCCAGCGCCGTAGCCGCCGCCGTCAAGGCCGCCGCCGCGTCCGGCTCGTCCGCCTTCATCGAGCGGGCGGAGTTCGTCGAAGCACCGCCGGATCTGGCCGTGAACTATTTCGCGAGGCAGGATTGGACGCCCTACAAGGGAATACTGGACTTCACTCCAAGCGCCCCGGCCGTGCCGCTGCCAGGTGATTTCGTGAGTGTCAGAGGCGAGGGTGTGGAAGAGGGCTGGAGGCAGATGAAAGCGCCGGTGGCGGAGACGTCCATCGATCTTGAAACCCTGTCACCCAAGGTCACCGTCGGCCCGTCTCCCCGCATGAATTTCAGCTCGCTGGTGGATCGACTCCGCATCCCCCAGGAGGATAACTACGAACCCGGCTAACACATGAAATTCGCACCTCTGAAGATCGAATCATTTACCGAAGGTGATGAATGGGAAGGCGTCCCGTCCATCAGCATCACAGTAGGCCCCGAAGACGGTCCCTTCGCACCGCCAGCGAACCCGCTCTCAGTGGTCACGATGCGTTTCAAAAGATCAGGCGACGTGCCATCCGACGTCGTGGAACTCACCAGCGCCACGGCCGGTCAAATCAACATCACCAACGCGGCCACTTGGACCTTCAGTATTCCGGCTCAGATCGTCGCCGGACTCACCAAGGGGAAATGGACGTTCCGCATCAAGTGCAAGGACAATACCGCGACCGGGAAACCAAAGACCTACCTCGGCGACGAAATCACCGTGCTCGAAACTGTCTGAACCGTGGCCTTCATCGTCCAAGTCACCTTGTCTGTTCCTGAGCCGGTCGTCGTTCAGGTGACTGACGGCGGGGCCGCCGTAACCGTGGCGGCCGTGCAGTCGCCGCACGTCGTGCAAGTCGAGGCTGTCAGCCGCGTCGTGCCTGGGGGCGAAGGCCCGCCCGGAGCCAATGCGGAAATAGTCATCCTCTCGCCCGGTCTGGATGGCCTTACGGAGTATCTCGCGCTGAGCCCGGAAGAGCAAATCAGCGGCAAGTGGTTTGTCGTCCCGAAAGCACCGTGACCACCAAACTCAAAAAACGAGCGTTTGTCGGCGGCGCGGAAGTTGGCCAGGTGTTCTTCGGCGGCGAGGAGGTCGAGTTCGCGTTTGGCATGGGGACGCAGCTCATGCCGCATGCGGGGATCTATTTGGAGGGTTTTTCCAGCGCTCGCGTGGTAGCGGACGCGGGCGAGAAGTGGTTCGAGTTCGGATTTTGCCTGGACATGACGGGCATGGGCGGGGGGCTGGCAGGCAACTCCGGGGCAGGGTGGACTGATCCGGGAAACTATCTACTGTTAGAGGCGCAGTGGTCGCCCGACCTGATCAACTGGTCGATGGGCAAATTCGTCCCCGCGCCGGTGCCGGTGGTGGATCTCGGGGCCGGGGTCTTTGAATACTGGAGCCGCGCGCTCAATCCCCAGGATTCGGCCGTGAAAACCGGCGCGCTGGTGGTCAGTCGGACCAACGGCGACGTGCGCAACAATCCGTTCACCTCGCTCGTCATCGCCGGAGTGGCGCAGGCCCTGCCGCATTTCCCCTATGACATGGCCGTCACCGGCACGGCCGCGCAGCTCCAGGGGGACCTCGAGGATCTCGGCTGGATCGGGGCCATCGTCACTGGCAGTTCGCGGGCGACCTGGTCGATCTCGATTCCGTCGGTCAACTACACCAGCTACTCGCAAACCAGCCGCGTCGGATTTCCGGTTTACCTGGTGGCGGACATGTTTGGGGCCATCAATACACCGGTCGATCACATCGGATTTCGGGGAAGTTTCTTGGACGCCGCCGGAACTGCCATTTTCCCAAAAGCATTCGCCCGTCTCAAAATCTCGCCCGGCACACGCTACAACCCATACCTCTAGACATCCATGATCCCACAAACCTACGTCCGTTTATCATCACCCGTCACTGTCGATCTTCGGATCGCCCTCGGCCCTCGGCCGCGCGTCATCCCCGCCGGGCCGGTTCAGATTCCGGATGCCGAGCACGAGCCGGTAACGCACACGTTCGACTTGCTGCCGCTCGTCATCATGCTCGATGCCCAGGCGCGCGAGATCGCCGTGCAACTCCCGCCGATTCCCGGCCGCCTCCGGATTTACGGTCCCGAAGATTTCGCCGCCGCCGCATCCGATCTGCCGCCCCTCCCGCCCCGCGTGCCGCGTGAAATCCCCAACTGGCGCGCCAAAGCCGTGCTGGCGACCATGGGCCAGCTCACGGCCGTCGAGGCGGCCATTCAGGCCATGCCTGAGCCAGAGCGCACCATCGTCTCGCTCGCCTGGGGCGGCGACGCAAAGCTGGCCCGAAGCGGCAAAACGGTGCTCATGCTCGCTCCAATGCTCGGACTCTCCAGCGCCGAGGTGGACGCGCTCTTCATCGCGGCCGAAGCAATCGAGGTGTGATTTTTTTCTCGAATCACTGTCCATTTTTCTCAAACCCGACGGCGCTTACATTCGCGTAAGTCGCGGAGGGCATGGTCACTTGTGGTGAGCCATGCCCTCCGGCGTTTTTTGCGACGGCGTGCGTCGTCTCTATTTTGACTATCTCTTGGCGTGGTTGCGTCCCCGCAGGGCCGGCCTCCGTTTGGTTAAAAGTGGGTAGGCGGGATGTCTGGATTTCTGGTTGGTGGCTACGATGGGTTGGGCGGGTTCGTCCTGGGAGTTGTGCCGCCAGTGGGGCTGCATGAGGACGGCGTTGACCTGTTTGAGGTCGACGGTTTTGGTGCGGTCGCGCACGGTTTCGATGAGGGCATCGACGCGGAGGTTTTTGACGGCGCGCAGGGTGCCTTCGGAGACGCGGAGGATGAGGGCGGTGGCGTCGTCGGTGAAGGTGTGGTGGGGCAGGCCGGCGCGGATGTATTCTGTTAGCGCGGCGGGGGGGCGGGTGTCGATTTTGGCGGAGTAGGTGATGGGGTTTTTGAAGTCGGCGTGGTGGCGGAGCTGGAGGGTGGTGTTGAGCTGGGGCTGGCCGATGAGGATGAGGTTGTGGTTTTTGGGAAAGTCTTCTAACAATAGTCGGGGTTTGTGGAGGGCGTCGGGCGGGAGGAGGTGGGCGTTGTCGATGAAAGAGATATTCCCCTCGGTGTGGGAGTATGCGGTGCCTGCGAAGTTGCTGCCTGTGGGCAAATGGCTCCAGCGGCGCGGTTCGAAGTCCTGGGAGAAACAGGGAAGCGAGGATGAAAGCAAGACGAGTGGATCCACGATCTTTTCGCGGGCATGGGGAGGCATTTCATCGAATCAAATCGAAGGGATGGCCTCCCGACACGCATCGTTCACTTCAGCAGTGCGAGGATCGGCTGCGGCCAGATGCCGAAGACGAGCGTGGAGATGGTGAGCAGGGTGATGCAGAGCTTGCTGATCACGGGTAGATTCACTTTCGCCATCTGGCCTGCATTGCCCCACCACATGGCGCGGACGACGTTGAGGTAGTAATAGAATCCGGCGGCTGCGGCGATGAATGCGACTCCGACGCCGGCCCAGAGCTTGGCCTCCACGGCGAGCGAGAAGACGAAGAACTTACCGATGAATCCGGCGGTGAGCGGGACACCGGCGAGAGCTGCCAATAACACGGTGAGGGAGAGCGCGAGCAGGGGATTGGTTTTGCCGAGGCCGTTGAAATCGGAGATGTTTTCGCCATCGCGCTGGATGCGGACCTGGGCGAGGACGAAGAAGACGCCGAGCGTCATGATCAGATAGGTGGCGAGATAGAAAGAGACCACTTGAGCGGAGGAGAGGGAGTTGGCGGTTTCGGCCGCTCCGGCGGCGAGGGCTAGCAAAAGGAAACCGGCGTGGGCGATCGAGGAATAGGCGAGCAGGCGCTTGAAGTTCGTCTGCGGAATGGCGGCGAGGTTTCCGAACAGCAGCGTGGCGACTGCGAGGATGATCAGCAGGTTGAGGACCGGGCCGCGGGTGATCTCGGTGGCGAGAAGGGGTTCGATAAAACGGATGAGAAGGATAAATCCTGCGGCCTTGGAACCGACTGAGAGAAACGCGGTCGTCGGTGTGGGCGCGCCTTGATAGACATCGGGGATCCAGAGCTGCATCGGAACCGCGCCGATTTTGAAACCGATGCCGACCATGATGAGGGCGATACCGAAGAGCAGGCCGGAGGGGTTCGTTATCTCACCGGACATGATGAAGGAATGGCTTGCGAGACAAACCATGGTGTGGGTGGTGCCATACATCCAGGCGATGCCGTAAACGAGGAAGCCGGTGCTGAGCGCACCGAGGATGAGGTATTTCACGCCGGCTTCGAGCGAACCGACGTTGCGGCGCATGTAGGCGACGAGGATGTAGAAGGTGATGGTGATGAGTTCGAGCGCGACAAAAGCACCGGCGAGGTCTCTGGCGGAGGCGAGCCACATCATGCCGGCGCAGGCGAAGACGGGCAGGGCGTAGTATTCGCCTGTGCCGTTTTCCGAGCCCGGATGATCGGTGAAACGGACGAGGATTTTCCGGTAATCGACGGAGAGTAGCACGACGAAGATCGTGGTGACGAGAGCGAAGAGTTTGTAGAAACGGGCGAGGGAATCGAATTGATAGAAACGGCCGATCCATGTTGGCCATACATTGCCAGGAGTTGGTCCGGTGGCGGTGCAGGTGACGCACAGGATCACGCCGAGGAACAGGGCGGCGGCAATGCCGACCCGTGCCTTGCTCTTCGTGGGAAGGAAGGCTTCGGCCATGAGCAGGACGAGACCGAGGGTGACGGTGAGGACTTCTAGGTAATAGGCGGGCATTGGAAGAAGTGGAAAGTGATCAGTGATCAGCGATCAGAGAAGATTACTTCAGCAAGTTGAGGAGAAGGTTCGGGTAGAGGCCGACGGCGAAGAGCGCGAGGATCAGCAGGACGGTCGGGATGCGGTCGAGCAGGGTGAGGTCGGCGGCGGATTCGGTGGCTTTCACGGAGGGTCCCTGGAAGATGTTCCGGTAGGCGCGCAGCATGTAGACTGCGGAGATGACGACGCCCCAGATCGAGAGGATGCAGGCGATCTGCACGGGGCCGAGGCCGGCGGTGCCGTTGTAGGTCTTGAACGCGGCGAGGAAGACGAGCACTTCGCCGGAGAAGTTGGCGAGGCCGGGCAGGCCAATGGAGGCCATGGCGGCGATCCCGAAGACAAACGCGAGTTTCGGCGCGGATTTCGCGAGTCCGCCGAGGTCGGATAGATCGAGAGAACCGGTGTTGCGCTCGAGGCGGTCGGCGAGGCCGAAGAGCAGGGCGATGGAAACGCCGTGGGCGAACATGAGGAGAACCGCCGCGGGCTGGGCGAGCGGGTTTTCCGGGAAGGCGACGAGCGCGGCGATGGCGAGGAAGATGTAGCCCATGTGCATCACCGAGGAGTTGCCGAGCATGAGATCGAGGCGTTTCTGGGAGATGGTGACGAGGCCGACCCACAGGATGTTCCCTAGCAAAAGCACCAGCAGCGGAATCAGCCACGCGTTGAGGCCTTCGGGAATCAGCGGAATGGCGATGCGGAGAAGTCCGTAGAGTCCGAATTTTTTCAAGACACCGGCGTGCAGCATGGCGGTGGGGGCCGGTGCGCTGGCATAGGCGGGTGCTGCCCAGGAATGGAAGGGGAAGAGTGAAACGAGCGTGCCGAAACCCACCAGCAGCAGCGCGGCGATGCTTTTCTGTGAGTGGGGATCGACGCTGTCCTTGGCGGCGATCATTTTGGCGATGTCATAGGTCCCGGTGAGATTGGTGAGCCAGACGAGGCCGGCAAGCAGGATGATGGAACCGAGGCCGAGGTAGATGGTGATTTTCCAGGCGGCTTCCTTGCGATCGCCACGGCCGAGCATGCCGATCATGAGGAAGGTTGGGATGAGCGCGAGTTCGTGGAAGGCGTAGAAGAAGAACAGATCGGTGGCGGCGAAGGCACCCAGCGCACCGCCGGAGATGAGGAGGGAGGAGCCGAAGTAGAGTTTTTCCTTTCCTTCGGGAGCCTTGCCGGAAAGCACTGCGGCGAGGGTGACGATCACGGTGAGCAGAACCATCACGACGCTCATGCCATCGGGGGGGAATCCGAAGGCGAGGTTGAGCGCGGGTTTTTCCAGAACCGGGACTGAGAATGACCAGCAGGAGTATTTCCACGAAAACGCGGCGTAGAGGCCGATGGAGAGATTCGCGGCGGACGCTCCGATGGCGGTCAGGCGGGCTGGCGCGCCTAGCAGAATCGCGATGAAGGCGAGGATGGGTAGGAAAACGAGAAGGGCGAGCATGGGAAGAAGTGGACTTGCTAAAACGAAAGGTTGGGACTCGGCAGATTTGAATTCGCTGATGGAGGGTGGTATGGAGTTTGTAAAGTTGGAAGAGGCACTAGTATTTTCAGTTCTCTGGATATTTGGATTTCAACCAACTCAAGACAGCCAATTGATCTTCCCGCTTTGCCCTTCGGATCTGAATGAGCAGTTTTGAAATCGTAGGGCGATCCAGAGTGAGATTTGAAGCTCCTTCATTGCAAACGGAACAGAGGGCGCGGAGATTGGATGCTTCGTCTTTTCCTCCCTGAGTCTTGTCGACTATATGACCGAGATGGAGCCTGGTTTTCCTCGTGGAATCATAAGGGTGTGGTTCTCCGGCTACGGTACCGCACATTTGGCAGGTGAAACCGTTTCGATCCAGCACGAAAGCTCTGAGTTCTTTGGAAATGCTGCGCTCGAACGCGGGTTGCGGCTTGGGGCTTTCCAGTAAATATTCTCCTGGCTTTAAATCGTCACGATCATTGTGAGTCAGAATTTGATAGCCCTCCTCATTCCTCAACTCGCGAACGCGCCGCGCCCATTCACTTTTTCCCGCGACCTCTCGCAACTCATCCGAAGACATGACCTTGCCGACGTGGGCAAGGAAATGAACCCTGAGTTTGGCACGCATGCCGATTGGTCTGGGGTTGCTTTTGGACATCATCAGGAGACCTGGCGTTTTGTGGATTGATGGGCTGTTCCATGAATCGCATCCCGAATTTTCATGGCAACTGCTCGGGCCACTGGGGGCGGGAACGCATTGCCGATTTGACGGTAAGCTGCTGTTTTTCCTCCGCTGAATTGCCATTCGTCGGGAAATCCCTGGATGCGGGCCGTCATGCGTATGGTTAGTTTCGGCATTCCTGCGAATCCTCTCTCGGGAGCGCTTTCGGCGAGGGATTTTCCGTTCACGCCGAGGCTTGCCCATGCCGCTCTGGCTCGTGTGGGGCCGAGATCCGCACCACCGTGTTTTTTTGAACCACCAACAAGCGTTGGCGCGATCTCATTGGCATGTGCCGCCCATGCGAGTGCTCCTTCCCAACCGTTTGATGCCATTAGATCGACGAGAGTTTCGCCGACTGTTGCAGCCCTGACGCCATCTGTGAGAGGAATGGGTGGGTAGAAGTTTTTGGCAAGATCCTCCCTTATCGCGACGATGACGACTCTAGGGCGAAGTTGGGGCACGCCAAAATCAGAAGCATTGAGAGGATACCAACTGGCCTTATAGCCCATGGCTGCGAGTTGTTTTTTTAGACTCAGGCGGTAGTCGGTGAAAATGGCGTCCAGGAAGCCGCGAACGTTTTCCAACATGATGGCCTTCGGGCGACATTCTTCCACGAGACGAAGTGCTTCAGGGAAAAGGTCGCGTTCATCTGCGGAGCCAAGTTGTTTTCCCGCTTTGGAGAAGGGTGGACAAGGAACCCCCCCGGCAAGTAAATCCACATTTTTGAAACCCTTGGCAGAAAAATCCCTGACGTCGCCTTCGATCACATTCCATCGAGGGCGATTCAGGCGTAGCGTGGCGCAGGCATGGCGATCATATTCGACATGGGCCATGGCCTCGAATCCGGCGTTCTCCAACCCGAGAGCTTGTCCTCCCGCTCCGGCGCAAATCTCTATGCAGCTCAGCTTTGCACTCCGGCTGCTTGAGATCGTGTTGGTGGAATGTTTTTTCATTTGTTCATGAGAACACTTTGGTGTTCGGCTGTCAATCTTGGACTGGAAGGGGAATGAAAGTGCTCAGAGGAAGACCGTGAAGTAGATGACGAGGATGACGCCGAGGCCGAAGGAGAAGGCGTAACCCTGGAGTTGGCCGGACTGGAGCTTGCGGAAGAGGTTGCCGGTGCTGGCGGCTCCGCGGCTGAGTCCGCCGACGAGCAGGCCGTTGATGAGGAATTCGTCGAAGAAATGGACGATGGCGGCGAAGGCGTCCTGGAAGTAGCGGACGATGTAGTTGTCGTAGAAGCCGTCGATGTAGAAGCGGTTCTTGAGAAGCGGGATGGAGAGCGGATCCTTGTCCTTTCCGGCGTAGAGGATGAAACCGGCTCCGGCACCGACAACGAGCGCGATGGCGGAAACCCAGAAGAGGAAGTTGAGGTGGAATTCCCCGGCGTGCCCGGGTGCGGCTGGAGCGAAGGAGTTCACGAATCCGTAGCCGCCGACGACCGCGAGGACGGCAAGAATGACGAGCGGAACGAACATCAGCGGACTGACTTCGTGGGCGTGATCGGCGTTTGCCGATTTGGCCTTGCCAAGGAAGGCGACGACGAAGAGGCGCGTCATGTAGAACGGGGTGAGCACCGCGACGAAGGCGGCGATCCAGAAGAGGATGGGTTGTTTCTCATGGGCGGCTTCGAGGATGAGTTCCTTGGAAAAGAAGCCGGAGGTGAATGGCACGGCGATGAGCGCGGCGAATCCGAGGAAGAAGGTGATGCCGGTGATGGGCATTTTCTTGAGCAGGCCGCCCATTTTCCAGATGTCCTGTTCGTGGTGGCAGGCGTGGATGACCGCGCCGGAGCCTAGGAAGAGCAGTGCTTTGAACCAGGCATGGGTGAAGAGGTGGAACATGCCCGCCTCGCCGGCGACGAGGCCGACAGCCATGACCATGTAGCCGAGCTGGGAGAGCGTGGAGTAGGCGAGCACGCGCTTGATGTCGTCCTGTTGGATGGCCATCAGCGCGGCGACGAGCGCGGTGATGCCGCCGGTCCAGGCGATGATGGCGCTGGCTTGCAGGCCTTCGAAAACTTCGGTGCCGAGCGAGAGTTGCACGCGAAAGAGCATGTAAACTCCGGCGGCGACCATGGTGGCGGCGTGGATGAGTGCGGACACCGGAGTGGGGCCTTCCATGGCATCGGGCAGCCAGACGTGGAGCGGTAGTTGGGCGGATTTGCCGATGGCACCGCAGAAGATGCAGAGCACCGCGGCTGATAGAGTGGCGGTGGAAACGGCGGCGGGAACTTCCATGTCGCTGAATGCGAGCGTGCCGGTGATGCCCCAGAGCATGAGGATGCCGATCATGAATCCGAAGTCGCCGACGCGGTTGCAGAGGAAGGCTTTTTTCGCGGCATCGGCGGCGGAGTCTTTCTGATACCAGTGGCCGATGAGCAGGTAGGAGCTGAGACCGACCAACTCCCAGAAGATGAAGGTCATGATGAAGTTGTTGGCCAGCACGATGCCGGTCATCGAGAACATGAAAAGCGAAAGTCCGGTGAAGTAGCGGGCCTTGCCCTCGTCGTCTTTCATGTAGGCAAGCGAGAAGATGTGGACCAGGGTGCCGACGCCGGTCACGACGATCATCATGCCGGTCGAGAGGCGGTCGAGTTGGATGCCGATCTGGAGGTTGAAGTCACCGATGGTCGCCCAGTTGAAGGAATGGATGCCGGTTTTTCCGAGCAGCAGGAACGAAATCACCAGCGTGGCCACGGCCGAGGCGGTGGAGACCAGCGGCACGATGGCGCTCTTGCGCAGCACGAGCTGGCACACCGCGGCGACGGCGAGCGGGAGGAAGAGGAGGATCCAGGCGAGATTCATGGCGGGTAAAATGGGAGGGATCAGCCCTTGAGCGAGGTCAGCTCGTCGGTGTGGATGGTTTGCCGTGCGCGGTAGAGGGCGACGATGATGGCGAGGCCGACGGCGACTTCGGCGGCGGCGACGGTGATGACGAAGAAGACGAGCATCTGGCCGTTATAGTCGGGCAGGCCGTTGACGGTGTTGAAGCGGGAAAACGCGACCAGGCTCAGGTTGGCGGCGCTGAGCATGAGCTCAAGGCACATGAAGACGACGATGATGTTGCGGCGCAGCACCACGCCCGCGAGGCCGATGGCGAAGAGCAGGCCGGAGACGAGGAGGTAGTCGTTCAGCGAAGCCATAAATTTTAAATCTTAATTTCTAAACGAAGAGGTTTATTCCGCGTGCCGTTTGGACAGGGCGACGACGCCGATGGTGGCGACGAGCAGCAGCACGCCGAGGATTTGGAAGGGAAGGTTGTATTGGGTGAAAAGGGTGTGGCCGATGAGGTGGACGTCCGGCAGGCGGCCTTCCGCGAGATTGGCGGCGATCTTTCCACCGGAGGGAAACGCAGTGGCGGCGGCAGTAAGGGTGGCGGCGTCCAGTGGTGGGGCGGTCTTGTCCGGGGTGCGGGACAAGACGCCTATGAGCTGGACCATGAATGCGATGAACAGCGTGAATCCAGCCAGCGCGGGCGCAAGGCCCTTGGCGCGCTTTTGCTCATCCTTGAGATCGAGCAGCATGATGATGAAGAGGAACAGCACCATCACCGCGCCGGTATAGACGAGGATCTGGATGACGCCGACGAAGAAGGCGCTGAGTCCGATGAAGAGCCCCGAGAGGCCGACGAAACAGGTGACGACGGAAAGCGCGCTGGAAACCGGATTGCGGAAGGCGATGACCGCGGTGCCACCGATCAGCATGATTGTGGAGAAGAGCCAGAAAAGGTAGGAGGGCATGGGAAGAAGTGGAAAGTGATCGGTGAGCTGTGATCAGTGGGAGATGATCATTTCAGTTCATTCCATTTGTTGACGAGGCCGGTGCGGACGCCGCCGATTTCATAGAGTTTCTTTTTGTCGTGAACCATGTCGGCGCGCTTGAGGCCGGTGATGAGGTAGTCCTTGCGGAGGAAGATCGCCTGCTCCGGGCAGACTTCCTCGCACAAGCCGCAGTAGATGCAGCGGATCATGTCGATATCGAATTCGAGCGGTCGCTTCTCGACCTTGGCCCACTTGTCGTCGGAGGGGATTTCGGACGGGGTGATCCGGATGGCCTTGGGCGGGCAGATGAATTCGCAGAGTTGGCAGGAGACACAGCGTTCGCGGCCTTGCTCGTCGGTGACGAGTGCGGGGGCGCCGCGGTAGTATTCCGGCAGATGCTCGTCCCAGCGTTGTTCGGGGAACTGCATGGTCACGCCGAGGCCGGAGGAGGCCAGGGAATCCGCGCTGGCGGATTTTCCCAACAGCGACTTGATCGCGTGGGTCATGGTGAGGAGGAAACCCTTGATCAGGGCTCCAAAGTAGATCTTCTCACCGAAGTTGAGTTTCGGGCGCTGGAGTTTGATGACGGCCATTGGAAAAGAACGGGACTAGGAGGATTGGGTGGCAAGCTGGCGAAGTTTTTCAAGATTGAGGGCTCCACCGCCGCGGAGATAGAAGGTGGTGATTTGCTGCCGCAGGGTTTTATAGGGCGCGGCGTCGGTCATGGCGAGATCATGGGATATATCCTGCTCGCGAACGAAGAAGACCAGCGCCGCAACATCGGCCCACAACGCCTTTCCTTGAGGGCGACGCCCAGGCGTCCGGGCTCGGCAAGGATGTGGCGGGCGGTCAATTCCTCGTTTCTGGAGAATGTGGATTTCACTGGAGAATTTCTAGATATACGAGGTTTTCTTCCGAGGTTTTCCTTTTGGCGTTAGGAAATCCGGAAACGATGGACTTCACCAGCGAGATGTCAGGTTGATAGTGTTTTTGAAGGAAGTGAATATCCTCAATGTCTTTGGCATCGGCGCGGGTCAACTTGGAGGCAATGATGTTTTCGATGGGGGGGCGGGTGACGATGATGCGTCCCATGCGAAACATGGTAACAGGTTGGAACGGCCCGACTTGGACGATGCCGGGCTCGACGATTTGGAGGTAGGGTTGACCAGGCTCCAGAATATCTGTCGGATTGAAAGTCAGTCCTGCATTTTCGGCGGCCTGTCTGAGTTCCAGCAAGTCGAAGTCACTCGATGGTTGCCAGATATCGAGGGCTTCAGTGGTTCTGAGTTCCATGCCCGCGAAAACACATGCTGCGGAGCCGATGAGACACAGTCTGACGGAGGGTCCCTCATTTCCGAGGGTGGCGGCCATGGCTTCGAGAGAACGCATCCAGCGATCCTTGTCGTAAGCGGGAATTGGAGATTCCGGTGGCATGGTTGGTGGCAAGGTGTCAGGCGCGGAGCGCTTTCGGGGGGTCTTCGGAAACCTTGGCGACCCAGATGACGGCGGCGGTGACAGCGATGAGGAGGATGGCTCCGATGCCAAGAATGGCGGCGGTGAGTTGCGGCGCGGCGATGATGAGGGCGGCGAGGAAGACGTTGATGAGGGCGGCTTCGAAGAAGATCACCCAGCCGAGTTTCATGAGCTGGTCGTAGCGGAAGCGCGGCACGGTCCAGCGGACGAGGATGAAGAAAAGGATGAAGGCGACGAGCTTTGCGACGAAGATGCCGAGGTGGATGAGGCCGCCGAAGTGGAAGCCGCCAAGGTGGAGGTTTTCGATGTGTTTGTCCAAACCGAAGCCGAGCGACCAACCGCCTAGGAAGAGGGTGACGATGAGCGCCGAGCCGATGACCATGGCCGCGTATTCGCCCATGAAGAAGAGCGCGAATTTCATTGAGGAGTATTCGGTGTGGTAGCCGCCGACGAGTTCGGTTTCGCACTCCGGGAGGTCGAAGGGCATGCGGTTGGTTTCCGCGAAGATCGAGATGGTGAAGATGAAAAAGGAGATGATTGCGGGAATCCAGAACAGGGCGGTTTGCATGTCCGGCATGCCGAGGTGGCCGCCTTTCCAGAGCGGGAGCAGAAGCCAGCCGTTGTCCGCCTGATGCTGGACGATCTTGCCGAGGTTGAGCTCGCCGAAATACATCAGGACGGGAATGATCGAGAGGCCGAGCGAGATTTCATAGGAAATCATCTGGGCGGTCGATCGCACGCCGCCGATGAAGGGGAACTTCGAATTCGACGACCAGCCGGCGAGGGTGATGCCGTAAACCGTTAGGGAGGAAACCGCGAAGACGAACAGCGGGCCGATGTCGAGATCCGCGATGACGAGATTTTCCTCGTGGCCGAAGATCGAGATCGGCGAGCCGAAGGGGATCACGCAGACGGTTATGAGCGCCGGGGCGACCGTTAGAGCCGGAGCCAGCCAGTAGAACGCCTTGCGGACATGGGATGGAGTGAAGTCCTCCTTGAGAAAGAGTTTCACGCCGTCCGCCATTGGCTGGATGAGGCCGAAGAAGTGGAAGTCCTTCTTGAAACCCAGCAAGGTGAGGGGGATCCCCGTTCGGTTAGGACCTACGCGGTCCTGGATGATGGCGCAGAAGCGGCGCTCGAAATAAACCGAGATGGGCACGAGCGGCAGCACCACACAGAAGGTGAGCGCGACGATTTTGACCAGGATGATGGCGATCTGTATGAGGTCCGGCATGGATTGTCGGGAGTGAAATTGGTGAGTCAGTGATCAACCATTGATCCGTCCCGCGGCTTTTGCTGCCCGTTCGTTTTCGAGCAACGGGATCTTGTAGCCGGTGTCGGCGATTTGCGTGCCTTGATGGCCGATTTTTGAAAGCGTGAGTCCGTTGAAGGCGGGGACGGACCCGGCGAGAGCCTTGAAAACGTCTTCGATATGTTGGTCTTCGTTTTTTCCGCCGGAAATGGCCAGAATGAGGTCGCGCAGGATTTCCCAATCGTCATGGGCTTGGCCGGGCATTTCGACGGCGCGGTTGAGGCGCTGGAGGCGGCCGGAGAGGTTGACCATCGAGCCGCGTTTTTCGGCGAAGGCGGCGGCGGGAAGAACCAGATGGGCCGCCAGTGCGGTGGGATTGGCGAGGATCTGGGACTGGACCAGGAAATCGAGTTTCGCGAGGTCGGAGAAATGGAAGTCGGCGTCGCTAATGAGATCTTCGCCGAAGACGAGTAGCGCCTTGATGGAGCCGGAGCGGACGCCTTCGCGGATGGCGTCGAGTTTGGAGAAGGGGTCTTCGGTTTCGAGAATGAGTTTCGCGCCGGTGGTGTTGGGATTGCGGTCGGCGGCGATGAGTAGGGCGTCCTGCTCGGCGAAACGCGGGACGAGTGAGAGGTGAGGGGTGCCGATTTCCGCTGCGAGTGCGCGGGTGAGGAAGAGTTCCTCATTGGTCATGCGACCGGAGGCAATGATGGCGACTTGCTCGGGGGAGGCTCCCTTGATTTTCGCGGCGGCGGTTTTCAGCGCATCGCTCCACGAAACCGGCTGATGCTGCGCGTCCACCTTGGCGAGCGGTTCAGTGAAACGCCCCTCGCCATCGATGTGGTGGAAATTCAGGCGGTGGGAATCCGGCATCCAGCACGAGTTCACGTCATTGTTCTGGCGCGGAGTGATGCGGTGGACGGTGTTGCCGCGCGTCCAGATGGTGATGTTGGTGCCGGTGCCGCAATTCACGTCGATGCTCTGGGTTTCCTTGAGGAACCAGACCCGCATTTGGAAGCGGAAATCATTGGATGTCAGTGCGCCAACCGGGCAGATGTCGGCGGTGTTGAGCGAGTAGTTGGAATCCAGCAGGCGGCCGGGATGGACGGTGAGAGTGGTGTGCGTGCCGCGCTGGGTGAAGCCGAGCACGGGATCACCCGCGACCTCGTCCATGAAGCGGATGCAGCGGCTGCACATGATGCAGCGCTCGTCGTCGAGGCGGATGCGCGGGCCGATGTCCACGTTTTTAGGTTTTTTCACCTTCATGTCCACGAAGCGGGAAACTCCGCGGCCGTGCTCGACGGAGTGCTCCTGAAGGCGGCACTCGCCGGCCTGATCGCAGATCGGGCAATCGAGAGGGTGATTGATGAGCAGGAATTCCATCACGCCCTCGCGGCATTTTTCGACTAGCTCTCCGGAGGTGCGGATGCCCATGTTTTCGGAAACCGTGTTGGCGCAGGCGATGACCGGGCGGGGGATCCAGCCGATGGATTCATAGCCGTTTTCGTCCCGTTGGGGTTCCTGCCCGGGGGTGGGGCGGGGAGGCATGCCCATCTGCACGAGGCACATCCGGCAGTTTCCGGGCGAGCTCAGCTTCGGGTGGTAGCAGTAATGGGGGACGATGGTGCCGGCGTTCCGACAGGCTTCGATCATTCGCGTGCCCTTGGGAAATTGGTGCCAAACGCCGTCGATTTGCACGTTGACCCTGCCATTTGCGGCGGCAAGGTCTTTAGGCAAAGTGAATTCCGCAGTCGCAGAAGATGGATCGCTCATGGCTAGGAGGAGGAGCCGGACACGGTATGCACTTTTTGTCCGGCGGAGTCGCGCGTGACTATGTCGGCAGGCCTCCAATGCGGCAAGTGTGCTTTGAGGAAAAATTACGCCGGGTGGGAAGCATGGCGATCAAATGCGAAAGGCCCCGCGTCTTGCGGGGCCTTGAAAAGCTGGAGCTCCGGGATTTTCCGGTCAGTTGTAGCTCGGCGTCTTGTGCTGTTTGAAATAACCGTCGCCGACATACATGGTGCCCGGATAGTCCGGCAGCGGGCCGGCGTCCGGCGGCAGCGGAATATTGGCGTGGGTGGCGTCTTCAGGTTGCGAGTAGGCGATGTTTACCGGCGTGCCGATCTTCACGAGCCGATAGAATTTCGGAGAGAGGTTTTCATGCATGCGGATGCAGCCGTGGGTGCAGGGGTGATGTTTGACCCAGCCGGTGTGAAATCCGTAGTTGGGCTTGAACTCGCACCAATATGGCATCGGCGTGCCTTTGAAGGACCAACCGACCGGACGGCTGCTGATCAGTGTTTGCTGGACCTGGCTGCCGTTGTAGGCGTAGCCGTGGGTGTTCGCGCGTTTCTTTTCGACCTTGTTGAAGATGCGGAACGAGCCTGACGGAGTGGAGGAACCTGGTGCGCCAACCGATACAGGCATGGAGAGCAGCACTTCGGAGCCTTCCATGACGTAGGTGCGTTGTTTGCTCAGTGAGACCTTCACATGGACGTTGTTGGGATTGGAGGGGAGCTTGGTTGGGCGGTCGTAGGCGTGGTAGGCGGAGAGACCGGAGCCGGTGCCTACCGTCGAGCAGGATGACATGATGGCCGCGCTGGCGAGCGCGGCGGCGAGCATGAGGGATGTTTTGAAATTCATGGATGAGCTGAAGTTGGGCGAGGATTGCAGTGTTTTTCAGAAAAGGCAAGTTTCGGAACAGCGAACAATCAGCGTGCCCGTTCCCACGAGTCCACCCGGCTTTCGATAAACCACACTGAGGCGACCCGATACGGGATGTAGGTGATCTCGGGGCCAAAACCGTAATAACCGTGATAGCCGCCACGCCGGTAGCGTCCGTAGCCACCGCCATAGGCACCGTAGAAATTCGTGGTGTAAACCGGCCGCGAACCCGCGTAGTCCCAGCGCTCGGTCGTTCTGCCATTCTTGGAGCCTTGGAAGGTGCGGGACGGCGCGCCCCACGCGAGATAGACGGCGTCCGTAGTCATGCCGCGTGCGATTTGCCCTTGTTTGACGAGAGTCCGGTGTTTGGTGCCGAGGGCTTCGAATTTTTGGGGATCCCGCTGGATGCGGGCTTGTGGGGTGGAGGGGGCGCAGGATGCCACGAGCAGACCTGCCAACAGGAACGTGAGCAATCGTTTCATATCGGGAATCTAGGAAAGACTTCCGGTGAGCGCAACCCGGATTCCAATCCATACACCGTGAAACTTTTGCCTTGGAGAGGGCGGGGGGAGTTTCTAGGGTCGCTCCGGCGAGAGCCGAATTTGTCCATGGCCAAACAAGAATTCACCATCCTCAATAAACTGGGCATCCATGCCCGGCCGGCCGCCCAATTCGTAAAAACGGCCAATCGATTCCAGTCGGATGTGTTCGTGGAAAAAGATGGCGAGGAAGTGGATGGCAAGAGCATCATGGGACTGATGATGCTGGCTGCGGGACATGGCTCGGTGATTGCCGTGAGTGCTGACGGGCCGGATGCCGATGCCGCGCTCACTGCGCTGGGTGAGCTGATCGCCCGCAAGTTCGAGGAGGATTGAGGCTTCCGGGACGAAGGGATTCAGTTCCTGCGGATTTTGCCACTGGCGGTCAATGCCAGCTCATCCACCTGTTTGATCCGGACGGGAATTTTGTAGGGCGAGAGTGATTTCCGGCACCATGCGATCAATTTTCCGGGTTCCGCCGATTCCCCATCCCGAAAAACGACCTCGGCGACAGGCATCATGCCGAGCATCGGGTGGCAACTGCCGAACACACGACATCCCGCGACCGCCGGGTGCTGCTGGAGCACCCGTTCCACTTCCTCTGGAAAAACCTTCATGCCACTCACATTGATGACGCTCTTTTTGCGGCCGCAGATGAAAATTCTGCCTGCGGCATCCGTTTCCGCAAGGTCGCCGGTGGGGAACCAGCCATCGACGCACACCTCCGCCAGCTCCTGCCATGGTGACAGGTAGGCATCAAACATGCCCGGCCCCTTGATCCACAATTCGCCGATCATTCCCACGGCCACAGTCAGACCTTCGTCATCGCGGAGCTCCACATCGAAGGCGGGCAGCGGCCGTCCCACCGCAGTCGGGGCGTCCTCGGCTCCGCCTGTGTTGAGGAGCGGCAGGCCGATCTCGATGATGCCCAGTCCCTGGACCAGAGGTTTTCCGAAGCGTGCGAGAAATCCCTCCGCCACCTGTGCCGGCAAGGGGGCCGCCGTGCTCACCGCCAGACGCAGGTCCGGCCACTTGAAGCCGCCAGGGTCCGCCGCCAGCAGCGCGTAATGAAACGGAGCGCCGTAAATGACCGTGGCCCGTGTCGTGCGCGCGGTTTCCAAAACTTCCGCCGCCAGATGGGAGGAGCCAATCACCGTGCAAGCGCCGTGATAGAGATAGAGTACGATGGACACCGCGAAATGATGGGCCATTGGCAGCATCCAGAGGACGCGGTCTCCGGGGCCGATTTCGAGTGCGGCGTTTGCGGCCACGATGCGCTCCCTGAGCTTGCGGTGGCTCAGCACCACGCCCTTGCTGCGACCGGTGGTGCCCGAACTGAAACGGATGAACGCCGGATCCAGCCCGGAAAACTCCGCCTCGTGATCGATCTTGTGGCTCGCAAGAGGCAGCCAGGCAGCGCCTGTGGACTCCTCGTGGGAGACCGTCCCGTCGCGCCGCCACTTCTCGTATTTTCCAAGAACCACACCGCAGAGACCGGTGCGATCCAACAGGTCGGCGCGCTCGCTATCCGTGAGCTCCTCGGCCACCGGCACCAGGCATCCGCCGGCCTTGAGAATCGCCAGGGCGAGCACGATGTAGTCCACTCCGTTGCCGCATGCCAGGCCCACCCGCGGGAGGTGCTCGCCTCGGAATTCAGGGCAGCGCTTCAGCCAGGATGCCACCCGGGAAACCCGCTCCATCAGTCCGCCGTATGTGAGAACCACGCCGGCCGCCATCAACGCCGGCCGCTCGGCCGACGCTCGCAGGGCGATTTGATCCACGATGTTCACGATGGCGTTTTCAATTCCAGCCCGGCGGCGGATTCACAGGCAGATCCGCCGGAAGAGCACGTCGAGCGGCAGTTGCAGGCCGATGTAGAAATCCCCGAATTCGGCGTAGCGGGCGGACACCTCATCGAAGCGCATTTCATAAACAATGGATTTGATATCGATCGTATCCTTGGCCAGCAGGGTGACTCCCCATTCGTATTCATCCAGGCCGGTGGAGCCGGTGATGAGCTGGAGGATGCGGCCCGAGTAGGTGCGGCCCACCCGCGCGTGGCCGGCCATCAGCTTGCGGCGCTGGTCGTAGTCGAGCGAATACCAGTTGTCATTTCCGCTGCGGCGCTTGGACATCGGATAGAAACAGATCACCGGCCAGTCCGGCAGCACCGGATAGAGCCGGTGCTTGAGGTAGTGCGCCATGCGTTCGTCGAATTCCTTGAGCGCCGCTTCATGTTCCGGGCTTCCTTCCGCGAGGTTCTTCTCGCCGGCGAGGGTCTCCGAGGCGTATTGCTCGCGGGTGGTGGTGTATTCCGAACTTTCGGTTTGGGATAGATAGGAATACGAGGGGCTCAGGATCTCAGGTCCCAGTGTGAGGGCGAGCTGCTTCTCGAAGGTGTTGGCCACCTGGAGATCGGGAGTCAGCAGCATGAAACCCAGATCCGCCTTCGGGCTGACCACCGAAAAGATCAGCAGGTGGGTGTCCGGGGTGGCGCGGATTTCCTGCACCAGCTCGGTCAGGCGGGTTTTCGCCTGGCGTTTTTCATCATCGCCGTAGAGCGCCCATTGCGCGTGATCGACGTGATAGAACAAGTGCATCACGTGCCATCCTTCCCTGGGCACGATCGGGGTGACTTGGTGGTTGGTCATGATGGATTTCAGCGGCGGTCGGTGGAGATGTTCATTTCAAAAAGTCGCTTGAAGTCGCGGCTCGTCGTGTCTTCCGAGGCGGCCTCGAACACCTCGATGGTCCATGGCTTGCTCTCGCCGGTGCGATAGGCGGCATGCATTCCGGGGTCGTCGAAACCCGCGGTCGCGGCGATTTTCAGGCTGCCGGTCCCTCGGACCGCGCGGGTCACCGCATCGCCGATCACGATGCGTTCGTCATTACGGAACAGGACGCGGATGGCTCCCGATCCGCCGCCGATTTTAAGTTCAAGCACCGGCAGCAATTGGGTTCCGCGCCGGAAGGTATCGGGAGTGGGCCCCTCGGTGATCGGTGCGCGCCAATAGCTCACCGCTGAAGTGACCGTGAGCTTGCTCCCTTGGATAGGGAAGTCGTTCGCATTCGCGCGGACGGACTCGGTGGGCAGGCGCTTGAGCGAAAATACCAGGGTGGCAAGCCCTCCCGCCGCCAGCAGCACCAGTAGCACGATCAAGCTGGTGCGCTCGGCTTTCGACAGGTTCCAGCGAGTGAGTGGCGAGAGTGGTGTGGTATCCTCGCGGGGGGGCGGCGAGAACTCGTCATCTTCCTTCGCCTCGGCGGCTGCCGGCTTCAGCGGTTCTATTGCGGGGGCTAGCGGCGTCCGCGCGACCGGCTCCTCCGCGTTTGTTTTGAGAAACTCCGCATCCGGGAGCTCATCGATTTCGGCTTCCTTGGGCACGTCCTCCCAGTGTTCGAGTTCGTCGAATTCGCTCTCGGGTTTCTGGCTAGCCGGGACCGGAGAGTTGGTCTGGGGTTTATGACGGCTTTTGCTGATGTTCATCTGGATCCGCTCCCCGCCGGCGACCGGGGCGGTATGAAGCGGGGAGGGAGCTTCGCGGACTTTGGTCACCTGGCGCTCCCTCGGTGCCGGAATGTCACCGGACGATGAACGGGTGCTTTCCGCAACCTCCGCACGGGATTCGGAGTCCTCCAGGTCCAAATCCTCCTCAAAGGACCACAGGTCCAGCTCCGTCGTGTCCTGGGTCAGATTGCCCAAGGACGGACGATGGCGCGGTGGCAGGGATGAACCACCGGATGAGGCTGGCGGGGGATCGGAAGACATGATGGAAAGTGCGGCGCTTCTTAGTGGCGGGAGAGGGATTTGGCCAGAGCGAATCACAAAAGGCAAGTTCGTGAAAAATCGGATTGCATCGGCTGCCCGCCGGAGGCATCCAAGACCCACACCAATCCATCACAACACCATGGCTGATCGCGAAGATAAAAATTCTGAAAACATTACCGGCAAATTCTATGTGGACAGTCAGTGCATCGACTGTGACCTCTGCCGCGAAACCGCGCCGGGCAACTTCGCCCGTTCCGAGGACGAGGGCTATTCCTATGTTTTCAAACAACCTGAAAACGACGAGGAAATCGCCCAATGCCGCGAAGCGATGGAAGGTTGCCCCGTCGAAGCCATTGGCGACGATGGCGACGAATAAGCGCCAGAGCGCCGCTTCCAGCCGCAA
Organism: Luteolibacter sp.; assembly: GCA_030696085.1. Classification (GTDB taxonomy): domain Bacteria; phylum Verrucomicrobiota; class Verrucomicrobiia; order Verrucomicrobiales; family Akkermansiaceae; genus Luteolibacter. The sequence continues at coordinate 103,118 of JAUYNL010000060.1, forward strand.
ACCGCGATCTGGCGGAGCCATTCGCGAGGAAATCCTGCGCGAGTGGCGCGGTGGAGACGAGGCTGCCGACCTCAACGCCGGCATCCACGCCGCGAATCAATTCATTGCCGCCATCCTGCGCTCCGCCGGGATGCAGGACGGCATCCAAGAGGACGAACTGCGCGCCGCATGGAAAGAGCTCGCCGGGGAATTCATCGCCCGCAACTCGCAACCGGTCTCGGTGAAGGACGGCCACCTCGTGCTCCGCGTCACCCAGCCCGCCATGCGTTTCCACCTCGAGCAGATGAAACCCATGCTGCTGACCCGCATCCGCGAGCACCTTGGCGAAAACCGCATCCAATCCGTGAAATTCACGCTCGGCTAAGCGCTTGGCACGATATTGGATACGCAGAGAACACTCCCCACCATGTTTCGCAATCTCATCTTCGATTGGTCAGGCACCCTGGTGGACGATCTCGGTCCGGTGATCGAGGCAACCAACGTGGTGTTGGGGAAATACGACCTCGCGCCGCTCGACCGCGAGGCTTTCCGGCGGCGCTTCCGCCTCCCATACCGGGAGTTTTACGCCGATATCCTGCCGCAGGTGCCGCTGGAAGAACTCGAAGCGCATTTCCGCCCGGCCTTTGATGCCGCGCTCACTCCCGTCACCGTGCTGCCCCATGCCCGGGAGAAACTCGAATGGTGCGCGGCGCTGGGCATCCGGACCTTCGTGCTCACTTCCATGGATTCGCCCGCCTTCGAGCGCCAAATCGATAATTTCGGCTTCCGCGAGCTGTTTGAAGCCACCTATTCCGGCGTGCTCGACAAGCGCGAGGTGATTCACCGGATTCTCAAAACCCACGGCCTGGATCCGGCGGAAACCGCGTTTGTCGGAGACATGACCCACGATGTGGAAACCGCGCGCCACGGCGGTGTTTCCTCCATCGCCGTGCTCACCGGCTACAACCACCCGGAAATTCTCGCCCTCGTCCGCCCGGATCTCACCGTGCCGGATCTCGGCGTGCTGCGCGCCTTGCTTGATCGCCGCCATCGTCCGGCCATCCGTCCGGTCGCCACGGTCGGTGCGCTCATCCATGATGATATCGGCCGCCTGCTAATGATCCGCACCCACAAGTGGAATCACCACTGGGGCATTCCCGGCGGAAAAATCGAACGGGGCGAAACATCCACCGAAGCACTGCGCCGCGAGTTGCGCGAGGAAACCGCGTTGGAAATCGAGGACATCCGCTTCGTCATGGCGCAGGACTGCATCGACTCGCCCGAATTCATGCGGCCGGAACATTTCATCCTGCTCAACTACGCGGCCCGCGCCCGCGGCACCGATGTCCGCCTCAACGAGGAGGCCGAGGAATTCCTCTGGCTGCCACCCGCGGACGCCCTCGCGCTCGAACTCAACCAGCCGACCCGAATTTTGTTAGAAGAATGCCTGACCCGCCAGCTGCTTCCCCATGCCCGCGCCTGACACCATCGAAATCCGCCGCCTGCGCGTGCTGGCCCACATCGGCGTGCCGGATGCCGAGCGCATCGAGCCGCAAACCCTGCTGATCACCGTGCGCATGGTGCCCGGCCAGGGTTTCTCCGGCTTGGCCGACGACATCACACGCACCATCGACTACCAAGCCGTCGCGCTGGAGATCCAGGCCCTCGCCGCCGCACGTCCACGCCGGCTGATCGAGACGCTTGCGGTGGAGACCGCGGACCGGTTGTTAGGCGCACATCCCTTGCGGAGCGTCGCCGTGACGATTGAGAAACACATCCTGCCGGACACCGAGTGTGTGGCCGTGCATCTCGAACGGAGCCGCTGAGGCCGCCACGCAAGCGCGGGCTTGCCCCGGCGCGGGGCGGCGCTAGCGTTCTGGAAATGAGTCGTAGATCCAGAAGAGGTCGGCGGAAAACGGGCGGTGGCGGCTGGCTGGCCAAGGCGGCGCTCAGCCTGATCGTGCTGGGCCTGCTGGCGGCCGGGGTTCTGTATGCCACGGTGCGCGGCTATTTGCACAGTGATGCGTTCCGGCGCTTGTTGTCTGGAAAAGTCAGCGCGGCCGCGGGAGTGAGCGGGGAGTTCACCCCCTTCCGCTGGGACGGCCTGGCCGTGGATACGGCCGCATTCGAAGCTGATGGAGAGGGAATGATCCGGAAATTGCGGCTCGACGGCTTGCACACCGAGGTGGGGGTGGGCGGCCTGCGGCGCGGCGTGTGGGAGCTCCGTGATGCGCGCGTGCGGCGGCTGGATGTCACCGTGGATGCGAGAAAACGCGAGGCCCGGCTCGTGCCGCCACTGGTGAAGGAAAGCCCATCGTTGGTGAAACCGAGCCCGCCGCCGGGAAGTCGCAATGCGAACACACCAGGCTGGATTCCCAGGGAAGTGGCATTGCAGGCACTTGATCTGCGCCAGGTGAGTTTGAATGCGGTCCTGGACCAGGGCATGATGACGGCTTCCGGCATGCGCGTGGCGGTGGAATCCGCCGGAGGAAAGCGCGCCTATCGAATCGAAATCACTGATGGCGGCATCCAGCTCCCGTTCCGCAAGCTGCCCTTGCTCCGCCTGGACCACGCCCGCCTGCGCTACCAGGATGGCTCGGTTTTTCTGACCAGCGCGGCGGCATCGGCCTGGAGTGAGGGCCGCATCGATGCCACTGGCGAGTGGGATGGTGGGCTGCGCCGGTTTTTCATCGAAGGAAATGTTTCCGGGCTGAAATGCGAGGAGCTTCTCAGCGAGAATTGGGCGAAACGCGTCATCGGCGAGCTGGGTTCCGATTTTTCCATCAACAATCACGCCGGAGAGACCGCCGCCCGCGGACGGGTGACCTTGCGCAATGGTACGCTCACAGCGCTGCCTGTGCTCGATGCCCTTGCCGCCTACGCCGACACCCGGCGCTTCCGAATGTTGGCGCTTAGCGAAGCCCATGCCGTTTGGAGTTGGAGAAAAAACCTCATCGATCTCAATGAAATCGTGCTCGCCAGCGAGGGTTTGGCGCGCCTGGAGGGGCGCTTGTCCATTCGTGGGCGCGAGCTTGACGGTTTGTTCCGCCTCGGATTGGCACCCGGCTCCCTCGCGCGGATACCAGGTGCGGAAACCCATGTGTTCAGTCCGGGAGCCATGGGCATGATGTGGACGCCCCTGCGGATTACCGGCACCTTCGATGACCCGAAAGAGGATCTCACGGATCGGCTGATTCTCGCCGCAGGTCTCAGAATGTTGGAGACACTGCCTGAAACCGGCGAAAAGGTGCTCAAATTCACCCACTCGGTCTTGGGCGGGGATTCTTCCAAAACGCTGGGAAAAGGCGTGAAAATCATCGAGGAGGGCAGCAAGACCGTGCGCGAAGTTAGCGGAATTCTTGATGGGATTCTTGGCGGCGGCAGGCAACGGGAAGTGGAGCCCGCGCCGGAGTCCGAGGATGGCCAACCGTGAAATCCGGAAAATCCCCACCGTCTCGATGGTGAAGGTATGTCCTTTTGATCAATCGTATTTTCTTCTTCCGAGTCTTATGCCGATATTGTCACATCCCGGGCGTGGCTGAAAGCGGTCAGGCAATCTCTCGTTTCCCTGCGGTGATTTCGTGTTGGTGCGGTGGCTTCGCCCTACTTCCACAGACTGACATTCCCTTGATTGTGATAACCCCTCGCAAATGGTCTCCCAGAGGCGGCAAAAGCGCGTTCACCCTGATTGAAATGGTCACGGTCATCGCCGTGATCGTCACCCTGCTGGTGGCCGGCGTGTCGCTGCTTGGGGGCACGGGAGCGCAAGCCCGCAGGGCAGGGGTGGACTTGCTCGTCGGCATGGTTGAACAAGCCCGCACCGCCGCCATCACCTCGCGCTCTTATGTGGTGCTGGCGGTCGCCGAGCCAAACGACCTGCCTGCCGGCGACACCCGTGTGCGGCTCGGATTGTTCATGGTGGAGCCGGACAAGTGGCCCGATGATCCTTCCACGGGGATCGTCAGCGCGGCCTTGATGAGCCGTTGGCGGGTCTTCGAAAACGGGGTGATCCTGATCCCCGGGCAGGTGTACGGCCTGGACAATCCAATGGATGGCGGCGGCGAGTTGACGCTCGCATACGGCAGTGGCTCCAAGGCCCGGACCGTGAAGGTCAATGCGCTGGTCTTCAACCCCCGGGGCGGTCTGCATCATCCGGTGGGATCCTCGCCGCTGGGCATGCGTGTCGCGGAGGGCGGCTATCGCGCGGGCGTGCCCAAGCCCAACATCCGCAGCGACTCCAATGCCATTTCGGAAAATCGTTTGAAAATCGGCCGTGTCACCGCGCGCGCCTATCGGACCGACGGATGAATCACCCCGCGCGCCATCCCCATTGCTGTTGTGGAGCCACCTTGATCGAGGCGGTCATCGCCGTGGGCGTGCTGGCCGTGGTCGTGCCCCTCGTTTTCGGAACCTTGGCCGAAGCCGGAAAAAGCGGCCTCGCCTCCGAGGCGGAAACCCGCAGCACCTGGATGATCCCCGCCTGTATGGAGGAAATCCAAGCCTCGCGCGACGGGCGGCCCCAGTATTTCACCGCCACGGCCAGCGGACAGGCGTTTCCGCCCGCTGGCGATGTCTGGGCGCTCGCCTTTTCCCCGGAGGGCAAGCCCGTCGGCAGGCTTTCCAAAGCCCTCAGCAACAAGGGCCTCAAGGAACTCGACGGTAAACCCGTCCGTTACATCGCACTTCTCAGCGCCACCACCCAGGCCGCGGCTTCCGGAACCACTCCGCTGATGAAAACCCGCATCTCCATCGAATATCCGGCGGCGGCTCCCACCGCAAAACGCGCCAAACTCGATTTCCACACCTGCATTCCATGACCCGCACCACTGGAAATCCCCGTGGCTTCACGTTGATCGAGTTGCTGAGCGCGATGACGATCGGCACGATCATCCTGTTGGCGGCCGCTTCCCTGTTAGGAAGCTCCGGCGATGGCTACGAGCGTGTTGGCGGCAGCATGGCCGCGGAACGCGAGGCGCGGGCCATCATCACCCAGCTCCGCGCGGATCTCGCCACCGCCCGCTTTCACAAGGACGGCATCATTCAATCCTCCTCGAAATCATGGCCGGACGACCGCCTCGCTTTCCTCGGCCTGCAACCCGCCCAGGCACAATCGGAGGACGGCCTGCTGGGAGATCTCTGCGCGGTGAACTATTACATCAAGGACCTCCCCATCGGCGGCAAGACCGTGCGCTGCCTCATGCGCGGCTTCCGCGAGAGCGCCGATACCTTCGCTGCTCTCCAAAACGGCAAGCTCTCCCTGCTTTTCTCCCCGCAGGGCAACATTGACGAACCTGTCGCCTTCGGAGTCGTTTCCTTCCAGGCCCGTCCGAAATCCCGCGATGCGGCGGGGGGCTGGATCGATTGGGTCAAAAATGACAGCACGGGTCCCGAAGCCTTCGACGTCCGCCTCGTCATCGCCCGCCGGGACCTTGCCGGAAGACTCAGACAAGCGGCCGATTGGGATGGTGGCGGAACTGCCGGCAGCCAACTCGGCCAGCCATCGGAAGCGCGCCGCAATCCGAACCTCGAGGTGTATGAAACCCGGATCCGCTTTGGAGATCATGACACACCATAAAGCCCAACCTCATCCATCCACGGCGGCGGGATTCATCTTGCCCGCCGTGCTCGTGGTCGCCGGCGCACTGCTCATCCTCGCAGTGGGCGTGCTGCTTCTCGCCGGAATCGAGCGTGATACCGCCCGCACCTTCGTGGACCGCGAGCGGGCCGAACTCGCCGCCCGCGCCGGGTTCGAGGACATCCGCGGCATCCTCAACACGGAGACCGCCAACGATGAATTCCTCGTCCTGCAATCCGCCCTCGCCACGCCCATCACCACCGGCCGCGAGCCGGCTCCCCATCTCTTCATCGGCCGCGGATTGCTCGAATCCGGAAAAATCAAATACCGCTACATCCCGCTCTTCAGCAGCACCGACCGCCCGCCGAACGCCGCGTTGGCCGCTCCGGATGTCGAACCGCTCACAGGCAGCGCCAGCCAGCACATCGATTTTTCCGCCCTGCCCTATCAGGACAAGGTCCGCGCCGCATGGCTGCCGGTGCGGGACGAAAAAAACCGCACCGTCGCCCGCTACGCCTATTGGGTCGAGGACCTGCAAGCGCGCGTGGACCCCGAAGTCGCCGGAAATGACAAGGGTGCTGGCGGAACCCACGCCCGGGTGGCGTGGCCTTTTCCCGCAGCGGGACTGAACGACCAGCCGGAGGCCGCGGGCGAAGCGGTGCTCGATCAAATCGCACTCTTCGCCATCGATCCCAAAGCTACCGAAGCCTCGCAGGGCATACTCGGCAAAACGCTCTTTGCAAACCGCCTGATGCTCGTTTCTCCAGAGTCCCATCTCGCCGCAGCAGGCGTGACGGCACCGCTCATACGCCTCAAGGCCGAGGATCCCCCGACCAAGGGAAAAATCGGCGAGCTCGCCGATGTGACCGCCCGCGCCGTGGAGAAAAGCCTCGTGGCCGACCTCCGCCCCTATCTGGAAGAACCGCTCATACCCTTCGTCGCTGGCATCGATCCCTCCGTATCCGGAAAACCCAAACTCAACCTCAACAAGCTGCTCGCCGGCAACCGCTCTTCCGCCGTCGATGAGATGGCGGACTTCATCAGGAAGGCGATGCCGGATTTCGAAGACCGCAAGGGCGGTTTTCCTGAAGACTACGTGAAAACCATCGCCGCCAACGCGCTGGACTATGCGGATGGGGATGACGAGGCCACGTTGTCGGACGGCGTCTATCGAGGCATCGATTCCTATCCACTGAACACCGAATTGGTTCTCAAGGTTGACTACCGGAACCTTACGATTTCAGGGGGACGCCAGATTCTCAACTTCAACATCAGGCTGTTTGCCGAGCTTTACAATCCAACCGATGTAGGGATTTCGGGAGAAGCGCGGCTGAGTTATGAGGTGGCTCTGAAGGTGAGTTCGATTGGCACGGGAACCGGCACCCCGCCCTTCGATAGCGCGGAGCTTCTCGGAAATTCACAGTATTCCACGCACCAGCTCGATCAAATCGGAGGTCGCTACTGGACCAGGCCCCAGTCGGTCACTCTCAGACCCAACGAATACAAATGCTACATCTTCGCCGATGTGACCTACCGCATTGATCAGGGAGACGCCGGTGCCAATCCCATCAGCCCCAACACCCCCTTCAGTCTCGTGGAAGAGAAAGGGGAGAGCGGCAGCTCGCTGATGTGGAACGATGTGGTTGTGGAGCGGCAGCAGGGTGTCGTGCGTCAACAGGGGTTTATTTACGGCACTGACTCCAATGACAAGAAAACGGGTGGTTATCTTGTGGGAACTTCCGACATTCTGAGCAAGGCTCATTTTCCCGCACTTCTTTATCAAAAACCCTCGTCAGCGGGTTTTTATGGCAATACGGGCGATCCCCGGATCAGCCATTACCTGAACCGCTTGAAAAACTCACCTCTGGATGAAAGCGCCTATCCCGAAAACGCAAGTCCCAACCGGCGTGCGCTGCGACTTAATATTTACAAGGCTGATGCCGCCACCAAACCCAAGGTATATGCCCGAATGCTTCCCTCCGAATGGCCGGATGGCGGGCATGATCCTGCCGTCGGATCATGGACGCCCGGCGGTTCCGATGCCACGCAGATCAACGAATCGAAATTCGACTTCGCATATGATCCGGATTCGAAGCACTATGCCATTCAGCGCATATCAAACCGGGGATATTTTATCAGCGCGACGGAGATGGGTCATGTGTTCGATCCAATCATGTTCGCGCCAGTGTTTGACAATGCCACGCTAACCAACAGTTTCTGGGGAAATCACAGCTTGCCCGGCGGAGTTGATACCTGGCCTGATGCGAAGGCCGCGGCGCCCAATCCAAGAAATTCATTGTATGGCGGCGGCAACACCTTGCGGATCGGCCGCCCCGAGCATCCGGCATTCAACGGCGTTGATGGTAAATCAAACCGCGCGATCGGGTTGCTCGATCTATTCCACGCAGGCCAGCCTTTCGCGAACGACACCTCTCTGAGGATAGGTCCTCTCATCAGGCTCGACGGCCATGTCAATATCAACACCGCGTCCCGGGACGCGCTCCGATCGCTTGCCGCCGGGCAACTCGTGATGGACCCGGAACTTTCCAAAAGGAAAAGCAACTCGCACTCGCTTGCGCCAGCCATGGCACCTCCCACGGAGCCTTTGAAGCTTGATGCGCCGCGGAACCTTGTTCTCGCCGATGAAATTGCGGAGGCGATCATGGCGTCCAGACCCTACGCCAGTCCGTCCCGGATGGCACTTGCGACTGATCCTGATGGCGCTGAGGTTTTTGGAAACCGCAGGCAGTATCAGGATGCGGACAATGTGCAGTGGACGGACGCCGCGGCCGAGGAGGTATTCGGACGCGTCTATCAGGCGGCAACTGTCCGTTCGCGGAACTTCCGCATCTGGGTTGTCGCGCAGGCCGTAGCCCCTGTTACCTCGTCTTCCGCCGTGCCGGAGGTTCTGGCCGAAGTCAGGAAAGCATATACCATTCACGCCGACCCCGGAGTGCGCGCTTCCGATGGAACCATCATCGGATCGAATTTCAAAACCAGGATCCTTTCCGCCAATGAATTCTAAGAACCTCTATTTATGGATGATGTCTCTGCTTGCGATAGTCGGCATGGCCATGTCCGGTCACGGGCAGGATGCCGATCCGGCTATCGGCCCGCGGGGATTCGTTCGTTTGTTGAACGCGGTCGGCGTTGGAAACGGGAAACTGGATTTCATGATCGATGGCTCCAGGGTCCGCGACGAGGGCTATCAGTTTGGTGATGTGACTGGCGGAATCCCCCGGAAACCCGGTTCCTTCATGATAGCATTCCGGCGCGATGGCCTCGAAACCGGTGAAACCAAGGTGGACGTGATCAAAAACGAGACGATCACGCTTATTCCTTTTGCGGAGTACGTCCCTGCATCTGACAGGAAGGAGGCTTGTTGGACCATACGGATACTGCGGCTCAAACAGAGCGATACTGACAAGTCTTTAGGATAGACTACAAGTCAATACTCTGTCATTGTCTTCCGCATGCCGAAGATTGATGGGAGAAAACTGGATCATGGGACAAGCGAACACATTAGGATTTTGGCTGTTCGTCGTGTGAGAGAGGAT
>JAUYNL010000080.1 GCA_030696085.1 Luteolibacter sp.
GCCATCCTCGCGCTCATCAGGCCGGAAGAGCACGCCTCGCTCAACCATGCCTTCCTCCACTACGCCGACCACCGCCCGGATGCCATCCGCCTCCTAACCCAAACGCAGCCTTACAATGCATAACCAGCCAATCGCCCTGGCAGTGGAATGGACGCTCCGGTTTCCCGCTTGATTTGTTAAGATTTCCAAAATAGTCTGCGCGCCTGATCCGAGTCATGGCGAAGCGACGCAGCAAGACCCCCGCGAGGAGACCGATGAGCAATCAACGGCGGGTGGGAATTTCTTTTGCGGAGGTGCTGAGTGTGGCGAACCGGCGGGCGCATGATCGGGCGAACCGCCGGAGCGGGAAGCGGGAGATGAAGTCCGTGCGCGCGGCGATCGCGGCCACGGCGGCGGAGGATGAGGGGAACTCGGTGGAATGGACGCGGCGCATGACGCGCTGGTTGCTGGGCCTGGTGCTCTTGCCGCCGTGCTGGGTGACGACATGGACCTTTCTCTCGCGCTTCTCCCACGCGACGATGGAGCGGGGTTTCTGGCAGACGGCGGAGTTTTGGTATTTCGCGACAGGCGCGCTTTCGATGATCGGTTGGTTTTGGTCGGGCCTCTTGCAATCGCTTTTCCTTTATCTGTATGTGCTGGGCCACGAGCTCACCCACGCTGCCTTCGTGGTGTTGTTCCGTGGCCGGGTGACCAATATCCATGTGAGCACGGAGGGGGGCTACATCACGACGAACAAATCCAATCTGATCATCGCGCTCTCGCCGTATTTCGTGCCGTTCTGGTCGGTGGTGTGCGCGGCGGTGTATGCGGTCCTGCGCCTGACGCTGGATTTGAAGCCGGGCTGGGACCTGTTGTTTTACGGATTGATGGGAGCGACGTGGACTTTCCACATGGTCTGGACCTTGTGGATGATTCCGCGCGATCAGCCTGATTTGCGGGAAAACGGCACTTTTCTCTCGCTGGTGGTGATCTATCTGGCGAACCTGCTGGTGCTGGTGTCCCTGCTGTGCGTGGCGGCGGAGTCGCCCTTGCGCGACACCCGGGACTTCGCGCAGGAGTGGCTGCGGCACGCCGCGACGTGGGGCGACACATTCTGGCGATGGTCGCAGGGCTTGATCACGGAAATGCTGGCCGCCGGGAAGTTCTGAGGAGCACGGTTTTTCCGGGTTGCCATCGGCTACCGGCGGGGGATGCTCGTTGCATGATTTACGCGGATGCGAATGCGACGACGCCGATCCTGCCGGAAGTGCTCGATGAGATGCTGCCCTGGCTGCGCGAGGGCTACGCCAATCCCTCGGGCTCGTATGCGGCGGCGAAGAGCGCACGCGCGGCGGTCGAACTGGCCCGCGAACGGGTGGCGGGATTGATCGGCGCGGAACCGGAGGAGATCGTGTTCACCGGCTGTGGCACGGAGAGCGTGAACACGGCGCTGCGTTCGCTGGATGCATTGGCGGGCTCCGGCGCGGTGGTGGTTTCCGCCATCGAGCACAGCGCGGTGTTGCGTTGCGTGGAAAACCTGTCGCGCGAGACAAGACGGGTGGCGGTGAATGCCGGCGGAAGTTTGGACCCGGGGGCCTATACGGCGGCGCTGGATGGAGCGGCCTTTGTATCCATCATGGCGGCCAACAACGAGACCGGCGTGATCCAGCCGCTGCGCGAAGCGGTGGAATTGGCGCGGGCACGCGGATTGCCGGTGCATTCGGATGCGGTGCAGGCGGCTGGCAAGATCCCCTTGAACGTGAGGGAGCTGGGTGTGGATCTGCTTTCGCTTTCAGCCCACAAGTTTCATGGACCCAAGGGCGTGGGCGCGCTTTACGTGAGAAGCGGGCTGAGGTTCGAGCCGCTGCTGCGCGGTGGCGGGCAGGAAGCGGGGCGGCGCAGCGGCACGGAAAACACGGCGGGCATCGTGGGTATGGGAGCCGCGGCGGCGGGTGCGGTCCGCTATCTATCAGAGTCTGGCGTTGCAACGGTGGCGGCGATGCGCGATGCCTTCGAGGCCATGGTTCTATCTGAAATTTCCGGGGTGAAGGTCAACGGCGATGTCGCCCGCCGTTTGCCGAATACGAGTCACCTTTCCTTCGGGCAATGTGATGCGGCGGGCCTCCTGATCCTGTTGGATGAGGCGGGAGTGGCCTGCTCCGCGGGCTCCGCCTGCATGACGGGCAAGCAACAGCCGTCTCATGTCCAGCTCGCGATGGGCATTGCCGAAGCGCGTGCGAAAAGCAGCCTGCGCTTCGGTTTTTCCAGAATCAACACGATGGAGGAAGCCCTGAGAGCCGCAGACGCATTGAAGAAAGCGGTCGAAAAACTCCGCCGTGTCCAAGGGCCGGGCGTGGGACCGGTGGTGGTGTATTCGGCTTGAGCGAGTGCTTGCTCAATTCTCTCCCTTGAGGCGTTTCCGTTCGTTGATGCGTTCCAGGGCCTTTTCCGCGAGGTCCGCCACCTTGTCGTCTTCCGACTCGGAGTATTGCTTCAGGAGCTTGGTCGCCCATTCTTCGTCGTAGTTCACGAGACCGCGGACGATTTTCATTTGTTCGGCGCCGGTCTTGGCCTGAGCGGCGAGTCGGGTCCATTGTTCCTGCGAGCTTTCCGGAGCATGCGCGATTTCCGCATCGGAAGCGAAACGGGCGGCTGAATCGAAAGCGCGATCACGGAGACCCTCTTTCGGGTTGCTCGCCAGGAAATCCGTGAGCAGATGGAAGGCGGAATCATCACCCCACGAGCCAAGCGAGATGATGGCGGCCACCTGGTCTTTCTCTTCGGTGCCGTCGAGGGCCTTCTTCACCAGTTCGGTGGCCTTGGGTCCGCCGCAACGACCTAACAGGCGGAGCGTGGAGTGGCGCACGTTCTCATCGACGCTGTTCTCGTGCATCGCCGCCAGACGTGGCGGGTATTGCGCGCGGTTGCCGGATTTCTTGATGATTTGTGCGAGGGTTTCCTCGGCGGCCTTGCGCACCTCGTCGTGTTGGGTTGCCTCGATCACTTCGAGGAATTTGTCGAACTGTTCATCGCCGGCCATGAATCGCACGGCCTGCATGGCGGCCACCGCAGAGCGCGGATCGTTGGCGGAACGGCTGGCGTAGGCGAGCAAGGTGGGCACCACGGCGGGATTTTTGCGTTTGCGCAGCACGTCGCGGATCAAGACCTCGCGCACATCCGGCAGCATGTCCTGGGTAGTGGCAAATTCGGCGATGCGGGCGTCCACATCGGTGCTATCGGTGGCCTTGGCGAGAAACAAGGCCTTGTAGATGGTCTGGCGTTGTTCCACCACGCCGGTGTTGGTGGCATTTCTGAGAAGAAGCTCGAGCTTGATGGAGTTGACCGGGACTTCGGTGGCGTCGCCTTTGGCGGCTTCCAGGATCATCTCGTTATAGAGCTTGGTCTCGCGGTTCTTGCCGCTGCGGTCCAGAAGATACCAGCCGAGCAGTACGACTAACAGACCGAGGATGGCGGCAAGGGCGGTCTTGGAAGAGTTGCTGAGTTTGCGTTTGCCCACCCGGGGCGGAGGCAGGGTGGGGGCGGGTGTGCGGGCCTTGAGCTTCTGGGTTGCGATCACGGCGGGCTCGGGAGCGGGCGGCAGAACCTGTGATGAGGTGTGGACGCTCGGTTTGGAGCCTTCCGGCGGCATGAGTGGTTGAGGGGCCGTGATGGTTTTGCCGACATTCGGGGAAACGAGCGGTTCGGGTTCCACGACAGCGGCGGGCGGTGCTTCGACAGCGGCTGGCGGCGGTTCGGCGGCGGGACTCGCTTTGGTCGCCGCAGTGATCAGTTTTGACCCGGGGGTGAGCAGTTTGCCCGTAGGTTTGCTCAGTTTGCCCGTAGGTTTGATCAGTTTGCCGGTAGGTTTGATCAGTTTGCCGGTGGGGGCGGCATCGGCTGGCGTTGCGACCGATGTGACTTGGGTGACTTCCGGCTCGATTTCGGCTGCTGGCACGGGAGGTCCCGGGATGGCGACTGGTGCGGATGCGGGGTCGGCCCCGGGAATAATCAAGCGCGGACGCTTCGGGTTGTTGGAGGATTGTGCGCTACCGAGACTCATGGTGGGGTTGGGATTCTTGTCGTTTTGTAGGAAGACCGAGAGGGATTCCCGCGCGGATTCCGGGCGGTCCTGTGGGAGGCGGTTGATTTGCCACATGACCCAATCGCAGACCCACATTGGAATATCCGCCCGTAATTCCTGCAGGGGCTTTACGGAATGGTTGAGGTGGGATTGCATCACGTCCTGGCCGGTCTTGCCATCAAACGGATAGACTCCGGCCAGGGCCTGGTAATAGACGCAACCCATCGAATAAAGATCCGAGCGCGCATCCAAGGGGACCCTTTCGAATTGTTCGGGCGCCATGAAAAAGATCGAGCCGAAAACCGCCTCCAACTCTTCGAGTTCTTCCCGTGATTGGGACTGCGTGAGAGTGGCTAGCCCGAAGTCCACGATCTTGAGCTGGAATTTACCGGAGGGAAGCCAGGTGAGCATCAGGTTCGAGGGCTTGATGTCACTGTGAATCAAATCGAGTTCCTGGGCGGCGATCAGCGCTTCCTGGGTCTGCATCGCAAGTTCCCGGAAATCCGGCCAGGTGAGCGGGGCGTGCTCGATCAATTCCTCAAGCGTTTTGCCGCTGATCAACTCCATGACGACGTAGGGTCCGTCGTCGTCCTTGCCGACATCATAAATCGTCACAATGTGAGGATGCTGGAGTGATGCCAGAGCGCCTGCTTCCTTGACCAACTGCCGTGTGGATTCCTCCTGTAGCTCGGGGTCATCGGAACTTCTTGAAATGCGCTTGATGGCGACCTCGCGATTCATCCGCGTGTCATAACCCCGGTAAACGGCACCGAGACCTCCCTGGCCGATTTTTCCGCGGATTTCGTAACGTTCTTCCATGATTTTGAAGTGCTTCGGATAGTGAGAAGCCTCGGCGCGCGGCAGCTCCGGAAAGGGGCATTCAGGATGCCGCGCGCTCGAGCCGGTCTCTTCGATACAGGGTGGGGGAAAGGCCCACGATGCGGGCGAAGCTCCGGTTGAATTGGGAAAGTGACTGGTAGCCGATGAGGAATGCGATTTCCGAAATCCTCGCCTCGGGTTTCAGTAACTCGCGTTTCGCCCAATCAATGCGACATCGGTTCACGTAATCGGTGAGGGTCAGGCCTGCGGAATCCTTGAACAAGCGGCAGAAGTGCGATTCGCTCAAGCCTGCCTGGCGCGCCACAAGGCCAAGTGGCAGCGGTTGATCGAGATGCGCATGGATGTATTTGCGGGCCTTGGCGATGGCGGCCGGTTCGCTGCCTTCTTCGATGATGGCCAGGGACTCGGCGTGTTCGCTGAGTTGCTCGGCGAAGCTTTGGAGCAGCGTGACCATGCTTTGGTAGCGCAGCGGTTCGACAAATCGTGTCTGCAAGTATGCGGCTTTGAGATTTTCCCGCGCGGCCTTGTCCAGGGTCTTGCGGCCGATCGCGCCGAGCAGCTTCTCGAACTGGTCGGGAGACGGAGTTTGGCTGAATACCTGGCCGGTTTTCAGGTAACCGATCACCGATGCTCCCATCTTGACTGGGACCGCCGTGGCGCAGAGACCCGAGAAACAATGGCAGGTGGTCGGTCCGTGGACTTCGGCTTCCTTCATCAGGCGCCGGTTGGTCTCCACGCACGCTCCGCAGGAGCTATCGCAAAGATTGAGAGCTTCGCAAAACGGGCTGCGGTTGATTTTCTGATCGTCCAGGCACCAACCGTCCGGATCCGAGGAAACGAGGCGTAAAGGCAGGCCGGTAGCGGTTCGGAATGCCTCCTGATACATCTTGTAGCGATCGGAATTAGCGATGCGTTGGAGCAAGGAGGATTCGAATTCCTGGTGGGGTAGAAGAGCGGTTGGTGTCATTGCGGATGCGGGAGCCCGGAGCAGGCTAGCGGGCTCCTTTGGGGATTTCAACCATTGATCGGGAATTTCCTGCGGGAAATCGTCGCGACGATGGCAATCGAAACCATGGAACTCAAGGGCATGAGGACGGCGGCCAGCAGCGGACTCATTTTTCCGGCCATGGAAAAGGCCACCGTGGTCAGATTGTAAATCAGCGCGAACCCGAATGCCACCCGCACCGCAGCAGCCCTCGTCGCGGCCGTCTTCAACAGTCCGGGGAGAAACTCCAGCCCGGATCCCAGCGTGTAGAAGTCCGCCTTGGACTCTAACAGGCTGCGATCCACTACCGGAGTGCCCGTCACCAGAGCCGCGTCGAATGCCAGTGAATCGTTTGCGCCGTCGCCCAGGTAGAGCGTGTCTTGCTGGTCGAGTGACCGCACCCGGCGGGCCTTTTCCTCCGGGGACAACCCGCCGTGGGCCTGATCGGGCGGGAGTTTCAGCCCCTCGGCCATGTGTTTCACCTTGTCCGGATGGTCGCCGGAGAGAATGTGCAGGGACAGCCCGCCACGTTCCAGCCGCCGCAACATCGCCACCGCTCCGGACCGCAGCGACTCGCGAAACCGGAACGCCGCCCGCATTTCACCATTTTTGCGCAATTCGCTCCCGGCGCTCTCCGCGGTCAGCGCTTCCCCATTCGCGCCCGACCATCCCGCCTTGCCGAGCGTCCACCTGCCATCGATGCTCTCCAGCGAAACACCGATGCCGGGAAACTCCTGTGGCTCGCCATCGCCATGCTCCGCCAACAGTCGCTGGCCCCGGATTCCCAGCGCTTCGAGCAGCGATCTCGATACCGGGTGCAGCGAGCCGCGTGTCATCCGGGCCAGCGCCAGAGCCGCTTCATCATCGAGTTGGGAAACGTCCTCCGGGTTCTCCAAAACCGGACGTTCGAGCGTCAGCGTCCCCGTTTTATCGAAAATCACCTTCCGCACCCGCCTCAGGCGCGACCACAGCGTGGCCGTGCGCACAAACACCCCCAGCCGCTCCATGGCTGAGGCCGCCATGTCATCCGCCAGCGGAATCGCCACCCCCAGCGCACATGGGCATGATACCACGAACACCGAAATCATCGCCTGCACCCCGGTCAGCCACTCGCCCCGCCAGCCCCACATCGCCAGAGTCGCCACACCCAGCACCAGCACCACGCACAGATAGACCCGCAGCAGGCGGTCCAGCCCCGGAGCCCCACGGTCCCCGCTTGCCGACGCGGTCAGTTTTGCCAACAGCGAGTCCTCCCAGCGCTCGCCCGCCACCACCAGCACCGGCGTCCGGCTCAATAAAATCGCTCCGGCCGCCAGCCGCGCTCCCGCCTCAAAGCGCACCGGATCCGCCTCTCCGTGGATCCATTCCAGTGAAAAATCCGCCTTGCCCTCCGCCAGCACCCCGCTCACCGGCAGCGCCTGCCCCGGCGATAGTTGGAACCTCAGCCCCGCCGCGATCTCCTCCCGCCCGGCCATTTCCCCGGAGCCATCCGCCAGCGGCACGGCCTCCGGCACCGGTTGCCGGCGCACCAAGCGCCGCCGGTTCCTCTCCACCGCCGTGCTTTGCAGATAGCGCCCGCCCAGCATTAGAAACACGAAGATCGACACGAAATCGAAATAGATCAGCCGCTCGCTGGCCAGCGCCCAGCCGGTGATCGATCCGATATAGGCCACGATCAGCCCCAGCGCGATGGGCAGATCGATATGCAGCGATCCGGCCCGCACCGCACGCCACGCGCGGTCGATGAAATACCCGCCGCCCACCAGCATCGAGAGCGTGGCCGATAGGAAGGCGATCAGTTTGAAGAGCGCGGCAAACTCGGAATCCGGCTCCATGCCCACATACGGCGGCAGGGAAAACGCCATCGTATTCAGAGCGAAGGCCGCGCATAGCCCCAGTCGCGCCGCCAGCCGCCGCCGCTCGTGATCGCCGCCGCCGGTACCGGCGGGCGCGGCCACGTAGCCGAACTGGCACAACTCCCGCAAAAACGGCTCCAACTCGCATTTTCCCGGCACCCACTCCAGATGCAGCCGCCCGCTCGATGGATTCGCCGCCGCCCGGATGCTTCCCGGATGGCGCGTGAACAGTTTTTCCACCAGCCACACACAGCCCACGCAGGAAATCCCCTCCAGCCCCAAATCCAGCCGCGCCTCCCCGCCTTGCGTCTCCGTCCTGCGTTCCGCCTCCGCCACCTTCCCCGCCAACCACGAAAAATCATGCTCCTCGAAGGGCCGGCTCCGCACCGGGGCCACCGCCAGTCCCTGCTTCAAATCGTAAAACCGCTCGAATCCCTGCTCGGAAATCAATTCCGCCACATACTCACAGCCCCGGCAGCAATACCGGTCGTCCGATGATTTTGCGGAAAATCCCGTTCCACAGTGCTCGCAATGCGCCATGCGCCCGACTCTGGAGCCGCCGACGGAAACCTGAAAGTGCAAACCGCTCTTCGTCCCGATGGGACGTCCCATCCGAGCATTCCGGCGCGTGTGCTCACTTGAGGTCCAATTGCGTGCGCTGCGGAGTTTGTGTTTCCGAGGAAACCTGCGTGGAATGATCTGTCGCAGCTTCCTTTTCATCCCTGCATCCAGGCGAGGCTGAATGTTATTCGGGATTGTTGCTGGACGATGGCGGACAGGGAGGGATTCGAACCCTCGGTGACATTTCTGCCACACACGCTTTCCAAGCGTGCTCATTAGACCACTCTGACACCTGTCCGGGGAGAGGACGGGAAGCTAGGAAGCGTCCGCGTGCTTGGCAATCCCTTTTTGATCGGCGTGGTGGCTTGGGGTTGCGCGGCGGGCGGCGATGGGGCATGAACGCAGACCATGACGGGACGGGAAATCAAGGATGCGCTGGATCGGGCGGGCGTTTTGCCAAGCAAGCAGCTCGGTCAGAATTTTTTGATCGATCCTAACATGGCGCGCTGGATTGTTTCACAACTGGAAGCTTCCGCTGAGGATGTGATCGTGGAGGTGGGACCTGGCACGGGATCGCTGAGCGAGCATCTGGTAGGCAAGGTGCGGCGGCTGATCCTGATCGAATTCGACGCGCGGCTGGCGGCGGCGCTGGTGGAACGCTTCCGCGATGAGCCAAGCGTGGAGGTCCACCATGCGGACGGGGTGAAATTTGATGGCAGGCAGCTTTTCAAGCATCGGCCGGTGAAGTTTTTGGGAAATCTGCCCTATTCATGCGGCGGGGCGATTTTGAAGAACCTTTTGAGCCGCCCGCATCCTTTCGAGCGGGCGGTGGTGATGTTGCAGAAGGAGGTGATTGATCGCCTCGCTGCGAAACCAGGCACCAAGGATTTTGGGGTGCTATCGTTGCGCACGCAGGCGGACTGGGTGGTGGAACCGCAGCGGACGGTGCCGCCGGAGGCATTTTACCCTCGGCCGAAGATTGATTCGGGCGTTGCAATCCTACGCCCGAGGACCGGCGGACTACCGCCCTTTGATCACCGGCTTTTCGACGAGTTGATCCGTCGGGGGTTTGCGCAGCGGCGGAAGCAACTTGGGAAACAATTGCCTGCGGGTACCGCCTGGCAAGAGATCGCCGCGGGCCTGGGAGTTGCTCCGACGGTGCGCGGTGAGGAGTTGACTCTAGAACAATGGGTGGGGCTCACCCGTGCCTGTGACGCGCATCCGCTGAAGGATCTGCCGCAGGAATCAGGGGAGATTTTCGATGTGGTGGATGAAAATGACGCGGTCATCGGTCAGAAGACACGCAGCGAGGTGCATGCCGGCAATCTGTGGCACCGGGCGGCGCATGTGTTTGTCTTCAACAAGCGCGGCGATCTGCTGCTCCAGCAGCGGTCCTTGTTCAAGGACGTGCATCCCGGAGTCTGGGGATCGAGCGTTTCCGGGCATCTGGATGCCGGCGAGGAATACGCCGCGGCCGCCGTGCGCGAACTGGACGAGGAGATGGGCATCCGGATGGAGCAGGAGCTGGAGGAAATCGCCCGCATCGCACCGGGCGAGGCGACCGGCTGGGAGCATGTCCGGCTTTACCGGGCCTCCCACAGCGGCAGCGTCCGCTTTCCGGCGGCCGAGGTGTCCGCGGCGGCGTGGTTTCCGTTAGTGGAGATCGAGGCATGGATCGCAGCGCGGCCGGAGGATTTTTCCTCGGGTTTCCTGGCATGCTGGAAGACCTATCAGTCCGTCTAGGATGATAGGACGTCCGCTAGCCCGCGGATGAAGCGGGTGAGGAAGTCCGCGCCTAGTTCCAACGCGGCTAGCTCGATGAACTCATCCGCGGTGTGTGCCTGTTCGATCGAGCCCGGGCCGATGCAGATGGCGGGGACTCCGGCGTGGGAGAGGTGGGCGGCATCGGAAAACCACGGAGCTCCGGCGAGGCCGACTGGCGCGCCGTTCGCTAACAAACGCTGGATCATCGGATGGTCCGCGGGGGTTTCCATGGGCGGGTTTTCATGCGGATTGACGAGTTCGACCGGCAGCTCGTGGCAGTCGATGGTTTCGCGCAGCAGCTTGAGGGCGCCACCGGCGGCTGCGAGTGACGGGGTGATGCGGATGTCGATTTCCGCCTCGGCGAAATCGGGCACGATGTTGGGGCGCGAGCCGCCGCGGATGACGCCGATGTTGACGGTGGAGCGGCCGAGCACCGGGTGGGTGAAGGTGGCGAGTGCCGCGCCGAGGTGGCAGTCCAGCCGGTCGAGTGCGCGGGTGAGCTTGAGGATGGCGTTTTCGCCGCGCTCCGGCATCGAGCTGTGCGCGGCCCGGCCGGTGGTGCGCAGGGTGGCCCACAGGGAGCCTTTGGTGACGTGGACAATGTCCATCGATGTCGGCTCGCCTACCAGCGCGAAGACATATTCCGCGCCGTGGTTTTTCGCGAAATCCCTGGATCCCCACTGGCCGGATTCCTCGCCCATGAAGGCGACGAAATCGACGGCCACCGGGAGATGCGCGAGGCGCTCGCGGTTTTCATGGAGCGCCCAGAGCATGGCGGCCATCGGGCCCTTGGTATCGGATGCGCCGCGGCCCCAGAGGCGGCCGCCGCGGATTTCTCCGCCGAAGGGATCGATGGTCATGCCGCCGACGCCCACGGTATCGAGATGAGGTCCTAACAGGATGCGCGGGCGGCCGTCGGCCGGGGCGAAGCGGGCGATGAGGTTGGGCCTGCCTGGGCGGATTTCCTCGAGCGAGACGTTCGCGCCGATGGACTCCAGCCAGCCTGCCAGAAACACGGCGATGGTTTCTTCTCCGGTGCGGCTGGTTCCGGGATCGTTGTCGGGATTGACCGATGGAATGCGGACGAGTTGTTGGAGAAGTGCGCTGACGTCCTGGCTCATGGGGTGGGGGATATGTGTGATTTTTTCTCAATGGCGGCTGGCACTCGTTTCATCCCGGGAGCATAGGCGGCGCTGTTGCGGATTGCCACCGGAAAGAGCCGAAGTGCGGGGTGGCGCAATGGCGCGGCTTGGTTTAGGGATGGCGCATGAACTCAACTTCCGCCGATCATGCGTGCGTGCTGGTGACCGGAGCCTCCTCCGGCCTGGGAGAGGAGTATGCCTTGCAGCTCGCGCCGCGGGCGCGGCATCTGGTGCTGGTGGCGCGCCGCCAGGAATTGCTGGAGCGGCTTGCACGGAGGATCCGGGCCGGGTTTCCAGATGTCGGGATCTCGGTGATCTCGGCGGATCTGGCAGTCCCGGTGGAGCGTAAAAGGTTGGCGGAAATGCTGGTCGAGACGGGGCTCGCGCCTGATCTGCTAGTCAACAACGCCGGGCTGGGGGACTACGGTGAGTTTGCCACGGCGGAGTGGGGCAGGCTGGAGGCGATGCTGCGTGTCAATGTGGAGGCGCTGACGCATTTGACGCATCTGTTGGTGCCGGGCATGATCCGGAATGGCGGCGGCGCGGTGCTGAATGTGAGTTCGCTGGCCAGCCTTCTGCCGATTCCGGATTTCGCGGTGTATGCGGCGTCGAAGGCGTATGTGACGAGTTTTTCGGAAGCCCTGCGCATCGAGTTGCGGGATTACGGGATCGCGGTGCTCGCGGTATGTCCGGGGCCGGTGCACACGGGGTTTGGGCTGGTGGCCCGGCGCGATGAGACGCTGCCGGGCATGCCCGCACAAAAGTGGTTTTACGTGCCCAGGGAGCAGGTGGTGAGGGAGTCCCTGATCGCGCTCAAGCGCATGCGGGCCCGTGTTTTTCCGGGAATTAAAACTGCGGCGGCGGCGCTGGTTTTATCCACTCTGCCGCTGGTGCTGCTGCGTCTGGCGCTTGGCCGCCGGCCACGGAGGAATGGCTGAGCAAGGGGTGGCTTTGGCGCGGTTTTCCGAGCCGATTGGGCCGGGTCACACCCGCGCGTCGAGCGGTTGGTAGGTGCGCCGGGTGGCTCCGGTGTAGATCTGGCGCGGACGGGCGATGCGGCTGTCAGGATCCTCCATGACTTCCTTGTAGTTCGCGATCCAGCCGGGCATGCGGCCGATGGCGAACATCACGGTGAACATGTCCATGGGGATGCCGATGGCACGCATGATGATGCCGCTGTAGAAGTCCACATTCGGATAGAGTTTGCGGGAAATGAAGTAATCGTCATGGAGGGCGATTTCCTCAAGTTTTTTGGCGATATCTAGCAGCGGATCGGATTTGTGGAGCTGGCCGAGCACCTTGTCGCACTGTTGTTTGATGATGACGGCGCGGGGGTCGAAATTCTTGTAAACGCGGTGTCCGAAGCCCATCAGGCGGCGATTGCCGACTTTGTTTTTCACTTCGTTGAGGAACTTGGAGCCATCATCTCCTTCGCTGTGGATTTCCTCGAGCATTTCCAGCACGGCTTGGTTCGCGCCGCCGTGGAGCGGGCCCCAGAGGGCGCAGACGCCGGCGGAGGCGGAGGCGAAGAGATTGGCTCGGCTGGAGGCGACCATCCGCACGGTGGAGGTGGAGCAGTTCTGCTCATGATCCGCGTGGAGCAGGAAAATCAGGTCGAGCGCCTTGACGATTTCCGGCTTGAGTTCGCAGTCCTCACCGGGGTGTGAGAACATCATGTGGAGGAAATTCGCCGTGTATTTGAGGTTGGTCTTCGGATAGATGGTGGGCAGGCCGTGGGCCTTGCGGTAGGAGTATGCTGCGATGGTGCGGACCTGGGAGATGAGGCGGGCGGCGTGCCAAGGGAAGCGTTCCTCGCGCTTGTTGATGATATTCGGGTGATAGGATGAGGCGGCGTTGATCATGGCCGAGAGAATGGCCATCGGGTGCGCGGTGGGCGGGAACCCGTTGAAGAGATGGCGCATGTCCTCGTGGAGCATCTGGTTTTCCGAGAGCAGTTCGGAAAATTCGGCGAGTTGGGGGCGGGTGGGCAGCTCACCGTATATGAGCAGGTAGGCGGTCTCGATGAAGGTGCTTTTTTCCGCGAGTTCGGAGATGTCGTAGCCGCGGTAGCGGAGGATGCCCGTTTCACCGTCGATGAAGGTGATGGCGCTTTCGCAGGAGCCGGTATTACCGTATCCGGGATCGAGCGTGATGCAGCCGGTCTGGTTTCTGAGGGTGGCGATGTCGATTCCCACTTCGCCCTCGGAGCCGACGGTGGTCGGCAGATTGAGAGTCCTGCCATCAATGATCAATTCAACGTTTCCAGTCATGCGGGGGCAGGGTATGCAGTTTCATTTCCAATAGGCCAGTCCTGTTTGTAACGATTTTTCCGCGCGTTGGGGAGCTATTCACCGGCGTCCGGATAGGAGCCCAGGAGCTTGACCATCGAGCAGTGCCGGCCGAGTTCCTCAAGGGCTTCCGCGACCTTGGGGTCTTCGCAGTGTCCGGCAAGATCGACGTAGAAAATGTATTCCCAGTCCTTGCGTTTTGAGGGACGGGATTCGATTTTGGACATGTTGATGTGGCATTGGTCGAAGGCTTGCAGGGCTTTGACGAGCGAGCCCGGTCGGTCGTGGATGGCGAAGAGGATGGAGGTGCGGTCGTGGCCGGTGGGTGGACAGGGTTTCTCACCGATGACGAGGAAGCGGGTGGTATTGGTGGCGCGATCCTGAATGGATTCCTCCAATAGGGTGAGGCCATACATTTCGGCGGCGAGCGCTCCGCCGAGGGCGGCGGCTCCCTGGCCGGCCTGCTCGCGGGCGATCTGGGCGGCCTTGGTGGTGGAGGAAACCTCGACAAGATCGGCTTCGGGAAAGTGTTTCAGGATCCAGCCACGGCATTGACCAAACACTTGCGGGTGGGAGTAGAGCGTTTTTATTTGATCTCGCGGAATGGCGGCCATTAGTCCGTTTTCGATACGCAGCAAAACCTGCGAACAAATGTGCAGCGGGGAATCGACGAAGAGGTCGAGGGTGGTGTTGATTGCCCCTTCGGTGGAGTTTTCGATGGGAACCACGCCATAGTCGGCGATGCGGCGGGTCACCTGATCGAAGACATCGGAGAAGTTTGCTTGTGGCGAGTAGTTGACCGAGTGGCCGAATTTTTTGATGGCCGCCTGGTGGGTCCAGGTGCCTTCCGGGCCAAGGTAGGCGATCTTGAGATCGTCCTCCAGGGCGAGGGCCGCGGACATGATTTCCCGGAAGATGGCACGCACGGATTTTTCGGGCAGGTGGCCTTGATTCATGTCGATGAGGCGGCGCAGCAGTGCTTCCTCGCGTTCCGGGGCGTAAATTTGAAGGCCGTCGCGTTTTTTGACGATGCCGACCTCATGCACGAGGTCGGCACGGCGGTTGAGCAGGTCGAGCAGGTTCTGATCGATGGTGTCGATTTGGCGGCGGATGTCGTCGAGATTCACAGGGGAAATGGGTATCAGGCTTCGGGAGAGGATTCTTCCACAGGGCAGTGGGCAGAGGAGGGGCTGCCAACAGCGCTGAGGGCGAGTTGTTGCTCGGAATCGGCGGGCGGCTTTGCATCCTCAGGGTCGGGTAGTTTGACTTTGCGGAGTTCCGAGGCATTCGGGAGGTCATCGATGGAGCGAATGCCGAAGTGTTCAAAAAACAAGTCCGTGGTTTCGTAGAGCAGCGGGCGGCCGGGAAGTTCGGCGCGGCCGCCGATGCGGATCAGATCGCGATCAAGCAGTTTTTGCAGCATGCCATCGCAGGCGACACCGCGAACCGCCTCGATGGCGGCCTTGGTGATTGGCTGGCGGTAGGCGATGATGGCAAGGGTTTCCATGGCGGGGCCACTCATGCGTTCCGGTTTGCGTCCTGGAAAGAGTTGGCGGACGAAATCGCCGAATTCGAGGCGGGTATAAAGTTTCCAGCCTTTCGGGCGTTCGAGTACGGTGAATGCCCGGTGGTTTTCCTGATAGGCATCGTTGAGTTGTCCGACGGCTTCTGCGATTTGTTCCGCGGATGTCGCCGTGAGAGCAACCAGCCAATCTGGCAGGGCGGGGGATTCCTTGCCATCCTCCGCCTCGCGGACTCGGATATCCTCCGCCTCGGCCACGCGGGAGCGGACGAGACGGGCGAGTTCCTCCGAGGTGAGGGGATTCTGCGAGGCGATGAGAAGGGCTTCGACAATGGAGCTGAGCTGCATGGGAGCGGGCAGCATAAGGAAGCGGGCAGGCATTTCAAGTCCCGTGCCTGAAAGCCTTTCAAGTGAAGTGTATTTTGTAATTCGTTACTTTTATTCTTGCTGGACTTGGTTGTCCGGGCTACCCCACCGCGCTCTCCTTCCCCGTGAGGGATTCACAGGGCTCCCTGAGATTTTGATTTCCATCATCCGCATTCTTAATTCCGCGCCATGGCTGTGAAGAAAACCACCTCGAAGACCACCACTCCCAAAGGAGTTGTGAAACCCGCCGCCAAATCCACAAAGTCTGCTGCGACAAGTGCCAAAACTGCTTCGAAAAAGGCAGCTCCGGCGAAAAAGGCCGCCCCTGCGAAGAAGTCAGCTCCTGCGAAGAAACCCGCGCCGCTTGCCAAGACCTCGAAGACCGTTGCTAAACCGGCGGTGGCTGCGCCCGCCGCCCAGAAGGTGGTGAAGAGCACTGCCCCAGCCGCCAAGGCCCCCACCACCAAGCCGCGCTCCTCGCTGGTGAATTTCCCGGTGCCTCCGGCTCCGAAAAAGCCTCCCTTCGTGCCGCCCAAGGCCTCGGAATTCAAGACGGGTCCGGTATTGACGCCGGGTGGCAATGGCTGCCACAGCCCGGCATTCATCCAGAAACAACGCCAGCGGCTCCTTGATTTACGCGATGATCTGGTGGATTCGATGTCCGGCATGACGCGCGATACCATCCGCAATGCACCGGAAGGCTCTGAAGCCTCAGGTAGCGGCCAACACCAGGGCGATGCCGGCAGCGATGCCTACGACCGGGATTTCGCGCTTTCCGTGCTCGCGAAAGAGCAGGACGCGCTCTACGAAATCGAGCAGGCGCTGCGCCGGATCCAGTCCGGAAGTTATGGTATTTGCGAAATGTCCTCGCGCAAGATTCCCCAAGCCCGCCTGGAAGCCATTCCCTTCGCCCGTCTGACGGTGGAATGCCAGGCCCAGTGGGAGAAGGAATATGGCAAGCGACGCTTTCGTCCGTCCAACGAAGTGGGCTTCAGCGGTGGAAATTACATCGAAGATGAAGAATCCGACTCGGTTTCTCTTGACGAGGACGAAGATTAAAGCAACATCCCGCCCCCAAAGTTCCCATGCCACGCGAGATCATCATCCTAGAATGCACCGAGGCGAAAGCCGAGGGCAAGCCGACTTCACGCTACGTCACCACCCGTAACAAGAAGAGCCTCCGCACCCCTGGCCGTCTGGAGAAAGTGAAATTCAATCACTTCCTCAAGCGCCGCACCCTTCACCGCGAACTCCGCTGACTTTCCCATGTCCGAGCCCAAGACCATTCAACGTCGTATCAATTTCCGCAAGGCGAACCGGCAGATGCCGCGCCGTCGTCATGACATTCCTGCGGATCAGGTGATTCCCACCAATCCGGAGCTTCTCACCAAGTTCACCACCGAGACCGGCAAGATCCTGCCGCGCCGTGTGACCGGAGTCTCCGCGAAACTTCACCGCAAGATCACCAACGCGATCAAACAATCGCGCGCCGTGAACCTGCTGCCCTGAGGCTCCCGCAGCCACAGGATTCCCATCATCACCAGTCCGTGCGAGCGGACTGGTCTTTTTTTGTGTTTTCTGATCGATTCTCAGGTGGATTCACGCGATTTCAAACCCGTCATGGAAGGACATGCCGATACCCCGGAAGCCATGGAGGATCTGGGGCGCAACGCGGCGGCGCAAGTTGCTCCGGGTTCCGTCATCGCGCTGGTTGGCGGTCTCGGTGCCGGGAAAACCCACTGGACGAAGGGTTTTGTGGCGGGACTGGGCTCGCCGGTGGAGGTGACCAGTCCGACGTTCGGCCTGGTTCACGAATATGCGGGCGGTCGGATGCCCGTCTTTCACATGGATTTCTACCGGCTCGAATCCGCGGAGGAATTGATTTCGCTCGGGTGGGATGAGTATCTCGAAATCCCCGGCGTCGTTATCGCCGAATGGGCCGACAAGTTCCCCGGCATGCTGCCTGCGGGCACCGTCTGGCTGGGTTTTACCATGGAGGAGGGCGGCAGCCGCACGGTGCGTCACCTGCTATCAGAATAATGCCGCGCTCGATGCCGCCCTCGTCAGCGGAGCCAATTTACCGAGGGTGTTGCCTGCGGTGCGGCCCAGCATTTGCGGCAGGCCGCAGGAGGTGGCGGAAAACGCCAATGCGGTGAGACAAATCCATTGGAGCAGGCGTTTCATCAGGCGAAGGAACGGTATTTCTCGGCAGTGAGTCAAGCCGGAGATGGGATTCCGGTAAAACGCAGGATTGCCTCAGGGTTGCGGAAGCAACTCGACTTTGCGCACGTTGAGAGGATGCCAGCCGTCCACCACCGGGCGCAGGGTGAGGGTGGTTTTCTCATCCTTGCGCAGGATGACTTCCCCGACATGGGTAGGTTGAAACGATTTGTAGCTCCCGGTTTTTGGAACTGAGTAGGCGAGTTTGCCGATTCCCTGGATCATCAGGACCGAGCCCCCGGATGGTGCGGCGGCTTCGATCTGGATCAGATATTTCCCGTCCTTGTCGGCACGCAGGTTCCATGAGACGGAATCCTTGGGATTGGTCCAGTAGCCGATGTTCGCCACGCCATCCTGATCCTGTGTTTTCACGTCCTCTCCCTCGAAATGAGCGTCTTCTGGGAGCAGGCGGATCACTCCGTCCTTGTCAGCGGAAACCGGCGTCTCCGCAATTTCGGGTTTGCCCTGGATGAGCATTTTGATCGTCGAGCAAATCGCATCCGGCGCGGTGGCGGGCAGTGACAGGATCGGGCCGTTTTCGTCGGTTTCGACGGTGAGTTTCGTTCCCCCCGCCAGCAGTTCCGCGGACTTCACGGGATTGGAGAGTCCCGGGACCTTGAGTTTTCCGTCCTCCGGCCAATCCAGCACATGCAGATAGAGAATCGTGTCATCGCCGGCCGGCTTGGCGGTGCGGCGGCCCCAGGAGAGTTTTTTGAAGGGGCTGGCGTGCGTGCCGTAGATCGATTCGCCATTGATCTTCATCCATGCGCCCAGTTCCTTGAGTCGCTTGACGCACTCCGCAGGGATCTCACCTTCGGCGGTGGGCCCCACGTTGAGCAGGTAGTTGCCGCCCTTGCTGGCGATGTCCACCAGATTGGTGATTAGGGTGGAGAGGGGTTTCCAGTTGTGGTCGTCGCTTTGGAAGCCCCAGGTGTCGTTCATCGTCATGCAGGTCTCCCAGTCGCGACCGGGAAAACCGGTGGCCGGGATGTGCTGCTCGGGGGTTTCCGTGTCGCCCTTGTATCCACCGCCGAGGCGGTTGTTGTGGATGATGCCGGGTTTCAGCGTGAGAAGGGACGCGAGTTTCGCCGCGTGCTCCGGTGTCATCAGGTGGGGAGTGTCCCACCACAGCACGTCCGGTTGATAGCGGGTGAGGATTTCCCGGGTTTGCGGCACGGCGATTTGCTCCATGTAGGAATCGAAATTTCCCTTGTGCGCGTCATCCCAGCCCTCGCCATCCTTGTAACCGGATTTGGCTCCGCCGGGATGCACCCAGTCCTGGGCCTGGGAATAATAGAGTCCGAATTTCAGCCCTTGGGCGCGTGCGGCCTTCGCCAGCGGGCCGATCAGGTCCTTTTTCCATGGTGTCGAGTCCGCGATGTCCCAGTCGCTTGCTTCTGAAGGGAAGAGGGCGAAGCCGTCGTGGTGCTTGGAGGTGATGACCACGTAGCGCATGCCCGCCTCCTTGGCGAGAGCGGCCCATGCGGCTGGATCGTATTTCACCGGGTTGAAATCCTTCGCATAGGCCCGATAGCGAGCCACCGGAATTTTTCCGTGCCGCATGATCCATTCGCCAATGCCGCCGATCGGTTTTCCGTCATAGTGACCGGCGGGAACCGCATAGACGCCCCAGTGGATGAACATGCCGAACTTCGCCTCGCGCCACCACGCCATGCGCGCGTTCCGCTGCTCCGCCGTCTCCCGGGAATGGGGATCCCCCTCAAGTGCCGTGGCGGTGTTGCCCAGCGTTGCGATGACTGCGACGAGCAGTGCGATCAAGGGCTTGCTTTTCATCCCCAACCATACGAAATCCCGGGAACTCCTCTTACATTTGTTTCCGAAGAATCCTTGAGGAAGTGGCCCTCAATCCTTGTAGGTGGCGATCTGCGGCCTGCCGGACGCGGGATCGACATAGGCCACAATCAGATAGCGCATTGCGGGAATGAATCTCAATACGCTATTTTTAACGGTTCTCCAGGTAGTGGCATCCTGCTGGAACTGGAAGACCACCGGGGCCATGTTGAAATCGTCGCGCTCCTTCGGCATTGGCACACCATGGGTGCGGCCTGGCGTGAGCATCACCTTGCTTTCTCCGATCACAAAGCGGATGTCCTTGTTATGGAAATTGGCGACGAAGGCTCCGCCGTCTGGAAAATTCTTAGGCGAATCCTCAATGACGAGAATTTTCCATTGGAGCGCATTGGCGGAAACTTCGGGATTTGCGCCGGACCTTACGAACATCAGGATCACGGCGCTCGCCTGGGGAGGAATCGTTGCCGTGGCGGCCGGCTTGCGTTTATCGGGCGTGAGGAAGGCGATGATGTTATTGGTGGCGGAGCAAGCAATCGGCGCGGAGATCGAACTGTTTGAAAGCGGACATGTGAGTTCAGTCCCCTTGGCAGACAGGGTGAGCACGGTGGCCGAATCATCGGAACCACCAAATGATATGAAGCGGCAGCGAACTGCGCGGGCATCCTGGCCGCTCACCATGGTGGGAAGCAGGAGCGTGAGGGAAAAAAGGATGGAGCGCATGGTTGGATGGTAGTCTTGTGGAATTGGAGCGATCAGATTTCCTTGGTGGAAAGCCAACGGAACGAAATAACCTGGAAGCGACGGCCAAAAGCCTTGTTGGCGTTGCTGGTCAGGACTGCGGGTGCGATTTCCGCCTTGTCCGCGGCATCGACGTAATCCGGCACGCGCTGGATGACAGCCTCACAGGTGGCTGCGGCGATGGGATTGTTGGCGGAATCCCGCGCTTCGCCATAACCACGGATCGTGAAGGTGTCCGAGCGCGGGGTGGCGGCGTTGCCTAGGACCGAGAGGATGTCCGCCTGACTGAGGTATCCGGGAGCGCCCTGATGGCTCGCGCCGGCGCCTGCCTTGGCATTCTTATATTTGTAGGTGGAAACGGCGGCTTCGGGGATGCTAAAGCCGGCTCTGGTATTGGGCTCATTGGCGATGCTTGCATTCAGGTTCGAGTCATCGATGGCCTGTTGCAGGGCACCGCGCTGGGCTTTTTCCTCCGAATTGGGGCCGAGACGGCGGTTCACGAACTCTGACATCGAGAGGAATGGTCCGCGCTCCCGGACTTGCTTGACGATGTTGGTGGCCAGGGTTTCCAAATCGGCTTCCGAATATTCTCGGGCACCCAGCCAGTAGGCTTCCGTGGGATCTCCGCCATCCGCTGCGGATTCGCTGACGGGAAGGCGGAAACGGCTGATTCGGGCTTCATGATTGCTGACGTCCGTGGTCTTGAGGTTGGTGAAAGTGGATAAGGATCCAGTTCCAGTGTGGTTGCTCTTTTTGGGGTTGTTGAAGGCGGACTTTGAATCGTGGATCGAACCCAGCATCGCCTTCCACGCGGCGACAGAGGTGGAGTTGATGTTGAACGCGCCATTCATCACCTGCCACGCGGCGACCTTGGTGTGGGCATCCGGAGCGGTAGCCACGGTCGAGAGTTCGGCATCCTTCTTCCCGTCAGGGGTGTAAAGGGCCAGGCGTGGGTCCACCAGCGGCTTGCCCGCGATGAAATTATTGACCAGTGAAGCCACCGTGACACCTCCTGGATCGAATGATGTGTTCCGATCTGAGAATCCGGAGAAATAGAAATGATCGTAGAGGGCGAGGTTGAGCAGATACGAGTGATCGAGATAGGGGTAGGCATCACCGCTGGTAGAAAGCGTGGAGGGATCCAGCAGCGGGTGTGCCCATGAGTTGCCGATCGGCTGGGCGAAACGCGGCAGATAGATCGAGGAGCCTCCGGGATTCGCGCCGTTCAGGCTGACGAGCGTCTGGAGCGGGGCGATCGGAACGTCATACTGCACGCCGAACATGGAGCCGTTGGTATCCGTGTGGCCGGAGATGAATTGGCTGCGTCCACTTAAATTCTCGGCTGCAACCAAGCTGTCGGTGATACCATTGAGCGGTTGTAAGTCGATTTCGTGTGAGGAATTGGCGGGGTGCTGGCTGACGACCTTTTGGGTCGAAGCCCCGATATTGGCATGCGCAAAGCACCATGGTTTGGTGGCAAGGCGGCCGTCTTCAAGACCGGGATCACGGCCGCCGGAAGTGGACTTGCCTTGAACGGTGAATAGGGCGAAGGGATTTACATTCTTGAGACTTCCGATCTCTGTGGTCGAGCGATCCACCAGGTCTTGTGCGAGCACATGGCCGGTCTTGGGATATCGCAGCGGCATCGTGGCTCCATTGTCGCTCATGTAGTTCATCAGACCATCAGGAGTTTCGAAATCCATTTCGATGGCGTTGACCTCCGTAGGGGTGGTGGAACCCGGCAGAGTGGCTGACATCTTGATGAGGAACTTGCTGTTGGCGCGGGCTATGTTCTTTGGAATGAATTCGACGTGAATCCGATCATCCCAGGCAAGTCCCAGCCCGGACTGCCAACGCCCGTTTTCGGCATCGCCATCGATCGCGTAGGCTCCTGTCAGGTTGTCGGCGTCGAAACCTATGCCGTTACCCCTCCAGCCGGGACGGGCGTCGATTTTGGTCGTTATACCTGTATCTACATAAATATCCCAAAATTTCCGATCCCCGAGGTCCGTTTGATAGGTGCGGGCCGGATCGATAAAGGGGGAGAACAGTTTCACTTCCCCGGGCATCAGGCGAAAAGTCGTGTTATTCGCCGGGGTATTCAGATTCATTCCGAAGATCTTGTCCTTCTTTCCATCATGGTTATCGCCATACATGGTTTCGAGTGGGACGAAGTCACTGCTTTGAGCCCCCCCGTTCCGGAAAATCTTCATCGAGAAGGGCACATGGATGAACTCCACGCGCAGACTGGAAAATTCGAGCGTGACGTTGTAGGGATTGTGCAGGGTGACAACCGGGGTGTAGAGGAGGTGCAGGTCGTAATCGTATTTCGAATTGCGGAAATGAAAATCCTGCGGGCCATGCAGGGCCGGCGCCGATTCCGGATTACGTAGATCATCCTTATCCGGATCCACATCCTTCATGGCAAGGTCCAGCGGTCCCGTGACTTTGTTGATGGGGGGCAGATTCTTATACAGATCGCGGCCCACCAGGCTGAAGACCACCTGGACTTTCGCAAGGGTGGGCAGCATCACCAAGCCAGGGGGAGGAGTGGGGTTGACCGTGGTATTTCCGGCTGTGGTGGTCAGCGCCGACCAAGTGCTCGGGGCATGGGCTCGGAGCAACGGCGCCCCGCCTGACGAGCCGAGCCGGGCGCTGTCCAGCGGGAGGCGGGCGAACTGGTGCAAGGAATCCCACCGGGGATCGGATGGCGCATCGGCTATGCTCATTCCGAGGCGTGAATTGTAAACGCCGCTCCCCGCATAGGGAGTAGGAAGGGTTGGCGTGTTGGCGAGCAGGTTGAAATCTTCCTTGAGCCCGCCGACTGCCGTGTCTGTGAACAAACCGACGGATGAGGAAGTCACGTCATGGGTGAGGGGTTTGAGCAGGTTTCCCGTTCCGGCGGCGAGAGTCTCGGCGGCGAGTCCGAAATTGAGGCGGCTGATGCCTTTTTTAATGGTCGCGTGGCCTGTTGAGTCCTGCTTGAAGTAGCTCCTTTCGAGCGCTGAAAGGGTGGGAATGGCTGAAGTGTTCGGGCGGACGCCCGATCCCAATTGAGTGGTTTGCCTGCCCTTGGTGGGACTGGTTTCTTCGGTATAGGAGGTGTTGATGCGGACCTTGACCCCTTCGTCCATGACGGCCCATGCGAAGGCCCCGCGGGTTTTGCCGCCGGCGGTGGGCACCTTGGTGGCTTTCACGATATCTCTCGCGGGAGCTCCCACGCCGAGGGATCCTTCGTCCCAGAGGGTGGCGGGATTGGTGGCGGCAATGCCCGCGAAAGTGGGGCTCGCCGCTGCCTTGCCATCGAGACTGGAAGCCATCCAGCCGACGAATTTTTGATCGCGCGCGGCTGATTCAAAGTCCGCCGGAGTGGGCAGGTTTGCGGGGTCGAAGGTCCGGGATTTCCACACGCCGGTGAGGCGCGGATTGGCGATGGTTTCACTCAACACGTCCGCCCGGGCGGTGATTCGCTGGTCCGGCCCGGCGGATTTCTGCAAATCACCTATCGCCAGTATGAGGGCCATCCGTGCGTTTGCACGGGCCGTCGCGATGGCGTCAGTCTGGCTTGAGCTTCGCAGCGAGATGGTCGCCAGAGAGAGCAAGCCTACGGCGATCACCGTGAGAAGCATCATGAGTGAGAGCGTGATGACCAGCGCGAAGCCGCGCGTCCATGTCTTGGGTTTGTCGGCGATTTTCATAAAGTTGTGTATGGGCAATGTAATCTCCGGCTCGTCGGCATTTCAAGGGGAAATATTTCAGAAGGTGGGAATTGCACCAATTTTGGGTATCGATAGCCACTCCCCTGGGTGCGTTGCCCCACATTGGCGGATGATTTCCGGCTGACTTCCCCGTGGCCATCTCCCCTGGTATGGCGGTTTAGAGTTTGAAGAACTCTTCCCACTCCTTGCGGGGAGGGGTGCCGGCGAGCAGTTGGTTGGCTAGCTTGTGGTTGGTGATCTGCCGGGTCTCCGGATCGAATTCCAGTTTGGAGTTCACCCGTTGTGCGATGACGCCGATGGCCATGGCCTGGCAGAGCGGGCCGGCCACGGCGAAGGAGGAGCGGCAGGTTTCCCGGCCTTGGCAGGCGAGCAGGAAGTTCCCGTAATGGTTGGACGGGCTCTTGGGGATGTCCGGCAGCTTGGATTTCATGTCCTTGCCTTTTTCGCCGATGATTTCGAGCGTGCTGCCATGGGAGCCACCTTTGAAAATGTGGTCCTTGGAATAGATGATCTTTCCGGGCGGACGCACCTTGGTATCAATCGAACCGGTGGATGGCGGCGGGATGTTGGGATCGACCACCGAGTCACCCATGTCCGCAGGGAGTGGCGGCAGGTTATTTTGGCCGTCATACCAGGTTAGTTCCACGGGAGGCATCGCGCCGCGAGCAGGGAAACGGAAGGCGAGTGTGGATGCCTGTGGGAAAATGAAGCTGTTATGGCCCTCCAGCATCACGGCTTCCACTTCGGTGGGCAGGCCGAGTTTGAGGAACTCATGGGCGGTGTCGAAGATATGCGCGCCCCAGTCACCGAGGGCGCCGTTGCCGAAGTCGTACCATGAGCGCCATTCGCCATTGATATATCCCTTGTTGTATTCGTGGAACTTCGCCGCTCCCAGCCAGGTATCCCAGTCGAGGGTGTCGGGAATCTCCTGCTTGGTCAGGTAGTCGGAAACCGTCATGCCGTGCCAGCGGCGTTTGGAGTTCATGAAGGCGGTGATTTTGGTGACATCCTTGATGATGCCCCTGTCCACCCATGCTTTGAACTGGAAGTAGTTGGCCTCCGAGTGGCCCTGGTTGCCCATTTGCGCGGCGACCTTGTATTTTTTCTCGGCGTCCATCATGAGTTGGATTTCGCGGAAACTCTGGCCCATGGGTTTCTCGGAATAGACGTGTTTGCCCAGCGACATGGCGAGCATGGCGATCGGGAAATGCGCGAAGTCCGGCGTGCCGGCGGTGACGGCTTCGATGTCCTTGCCCATTTTGTCGAACATCTGGCGGAAATCCTGGAAACGGGGGACATCCGGAAACATCTTGAGGATGCCCGCGGTGTGAGGGGCACCCATGTCCGTGTCGCAAAGAGCGACGATTTCCGCGAGTCCCGTCTTGTGGAGTTCCTTGATGATCTCCGCGCCTCGGTTGCCGATGCCGCAGCAGGCGAGTTTCACCTTCTGGCCGGGAGACGCTCCGAATGCCAGACGGGGCGTGAAAAACGCGGCGGTGCCGGCGGTGAGGGCTCCCTTGACGAACGAACGTCTGGGGATGAATGGCGTGGATTGGCGGGTTTCTTGGCTCGAATTCATGGGTTTGATGCTCTTTGAGTGGATTAAAAATCCGGCAGCGGTGCGTGCCGCGGTATGGTGCACGCAGTGAGATACGAAATGGTGCGGGTTCATCCATCACGAATTTCAGGAATTTCCCACAGATCGACCGCCAGAATCCAGCTAGACCGACCGTCCGCCATGAAGTGGAACCGGACGGAGGACGCCAGGGCGCATCAGCGGGAATGCGCACGTGGATTGAAACTGGAAACCTGGCGCAGCTTCTCCCACAGCGCGCGTTCCTCCGCGCTCGTCTGTGCCGGGATCTGGATGGATAGAATGACAAGGAAATCACCGTGTTCGCCGGATTTCCCCTTGGGTAGCCCGCGGCCACGAATCCTCAGTTGCTGGCCATTTTCACTGCCGGGTGGAATCCGGAGCTTCACCGTGCCATCCAGCGTGGGCACCGAAACATCCGCTCCGAGCACCGCTTCCCACGGGGCGATGTCGAGTTCATGAAACACATCCGCGCCCTGGGTGCTGAAATCAGGGTGCGCGGCGTGGCGGACGCGCAGATAGAGATCGCCGGCTTCGCCTCCGCCGGAGCCCGTCTCGCCCTGGCCGGGTACTCGGATGCGCTTGCCATTGGTCACGCCCGGCGGGATGCGGACTTGAAACGTATGGGTCCTCACGCGACCGCTGCGAGGATCGGTCATTTGCAGGGAAACCGGTCGCACCGCGCCTCGCATCGCCTCCTCCAAGGTCACAAGAATATCGCCCTCGATGTCAGCGCCGCAGTGACGGTGCGCACCCGGGCGCGGGCCGGTTTCCCCGGGAAATCCGTGGCGGCTGGCCCCACTGAAATACTGCTCGAAGAAATCGCTGAATCCGGTGCCGCCGAAGTTGAATTCGTGTGCCGCCGCCCGCCCGCCGCCGCCGGGGCGGGGGAAAGCTCCCTCGTGCTGCCAATCCGCGCCGAGGCGGTCGTATTTCCCGCGTTTTTCCGAATCCCCCAAGACTTCGTTGGCCTCGTTGATCTCCTTGAATTTCTCCTCGGCCGCCTTTTTGTCCCTGGCCACGTCCGGGTGGTGCTTTCGCGCCAACTTGCGGAAGGCCTTCTTGATGTCAGCGGCGCTCGCATCGCGCGGCACGCCGAGGATCGCATAGTAGTCTTTGAATTCGACGGACATGATCGGAAGAGGATGGGCTATCGATGTCCTGTTGCGAAGCCAATAAACCATCCCTGAAATCATTCTGGCAACAGGTTTCCCGCACTCGACAAGCGGGAGTGGAAACCCGATTCTCCGCCCGCTTGAATTTCCACGGGGCCCAACTCTCCTACTGCACCAACATCCACCCGGCGGAGAGCTGGGAGGAAACCCGTACCATGCTGCGCACGCATGTGCTCTCCGTGCGCGACCTGCTGCGCGCGCGGGATGTTTTGAAAGCCGGCGACTCCTTCGGCATCGGACTGCGCCTCTCCGCCGTGGCCGCGCGGGAATTGTTGGAAAACGAGCGCCTGGAGGAGTTCCGGAGCTGGCTGCATGGGACGAACAGCCATGTCTTCACCATCAATGGTTTTCCCTATGGCGGCTTCCACGGCACCCGGGTGAAGGAGCGTGTCTTCCAACCGGACTGGACCACGCGCGCGCGCCTCGAATACACCAAGGACCTGTTCCGCATTCTCGCCACCATCGCCCGGCCGGGCAGCGCCGCCTCGGTTTCCACCCTGCCAGGTTCCCACAAATCCTTCGCCGCCGATGAACCGTTGATCCGCCGCCATCTGATCGAACTGGCGGAGTGGCTCGAAATTCTGGCTGCGGAAACCGGGCGCGACTTCCATCTCGGACTTGAACCCGAACCTCTCGGGCATTTTGAAAACACGCCGGAAACGCTGGCGTTTTTCGCGCGGCTTCACGCGGATGCCCCCGATTCCGGAATCATCCGCCGCAGGATCGGCGTGAACTACGATGCCTGCCACTTCGCCCTCCAATACGAGGAAGCCGCCACCTCGCTCGATTCCCTGATTGATGCCGGCATCCGCATTTCTAAAATTCATCTCTCCAGCGCACTCGCATTCGATCCACGCGATCCGGCGGCGCTGGATGCGATCCGTGTCTTTGACGAGCCGGTCTATTTCCATCAGGTGCTGCAGCGTGATCGGTCAGGAGCGATCACCCGCTTCATCGATCTGCCGGATTTTCTAACGAACCATCAGCCATCCAGCGATTTCGGCGAGGCACGCGTGCATTTCCACATCCCGCTGGATGCGGAGCCCGCGCCGCCGCTGCGCACCACCCGCAGCCACGCCCGCGATGTGCTCGCGTGGTGGCGGCTCCATCCCGAGTCTTGCGGGCATTTTGAAATCGAAACCTACACCTGGTGCGTCCTGCCGGAGGAGCTACAGCGCCCGGTGGAGGAGCAGATCGCCGGCGAATACCGCTGGGTGCTGGAGGAGACGGCTGGGGAATCAGCTTGAAAATCAGACCGCTACACCCAAGCTCCCGCCATCCATGCTGCTCCGCATCCGCGCCACTCCGAATGCCCGCCGCAGCGAGGTGATTGGTTGGGACGACGATCCCCTCACAGGCCGCGTTTTCAAGGTGCGCATCGCCGCGCCGCCGGTCGAAGGAAAGGCCAACGAGGCGCTCGCGGCATTCCTGGCGAAAACCCTCGGTCTGCCGAAATCCAAGGTCGTTTTGGAAAAAGGCGAAAGCTCCCGCATCAAGACCTTCCGCATTCCCGATGGCACCCGCCTGCCGGAATGAGCGATGCCAAGGGCAGACTGGCACCGGGTTCCTCCGTTTTGCTTTGTTGCGAGGCTCCCGGAAACACATGGAAGAGCACGGCCGTGTAAATAGCCCGGATTTGCGGTCATCTATTGGCGCAAGCCATCGAATAGCGAACAATGAGGCGGGTCACTTGAAAATCGCGATCACGGGGCGATGGTCCGATGCCTTGTCCCAGGACGGATCATCAATGATGTGGGAGGCGCGGAAATCCACATCCGGGCGCAGGGCGCGGGAGACGGTGATGAAGTCGATGCGCGAGTAGATATCGTGCAGTGCCCAGTGATGGGTCCATGCATGACCACGGGAATCCTTCAGCGGAAGTGCGGTCAGATAATGCGGATCATTGTAACTGCCGGTCACCGTTTTAAAGGTCTTGGTGGGCCGGGTGTCGTTGAAATCGCCGTAAACCACAAGGCGGGTCTGTTCATTCGCACGGAGGATCGCATCCACATGGCGGCGCAGCAGGCGGGCCTCGTGAATCCGCATTTCCTCCTGATCCACATCTTCGACGGCGCGTTTCGATTTCAAATGGACTCCGAGAAAGCGATAGGTTTTGCCGCGTACCTCAAGGGTGGCATCGAGAATGCCACGGTTGATGTCAAAGGTGCGGCCCTTGATTCGAAAATCCGTTTCGGCGGGTTTCGCAGTGGCCATGATCGGAAATCGGGACAGCAGTCCGAGGTGGCGCACTGGGTCCGAGCCACCGACGTAATGCGAGTGCGGCAGATCGAGACCTGCGGTTTTCAGGGATTCCTGGATCTCGGCAAGATCGCTGGCGTTGCCGATTTCGCATAGGCCGATCACGTCCGGGGTGTTGCTCGCAAGCAGGTTCACCACCTCTTGTTTTTCCGATTCCGGCTTGGGTGAGTCCCTGAGGGTCTTATGATCCACAAAGCGGTCCATCGTCAGCCAGTTCTCGACATTGTAGGCGATGAAGCGGAGACCTTTGGTCGCGGAGTTTCCGGCGGGTTGGGGGGAGACAGGTTTTTTCGATTTCGCAGCGGGCGGGGCCGGCCGGGCCGTGGAGGAGGTTTCCAAAGCGGGCGGATTGCCGCCCGGAGTGTCCCAATCGGGGGATTTGTCGTTCTTGTCACAGGATATCAGGCCAAGCAGAAGAGCGGCGAAAAGTGCGAATCCACCTGTGAGCCGGACGCGAGAGGCTGATGATCGGCAGGAAAAGCGTGGACACATGATCAAGAATCCTGAGACTCTTTGCCCGGGGCCTCTTTCACACGGACATCAGTCTCGGCACGGGTGATTTCCTTTTCAAAATCATCGCGCGCTTTCTTGAATTCTCCCATGCTTTTTCCAATGCCACGGGCGAGTTCCGGCAGTTTCTTCGCTCCGAAGAGCAACAGGATCACGACAAAAATCATGATCATTTCAGGCATTCCGATGGGTCCCATAAGTTGAATTGGTTGTTGGTGGACAAGCTAGCTGCGGTTTCACAGCCATGCAAAGCATTTACCGTTTACCCGCGAAGAATCAGCATTCTTACAGCGGCTTATTCCACGGCTTTCGGCTGGCATGGGCTTTGCGCTCAGCGGCGGCGGCGCAAGACCAGCATCATGGCACCGATCATGCCGAGGGTCGCGGATGCAGGTTCAGGGACGGCATTCCAACTAATCGCATACAGCCCGGCACCATCGCCACCGCCCTGAAACGTGACCAGAAAAGCCTGGGGGGTGAACAAGTCCTTCTGCACGACGAAGCTCTCGCCGCTGGAAACGCCTACGAAATCGAAATCCACGTTCAGGGGCTCCAGCCCGGCGAAAGTGATTTTTACCGCTTCGTTTTGGTCGAAATCCAGTGCAGGAGCTCCGAAACCATTGTCGTTGAGGTAGGCGGAATTGACGACCAGCGTCGAACCGAGACCTGTTTCAAAAACCAGCTCGCCGTAGCCTGGAATATAGATGGATAGCGGACTTTGGGTGAACTCGACGCCCTCATAACCCACGAAATCGAGGGTGAATGCCGGGCTAACAGCCGAGGCGCCGAGAAGCAGGGCGATCAAGAGGGGGGGCGTCTTCATCATCGGAGGGGGTGGAGTGGGGGGGGCGCACGCAGTGGGCGGTCACTCCCTATTCATCGTTTCCGATCATCCCTGCAAGGAAATTAAACTCATTATAAATAAACAAGTTATGATTCCTGAATGTTAGGAAATTCAAAGCGCTTGAACGAGGGGAATCGTGGCCTAATGAGTAAGGCGGTTTTGTCGCGAGATGATCAAGGTGGAGGTGATGCCGCAGGCGATGACGATTCCCATCAGAATGAAGCCGCAGTAGCGCTGGGTGTCGATGTGGCCTTCGGGTTCCGCGAATGCGAGGCTTTTGGCGGGAGGCTCTGCGCCCCACGGCAAGGGCTTCTTGAGCGCATGGAAAACGATCCGGCTTTCCGTATTGCGGTAATCGTTGCGGAAGGTTTCCGCCTCGCGCACCAGCAGGTCGATACGCTCATTGACGAAAAAATCCGACGCGGGCCGGGCATTGGGGGCATCATTCGGCCAGACTTTCATGCTCTCCACCTCGATGCGGGTGCCGGTGGTGGAGATTCGCCGGATCCGCGCGACGAGAGCGGCGGCCTCGGCTTTGTTGGCGGCCCCGGCGGCAAGCAGTCGCCGCAGTCCCTCCTTGGCGAGTTCGAACTCCTCGATGGCTCGCGGGCTCATCGGTTTGCCCGGTTGGCGAACGCGATCGATTTTGCGCTGGAGGCGGATGCGCTCGACCTCGAAGGGGTTTCTAACGGCCTGGGAGACGATCATGGCCTCATAGGCATAACGCAAGGGCATCACGATGGCCGGCACCGGCACGCCGCCTCGTTCGCGGATGTCCCGGGCATCCTGGAAGAGCCCGTGATTCATTTCCCGGTAGGACACCAGCGCTCCGGCCAGCAACATCTGTGGGACGAGCAAAAGCGGCACGGAGGTGAGCGCGGCCCGCTCGGTCTTAACAATTGATGAGACCACCAGGGCCATGGCTGTGCCGGTCCAGGCGGTGAGCGTCATCCACAGCCAGTGATAAACGAGCATGCCCTCGATCTCCAGGAAGTGGTTTCCAACAATCAGATAGGTCAGGCACTGGATGGCCGCGACCAGGCCCAGCGCCGCGAATTTAGCCAGCACGTAGGAGGCCGCGCCGCGCTGGCAGTTACGCTCACGGCGCAGGATCGGGCGGTCGCGCAGCACCTCGGTGGCTGAGTTGGTCAGGCCTAGGAACATCGCCACCGTGGCACTCAGAAACAGATAGGCCGGGATGTGGAGTGCGGTGGCGAATTCATAGGAACCCTCCGGGGAGGATCGCAGCGTGATGGAGATCAACGCCGCCAGCAGCGGAGCCTCCAGGCAGGTGCTGTAAACCGTGCCGCGATTGCGGAGTTTGGACAGCAGGGCGCGCAGGAAATGGGTGGCGAACACGGCGATGACCGCGTGCAACCGCCGCGCGGGCCGGGGCGGCAGGGGAAGGTGATCGCCCGGTTTGGGCTCGCCTAATCGTGAGATCGGGCCGCCGCCGGTTTGCAGGGCCTGCATCAGGTCGGCGCTTTCAAAGCGTTCCTGCCAGAATGACGAGGGAAAACGCCGCGCCGCGCCGGTGTTGGATCCGCCGCCAATCGAGCTGAGAGGAGTTTCCAGAACATCGAAGACAAAATCCGCGCCGAGTGGGGACTGGGCGGTGACGGACGGGTGGGTGATGCCGAGCTCCTCGCAGGCGTCCCTGAAATAACCGACCATCTCCGCAGGCGTGCCGAAGTAGGCGAGGCGGCCGCCACTATCGAGCAGCAGCGCCTTGTCGAAGAGTCGCAGCACCGGAGCGCCCGGCCGGTGAAGCGAGGCGATCACGATTTTTTCCCGGGCGAGCGAGCGCAGGGTTTCCGCAACGTGTTCGGAGTCTTTTGACGAGAGGCCGGAGATCGGCTCGTCGAAGAGAAACACTTCGGCGCGGCTGCCGAGGTCCAGGCCGAGATTCAGGCGGCTTCGTTCCCCGCCGGAGAGGGTTTTATCTCCGGGCGAGCCGACCTGGCGGCGTGCGATGGATTGCAGACCAAGCTCGGCGAGAATGCTGTCCACACGGCGCTCGTGTTCGGCGAGTGACAAGGCGGGTCGGCGAATGGTCACCGCGTGGCGCAGATGTTCGCGCACCGTGAGCTGCGGGCTGAGTGCCTCCTCCTGCGGCATGTGGGCGATGAAGGGGACCAGTTGTTCGCGGCGCTCATAGAGTGAAATGCCGTTGAGCCTCACCGCGCCGCGGGTGGGCATCCGTTGGCCGGAAAGCACGGCGAGCAGGGTGCTCTTGCCACTGCCGCTCGGACCGATGATGCAGAGCATTTCGCCACGTTTCACCTCGAAGTTGATATGATCCAGCGCCCGCGATCCGGGTCCGAAATCATGAATCACATCCTCCACCCGCATCGACTCGATGAGCGTGCGCTCCTCATCCAGGAAGCCCTCGCTGAAGCGGCAGCGCACCGCCTGGCTGCCGGAAAGGCGGATCAGCGAACCATCCTTGAGCGTGGCGCTCTGCCTCACTGGCGCGCCATCCACCTGGATCGGCCCGTGGCTCTCTCTCACTTCCAGTTCGCCCTCGGCACGCTGCGCGTCATAGCGGATGAACAACACGGTCTTGGGCGAAAGTTTCGGTCCTAACAAAAGATCGCCGCGCGTTAGTTCGGATGCGTCGTTTGAAACCAGATATTCCTGCCGGTCACCGGCGAGGCGGAAGCGCCTGCCGGACTGGGTCGCCTTGCGCCGCAATTCGTTGATCGAGAGACTGAACCCCGAGGAGTCGCCCAAGCGCTCGTGATTCCGGCAGGTCACGAAATCCCCCTTCTTGAGCGGCCCGCGGCCACCGGCGTGCAGGCTGGTGTCGCGCAGCGCCTCGACTTCCGCTTCCAGGCCGAATCTCACCCGTAGCGCACTGTGGCGGCCGGGCGTCCGCTCGGCACTCAGTCCGCTCTCACCAGCTTCCAGATAGATCGCGGGTGCGTTGCCGGTGCGCTTCACATCGAGGAAAAACATCAGATCCTCGTAACTCAGCGACCATCCGGGAACCACCAGCGGCTGGCGCTCGCGCATCCGCAGAAACGAGCCGGTTTCCACCGATCTTCCACGAATCCATAATGGCGAGGCGCCGGTGTTTCTAACCAATATCAGGTCCCCGGCACGATAGACCCGGAACTCGTAGTCCACCGCCGCCGGCGGCAGCACGACGTCCGCCCCGTCGCGCCCGAATATCAAGCGCTCGAACGGCAGTTCCTCATCGGCCGGCGCCTCCAGATCCCCTCGCATCTCCTGTAGGATGGCGCTGCCGAACTCCGGCCGGCCGAGACGCCGCATGAAGACATCGAAACTCGCGCGGTTGCGCTCGGAACGCCCGGCGGCATCTACCAGCGTGAATAATTGCAATCCCAGCGAGAGCTTGCTGGAATCATCATAAATGCCCTTCAACTCCACCGCCAGGCTCTGCAGGGGCCGCGGATTCCTCACCGCACGCTGAAGGCGCCGTCCCAACCACCCGTGGTCCACCTCTGGAAACGCGCTGCGCAGCATGTCGAGAATCAGATCCGCCTCCAGCGGACTCAAGGCCCCGTCCAGAGTCGCGAAGGCGGCGAAGGCATCCACCAAAACCCCCACTTGGGCATCCGCACCCGGACGCAGCGCCCGCAGCCTCCCGACTCCTGGGATTGCCCGCAGCCAACCCATCAGCAGGCCACGCACATAAGGCCGCGAGCACCTTGTGGGCGGCTGGTCGCTGGGTGTCGGCTGATTTTCCACGGCGGTGTTCTAGGCAGACTCGTCTTCCGTCCGCAAGCCCGGCAAGATCCGCGCAAAAAAGGAGTTTGCTTTTCACCCGCTTCGGTTATCCTCCCTTGCTCCCGGACGCTCCGGCGGACATGGCCCAGGCCCCGCTCCGACCGCCATCGCCCGGGCCTTTTTTCGTCACTATGTCCGACTCACCGAATTCCAATCCTCCGCCCAATTCACCGAATCGTCCGGCCGGTGATGCCAATGGCTTCAACTGGCGTCTTCTCGTCCTGCTGGGTGTTGCCTCGGTGATTCTCGGCCTCGCGTTTTTCGGCCCGTCGATGAACAAGTCCTCGAAGGCCCTCACTTACGCGCAGTTCCGCGAGGCTTGGGATCAGGGCCGGATCGTCACCGATGATCCGAAGCGCCCGCTCAAGGTGGTCACCAGCGATAGCGCCTACGACGCCGTCATCATCGGCTGGGAAAACCCGAGACTCGTCGAGCCCAAGGACGCCGAGCGCAAACGCAGTGATTTTCAGGTGCGGGTGAACCTCGACCTCCAGGGAGACCAAATCAGCGAGATACTTGGCGATGATGTGCGCATGCAGCAGATCTCCTCCGCGACCGAGTCGCCGCTTGAAGGCGATGTCGATACGCTCTCGCTCGCCGAATTCCGCAGGGCCCACTCGCTCGGGCAGATCAAAGTGGCGGATTCCATCAATCCGCTGCGCATTCTAACCACTCCGAGTTCCCGGGACGCGGTGATTGTCGGCACCCGCGAAGTCGTCACCAATCTCAGCGCTCCCAAGGATGCCACCGGCAAGCGCCTGGAGGCCACGCCGTTCCGGGTCGAGGTCTCCACCGTCATTCAAGGCGAGGAGCTTCGCAAGCTGGTGACCGGCAAGGCGGTTTATGAGCGCACCACGGACTACCTCAAGAGTGCGCTGCTCACCTTCCTGCCCTTTCTCCTGATCATCGGCATCCTGTTTTTCCTCTTCCGCCAGCAAATGAAATCCGCGGGACGCGGCGCGATGTCCTTCGGCAAGAGCAAGGCCCGCCTGCTCACCATGGACCGCAACAAAGTCACCTTCAAGGACGTCGCCGGCATCCAGGAAGCCAAGGAAGAACTCTTTGAAATCGTCGATTTCCTCCGTGATCCCCGCAAGTTCCAGAAACTCGGCGGCTCGATTCCAAAAGGCGTGCTGATGGTCGGCTCCCCCGGCACCGGCAAGACGCTGTTAGCCCGTGCCATCGCCGGCGAGGCCGATGTCCCGTTTTTCTCGATCTCCGGTTCCGACTTCGTCGAAATGTTCGTCGGCGTCGGCGCATCCCGCGTCCGCGACATGTTTGAGCAGGGCAAAAAACACGCGCCCTGTTTGATTTTCATCGATGAGATCGACGCCGTCGGACGCCATCGCGGCCACGGCATGGGCGGTGGTCACGACGAGCGCGAGCAGACGCTCAACCAGCTTCTCGTGGAAATGGATGGCTTCGACACCCAGGAGGGCGTCATCATCATCGCCGCCACGAACAGGCCCGACGTGCTCGACCCCGCGCTGCTCCGTCCCGGCCGTTTCGACCGTCAGGTCACCATCAACCTGCCCGACGTGAATGGCCGCGAGGAAATCCTTCGCGTCCACGTCAAGAAGATCAAACTCGCCGCCAACGTCGATCTCTCGAAGATCGCCAAGGGCACGCCCGGATTCTCCGGTGCGGAACTCGCAAATCTCGTCAACGAATCCGCCCTGCTCGCCGCCCGCCGCGGTCTCAGCGCGGTGACGCTCGATGAGA
Organism: Luteolibacter sp.; assembly: GCA_030696085.1. GTDB lineage: Bacteria > Verrucomicrobiota > Verrucomicrobiia > Verrucomicrobiales > Akkermansiaceae > Luteolibacter. The sequence continues at coordinate 35,731 of JAUYNL010000080.1, forward strand.
TGGAGGAAGCCCGCGACAAGGTCCGCTGGGGCCGCGAGCGCCGCAGCCTCGCCATGTCCGACAAGGAGAAAATCGGCACCGCCTGGCACGAGGCCGGCCACGCCTATCTCAACATGGTGCTCCCGGATACCAACCCGCTCCACAAGGTCACCATCATCCCGCGCGGCCCCTATCTCGGCGCGACGATGTATCTGCCGGAAGGAGATAAGTATTCCACCCAGAAAAAAGAAGCGCTCGCCAATCTCATCGTCACCATGGGCGGCCGCATCGCCGAGTCATTCCACAGTGACGACGTTTCCAACGGTGCCTCCGGCGATATCCGCCAAGCCACCTCGCTCGCCCGCCACATGGTCTGCGAATGGGGCATGTCAGACCGCCTCGGCATGGTCGAATACGGCGAGGGTGACTCGCCGGTCTTCCTCGCCCGGGACATGACCAAGTCCCGGAATTACTCCGAGGAAACCGCCCGCGTTATCGATGCCGAAATCAAGCGTTTCATCGATGATGCTTACGCCACCGCCGAGCGCATCCTCAACGAGGGCCGCGACAAGGTGGAACTCATCGCCAAGGCGCTTCTCGAATTCGAAACCCTCGATGCCAACCACCTGCGCGACCTCATCGAGTTCGGCGTCATGAAGGACCCGCCATCGGCTCCCAAACCACCGCCGGTTCCGGAGGAGTTCAAGAAGAAGCCCGTCTCCAAGAATTCCGAGGAAGACCAAGCCGAAGACGATGGCCCGATCCCCGGTGCCGTGGGTGCCACTGCCTGATCTGAGTGCGACTTCGCGCCGCTTTGGATCACTCGATTTTCGTTTGTGAAGCCGATTCTTTTTTTTCTTTTCGGTTGCGAACGAATGGCTCCGCGATAATCTGATTTCGACTGCTGTGTACGACAATTTTGGTAGCTGGCCCGAACCGATATGATTGAACCGGGGTCATCTTCCGGAGTCCCATGTCATGCCCTTCACGGGAAGACAGAAAGGCTTTGGCCGACCCCACTTATTGAGTTTACGGAACGTGGCTCACAGCGCCAATGACGGCACAGCGGTCTTTTTTTGTCCTCGATTCCAGAACCCGCTTTCCGATCACCGGACACTACCGCTGGAAGTGACGCTATGGCGGGTGCATGTCAAAAATGTCACCCTAGACACGCAGGAGCCTGTCCCGGGCGCTCAAGGAGGGGCGGAACATGTCCGCCCATCGTGGATGGATAGCCGCTTTGCTGTCATGAGGGGCTTTTCATCGGCAGTTCCTCCTCACGGCGAACGCGTTTCGCCGCTCCGTGATTTTTTTGTCATGCACCCGCGAAGGCGGCGCGACTCACTCTGCTTTTGACAGCCGGGCCCACATGGCTAAGTTGCGCCCCGTTCCAACCAAGTAATCACTTATGAGCGAAACGACCTCAGAAAAACACGTCTTCCAGGCCGAGATCCAGCAATTGCTCGATCTGGTGGTCCACTCACTCTACACCGATAAGGAAATCTTCCTTCGCGAGCTGATCTCCAATGCCTCCGATGCGATGGAAAAACTCCGCCATGTGGAGGCCACCGAGAAAAACATCCATCAGCCGACGCTGCCGCTGGAAATCCATATCACCACGGATGAGGAGGCCAAGACCCTCACCATCTCCGACCACGGCATCGGCATGTCGCACGACGAACTCGTGAAAAACCTCGGCACCATCGCCCACTCCGGTACCAAGGCATTTCTCAAGACCGTCAAGGAAGGCGGCGCGGCACCCGGCAGCATGATCGGGCAGTTCGGCGTCGGCTTCTATTCCGCCTTCATGGTGGCGGACAAGGTGGGCGTCTATTCCCGTTCCTGGCACGCGGATTCCCCGGAGTTGTTATGGGTTAGTGATGGCAGAAGCGGCTACGAAATCGAGGAAGCCAGCGGAATTGACCGCGGTTCGAAACTGGTGCTCCACCTCAAGGAGGACGCCGCCGAATACGCCACCGAATCCCGCGTCAGGCACCTCATCGAAACTTATAGCAACTTCGTCGGCTTCCCGATCCTGCTCAACGGCACGCGTGTCAACGAGGTGGAGGCGCTCTGGCTCAAGAACAAATCCGAGATCGGCGACGAGCAATACAAGGCTTTCTATCAGTTCGCCTGCAAGGCATGGGACGAGCCCGCCTACCGCCTGCACTTCAGCGCCGATGCGCCGATCACCATCAACTCGCTGGTCTTCGCCCCTTCCGAAAACCCGGAGCGCATGGGCTTCTCCAAGGCCGAGCCCGCGGTGGCGCTTTATTCCCGCAAGGTGCTCATCGATCCCTCTCCCAAGGACCTGCTGCCGGATTGGATGCGCTTCATGAAGGGTGTGGTGGACAGTGCGGATATCCCGCTCAACATCTCCCGCGAGACGATGCAGGACAGCGCGCTCATCCGCAAGCTGGGCAGCGTGATCAGCAAGCGCGTGATCCGCATGTTTGAAAAGGAGGCCGAGGCCGATCCCGAAAAATACCGCGGCTTCTATCGGAAGTTCGACCGTTATTTCAAGGAAGGCGTCGCCACGGATTATGCGAACCGCGAGTCGCTCGCGAAACTGCTGCGCTTCGAGTCCTCGCTCACCGATGCCGGCTCCGTCTGCGGCTTCACCGACTACGCCTCCCGCATGAAGGACGGCCAGGATGTCATCTATTATCTGGTGGGTGCCGGGCGCGAGCAGATCGAAAGCAGCCCCTATCTCGAAGCTTTCAAGGCCCGCGGGCTTGAAGTCATCTATTTCACCGACGCGGTGGATGAATATGTGGTCGAGGCGCTGGGCGCCTTTGATGGCAAAAAACTCGTTTCCATCCGCCACGGCGGCGTGGAGCTGGAGGATCACGCTGCGGAAGGTGAATCCCTGACGCCCGAGCAAACCATCTCGCTCTGCGAGTTCCTCAAGACGGAACTCGGCGACCGCGTCACCTCCGTTTCCAGCGGCAGGCGCCTCGTCGATCACCCGGTGATCGCCCTGGTCCCCGCAGATGGCATGAGCCCCCAGATGCGCCAGATGATGAAGGCCGTGGATGAGAATTTCAAGGATGAGGTGAAGGTGGAGCTGGAGATCAACCCGCGCCACCCGCTTGTTAGGAAGCTCGCCGAAGCGAAGGATGCCAACCCCGAGCTTGCGAAACTCGTGTCCCGCCAGTTGCTGGACAACGCCCTGATCTCCGCCGGTCTGCTGGAGGACGCCCGCGACACCATCAGCCGCATGAATACCCTGATGGAAAAGGCGATGGGGCATTGATGCCCGTCCCCTGCGGCGTCCTTTCAGGACGCGATTCATTCATAGGTGTCATAAACGGCAAACCATGACGCCGTCGCTGAATAATGCGCCGGCCAAGAAAACAGGTTGAGGTAGGAAAAATGTGATTCTTGGTACTCCTACCCCATTCACAAGTGACGGTTTCGTTACATTCGAGACTTGCTTTCAACAAGCAGCGGGCATGCCGAACAGTTCCGGGTTTGATCCATAAAAAATATGCTTGTCAGACGGGCACGGTTGTTAGTATGCGTATTTTGTCATGAATTCCCGGTGCCAGAAGCTCTCCGCTCTCCGCTCTCCGCTCTCCGCTCTTGCCGTCCTCATCCTGATTGTTAGCGGCTTGCAGGCTGCCGCACCCTCGTGGATCTATGCTCCACCAGCGGCGGCGCGTGTCCAGTTTTCGGGCGGCTGGGCTGCTACCTACAACCTGGGACATGTGAGCGCCTCGCCCGAATTCGACTTCCCGTTCCAACTCGTTTATTTCACGGGCAGGGATCAGGATGGGCTTTTCGGCAGCCAGTGGTTCTGCCCGCAGTTGGAATCCTCACTCGTGCCGGTGACCAAGGGCTACCTGCTGTGGACCATGCCCTCCGGCCAGCGTACGCTGCTGGAACAAGCCAAGGGCGGCCAGCGCGAGTTCCGCAGCCAGGACCGCCTTTGGCGCGCGGAAATCTCCAAGAGCCGCTTCGAAATTTCCAATCAGGATGGCTGGCAATTCCAATACGCCAAGGGCAGATTGGTAGCCGTGACTTCTCCTACCCACAGGATTCTCGAATTCGAATGGAACAAACGCCAATTGCTCGGCGCAAGGCTCAGGGATTCGGCCGCAGGCGGCCACTTGTTGCTCCTCCACCTTGTCTATGGCGAAAATGAACGCGTCTCCGGTCTCAAACTCCACGGACAGGCCCACAAATTCGCTTATCTCAAGGACGGAACCGCCGACAGGCTCTCCGCCTGGGCCCCCCCCGGCAGGTGAAACCGCTCGCTTCCTCTACCAACCCGTTTCCGGCGTGCTCTGGAAGGCCGGCACCGGTGACACCGACGCCCCCTATGGAATCGAGATATTCAAAACCAAATTCGTCGATCCCGTCAAAAACGGCACTCTCGCCGAAGAATTCGCCTCCAAACAAAATCCCGTGAACCATTGGTTGGTCGAGGACCAACTCGGATCCTACAGCTATGGCTTCAAAGAGGATGGGCGGGAGAAGGATAAGAAAAAGCTCAACCCGGCCGACGTCACCGTCACCTACCGTTCCGGCCTCGTTGAGAAGTCGGACTACGCCGCCAACCGGGGCGTGGTGACCAACACCCACGATGGCGTGGAGCGCAAGACCTACTACTACCGGGCACCCGCCCAGCGATATGATGGGAAACTCCGCCGCATCGAGGAAAACGGCAGGACGGTGGTGGAATACCGCTATGACCGGAAAACCGGCCTGCTCAGCGAAACGATCAATGCCGCAGGCGTGAGCACGTTTTACGATTACGATCCCGATTTCAAACCGAAAACGGGCGATGAATGGGATCCGAAGCCGCTCCGTGTCCGGCGCGGCACCCGCCGCAAATCCGAGATCATCGCGGAGTATCGTTATCACAAGGATGGCAAGGTGGCCGCCGTCAAGGACGGTCAGGGAAACGTCACCCTATACAGCTACACCCCGCGCGGCGAGATCGCCTCAGTCACCAATCCGGCGGGAGAAAAGGTGGAATACACCTTCGACAAGTTCGGCCGCCATGCCTCGGTGTCCTCGGCTGGCCGCACCGATAAAGCGGAATACGACGAAAACGGCAGACTCGCCATGCGGCTCGCCCCGGATGGCACCAAAACCGAGATCCTTTACGATGCCAACGGCCATCAATCCCAGGTCAAGCGCAACGGCAGGATCGTAAAAGAGTTCCTCCGCGATGAGTTTCAGCGTGTTATCGGGGAAAAGGATTCCCTCATGCGTGTCTCGCGTCTTGAGCGGGACCTGCGCGGCAATCTCACCGCCCAAATCGCTCCGAATGGCTCCATCACCCGCTACGAATACGACGAGTCAAACCGCCGCACCGCCCAGATCGATGGCAATGGAAACCGCATCGCCTTCCAATACGATTCCGCAGGCAGACTCATCCGACAGACCAACGCCCTCGGCAATTTCCAGACCTGGAAATACGATCCCAAAACCGGAAAACTCCTCGAGCGTGCCAATGGCGTGCAACACATCCGCCATTCCTATTCTACGGATGGCCGCCTCATCTCCAGCGATTACGGCGGTGGCCAGAAACTCACCTACACCCACGATAAGGAGGGCCGCCCACTCACCGCCACCGGGCCGGACAGCTCCTTTGAATTCTCCTTCGATGCCGCAGGCCGGCCGCTTGCCACCCGCGCCGCCTCAGGCAGCGAGGACTACCTGCTCGCCTACCGCCACAACCTCCGCGGCCAGCGCAGCGGACTGCTCATTTCAAAACGCACAAAACCTGGCGATGCCCCCGACTGCTACCAGGCCATCCAACAGACCGAACAACTCTTCGATCCCGCAGGACGCCTTTCCGCCATCCTCACCAATGGCATGCCGGCCATCTCCTATCAATATGACTTCGCCGGCCGCCCTAACCGGAAAACCTACGGCACCCCGGCTCACGGCAGACCCGCCCTCACCGTGGACATCGGCTACGATTCCGCCGGTCACCTCGGTCGAATGTCCTTCCAGGGCGGCCGCCTCACCTCTCCGCTGGAACTCATCTACGAATGGGACGATGCCGATCAACTCACCCGCCGCACCTGGAACGGCCGCACCCTCCGCTACGAATACGATCCCAGCGGACAGTTCCTCAAGGTCATCGACGATTCCGACCAAGCCGTGCTCGAAGCCTACACCTACGATTCCGCCGGCAACATGCTCACGAAACTACTCCACGGCCAGCTCAGCGCCATGACCTACAATGCCGCCAACCAGCTCGTGAAATCCTACGACCTCGGTCCCGCCACAGCAGAGTCCGCGGCCGGCATTTCCACATCTCCCGCAGCGCTCGAAGGCGCCGCAAAATCCTCCCTCGCCTACCACTATGACAGTGCCGGGCGCATGACCGGCAGCGGCCCCCAGCCCACCAAAACCTACGGCTGGCTCGATAAACTCATCCGCGCCACCCTGCCCGACGGCTCCACCGCCACCCACACCTACTGGCCCGACGGCCAACTCGCCGCCATCTCTTCATCTTCCCCCTCCGACTCCTTCCTCTGGGACGGCCTCGCCCTCATCAAGCGCAACGACACCATCTACCTCATCGAGTCCCACCCCAGCGGCGGCATCCCCATCGCCTCACACCCTGTGGGAAAACCGCAGGAAATCACCTTCCATCTCAACGACCTTCTCGGCACCACCCTCGCCACCGCCGGCCCCGCAGGTGTGAACTTCGCCAGCCTCACATCCTTCGGCCAGCCCCTCAGAGCCAGCACCACCGCTGCGGACTCCGGCAGCCAGGCCACCCCCTCCGCCCCGGCAAACCCGGTCCCAAGCACCAACCAACTCCCGCCGACCCGGCAATGACACTCAAGAAATTTAAACCGCCAAGACGCCAAGCTCGCCAAGAATCATAAATCCGAACTACTTCGACAAAACCTCCTCTTCCTTGGCGCACTTGGCGTTTCACCATTCTTCCTCACCCATTCAAAATCCAACAACTTGTCCCGGCATAGCCGAAGGCGGCGACGGAT
>JAUYNL010000081.1 GCA_030696085.1 Luteolibacter sp.
CGCTGCTGGCCATCATCCCCTTTGGCGCGAACGAGCCGCTATCAAGTTGGTTCGAGAACTACCAGCGCCACCCGGCCAAGGCCATCCAACTCATCCTTCACGCCGCCCCCGTCCAATGACATCTCAAGCCAAACGCCCTGCGTCTTTTCAAGGAATGCATCAATTATGTTGGCGTCCCGGGAGCGACTGTATTTGAATCGCAGGTGTGAAACGCGGTGGATTGGGCCTACAGGGGAAATTCGTGGTCGCCTTGCTGATCTCGGCGGCCCTGCCGTTTCTCATCGGCCTGGTGGTTTTCGAGACTTCGGGATACCGCTACTTTCTCGACGAGCGCGGGAAGTTCAACCAATTCGAGGCGAGCACCCTTGCCCGCGCGCTCGATCAGGCGGCCGACGTTCAGGGCGAGGTCCTGCAAACCTGGCTGGCGGCGGATCCCACACTGCTGGGCGTGATCGCCGCGAAAAACCGGCAAGCCGACGGGCAGACGCCGGCGGATTTGAGCCGGACAACCCGCGAGCTTGACGAACTATGGCCGTCTCTTCCGGCGGATGATCCGCGAGTGACCGCCGTCCTTGCCAATCCGGCCTGCGAGAGCTTGCGAAAATACCTCGCCCTCCATCAGGAAGTGGCTGAAATCCTGGCCACCGATGCCGAAGGCAGACTTGTGGCCGCCACCGGCAAATCGAGCGATTTCGACCAGGCCGATGAGGAGTGGTGGTGGGAAGGCGCCGCCTTGGGTCAGAACGAGCGCTGGGCCGACGTGCTTCATTTCGATGCCAGCTCCGGGGTCTATTCGCTGGATGTGGTAATGCCGCTTCATGAGGACGGGAAACTGGCGGGTGTCGTCAAAATGTCAGTGGATGTGAGCGCATTGTTTTCCGGTCTGGATTTCAATGGCAAGGAGTCCGGCGAGCAATGGGAGATCGTGCTGGCCGATGGCTGGATTTTGGCAAGCTCACAAAGCGGATTTGTGCCTCTCCAGAAACAGATCACGGCCAAGACCCGTGAAATGCTCCAACACCAGACAGAAGGCTGGTTCCTCGGGCAGGAGAAAAACGGGGATGCGCGGATGACCGGCTACGTCACCATGGGAAGGGGGCGGAAGACACCGGCTGCCCGTGTGATGTTTTCCTCCCGGCGCGACGATGTCATCGCCACGCTCCAGCAAAAGTTTCTCGAAGTCGCCCTGGCCGCCGCAGCAGTGCTGGCAATCTGCACCGCTGCGGGCTTTTGTTTGATCCGCCGCAACATCCTGCTGCCTCTCGCCACGCTCGGGCGTGCCGCAAGGTCGATTTCCGACACCGCTCGCTTCCATCCGCCCGAAGCCCGTGACGAACTCGAAGTCCAACGCCAGCGCGACCAGGCCGAGCATGATCTCGGGAAAATCGAGGCGATCCGCACCGGAGATGAAATCGAAACCCTCGCCGGAGACCTTGCGGTGATGACCTCGCGGGTGCTGCGCTACCACCGTGAACTGGAGGCCGAGGTGGCCGCCAAAACCTCCGTCATTCATGACGAACTGGAAATGGCGCGCCAGTTCCAAACCGCGCTGCTGCCATCCCGCTACCCGGAGGTGCCATCTGCCACCACCGCCAATCCGTTGCGCCTGCGCTTCGCTCATTTCTATCAGCCGGCCTCCACCGTCGGTGGCGACTTCTTCGATCTCATTGAACTGGATGAGCACCGCGCAGGCATCCTGATCGCGGATGTGATGGGCCACGGCGCGCGCTCCGCCCTCATCACCGCCATCCTGCGGGCCCTGGTCCGCAATCACACCGTGGAGGCCAGCGACCCCGGCGTTTTCCTCGGCGAGCTCAACCGCCACCTGCAGGAAGTCATCTCACACAGCGGCCAGACGCTTTTCGTCACCGCATTCTTCCTTGTGCTCGATACCCGCAATTGCTCCGCCACATGGGCGGTGGCGGGCCACCCCGCACCCCTGCGCGTGCGCCGCGGCAGCGGCAGGGCTCCCGAACCCCTGTGGAACGAGCCGCATCATCAACCCGCGCTGGGCCTGGTTTCCCAAGCGGCTTTCCGGACCTGTGAATCCACCCTGCTGCCAGGCGATGTGTTCCTGCTTTTCACCGATGGGGCTTTTGAGGCTGAAAACCCAGCCGGCGAAATGTTTGGCATCGAACGACTGGCCAAGAGCCTCGACGAAGCGCTCGACGGCCCGATGGCCGCCATGCCCGCCAAAATCGTCTGTGACGTGACCGACTTCCAACGCCGGCAATATTACGATGACGATGTCTGTATCGTCGCCGTGGAAGCTGTCAGCCGCAGTGTCTCTACCTGAATTACGGTTATAATTCCTTACTCGGCGGCGGCAGGGGTCTCCGGGAGTTTTTTCTCGGGATTGAGAAGTTTGGCGAACTCAGTCCCCCAATCGCGGACGGACTTGTGGTTGATGTGTTTTTCCAAGTGGCTGAGCATGCGCAGCGCGGCTCCCCGCTGATCACCGTTCTTGAACAAATCCATTTCCATCTGCCATTGCAAGGCGGGCACCGCTTCGATTATGAATCGTTCGTATTCCGGCGAGCGCATCGCGCTGGCCATGCCGATGCGTTTGCTGGCGGGCTCGCCGCCGCCTCCCGCGCCCCCGGTCCAGAACTCGCGGATCGCCATTTCCTGCTGGATGCGCCGGATCCATGCGGAGCGCAGGGACTCCAGCCGGGAGGGCGCGCGCAGCGGAGGCAGTAGGATTTGCTCGTAGATTTGGCCGATCTGCGCGGGGGCCAGCGGCCATTTTTCCACTTTGACTTCGCCGATATCGTAGGCTCCCGCGAAAACCGAGCCCGTGACGGGCTGATTGAGAAGCTGTTGATGATCCTTGAGTTTCTCCGCATCCTGTGAAATGGCATCGACGATCTCCCTGGCGCTGGAAGCGAGCACATCACGATCAGCTTTTTCGGAGGTGGCGCGCAGCGTGAGGATGAGCCAGCGGAGTTGCAGGCGAAGGGCCATTCCCAAACCGGGAGCCGAGAGTTTTGGGGCCTCCTTGCGTTTCCACTCGCGGAAGTCGGAGTTCTTTTTCTGCTGGTCCTCGAAATTCACTTTCTCGATGCACTTGAGATGGAATTCCATGGCGGCCTCATCGCTGCCTGCCGCCGCGTTGTATGCCGCCATGGCCATGCGGTAACGCTTGTCCACGGTGGAATCGGCGTTCTCGCGCAAAGCCGTGAGTTTTTCCAGGAGCGCCTCACGATCAGCGGAAGAAAGCGTCTCGGCACGGACCGAGGAGGCGGCGCACAACGATCCCACAAACACGGCGAGCAGTTTCATGATGCGGGTCATGACAAATCACAAGAGCCGCGCCAAGAAGGAATAGGCGAAATCCGCAGGGAATCCCAAGACAGGCTGCGCATGCCGAGGATCCGCGCTTGGAATTCACCGATTTACGGGCATCGTTGGTGCCGTCACCCACCCATGAATGCCTCATTCCGCCGATTGTTGGCGCTGGCCGCCGTGTTTTTCACCGCGTTTGCCGCCGTTTCCGCCATGCGCACCTGCCGCGCCGGTGGCAGCCTCCGGGATTTGATCCCCGGCCTCTCGAAAAACGGCGAGCGCTTCCGACCGGAATCCTTCACGCTGCCGGACCGGCCGCCGCTCGATCTCGGCGATGTCGAACTGCTCTCACGCCTCAACGATGAATACGCCAACCTGACCAAAGCCGTGGTCCCATCCGTGGTGAGCATCGATACCGCCGGCGTGCGCACTGAGAAGCTGCTCGACCTCTGGGGGCGCACCCGCGTGCGGCGCTACCCCACCCAGGGCCAGGGTTCCGGCGTGATCGTCACCCGCGAGGGGCATGTGGTGACCAACCATCACGTCATCGCCGGCCAGCAACAAATCCAAGTGACGCTCCACGGCGGGAAAACCCACCCCGCGCGCTTGATCGGCGAGGACACCCTGCTCGACATCGCCGTGCTCAAGATCGACGGCGAGGGCCCCTTCACCCCTCTCAAGCTCGGGGATTCCGCCCAAACCCAGGTCGGCCAGATGGTTTTCGCCGTCGGCAATCCCTTCGGCCTCGGGGAAACGGTCACCCAAGGCATCATCTCGGCCAAGGAACGTTCGCTTTCCGACAACCAGCGCGATCTTTTCCAGACCGATGCCGCCATCAATCCGGGAAATTCAGGTGGCCCGCTCGTCAATCTGCGGGGTGAAATCATCGGCATCAACGTCGCGATTTTCTCGCCGGACCGCGAAAATCCCGGCTTCCAGGGCGTCGGGTTCTCGATTCCTTCCAACGATGTGAAGGATGCCTTGTTCCAGATCCTCGAGCGTGGCCGGCCGATCCGAGGCTTCCTCGGCGTGCAAATGCGCGATCTCGATCCCGCCGTGCGCGGGGCCCTCAAGTATGACGGCGAGTTCGGCACGGCGGTTCTCGGAGTCTCGCCCGGCTCACCCGCACAAGCCGCAGGCTTGCAGGCATGGGATGTCGTTCTCAGTTACAACGGCGAAACGATCCGCACGGCCTCCCAGTTGTTCACACTCGTCCAAGGCACCCGCATTGGCGACGAGGCCACGCTTGAAATCTGGCGCAAGGGTCAGTCGCTGACACTCAAGACGGTGATCACCGAAAGCGGTGCCGAAGGAGCCACCACCCCGCCTCCCGGAAATTCCGGAGAGCAGGGACGCACCCGCGACCCCGAGGAAATCCTGCAAGCGCTGGGCATCGAAGTCCGTGATCTCTCGGTGCCGGAGCGCATGCGCGGTTACCGCGGCGTGGTGATCACCGGCCTTGCCGCCACCGGCCTCGCCGCCAACCTGCTCCAAGCCGGCGATCTGATCGTGGCGGTGAACAACTCGCGCATCAACGGGGCCAGTGAGTTTTTCCTGCATCTGGCCGCCTCCGCCGCCGTCCAGGACACCGCCCTCCTCATCCTGCGCGAGGGCAAAACCCTGCGCGTCATCGTGCCCGCTCTGCCACGCCGGGAATAACCCTGGGGGCGCTGAAATTTCAGCCGTTTTTCCCACGTTTCATCCGCCAACCTTCATGCAACGCTCCAAGCTTCCCTACTTCTTTCTTGGTCTTGCAGCCTTGCTGGCCGTGGCCGCGCTCGTCCTACTCATCATGCGTCCGGGAGTGAAACCCGAAACCCCGTCCGAACCCGCGGCTCCCACCACCACGGGGATGCCGGGTCCCCTGGAAAACGCAGCGGCAGATGTTGCCTCCGCCACACCGCAGGACCCGGAAACCATCCTCAAGGACCTCGGCATCGGGTTGGCCTCCGCCGATCCCGCAGAGCTCGTCAATCAGATCGCCAAAGCTCTCGAAGCCGGCGACTTGTCCGCCCTGGCCCGGCTCATCGGAAATGACGTGCTCGACCCTGAAACCGCCACGGCCCTCAAGGCGCTCTCCACCTCATCCCTGCGCCTCCGCCGACCGGATGGAATCCGCGAAGTCGGCGAACTCGAACTCAATTCCCGCACCCGCTGGGCGCTCGAACTCGATGGCCGCGAACCCGGCCGCGACCGCATTTTTCTCGATCTCAAACGCGGTGGCGGCAAGTGGACGGTCGATAAAATCACCCTGCCGCCCGCCGACGGCGAGCCGATCCCCAAGGCCATCATCGCCGACTCGCTCGGCGTTGCGGATTCATTCCTGCGGGCGGTTCTCAAGCAGGATTTCGAATTCGCCCGCGCCTTCGTCGATTCCGCCACCGTCTCCGACGCGAAAATCGCCGGCCTCTGCATCCTTTTCGAGGAAGGCGAATACCAAATGCGCAAAACCAAGCCCCTGCGCTCGATGTTCCAGCGCGAGAGCACCGTCGGCTACCTCGCCAATATCGAGACCGCCGATGGCAAACAAAGCGCCCAGTTCACCCTCACGCTCCGGCAGCCGCCAGCACCCGCCAACTGGCGCGTCGTGGAAATCAACCTCGACCAATTGCTCGCCGAATACTCCCGCCGCGTGGCCGGTGGCGATGTCTATTACTCCCCGCTCGTCAAGAATCCGTCTGGCGGCGACACTCTCGCGCTTTATTTCGAATTCGATGAGGATGCCATGAATTCCCGCACCCGTCGCCAACTCGAAATCGTCTCGATGATCCTGCGCGCCGATCCCGGCAAGAAACTCACCCTCAGCGGCCACACCGATGCACTCGGATCCGAGGGCTACAACCACAGCCTCTCCGCCCGCCGCGCCGGCGTCGTCAGGAATTTCCTCATCAAGACCGGCGTGAGCGCCAGCCAGATCCTCACCATCGCCAAGGGTGCCAGCCAGCCGCGCCGCCCCAATGTCACCGAAACCGGCGACGACAATCCCGATGGCCGCCGTGCCAACCGCCGCACCGAGATCTACCTGGACTTCTAACGAACCGACCGCCTCACAGCAGGGCTTCCGGCAGCAGGTCGGTCAGGTTCTTGATGGCATCCGCCTGATGTCGATTGGCGACGAGCAGGGCGTCCTCGGTTTGCACGACGATGAGATCCTCCACGCCCAGCAGGGCGATGCGGCTGCCGGGGCGCGCATTGAAAACGATGTTGTTGCGGGAATCAAGCTGGGTGATCGCCTCGTTGGCGCGGTTTTCCTCGCCGTAGGCTTGCAGATACTTCGCGATGGAAATCCACGAGCCCACATCGTCCCAATCGAATGTGGCCTCGATGTTGAGGACGCGGTCGGCCTTTTCCATCAGCGCGTAGTCGATCGAACGCGCCGGCAGCCCCGGAAAGCGCTGCCCGATGGCGGCTTGGATGTTCGTGGCCGTGCCGAGCTCCGCGATGAATTCCACAAGCTCCGGCGCGTGGAGGGCGAGTTGATGGATCACCGTGGGCAGCGACCATACGAACATGCCCGCGTTCCATGAAAACCCGCCCTGGCGCAGGAATTGTTCCGCCACCTCAGGGCTGGGTTTCTCGCGGAAGCGCTTCACCTCATAGGGCGCGTTCCCGCAGGCGGTGCCGGCAGGACCGGCGGCCTCGCCGCGCTCGATGTAACCGTAGGATGGGCATGGCCAGGTCGGCTGGATCCCGATGGTGACCAGACCCTCGGAATTTTCCGCCACGCTCAGCGCATCGCGCATCACGGCTTGAAAGGCGGCGCTGTCCTGAATGAGTTGATCGGCCGGCAGCACCATCATCACGGCACCCGGATTGCGCGCGGCCACCAAGCCGATGCCCAGCGCCACCGCCGGTGCGGTGTCGCGTCTCGCAGGTTCGGCGAAAACATTCTCCGCAGGCAGCATCGGGAGGGCTTCACGCACCGCCGCCACCTGTTTTTCATTGGTGAGGATCAGGATGTTTTCGCAGGGTACGAGGCCCTCCAGGCGGCGCACGGTTTGTTCCAGCAAGGTGCCCCTGCCGAACAGGTCGAGCAGTTGTTTCGGACGCACATTGCGGCTCAAGGGCCAGAAACGGGTGCCGGAACCGCCGGCGAGAATCAGGGCGTAGGTATTTTCCAAGGCGGGCATGGCGTGCCGGATCTTGGTTTTTTTAATCCCGGTGGAAAGGCTGGAATCCGCAAGATTTTCTTTTCCGGAGTTGTCGTTAGTCAGTCGGCCCGCTAAGTTCCGCCCATGTCTGACGAGCATTCCGAATCGACACCCGCATGGATTGAGACCAGCGCCCTCACTGCGCCCGCCCTTTTGGGAGCATCCGCCGGCCTGCTGCTGGGCGACCTGATGCATCGCGGCGCGCGCCGCGGCGTGGGAATCGGACTCGGTGTGCTGGGGATCGCCGCCTTGCTGCCGTTCGCCGTCGGCGGCGTGGCATGGTTGGTCACCGGCCCGAAAAGCCGCGTCGGAGTGCGCCGCAAAATCCAACGCATCCGCGACATCGGCCTCGGCGCTCCGGATTACGACGAAGTGGACGAGGAACTCCGTGAACAAGGTCTCATCTGAGCCTGTTGCATGCGCATCGCCATCACAGGAACCACCGGTCGCGTGGGTGCCTCCCTGGCACGGCTACTTGCCGCCCGCCACGAAATCATTTCCCTGCCCCGCACGGTTTGCGATCTGGCCGATCCGGCGTCCCTGAATGCCGCCCTCTCCCGTCTGGAGTGTGATGTTTTCATCAACCCGGCGGCCCTCACCAGCTTGGAAGCCCGCGAGGACGATCCGCGCCTCGCCATGCGCGTGAACTCCGCCGCTCCCGGGAAAATCGCCCTCTGGGCCGCGGAACACGGCGCGCGGATGATTCATTTCAGCACCGACTACGTTTTCGGCGGCGAAACCACCATCCCGCTCACCGAAGACATGGCGGCCCGACCGGTCAATGCCTACGGTCGCAGTAAACTCGCGGGAGAACTTGCCGTGCTTGCCCATCCGGGAAATCTCGTCATCCGCGTCTCCTGGGTCTTCGGCCCGGAGAAACCCTCCTTCGTCGATCAAATCTTCGATGCCGCTCTCGCCGGCCATCCCCTCGCCGCCATCGCGGACAAACTCTCGCTGCCCACCTCTACGCCCGATCTCTCCCACTGGGTCGAAGCCCTGCTGGAGACCGATGCCCGCGGCATTCTTCATGCCTGTAATTCAGGCATACCGATCAGTTGGCATGGTCTTGCCGAGTTTGTAGTGCGGGAAATGACGGTGCGCGGGGTGTTGGAAAGCTGCCCGGATGTGGCCGAACAAATCCTCGCTGAAATGCCGATGTTCCGCGCCCGGAGGCCGCGATTCACCGTGATGGACAACCATCGTCTGTCCGCCCTCCTCGGCCAGGCGGCCCTGCGCCCGTGGCCCGAAGCCCTGGCCGAACATGTGGCGCTGCGCGGTGCCTCACGCTGAGATCGGCGTCAATCCGCATCCTTCGTCATAGCTTTCGCAAATTCTCTGATTCATCCGGCGATGATCGCTTTCGCCTTGTCCCGGCCCGTTTGACCGCCAAGGCTCCCGCCGACCAACCACGAAGGCGTTATGGAATCCGGTGCAAATCCGGAACAGTCGCGCTGCGGTGACCGGTTGCCGATCCCATCAGACCAATCGTTGATAACCAACGGTGAAGGCGGGAAAAGCGAAAACCGGAAGTCCGAATACTTGCACCTTCGTTGCTCGTCAACCCGCCAGCCGGATTTTTCCGGGAAAGCGGGTTCCGTGGTCCTCCGCGAAAGAGGACCGACGAGAGATGGCACCGGGTTTTCCCCCGCCGCCCTCTCTTCGTGAGAAATCGCACACACTGAAGAGAAACATGAAACACACATCCACTCGTCGGAGCTGCCTCCGATCCGCCCTTGCAGGCCTCTGCCTGCTTCCCCTCGTTTCCAACGCCGCCAATGTCGTGGTGGGCACCGGAAGTGATACCTCCTACATCGTTCTGTCCTCCGGAAATCTCGGAGTCCTCATCTACGAGGTGAGCTACGATGCCTCGTCCGGTCCGCATGACACGAAATTCCTGCTCGACCAGGTTCTGGCCGGAGATTCCTCCATCAGCATGGCCTTCTCCAACTGGGGCAGCGCCTCGGAGCCGAATTACTCCCTCGATTCGATCACGTCCAATTTAGTGACCGAAGCCGCCTCGTTCTCTCCGCCCTTCGTTTACTGGGCGCAATGGGTTTCCGGTGGCGAAGCGGGCTACCCGGATGCCGTTCCGGTTTCCACGGGCTCATGGAGCTATGGCTCGGGAATTTCCTCGCCATATCGCCTGATCGCTCCCGGTTCCTGGGATGCCTTCGTGTATTCCGACGGAAGCTCGCCACCCTCGGCGACGCTGATCCCCGAGACTTCATCGCTGCTGCTTGCCCCTTTGGGTGCGCTGGTGGTCTTCCGCCGTCGTCGCAACGGGTAAATTCCAAACCGCTCCGCGCGCCAGTTCCTGGCGGTGCGCGGGGCTTTTTATCATGATCTTTTCCATCCGCTTCATCGTCGCGGCGGGGCTTGTCTCCCCGACATTCGCAGGCCCCTTCCCACCCGCCGCCGGCCAACCCGGCTCCGACGCCATCCCCGCCGACGACTCACGTTTCACCGTGTGGGCCTCCTCATGCGTTGTGGAAAGCGGTCCGACCGATATCGCCGATCCCGAAAGTTTCCCCGCCACCTACGGTCTTGAGTCCGCCGCTACGGGACCGGCCGATGCCAACCCTGACTGGCCTTACCCCGTCGTTTCCCTCGGCGATGGCGGCACCGCTACGCTGGAGTTCGCCCAACCTTTCGGCGATGTGCCGGGGCCGGATCTGGCGGTTTTTGAAAACAGTTTCGGCGCATCCTTCTTCGAACTCGCCCATGTCGAGGTCAGCTCGGACGGCGTGAACTACTTTCGCTTCCCTGCCCGATCTCTTACCGAACCGGGTGGCAACGTCGATCCCACCAACGTCCGCAACCTCGCGGGCAAATACTTCGCCGGTTTCGGAACGCCCTTCGATCTCGCGGAACTGCGCCAGGTTTCGCCACTCTTGGATATTCAACGCATCACCCACGTCCGCATCATCGACGCGGTGGGCACTAATGATCCGGACTTCGCGACACATGATGCTGCGGGAAATATCGTCGTCGATCCCTATCCCACGCCCTATCCCTCGTGCGGCTTCGATCTCGATGCGGTCGGCGCGTTTTCCCAAACCGCCACCACCTATGCGGCATGGCTGACGGCTCAGGGAATCACCGACATGGCCCCCTCTGCGGATTCCAATCATGACGGCGTGCCGAACCTCATTGAATACCTCACCGGGAGAGGCCGCGTGGTAGCCGAAACATTCGCCACCCTGAAATTCCCCCGCCTTTCCTACCGGACAGATGGAAACCTGCGCGTCGAGGGCAGCCCGGACCTCCAGCAATGGACGCCGCTTGCGGAATCGAATCATGGTGCCACAATGGTCGCCAAAGCTGCCGGAACCATCGTTTCAGAATCCGGCGATTCGGTCAAACAAACCACTGTCACTCTCTCGCCAGGCACGCCGTACAAATTCTTCCGCCTCGCCGCCGAGCCATGAGCCACCCGCCGTCCAACCGATTCGCCCACGGTTTCACCTTGATGGAACTGCTGGTCGTCATTGTCTTGTTCGGAACGCTTTCCGCCCTGGGATTCCAGGGATTCCGTGCCGCGAGAACACGAGCGAACCAAGCAGTCTCCGCCGCCAACCTCCGCCAGCTTGTCGCAGCGAATTTATTATACGCCACAGACCATCAGACGTATTGTCCCACCGACCTTGACGGACACAACCTTGTCCGCTGGCACGGAGCGCGCCGGACCCCTGGTGCGCCCTTTGATCCAGCGGAGGGGCTGCTGGCTGATTATCTCGGGGAAAGCCGGGTGATCGGCCGCTGCCCGGAGTTGGAGCACCTGTTGTCCGCCGAGGCATTCAATGAGAATGGTTCCGGAGGGTACGGCTATAATACCGCTTACATCGGAACGGATCCGTTCGTGCGGCCCGAAAGAGGGCAGAGCAATCCTTCGTGTCGTCCCGCGAATGTAAACAATCCCGCCGGCACGCTGATGTTCGCCACCGTGGCATTTGCCGTAGCGGGCGGTCTTCAGGATTACTCGTCCGCTGATCCGCCACGCGCAGTGGATTCCGGCGGTCGGCTTGGCATTCAACTGCAGCCCAGTATTCACTTCCGTTTCAACGGCAAGGCCCTCATCGGCTGGTGCGATGGCCATGTCTCGGAGGAAGTTCCAAGTTCCTGGGGTGAGATCACCTACAAGGGAGGAGACAATAAAGCCGCGAAAACCGGCTTCTGCGGCCCGCTTGAAAACAACGGCTGGTGGAATCCGCGGAATTGAGTGGAAACATCCAGGTGCCGACCGCCAAAACGTTGATCGCTTTCCCTCACCGGAATTTCACCCCAAGTTTCTACGTCAGCGCCGTGAGCACTTTCTCCAGATAGACCGTCAAGGGATCCGGCACCGGCCTCTGTGCGGGAATCCCCATCGACTGGCGATTTTCAGACACCCGGTCAGTGGCTCTGATTGACGCCACGTTTCGCCGCCTCGTAGCAGACATCGAGAATCTTGCGGATGTCCGGGTTCTGGACGGCCAGCTTGCTGAAAAAAATCAGGCGCTTGCGGAGCTCCTGGCTGATTCCTTCCGGGAAATCAGCTGGAGCGAATTCCTCACCCACAGCGGTCGCACGGGTCTCTACCTTGACAAGTTGATCGGCATATCGCGGCATTTGGTCACGCAGCCAGGCGCAGACAAGTGCCGCCGCCTCGGCTTGAGGGAGGATTTCCGTGAGTTTGGCGATCGCATCCCGGTCGGGTTTGGAATGGCCGCGAATCCAGCGGGAAACATTGCCCGCATCCACACCGGCGAGGCGAGCGAGCTCCAGTTGGCTCCTCCCTGCGGCATTCAGCCAATCACGCATCCATTCGGCACACCATGACATGCCGTGAACATTGCTGAAAATTGCGGAGTGCGCAACATTTAGATAAATCTTGACCAATTTTGTGGCAAAAGCATTATTGCGTCATTAGCAACGTATGGCGAATGATTCCATTTTCCTAACGACCGAAGAGGTCTCCTCTCTGCAGGAGGCCGTGGGCAGGATCGTTGACACAGGACTCCGCATTCAGGATACGGAACGAAGGATACCTGCTGGCGCGGATGAGGAAATCACAATCTTGGATCCATGTGCCGGTGATGCACAGTATCCACAGCCGTCCGTGATTGAAAGTTCATTTCCTCAGCAGACAGACTGATCCGTTTTCCCCCAACCTCCCCCAAAGCGAGAAATCGCAACGGCCTCCCTGAGATCATCTCATGACAAGGGAGGTCGTTCTTTTGGACGGGGACAAGAACTCAATCACTCGGAATTATCTCACTTTGTAGGACTCCGGCTTCATTCTTTCCCTTGAACAAGACGAAAGCCAATTCAGTTCGGCTGTCATGTATCTCCCCCATGAGTCCGGCGGTGCGGGTTTCCACATCCGCATCTGGATGGGTGGGCCATGCGCGACCGGTGGGTGGGGATTGTTTGTGTCGGCATTCTCCCTAATCAACGGAAAATCAATCAAATGAAAAGACCCTGGGCGTTACGGGGCGTTTCAGGATTTCCGGAAATCACTAAGCGTGGCGCGAATGTCGCCGATGAATATTGCGGCGCGCAACTCCACCGGAATGCGCTCGGCATCGTCGCTGAGCCAGAGGGTGGCGTCGCGTTTCATTTTCCGGTAAGGGCGCAATTCCAAGGTTTTGCGGTCGATTTTCCGCATGCCCACGCTGAGGCGGATGGTCTTGCGGTCGAGGTGGATCTCTCGTGCCACGACCTTGACGCGGAGCAGGTAGGGATTGTGGAACGGATGGATGAGCAGGGTGATGCGATCGCCGGGAGCGAGTTTCTGACTGCGGATGTGCAGCATGGCGGAATACGCATCGAAGATCGGGCTGGCGGCGAACTCGTGTTGCCTGCGCTTGGCGAGCGGCTTCTGGTGGCGCGGGGTGGTGACCTCGGTGGATTCGACCCGGTCGGGGAAGTGGCGGTTGGTGGTGACCACGGTTTCCTTGCCGTCGGTTTCGGTGGACTGGAAAAACTTCGGGTGGAGGGAAACCAGGTCGATTTCCGACCATGTATGGCTGGCGTAGGGGAAGAGCACGGCGGCCGTGCCGAGACTGGTGGAAGCGGAGCGGACAACGAGCGAGCCGGGTTTTCGCATCTCTTTGGGGGCGAATTCCATGCGCACGGTGCCGGAGTCGAGCAGGCCCTTCCAACTGACCTGGAGATCCACGACGCATGGCGCGAGCGGGGCGAAGTCACCAGGTCCGGGCGGAGTGAGTTCCGATTTCCAGGATGGTTCCGCCAGCGTGGCGGTGGCGGCCAGCAGCCAGGATGCGGCGATCCAAAAATGGCCGCCGCAGGCCTGCGGCGGCGGCAATCTCGCGGTGGATGGAGGGGAAGATGCCAATAACCTCATGGAGGGTGAAATGATCCATCCTCCAACCGCGCCGACAAGGCGGAAAAAATTCGATCCTACGCGATTACGTGATCGCCAATGGCCGGAATTGGTGCTAGGGATGTCCCTGACCCTCGTCTTCCCCCCCCTATGAAAACAATATTTTCCCTCGTATCGAGCCTTGTTCTGGGCTCCCTCGCAGGCGCATCCGCCCAATCCGTGTTTTACACGCCGCAGTCGCGGACTCCGCTGGCCATTGCCACCGGCGATCCCTCGGTCTGGGACATCACCGTGACGGGAGGTGGCATCGCCCCAGGACAATACGACGCCTGGTGTTTCTCGCCTGAGGATGCGGGTTATGGCGCGGAGGATTTCGGTCAAAGTTTTGAATCCACCCTAATCACCCTCAACGGAATCATCCATTATCAAGCCGAGCCGGGCGTCAATATGGCCGGAGCCATGGTGAATTACGTCTTCGACACGTATTTCGGATTCTGGAACGAGTCCGGCCTGCCCTCGGAGCAAGTCCAGGAGCGCTATCTGGGATTTCATCACATCCTGTGGGAAATCCAGCGCGATTACCACCCCGAGATCGGCATTGCGAGCTTCGATCTTCTCTCAGGCGATCACATCGGCGGATCGAGTTACACGAAGGATCTGATCTCCGGCGATCTTGCCAATGTCTATGCGGGGCTCTCTCCGACATACACCTCCAGCCAATACGATATCAAGGTGATCGACGGTCGCAATGTCCTGAAGAACGGTGCGGAAGTGGGTTGGACGCTCCAACCCTTGATCGTGGTCTCGGTCATTCCAGAGCCCTCGACTCTGATTCTGGGAGGCCTGGCAGCCGGCATGCTGGCATTGCGCCGCAGACGCGGAATGGAAGGCTGAGGGCCTCCGAATGCAGATGATGGGCACCGCATGACGCATGGGCCGCCTTGCCAGAGAAGTGACTGGAAAGTGCCGTAGAATGCATTGATGCGCCGAACTCCACCCTTGAAGAATCCACGGTTGATGATTTGTCGTTTGGTCCTGCTTTGTCTGGCCTGCCCGATTGCGCCGGTGTCCGCGCAAAACCGCCTGCTGCCGCTGGGCGACTCGATCACCGAAGGCTCCCAAGGCGGCCCCTTCAGTGAGATACACTTCCGCGGCGGCTACCGGTATTATCTCGAACGCTACCTGGAAGGCTCCGAAGGAGGAGCCGCCGGATTCTCGTTCACCGGTTCGGTAACCGAGTCCGCGGGCACCATCGTCTCGTATGCAGGGCCGTGGTATCCGGGGGATGTCGCCAAACCACTCAACCACCCGCTGCATAGTGGATACTCCGGCTCTTGGATCGCGGGGATCACCAGCAGGGTGCTCAATGATACGATTCCCGTGGCGGACAGCGACGTGATTTTCCTCCAGATCGGCACCAACGACATGGTCCCCTCCTCGGCCACGCCGGTTCCCGCCTCTCCTGCGGACATCACGACGTGGATTGAGGATTACGCCTACCTGCTGGATTCGATTCTGGCCAAGAATTCCTCCGTCAAGGTGATCATGGCGAAAATCCCGCCCGTCACCAGCAGTTGGGAATACGGCAACATCGCCACGAACGCGGCCCGCATCGAACCGTTCAACACACTGGTCGTGGAGCCTGTCTATCAGTATTACGCAGCCGCCCGTCCCGGGCAATTCTTCCTGGTGGACAACTATGCGCCGCTCGATCCGCTCAACGTGGAGGACTCCTACGACACGGCCACCAACGACACGGATTTCCTAACCGTCGGTGGCGATGGCATTCATCCCTACAACGCGGGCCACCGCAAGATCGCCGTGAACTTCTGGAAGGCGCGCCAACTCGCCAAGGGCAGGGCGGCGGCCGAGCTCATCACCCCGCACGATGGCGGCGGGGACGACGCCTGCATCCGTGAAAGCGGCAGCACACCGAACGGCCTGATTGTCGAGCGCCAGCCCTTCGTCCGCAGCAGCACCAACGCGTCTGAGCGTGGGAAATATTATCTCAAGCTCGATCTTTCCGGCAAACCGAAGTATTGGGAGGACGCGCGCTTCAACCTGGTGTTCTGGGGCGGCCCGAATGAAGAACCGGGTTTCTCAAACTGCGTGAATGACGCCCCGTCCGCCACCATCCTCAAGCTCTATGGCATTCCCGATGGAGCGGACGCTTGGAGCGGCGCGGGCATCACCTGGAGCAACGCGCCGGGAAATGAAATCAATGGAAACTCGGTGACCGGCACTTATCTCGGCGACCTGATCATTCCGGCGGGTGCCCAAACCGGCGATGTCATCAGCGTGAGTAGCCCTGCGCTGCGCGACTTCGTGAACCACCAGCGCGGGCTGGATGGCCTGCTGACCTTCGCCGTGACCGGTGATGGCGCGAATCCCGGGTATTTCCCGTCGTTTCAGGACAGCGACTTCCGGGATTACGCCTCCTCGTTCCTCCAACTCACGCGGACCACGGCGCTTCCCACTGCGGCGGACCTGCGGATTCTCACCCATGAGTTCGACCTCGCCGCCACGCCGGTTCCGAAGGTGGCCGTCACCTTCAGTTCGGATAGTTCGCGCACTTATCTTCTGAGCGGATCCACCGACCTTCAGCGGTTCGACGCGGTGCTCGCAGCGGGCATCGAGGGTGCCGCCGCCGAGTCGTCCACCACGGTAGTGGCGGATCTTCCGGCCAGTCCCGGAGGACGCTTTTTCATCCGGATCGAACAGGAGTAGTTCCGCCCCCCACCCCCTGGTGCATTTGGAAACCACCTCGCGATCCAACAACTTCGATCTGATCCGCCTGCTCGCGGCGGCCCAGGTCGTGTTCGTGCATGCAGTGGGCCACACGCCGGTGCTCACGAGTCATCCGCCATGGCTGCGGAGCCTGCTCGATGTGGTGATCCTGTTTCCAGGAGTGGCTGTGTTTTTCGTGATCAGCGGATTCCTGATCCCGCGCTCCTACGAGCGGCTGGAGGATCGGCCACGGGCTTATTTCATGCACCGCGCACTGCGCATCTATCCGGCGCTCATCGTGTGTCTGCTGGTGAGTCTCGCCGTGCTCGGCGTGTTCGGTTTCCTGGGGCCGGCAGTGATCGGTTCTCCGGAATTCATGGCGTGGCTGTTCGGGCAGTTGACCTGCGGCCAGTTTTACAACCCGGCGTTCTTTCGCGATTTCGGCGTGGGGGTGGTCAATGGTGCGCTTTGGACGATCTCGGTGGAGCTGCAGTTTTATGCGGTGGTGCCGCTGCTGCATGTCATCAGCCGCCGCACGCGTTTGGGCGGACTCCTGCTCGCGAGCTCCTTCCTGGCTTCGTTCGTCACTTTCTGTTATGTGGATATGGTTTCCAACAAGACGCTTGGCTTCCATGAGGCTCCGATGGCTGTGAAGCTGTTGTTTGTCACGATCATCCCGCATTGGTGGATGTTCGGGCTGGGAATGCTGCTGCGGCGGCACTATGGGCGGCTGCGCGGGATGCTGGAAGGAAAGTTCATCCATCACCTTGCCGCATACACCTGCTTCGCCGCCGCGCGCCAGTTCCTCATCGGCCGCGATGCATCGTGGTTCGGCTGGTTTTACCCCGGCTATCTTCCGGAGCGGGTGCTGCTGGCCACCATGACCACCTCCGCCGCCTTCACCATGCGGGATCTGTCCGGCCGGCTGCTGCGCGGAGTGGATATTTCCTACGGAATTTATATCTATCACTTCATCATCATCAACGTGCTGCTGGAGCTTGGCTGGATGAGCACCCTTCCCGCCGTGGCGGCGGTGTTCCTGCTCTCCTCCGCGGCGGGGGCGCTGAGCTGGTTCGGCATCGAGAAGCGCGCCCTGGCCTTGAAACCCCGCGTCGATGGGGCCGGGTTGAGGGAGGCGGCATGCCGTTAGGCTCCGATCAGCGGCATCTTCGGGTAGTCCGCGCCGAGGATGGGCTTTGTGTCCGGTGCCTTGAGCCAGTCTGTGAGCAGGCTGCCATAGACGCTGCGGAAATCCACCGTGTGCTTGATGTCGCCTTCGGATAGATCGGTGAGGCTCGGGTGCGTGCCATGGAGGCCTCCCTTGATGGCGGGACCGGCGACGAAGAGGCAGGAGGCCTTGCCGTGATCGGTGCCTGCGCTGGCGTTTTCCGAGACGCGGCGGCCGAACTCGGAGAAAGTCATGAGTACGACGCGCTTGTCGTTGCCCTGCTGCTTGAGGTCGGCGAAGAAGGATTTCAGCGCGGAGTCGAGTTGTCCTAACAACCTGTCGTGGGAGTTGACCTGCTGGTTGTGGGTGTCGAATCCGCCGTGGCTGACGTAATAGACGCGGGCGGGCATGCCGCCGGCGATCATGCGGGAAACCAGGTTGAGGTTGCGCGAGAGCGGCGTGCCCTCGTAGCGCACGGTGGTCTTGTGTTTGGAGGCGAGTTCGAGGATCTTCTTCGAGCTCACGCGGGCGTTGAGGGCGACGCGTTCGAGAAAGGCGAGGTTGCCTTCGCCGGTGATTCCGCCTGGCTTGCCACCGGCGGGCATATCGATGGAAGTGCCTGCGGTGGGGGCGTCGTCCATGCCATCCGGCTGGTTGAGTCTTGAGAAAAACTCCTCGGCTTGCGCCTGTTCACCACCGCCGTGGATCCAGCGGTAGAGTTCCGGCGAGTTGAGGCAGACGCCCGGGTTCTTGACCGCGCCGAAGCTCTCGGGCTGGGTCTTGTTGAAGCTGATGCCCACCGTGGGATCCGCTCCGGGGCAGGCGTTGTCGAAGTAGCGGCCGAGCCAGCCGGTGGCGGAGCGGTTGTTGGTGTCGCCGGTCTCCCAGATCGAGGTGGAGACGAAGTGCGAGCGGTTCGGATTGGGATATCCGACACCCTGCACGATGCCGAGATTGCCTTCTTTAAAAAGCGATCCGAGGAAGGGCATCGAGGCGTTGAGGCCGGCGTAGTCACTGAGCCTGATGACGTCCTTCTCCTTCTTCGCGAGGCGCGGGCGGGATTTCTGATAGGTGTCGTCGGCATAGGGGACGAGCGTGTTGAGGCCGTCGTTTCCGCCGGCGAGCTGGAGCACGACGAGGATGGTGTCGTCCCTGCCGGTGAGGCCCTGGATGGCGAGGTCCTTGGAGGCGTCGTGGAGCTGGCCGAAGGTGCGCTCGACAAACATCGGCACGGTCCATGCGGCGGAGGCCCCGAGAACGGCGGAGCGGAGGAAATCACGGCGGGTTTTCATGGGGGAAAGTTTGCTGGTTTTCAGTTTTCAGAATTCCAGCTTTTTACTAACAAAGCTGATAGTAGGGGGTGCTGAGCATGAGGTGGCAGAGCTCGGCGGTTTCCTTGTCGGTGAAGATGACGCCCTTTTTGGCGGTGGCGTATTCGATGAAGGAGCCGCGGGCCTTGTCGGGCAGCGGGCCTTGGAAGAAGCGGAAGATGAGGGAGTCCACAAGTCCGGCGGGATTCTCACGCAGCGGCCTGGGGGCGATTTCCCCATAATCCGGCCCGTTCCATCCGCGTCCGCCGCGGCGGGGTGCGGGGGCCATGCCCGGGGTTTTGACGCGTTCCATGGCCATGGCCTTGCCGCCTTCGTCGGATCCCTTGGTGAGGAATCCGGCGAGGTTGTAGCGGGTGAGCAGGGTGTTGGTGTTGATCCATGCCTGGCCCCAGTCCCAGCCGGCGACGTTCGGCGGCAGGAAGAGGATCTGGCCGAGTTGCTGCTGGGCGGTGATGGGGAATCCGGCAGGCGGCTCGTCGATTTCAAGTTGCTTGAGCAACTGGATGAGGAACTGGATGGGGGATTTGATCTGCGATCGGATCGATGCCTCGGCGTAGAATTCGCTGGAGAGGAAAATTTCGCGCAGCAGGGGAGCGATCTGATAGTCCGCCCTGGCCAGGGTGTCCGCTAGAGAGTCGATGGCGGCTTCCGCCGGCTGTTCATGGACGAAGAACTCCCAGATTTTCCTGCTGATGAAGCGGGCGGGCCGTGATTGTTCGAAGATGAGCTTGATGACGTCGTTTCCGGCGTAGGGGCCGGTTTTTCCGAAGATGGTTTTATCGGTTTCGTCCCATTGCCTGCGGTTGTGGGTGACCTTGCCGTTCCTGCGGTCGAACTGATAGCCGGTGAAGGCGCGGGCGGCCTCGCGAATGTCCTGCTCGGTGTAGTTCCCCTCGCCGAGGGTGAAGAGTTCCATCACCTCGCGGGCGAAGTTTTCATTGGGTTTTCCTTTTTTCGAGTTTTGGGTATCGAGGTAAAGCGTCATCGCCGGATCCATGAGGATGGCCTGTGTGAGATCCCTGAAACCGCCAAAGGCATGGCGGCGGAAAAGTTCGTTCTGATGGAGCATCAGGACCGGTTCCTTGACCTTTTGGATGGAAGTGGCGAAGTGGTCGTGCCAGAAAAGCGTCATTTTCTCACGCAACGGGGCCTTGGTCTTCAGGATGCGCCGGAACCACCAGCCTTGGGCTTCGAGTGCCTGCTGGCGGTTTTCCTTCTGGAATTTCTGGATCGTCTCGCGGCGGATGCGCCCCATCTCCTCCGTGGTGTGCCCTCGCAGGGACCGCCGCATTTCGCGGATTTGGTCGTTGCGGGAGCGCAGTTCGGCGAGAGCCTGTTCCTCCCTCGCCCATTCGGGCAATGGAAAGGCGTTCTCGGCCTCATCCGGTGTGATCAGGGAATCCACGGCCTTGACGCGACCGAGGGCGTGGAAGGCCCGGATTTCGTCGAGACCGCCGCCGAATCCGGCGCGATTCAGCAGGTGCGCCGCCTCGTTTACCGTCCATGAGTCGCTGGCTTTTGGGAGCATGTCTCTGAAACCGCCGCGTGGTGGGGAAGTTGCGCAAGTCATTTCTCAGGTGGAGGGTGGAACAAGCGATGCCTCAGAACGGATTCTCGAAGATGGAGTCGCCGGGATCGATGTCGAGCATGATGGAGATGTGTTTGGTGGTGAGCTCTCCCATGGTTTTGCAGTCCCGGAAATTCCGGTCGTCGTGCATCCGGTCCAGTTCCTTCGCTAGGGTCACGACGTGTTCGCGCGGCGCGAGTTCCTCGCGGCGCATGATGCCGAGCAGGGCGCGCAGGCGGCCGCTTTCCACCTTGGCGCGGCGCGACATTTGCGCATGTTCCTCGGCCACATATTGGTCGATGCTCTTGCGGTTGAGCACATCGAAGGCGAGCTTGGTGACGGCGCGGTTCGACCTGAAGCGGAAGGCGAGATAGATGTTGCCCTTGCCCTCGTAGGATTGCTGGTCGAAATCAATGGCGCGCACGCGGTATTGGACCTCCTCGAAGTCCGGGGTGATGTCCACCACGTAGTTGACGCTACGCATGTCACCTAACAACCGGATGAAGGTGCGTTCGTTGAACTTGGTGAATTCCTTGGCGATGCGTACCTTGTTGAGGCCTGGCTGGTGGATGTAATCGCGCAGGAAGACGTCGCCCGGAACGCCGGCGATGTGCTCTTCGATGAGGGTGTTGCCGTTGACCAGGTAGTTGATGCGGTTGGGCGAGAGGATATGTTCAAGCTCGAGGCCGTAAACGCGAGAGGCGTCGGCGTGCTTTACGTAGAAGTAGTCGGAATTGTCGTTGAAAAGATTGGTGATGCGGATCCGGAAGGGGCGGGAGTTTCCGAAATCGCCGAAATCGATGCGATCCACCAGCAGGTGCTCGTGCTGCTTGGCGTCGCGGCCGAGTTTGAGCTCGGTGTAAATGGCGGTGAGACGCGGCAGGATTTCCGCAAAGACGGAGGGCGGATACATCACCGTGAGCCACAGCGTTTCACGGCCGTTCGGATCCTCGTAAGGAATCGCGCCGGTGAAACGGCAGAGCTCGTCATAAATCTTGGGAATCTCCCGCTGCCGGTCGTAATGATACAGGTATTGGCGCAGGGCCTGCGAAACGGGGTAACGTATTTTTCGCCGTGCGATCACGCAGCCAGGCTAGGGGCTGCCGGAGCACGATGCCAGCACGGGTTTTTTAAGAGGCCGCTACGCTGCGAAGCCATCCGCAACAGTCTGGAGAAGGGATCGGTGTGGAAAACCATGAATGGATTCCGCCCCGGCCACCCTCAATCTGTTGGAAATAAAGCGATGCGCGGCGGAACTCAGTCTTTGGCGGCGGAGTCCTTGACTTTGATGCGGGCGGGGACATCGGCGATGGAGATGCCGGCCTTGGTGAGGGAGTCCCAGACTTGGAGCAGGCGTTCGAGCGGGAGTTTGCGGTCGGCTTCTAGTTCGAGTTTGCGGCCGGGGTTTTGTTTCTGGTAGGCGGCGAGGTAGGATTCCAGCAGGCCCTCGGGCACGGCGAGGGTGTCGAGGGTGATGTTTCCGGTGGCATCCACGGCGATGACGGAGCGGGCGTCGCTGACGGTATCGGAGGGGATTTCGCGGACGGTGGGCAGCTCGATGTGGAGGATTTCGCGGGGTTTCTTGAAGGTGGTGGAGACGATGAAGAAGACGAGCAGGATGAAGAGGATGTCGATCATGGGGACGATCGGGACCTCGGCGCGCTTGCGGCGGATGCGGTGGAAATGCATGGTTCAGCTAGGGTTTCCGGGGCGCTGGCAGACGTGGGCGAGATCGGCGAGCAACGACTCCAGCCGCGCGGTGAGCACTTCGATGCGGCGGGTGAAGTAGCCGTGCGCGACGACGCAGGGCACGGCGATGGCAAGGCCGAAGATGGTGGTGTTGAGGGCGATGGCGATGCCGCGGGCGATGGCGAGGTGGTCGGCAGCATCGCTGAGGCCTTGGAAGATGGCGACGAGGCCGGAGGCGGTGCCGAGCAGACCGAGCAGCGGGGCGATGGTGATGACGATATCGAGCACGCCGATGCCGGCATGCAGGCGGGAGCATTCCTCGCGGGCGGAGGCTTCCACGGCGAGGATGATGTCGCGCTGGGGTTTCCCGCGGTGGCGCAAGGCCACGGCGGCGAGGCGGGCCAGCGTGCTTTCGCCCTGCTCGAACTCCTTGAGCACGGGCTGGAGGCGATCCGCAGCGGCGAGTTCCTGAAACTGGATCACCTTTCCGGCGAGCTCGTCAGGGATAACGCGGCGGCGGGAGAGCGAGAGGAATTTATAGAGGATGGCCATCATGCCGACGATGGAGGTGAGGCCGAGGGGAATCATGAAGAGTCCGCCTTTGATGAGGAATTCCCATGAGGTGGCGAGCGCATCGGCGGCGGAAAAGGTGGCGAGGAGGATCGGTGAGTGAGTCATTGAGTGGATGATTAGAAATAGAATCTGAAGATGAGTTCCAGCGGTTCCTTGTCGTATTCCTTGCGGAGGTCGCGGGGCATGGCGGGGATTTCCGCATCGCGGATGGAATTGAGGGTGAAACCTTTCTGGACCTCGCCGGTTTCCATGTCACCGACGAACTGGACGGAGCGGACCTTGCCGGCGGCATTCACGAAGAAGCGGACGGTTAGAAATCCCGGGGTGATGAAATCCCGGTGGCGCACGCAGTTGCGCTGCCACTCCTGCTCCACGGCGCGGCTGATGGCGGCCTGATAACGGCCGAGCGGGGAATCCGCCACATCCAGTGCGCTGCGGCCGGTGCGCGAGATGGATCCGACGACGGCGGTCTTGCGCTGGTAGCCGCTGAAGGCGGGATTCCGGGGGGGCTTGGGTTTCGGGTTTTGTTGTGCGTTTTCCGCCTCGGCGGGCACGGGGCTGGGCGGTGGAGTTTCGGCGGCAGGCTGCTGTTGCGTCGCAGGCTTGATCTGATCTTCCATGGCGGTCTCGCGCGGGACCTGCACATCCATGGGATTCGGGCCTTCGAGCAGGGCCTCGCGCTGCGGTGGCGTGGCCCGCCCGCCGTCCGGGCCGGGCGCATCGGCGGGTGGTTCCGGGGGCGCGGATTCGGTGGATTGCGCCGCTACCGGAGCGGGCGTTTCGGGCACTGGCTGAGGCGGAGTTTCCGCGAGGGAGCCGTCCTGGTAGTCGCTTTGGGTGGTTTCGATGTCCGTTTCGTCGCGCGGATCGATGCCGGTCTGGGAAGGTAGCGGCGGGGCGGAGGAAACGGGGGCGCGATCGCTGGTGGCGCGGGTGTTGCGCTCGCCGATGAACGCGGTGCTTTTCTCAGGAGGCGCGGCCTGATCGGTGCTGGTCCGGGCAAAGCGCTTATCCGGCGAGGCCGGGACTGCCGGGGCTGGCTGGCTTTCCGCAGGGATGGGGAAAATTTTGGCGATCATCTCCGGCGGCGGCGTTTCGGGCGCGGCGGCGGCGGCCTTTTTACGGAACTCGGCGGACTCCAGCGCGGCCAGGCCGAAGGCGGCGAGCAGGGCGAGGTTGGCGAGCAAGGACAGCCCGAGCGCGATCATCCAGAGGTGACCGTCGCCGCGCCGCGAGGAGAGTGCCAAGGCTTGCATTGCCAACGCCGCCAACCTTGCCGGGAAACCCTGCGGGCGCAATCCGGGAAATCCGGGCTTTTACAAACCGGGGGAAAGCGCCTCGCGCCCCAACTCCCGAGCAGCCTCCGCCTGCCGCAGATCGTGGGTCATCAGGCGTTTTACTCGCCGTCGCGCCCTCCTTGATCGGCAGCATTCGCGCGATGGGCTTCCCGTCGCGAGTGATGATGATTTCCCGCCCGGTTTCCAAGGATTGCTCCGCTTCCGGCCGGCGCTGACGCACATCCCGGATGGTCATCATTTTCATGATGTCCATGTGTAGCATGTTTCACGGGACACCTCTTCATTCCGCGGCGCGGCCCTTGCGGGCGAGCCAGATGGGTAGCATCCGGGTTTTTTTCGCGTTGGGCGAGGCGGGAACGGTGAACTCGGCGACATCAAACCCGGAGCGCTGGAGGCGGCGGGTCAGGTTTGAGAGCGGGCGCGAGCCGGCGATGGCGAGCAAACCGCCGGCTTGCAGCGCCTCGTAGGCGGCAGAGACCCAGCGCCGGTCATCCACCCATGGGCGCTTGCCGGGGCCGGTGGGCGAGGCATCGAGATGGAGGAGGATGGCATGCAGCATTCCGGCATGGCGGAGCAGGGCGGCTGGCCCGCAATCAGTTTCCAGAACGATCCGCGGCTCGGTGAGCAAGGGGCTATCGGGCAAGTGCTGGCGGTGCCAGTCGGGAAGGGCCGCGAGGGGCTCCGCAACGATGAAGGTGCCGCGCTTTTGTTTCAATTCGGCGGCGGCGGCGGCGATCGAGTGACCCAGGCCGAGACCGACGAAGAACAGCTTCGGTTGGCGCGCGGGACGGAATGGAGCGCAGGCGAGGCGGGCGAGCTCTTCTTCAGCCGCGCGGGTGGCGGGGCCGCAGATCTGCTGGCCATGAATGAGCAGGAACTTGCGGCCATCGTGCTCCTGGAGCGTCAGGGTGACACCTTCCGGAAGCGGGGTTTCAGCGAGGGTGATTCTTGGTTTCATAAGGTCTTGTGTGCGGAGTATCAGCCGGGATCAGGGCTGGTGACAAGAAAACCCCGGCCATGTGCGGCCGGGGTTTTCATGGTTTTATGAGGTTGTTTCAATCTGTCGGGGGATGGAGGGAGGCCGGAGCCTCCCGCCGATCATAGCGAGCCCTTGAGCACGGAGGAGGGCTTGAAGCCGACCGACTTGGAGGCGGCGATCTTCATGGACTCTCCGGTCTTCGGGTTGCGGCCGGTGCGTGCGGCGCGTTTCTTGACCTCGAAAGTGCCGAATCCGATGATTTGGACTTTCTTGTCCTTCCTCACGCCTTTGGCGATGGAGGAGAGAACGGCTTCGAGGGCTTCGTCGGCGGCACGCTTGGTGGCGTCTTTTCCGAGGGCGGCTTGGATGGTATCAATGAGTTCAGCTTTATTCATGGCAGCGGAAGTTTGTGCGGAGCGGGGATGGGGTTGGCAAGAGAAAATCCTTTGAATTCCTAGGGAATTTTTGGAATGGCGGCCGGGCCGGGCCGCGATGGAGAATATGAAAAGGAAGGCCGGGGCCCGGGGATTAGTTGATAGATAATGTTAGATCGACGCGCCTTACGGATGGGCGGCCATGAGCATGGCTGGGATCAGGCGGCGCTTTCCAGACTCGCGCATTGCCGCCGCGTTGAGAAATTTTCAAGAAAAGAACTTGCGGCGGCATCGGTCGCTCAATAAAGACCACGCGCCCGCGGCAAGCGGGCAATTCCGGCATGATTCGTCGCACGCTGCTCCCAACCCTGACCGCCTGGCTCCTCAGCCTCGCCTCCGCTTTCGCGGCCGGCGATGGAGGACACCATGCGCTGCCCCTTGATGCCCAGCAGCTCTTCGGGCCCTTCACCAACTCCACGATCATGGTCTGGCTGGCGGTGGGCCTGATCATTTTGTTCTGCCGCGCGGCGACGCGGAAAATGGCGTTGGTTCCCGCCGGTTTCCAGAATTTCGCGGAGTGGGTGGTGGAGTCGCTCTATGATTTCCTCGGCGGCCTGTTGGGAGAGCATCTGGTGAAACGTGTGTTCTGGTTTTTCGGCTCGGTGTTTTTTTTCATTCTGGTGAACAATTACATGGGCCTCATCCCCTTCGTCGGCACGATCGGATGGAACACGGTGGACGCCCACGGGCATCACGGATTCACACCATGGCTGCGGGGGGGCAATGCGGACATCAACATGACCGCCGCGATGTCCCTCACCTTCGCCATCCTGTGGTTCTACTGGGCGATCACGGAGAGTGGCCTGAAAGCCTTCCTCGCCCACATTTTCGCGCCGAAGGGAAGTTTCCACGGCATCATGCTGCTGATGATGGTGCCGATTTTCCTGTTTGTCGGCGTGTTGGAAGTGATCTCGATCGCGATCCGCCCGGTGGCGCTGACTTTCCGTCTTTTCGGCAACATCTACGGTGGCGAGCAGACGCTTGAAGCTTTGATGAATCTGGTTCCCAAGTGGCTCGCCTTCCTGCCGGCGCTGCCGTTTTATTTCATGGAA
The DNA here is from genome assembly GCA_030696085.1 of Luteolibacter sp. Lineage (GTDB taxonomy): Bacteria > Verrucomicrobiota > Verrucomicrobiia > Verrucomicrobiales > Akkermansiaceae > Luteolibacter. Next base: position 26,580 of record JAUYNL010000081.1, read on the forward strand.
CTGCTCGTCGGTTTCGTGCAAGCCCTCGTCTTCACTTTGCTCTGCGCCATCTTCCTCAAGCTCATCTGCGATCACGGCGATGAGGCGCACCACTGACCCTTTCCGCAGTCCGACCATGGCATGACCGTGGGGGCTGCTGAATAAAACACATCAAACACAACAACAGACCATGTTTACTAAAGCATTCGCAGTCGCACTCGCCGCTCTTGGCGGTGGCATTGGTATCGGCATCCTTGGCTCCAAGGCTGCGGAAGCCACCGGACGCAATCCGGGTGCCGCCACTCCGATCCTGGTGATTTCGATCATTCTGGCCGCGCTCATCGAGGGTATCTTCATCCTCTCCGCATTTGCCGTGCCGTTCTAAGTTCCCCACAGCCGCACGCGTCGGCTGACGCGTGCGGCGTTTTTTTTCCGATGTTCTCAACAGCCATGATCACCTTGCTTGCCGCCACCACTGCCGAAGCCGTTACCGCGAACCCCGGCATCGCTGAAACGATCCAGAAGACCTTCGGGTTTCATGGTCCGTTTTTCGCCGCGCAGGTGATCAATTTCTTCCTGGTGGTCTTCGTCCTGAAGAAATTCGCCTTCGGCCCGATCCAGGTGATGCTCGAACAACGCCGCATCCGCATCGCCGAAGGTGAGGAAAAGCTCAAGCGCATCGAAAAACAACTCGCGGAATCCGAGGAAACGACCGCAGCCGCCATCGCCAAGGCCAACGAGGACGCCATCCGCCTGATCAACGAGGCCAAGGAAGGCGCCCATGCCTTCAGCGAACAAAAGGCCCAGGAGGCCATCGCCCAGGCTCAACAGATTCTCGCAAAAGCCGAAGCCGCCGCCAAAGCCGACCGCGAGCGCCTCAGCAGCGAGCTGAAACGCGAGTTCGGTCGCCTTGTTGCCTCCACCACCGCGCAGGTCACCGGCAAGGTTCTCACCGCGGATGACCAGAAGCGCATCAACGAGGACGCACTCGTCAAGGTCGAAGCTTGATTCCCCGCGTTTCCCCCTTTCTCATGAAAATCTCCAAAGTCGCCGCCACCACCGCACGCCGCCTGTTCGGTATCTGCCAAACTGATGGTCGGCTGGATGATGCGAAGTTGCGCACGGTGGTTGCCAAATTGGCCGAATCCAAGCCGCGCGATTACCTCGGCATTCTTTCCGCGCTCCAACGCCTCACCCGCCTCGATCTCGAACGCCGCAAGGTCACCGTCGAAAGCGCCGTGGAACTCGACGAAGCGACCCGCCAGCGGGTGGTCGCCGGACTTGCCAAACAATACGGCCCCGGACTCGTCGCCCAATACCAGATCACCCCCGCGCTGCTTGGCGGCCTGCGCATCCGCGTCGGCAACGATGTCTTCGATGGCTCAGTCCAAGGCCGCCTCGACCGCCTCGCCGCTGCATTCTGATCCCATTCTTTGCTGAAAACTAAAAACTGACACCTAGCAAACTTACTTTCCCCATGAGCAGCATCCTCCAGGAACTCGAACAACAGATCGCCGGAATCACCTCCGCCGTTGAAAAATCCAATGTCGGCACCGTCCGCCAGGTCGGCGACGGCGTGTGCAAGGTCGAAGGACTTTCCGACGTCATGCTCAACGAGATGATCGACTTCGGTGGCGGCGTCACCGGCATGGCCCTCAACCTTGAGGAAAGCGAAGTCGGCGTCGTGCTGCTCGGCGATTACGCCGCCGTGAAGGAAGGTTCCGAGTGCCGCACCACCGGAAAGCTTCTCTCCGTGCCCGTCGGCGAGGCCATTCTCGGCCGCGTCGTCAACGCACTCGGCCAAGCCATCGACGGCAAGGGCGAGATCGCCGCCGCCGCGAACTATCCGATGGAGAAAATCGCTCCGGGCATCATCAAGCGGAAATCCGTTTCCGTGCCCGTCCAGACCGGCATCATGTCCATCGACGCCATGATCCCCGTCGGTCGCGGCCAGCGCGAACTCATCATCGGCGACCGCGCCACCGGCAAGACCACCATCGCGGTGGACACCATCATTTCCCAGGCCCAGCAAAACAAGGCCGCCGAGCAGGGCAAACTTCAGAACCACAAGCCGCTCTATTGCATCTACGTCGCCATCGGCCAGAAGCTCTCCAACGTCGCCCGGATCCACAAAATCCTCGAAGACGCCGGCGCGATGGAATACACCACCATCGTTTCCGCCTCCGCTTCCGATGCCGCCGCCATGCAATACCTTGCTCCTTATGCAGGCTGCGCCATCGCGGAATACCTCATGGACAAGGGCCAGGATTGCCTGATCGTCTTCGACGACCTTTCCAAACACGCCGTCGCCTATCGTCAGGTCTCGCTGATTCTCCGCCGCCCCTCCGGCCGCGAAGCTTATCCCGGGGACGTGTTCTATCTCCACTCCCGCCTGCTCGAACGTTCCGCCCGTCTCTCCGAGGCGGCCGGCGGCGGCTCGCTCACAGCGCTGCCGATTATCGAAACGCAGGCCGGCGACGTTTCCGCCTACATTCCGACCAACGTGATCTCCATCACCGACGGCCAGATCTATCTGGAAACCGACCTTTTCTATCAGGGTGTTCGCCCCGCCATCTCCGTGGGTCTCTCGGTATCGCGTGTCGGCTCCGCAGCGCAAACCAAGACCATCAAGTCCGTCGCCGGCACCACCAAGCTCGACCTGGCGCAGTACCGCGAGCTCCAGGCCTTCGCACAGTTCGGTTCCGACCTCGATGCCTCCACCAAGAAGAAACTTGATCGCGGTGCCCGCATCGTGGAGCTCTTCAAGCAGAACCAATACAGCCCGCTGGCCATGGAGATGGAGTCCATCTATCTCTTCGCGATGCAGAACGGCTACTTCGACGATGTCTCCGTCTCCGATGTGAAGCGTTTCCAAGCCGCCCTCGGTGAGTTTTTCAGCACCCGCAAGGGCGAACTGCTCGACCGCATCCGCAACGAAAAGCCCGACCTCAAGAAGGACGCCGCAATGGTCGATGCCGTCAAACAGGGCATCGAGGACTTCAAGAAGAGCTGGAAGTGAGAAAAGACATCTGTTGATTTGAAATTGAGATCATTGGGGTAATGCAAAGCGCGCTGGCTCATCCTCAATTTCAAATATCCAATCCCTAATATCCTTTAAATCAACATGGCCAACCTCCGCGACATCCGCCGGCGCATCAAATCGGTCAAGAACACCGCGCAAATCACCCGCGCGATGCAGCTTGTCGCCGCCGCGAAGATGAAGAAGGCGCAGGACCAGGCGCTCGCGGGCCGGGATTACGCGCTGCACCTCACCCAGGTGCTGTTTGATATCCGCAAGAACTTCAGCGAGGAATCCCACCCCTTCCTCGAGCATCGCAACGGCGGCCGCGAGCTGGTGCTCGTCATCTCCACCGACAAGGGTCTTTGTGGACCGCTCAACACCAATCTTGCCCGCAAAATCAAGGTCTTGACCTCGCCGGACGCGGATTTCATCACGGTCGGCCGGAAGCTCCGGATCCTCTGCGAAAAACTTGGCAGGAATGTGATCGCGGATTTCACCGTGCGGGATCCGGTGCCATTCTCCCAAACCCGTCCGATCGCCAAGTTCATCAGCCAGCAATATCTGGACCGTAATTACGACAAGGTCTCCATCGCCTTTACCAGCTTCATCAACACCCTGCGCCAGGAAGCCGAAGTGGTCACCCTGCTGCCCATCCAGGGCCGCCGCAAGGGGGAGGAGCAGGCCTTCGAATCCATCGGCAAGGGCTTCGCCGTCGAGGAACATCTCAATGAGCCGGACCGCGACTACACCTTCGAGCCCAGCCCCGCCGAAGTGCTCGGCGCGATCCTGCCGCTCTATGTGAATTACGAGGTTTTCCAGGCACATGTCGAATCCCGCGCCTCCGAGCACTCCGCGCGCATGGTCGCCATGAAGTCCGCCACCGACAACGCCAACAAGTTCATCAAGGAACTCACCCTCGAATACAACAAACTCCGCCAGGGAGCCATTACCGCCGAACTTCTCGAAATCACCACGGCCATGAAGGCGATGGAATAGCCAGTGAGTTTGCTAGTGTTCAGTTTTCAGTTTTCAGAGAAGACCGGAAACAGGCTGCTGGCAGAAATCGCATCTCTTCCCTGAAAACTGAAAACTTCCAACCAGCAAACTTCTCCCACCATGAGCAACACCGGAACCATCGTCCAGATCATCGGCGCCGTCATCGACGCCGACTTCTCCAAGGCCACCAAACTGCCTGAAATCTATAACGCCCTGGAGATTCAATATATCCTCAACGGCGTGGACACCAAGCTCGTGCTCGAAGTGCAACAGCACCTTGGCGACGGCTGGGTGCGGGCAGTCGCCATGTCCACCACCGATGGCCTCAAGCGCGGCATGGCTCTCACCGATACCGGCAAACCAATCGCCGTGCCCGTCGGCAAACAAGTTCTTGGCCGGATCTTCAACGTCACCGGCGAACTCGTGGACGAAAACCTGCCAATCGAAGACGCGAGTTTCCGTTCTCCGATCCACCGCCCGGCTCCCACCCTCACCGAGCAATCCGCCAACACGGAAGTGCTCGTCACCGGCATCAAGGTCATCGACCTCATCTGTCCGCTGCTCAAGGGCGGCAAGGGCGGCATGTTCGGTGGCGCCGGCGTCGGCAAGACCGTCGTCATCATGGAGCTCATCAACAACATCGCCAAGGCGCACGGTGGTTTCTCCGTCTTCGCCGGCGTGGGTGAGCGGACCCGTGAAGGAAACGACCTCTACTGGGAAATGATCGAGTCCGGCGTCATCGCCACCGAGAAGGACGAAAAGGGCCATCCGAAACTCAATGCTAACGGCACGCCCGTGCTCGCCGAGGGCTCCAAGGTCGCCCTTTGTTACGGCCAGATGAACGAGCCTCCCGGCGCCCGCCTCCGCGTCGCCCTATCCGCCCTGACCATGGCGGAGCATTTCCGCGATGAGGACAACCAGGACGTGCTTCTTTTCGTCGATAACATCTTCCGTTTCTCCCAAGCCGGATCCGAAGTGTCCGCACTGCTCGGCCGCACGCCCTCCGCCGTGGGCTATCAGCCGACCCTCTCCGAGGAAATGGCCGGTCTCCAGGAACGCATTACCTCGACCAACAAAGGCTCCATCACCTCCATTCAGGCCGTTTACGTGCCTGCGGACGACTTGACCGACCCCGCTCCCGCCAACACCTTCGCCCACCTTGACGCCACCGTGGTGCTGGAGCGCTCGCTCGCCGAACAGGCATTGTTCCCCGCCGTGGACCCGCTCGCCTCCACGTCCAAAGCCCTTGCGCCCGACATCGTCGGTGAGGAACACTACCGCGTCGCCCGCGGCGTGCAGCAGGTGCTCCAACGCTACAAGGACCTGCAGGACATCATCGCCATTCTCGGCATGGACGAACTCTCCGATGAGGACAAGATGACCGTCTTTCGCGCCCGCAAAATCCAGCGTTTCCTCACCCAGCCCTTCCACGTCGCGGAAGTCTTCACCAACGTCTCCGGCGTGCTCTGCTCCATCGAAGACACCGTCAAGGGCTTCGCCGAAATCCTCGACGGCAAGCTCGACAACGTGCCCGAAGGCAACTTCTATATGAAGGGCGGCATCGACAGCGTCGCCCGCGACTGAGTCGAATCTCAAATTTGAAATTTCAAATCCCAAACCCAGATGCCTCTCCATCTCGATATCGTCACTCCTGAGAAAAAGGTGTTCTCGGACGCCGTGGACAACGTCTATCTTCCCGGAGCGGATGGAGAAATCGGCGTGCTGCCGATGCACGCGGGCCTGGTGACGGCGCTCAAACCCGGTGAACTGCGCTACCTTCACAATGGCCAGGTCGTCACCCTCGCGGTCGGCTCCGGCTTCGCGGAAATCACCCAAACCAAGGTCACCGTCCTCACCGACATGGCTCTCGGCGAGGCTGAAATCGATGAACTCAGCGCCGAGGAGGCGATCCAACGCGCTCAGGAAAAACTCCACGCCGTGGAGCACAGCATGGACGCCGAGGAAGTCGCCTATCTCCAGGGCGTGATCTCGAAATCCGCCGCCGCCATCAGCTTCAAGCGGAAATACCGCGGCTGATACGCGCCGCACATCGTTTCCTGACCGATCGTGGTCTCCACGGCACCCCGGACGATCCTTCGTCAGGCTTTACTTCCGCCTGCGGCCTCGCGCATTCTCCCGCGCCCATGACCGCCGCCGAGATCCGCCAGAGCTTCCTCGATTTCTTCCGCGAAAAACAGCACACCATCGTGCCCTCCGCCTCGCTGCTCCCGCAGTCGCCCGGTTTGCTGTTCACCAACGCCGGCATGAACCAGTTCGTGCCCTACTTCCTAGGCGTGGAAAAAGCCCCCTACGATCCGCCGCGCGCCGCCGATACCCAGAAGTGCATCCGCGCCGGTGGCAAACACAACGACCTCGAGGACGTCGGCTACGACACCTATCACCACACGATGTTCGAGATGCTGGGGAACTGGTCCTTCGGCAACTACTTCAAAAAGGAAGCCATCGCCTGGGCATGGGAACTCGTCGTCGAGCGCTGGGGCCTGCCCGCCAACCGCCTCTACGCATCTGTCTATGCCCCGAAACCCGGCGACCCCGGCGAGTTCGATCAGGAAGCCTGGGATCTCTGGGCCGCACTGTTCCGGAGCAAGGGAGTCGATCCCGAGATCCACATCGTCCACGGCAACGTGAAAGACAACTTCTGGATGATGGGCGAAACCGGCCCCTGCGGCCCGTGTTCGGAGCTGCACGTCGATCTAACACCCAACGGCGATTCCCAAGGCAAGCTCGTCAACAACGACTCCGACCTCTGCATCGAGATCTGGAACCTCGTCTTCATCCAATACAACGCCGAGGCCGACGGTTCCTTCCGCGAACTGCCCGCCAAACACGTCGATACCGGCATGGGTTTCGAGCGCGCCTGCTCCATCATCCAGAACACCAAGAGTTTTACCGACTTCTCGAAAAAACCCTCCAACTACGCCACCGACGTCTTCTCTCCCATCTTCCGCAAGCTGGAGGAACTCAGCGGAAAAACCTACGTGAATATCTATCCGGAACTCGGAGCCGACCGCTCGGCCTTCACCGAGGAAATGAAAACCGCCATCGCCTTCCGCGTCATCGCGGATCACCTGCGCACGCTAAGTTTCTCCATCGCCGACGGCATCATGCCCGGCAACAACGGGAGAAACTACGTGCTGCGCCGGATCTTGCGGCGTGCTGTTAGATATGGAAGGCAACTTGGCTTTTCCGGAGATAAACCGTTCTTCGGCGCACTGGTGGAAACGCTCGTTAGCGAAATGGGCGGAGTTTTCCCTGAGTTGAAGAACCGTCAGGATGTCGTCCGGCAGACGCTTGAGCAGGAAGAAGCTAGCTTTAACGAGACACTTGATCGCGGATTGAAACGCTTCGAAGATCGGGGATTAAACGCAATTCTTAAGCCAGAGGGAAAGAAATGCTATCGCCATCGTGATCCCGCCAATCCCGAAAAGAATTGGGGCATTTATGAACTCGATGGGACTTTCATTGAGGAGAGTTCAGCCAACGCTATTTGGGAGAACAATTCTTCTGTAGGTGCGGTATTGAGCGCTGAAGATGCATTCGAACTAGAAGACACATTCGGTTTTCCAATCGACCTCACTGAGTTGCTTTGCGCTGAGCGCGGACTCGGCTTGGACAAAGACGGATACGAAGAGAGTAAAAAAGCTCAACAAGAACGCTCCCGCGCCGCCCAGAAATCCAACATTGTTCGCGCCCTCGACATCTCCACCGACGCCGTCACCGAGTTCCTCGGCTTCGACTCCGACGAAACCGAAGCCACCATCCTCGAAATCCACCCGCAGGAAGACGCGCTCTTCGTCATCACCGACAAGACAGTCTTCTACGCCGAAATGGGCGGCCAGGCCGGCGACACCGGCATTCTTCAAGTGGCTGGGACTTCCAGTCCCGGCCTTTCCGTTACCGGCACCCAACAGATCGGCAAGGCCCGCGCGCATATCATCGATTCATCCGCTTCCGTTAAAGTCGGCGACAAGGTCATCCTCACACTCGACCCCACCCGCCGTCGTCCCATCGAGGCCCACCACACCGCCACGCACCTGCTCCACTGGGCGCTTCACGAAGCCGTTTCCAAGGACGCTTCCCAGCAAGGTTCCTCCGTTGATGAAAACCGCCTGCGTTTCGACTTCAACAGCGCCGCCGTCTCCCCCGAACAAATCGCCGAGATGGAGGCAATGGTCAACGGAGCCATCAAACAAGGCCTCTCCGTTTCATGGACCGAAGTGAAACACGCCGACATCAAGGGCCGCCCGGACATCATGCAGTTCTTCGGCGACAAATACGGCGAGTTCGTCCGCGTCGTGCAAATCGGCGGCGAGCCTAACAAGCTCAACGGCCCGTCCATGGAACTCTGCGGCGGCACCCACGTCCGCAACACCAGCGAGATCGGCCTATTCAAAATCAAATCCGAAGGAGCCATCGCCTCCGGCGTCCGCCGCATCGAAGCCGTCTGCGGCGATGCCGCATGGGCCCACCTCAACGAATTCGTCGAGAAGTGGGACCACGAACTCAAAGCCGCCCGCGCCAAACTCCACGCCGCCAACGAAAAACTGGCCGCCCTCGGCGAGGAAGCCGTCACCGTGAACGACTTTCCGCACATCATGGGAGCCATGCTGCTGGAACGCGCGGATATTTCCCAAATCAACGCCACCTTCGCCCACGGCCAGCGCACGCTGGAGGAAACCCAGCAAGCCGCCATCGAAGCCGAGAAACGCATCAGGAAAATCCAATCCTCCCAAGCCGCCGCTCTTGCCGACGAAGCTCTATCAGAACTCATCGCGGCCGGAAAACCGATCATCGTCTCCTTCGAGTCCGACGCCTCGCTGCTCCAAGAGCTCCAAAACGGCCTGAAAAAGAAAGCCTTCCCCGGCCCCGCCCTGCTCATCGTCGATGACGGCGAAAAACTCCACCTCGCCACCCACTGCGGCCCGGACGCCCTCGCCGCCGGTCTCAAAGCCGGCGACCTCCTCCGCGACCTCGCCGCCCTCGCCGGCGGCAAAGGCGGCGGCAAACCGGACCAAGCGAGGGGAGCAGCACCTCAGCGCGAGAAACTTGCCGAGCTGAAAACCACTGCGGAAGGGATGCTCACGATTTGATGGTTTGCGGACTTATCCGAATGACAGCTCCCGCATTTTGATTCACAACTTTGAAGTCTTGAATGGACAAGCGAGGCGGTTTCCGTCTTGATCGCCATCAACTGATCGCATGAACACCAAAAGTAAGTGGCTTTTCGAATTTGACCGCCGTCGTTCATCCGCGGTCAGGGAGGGAGTTGTGTCGGTGGAGGGATACAACCGGAATGGGAAGCCTCCGGAAGAGGTGGCCATGATGGAGAAAGCCGCTTTTTACAAAGCTCAGGCGGTTTTTTTCGAGGCTCCACACGACGGCAAGCCACCCATCGCCCAAGCCTTCATTTATCGTTCTGAAGGCCCGACCCAGGATTCGGATTTCGCCCACCTACATCAACGGCTGTGGAGTTGGGGCGGTGTTCCTCTCGTTTACCGGGTCACTTCGGGGATGGTGCAGCTCTTCCGCTGCGCGCATCGTCCGGACTTCGAAAAGGATGGTCAGATCATCTGCAAACCTTTCAAGACCCTCAAGCTCGCGGCAACGGTCGCCAATGATCCATGGTGGGATGCCGACCGCTTGCGCAACGGCACGCTTTGGGACGATCCGCAGGTTTGCAAAAAACTGCTTTCCAGCAATCTGGCAGCCCAGAAAACACTCATCAACGCCGTCAAGGAGCTGTATGACCATCTGAATAAGGAAGGCATTCTTCCAAAAGTGCTCCGTCGGAAGCTGCTGATCTTGAGCGTCCTCATCGCCTATCTGGAAGAACGGGATGTTTTTGAAGAGGGCTACTTCGACCGGTTCAAAAAAGGTGCGGACAAGTTCTTCCAGGTTCTGGCCGACGGTCCCGCGCTGGTCGCATTGCTGGAACATTTGGAAGATCGCTTCAACGGTCATGTTTTCGTTCTGAGCGATGACGAGCGCGATACGTTGTTCACAAGCAAAAAGCTCCCACGCTTCGCCCAACTGGTCGAGGCGCGTCAGGAATCCGGCGGTCAGCTCACGCTCTGGAAGCGTTATTCGTTCGCCGACCTGCCGGTGGAATTGATCAGCCACATCTATCAACTCTTTGTGCACGACTCGTCGGTCGCGGTTTATACGCCGCAATTCCTTGTGCGTCTGATGCTGGGGGAGGTCTTGAGTTGGGAACGGCTGGATCGCTTGGAGCGAAACGATGAGGTCATCCTGGATGGAGCCTGCGGATCCGGTATTTTTCTGGTGGAAGCCTACAAACGTCTAATTCTCCATTGGCGCTATCACAACGACTGGAAACACCCTGAACCAGCGACACTCAAAAAGCTCCTCACTTCTCGAATCCGTGGCGTGGACTTGGAAAAAGGTGCTGTAGAACTCGCTTCATTTAGTCTTTGCCTTGCTTTATGCGATGCGCTGCAACCTATGAAAATCAGGGCCAGTGTGAAGCTCTTCCCTGCATTGAAAGAGAAGTTTATTCATACGGGATGTTTCTTTGAAACCCGGGAGCAGGGAAAGGTGAAGGATAAGGTCGGCGTCATTGTCGGCAATCCTCCTTTCGCCTCGAAACTCAGCACCGACGGAGCCAAGCGGGCTTATGACCGCTACCAGAAGGACCATGGAGACTTGCCGGACAAACAAGTCGCATACCTTTTCCTTCACGAGTCCATGGAGATGCTGGCTCCCGGTGGCGTCCTTTCGATGCTCCAGCAATACAACTTTCTCTACAACCAGCAGTCCCTCGGCTTCCGGCAGAAATTCATTGAGCGCTGGGATGTACGGGAAATCCTCGATTTCATCTCCGTGCGCGGTCTTTTCCAGAAGGGCTCTGCGGATACCAAGGTGATCGCTGTGGTGGCCGAAGCTCAGCCCGCGCCGCCCAATCGTCAGATCCTCCACGCCACGTTCCGCCGGAGTGGCCGCGCGGATGCGGAACAAGGCTTCGACATCGACTACTACGACATGCACTGGCTGCCGCGTGAACTGGCAACCACCAACGACGGAGTGTGGCGGAGCGACTTGCTTGGCGGGGGCCGTGTTCTCGGATTGGCGGATAGAACTGGCAAACTTCGTTCACTCAAAGAACTGATCCAGCAATCAAAATGGGAAATTGGCGAGGGCTGGATTGTGGGAAATACAGATGACCCGCGGCCCGCTGAGCATGTCATTGGGAAGAATTATGTTCGTGCCGAGGACCTGAATGATGCTGAGGTGGTTAAATCGAAACTCCGGATTGTTAGTGCCAAGACGCTACAGCGGCCACGCCGGGCCGAAATCTATACCCCACCTCTGCTTCTGATTCACAAACATGAAGATCTGGGCTTTGGAAAATGGATGGAATCCTATCTAACCTTTCCCCACACGATATTCGGAATTTCCGCAGCAAGGAGCAACGCAGATGGCTTAACGAAGGCGGCAGAGTGGCTTTCCAGTCAAAAGCGGCAACTTCAAGCATTGCTTGCATTGCGGGGAACCTCGTCATTGACCTCAAAAGCCACTGCCGTTTTGTCTGACGACATTCTCGAGTTGCCATTTCCTGAAGAATGGGATTTGCGTTTGTCGCGTCACGAAGAAATCCTCGTAGATGACATTGTGGACTACTACCGTGATCTAGTCCGCCTAGGTGAAGACTCAACCGCGATGAAGGAATCGGGAGAAGGCGGACTCTCTGACTTCAACGAGATCTTCACCGCGCGTATCAACGGCGTTTACAAAAAGAACAAGCTGCAAGCTCTGCCTGCACAGGTTTGGCCCGGCGTGATTTGTCAGCCATATATCTTCGGCAAAGGAAAAGTGGACTGGAACGGCGCGGACGAGTTGAAGGGCAAGGTTGATGCGTTGCTGCGGGAAAAGCGCGGCGGCGGACTCAACATCACCCGCATCGCACGACTTTACGATGGAGCCTGCATTTATCTGCTCAAGCCCGACCGGTTACGATACTGGCTCCGCTCCGTTGCTCTGCGTGATGCAGACGAAACCCTGGCGGATTTGGCCCAACAGGGATTTTAAATCTTCTCTATCATGTTGGCAGAAAACTCCCATCACGTTCAATCAGGTCACCTCGACCGGGAAATTCATCTGCCCTCCACCGCGAAGCATGAACTGGTAGACTTCATTTCAGAGCAATTGCCACTATGGCGCGACCACCCGGATCGTCCGGACAAACAAAGCGAGACCGCGTTGACCGAATACCTCTGTGACCATCTCAACAGCGCTGTCTATCACTCGGAAACTTGGAGCCACGTTCAGTTCCGCACGGAAACGGGCGACGAAACACATGCCGGCCGGAAGATTGATCTCACCGTCAAACCGAGAGCCGCCTCACTCATCATTGAAGGCCGCCGACATAGTCAATTTGATCCCCTTTTCCCCATCGAGTGCAAACGCCTTCCCACGCCGAAAGAAAAAGACCGCGATGAGCGCGAATACGTCATCACCGAGCCCGGCACAACAGGTGGCATGCAGCGATTCAAGTTTGGCCATCATGGCGCGGCTCATGATTTCGTGGCAATGATTGCCTTTGTCCAAGAATACGATTTCCAACATTGGCACGGCAAGTTGAATGGCTGGATATCGGACCTCACCCAAGTTCCGAACTCCTCTTGGAAATTGGATGAGGTGCTTCACGTTGTGGATGTAAGCAAGAAATCAAAAATCTGCTCATTGGCTTCGACGCTTCAAAGGCTGGGAAAATTGAATGACTGTGAAGTGCGGCATCTTTGGGTTCAGATGAACTGAATGAGAATCCAGTTGCTACATCGCTGGGCCACGGAAACGCAGAATTCACTTCGTCAGCGAATTAATTCGAAAATGAACTCACGCTTCGACTCCGACGCCTCGCTGCTCCAGGAACTCCAGAACGGCCTCAAGAAAAAACAATTCTCCGGCCCCGCCCTGCTCATCGTCGATGACGGCGAAAAACTCCACCTCGCCACCCACTGCGGCCCGGATGCCCTGGCAGCCGGACTCAAAGCCGGCGACCTGCTCCGCGACCTCGCCGCCCTGGCCGGCGGCAAAGGCGGCGGCAAACCGGACCAAGCCCGCGGCGCCGCGACGGATCGCAGCAAGCTGGAGGAAATCAAGACAGTCGCCTCCGCGAAATTCCAGCCCGACTTTCGCTGTTAGATGCGGCTCACCCGGCCAGGGAAATGATGCCCTCGGCCGTCTCCTGCTTGAGGCGGAGCTGGCCGCAGGCGGCATCGATATCACCGCCTTTTTCGAGGCGGAGGGTGGCGGAGACGCCGGCGTTTTTCAGGATGTCGCGGAAGGCGCGGCAGCGGGTGTAGGACGGGCGTTTCCATGCGAGCCCCTCGACGGTGTTGTAGGGGATGAGGTTCACCTTGGCGTGGATGCGGCGCGCGTGGCGGGCGAGGATGGCGGCTTGTTCGGGCGCATCGTTCACATTCTCTATCAGGATGTATTCGAGGGTGAGTTTTTGGTTTTTGCGCGAGTTCCAGAAATCCAGGGCGTCGAAGAGTTCGGCGACGGGCCACTTGCGGTTGATGGGCATGATCTGCTGGCGGACCTCGTCGGTGGCTCCGTGGAGCGAGATGGCGAGGCGGATCTGCTGCGGGTGCTCGGCGAGCTGGCGGATCTGCGGGACCAGGCCGGAGGTGGAGATGGTGAGGTGGCGCGCGCCGAGGCGCAGGGTTTTCCCGCCGGTGATGAGTTCGATGGCGGCCAGGAGATTATCGAGATTGGCGAGCGGTTCGCCCATGCCCATGAAGACGAGGTTATCGACACGTTCGCCGGAAAGTTGTTCGGCGGCGAGCACCTGGCCGGCGATTTCCGCGGCGTCGAGATTGCGGGTGAATCCGGCGAGGCCGGAGGCGCAGAATTTGCAGCCATAGGCGCAGCCGACCTGTGAGGAAACGCAGAGCGTGCGACGGTCCGAGCTTTCGCCATAAAGCGCGGGATTGGCGGGGATGAGCACGCTTTCCACGTAGCGGCCGTCGAGCAGGCGGAAGAGGAACTTGCGGGTGGTGTCCGCCGAACCCTGGGTGTGGGTGTGTTCGAGCGCGGCGAGGTGGAAGGAAGCGGCGAGTTTTTCGCGCAGAGCGGCGGGCAGATTGCTCATCGCCTCATAGGAGGCTGCCTTTTTTTTCCAAACCCATTCGAGGATCTGCGTGGCGCGGAAGGACGGCTCTCCGGCGCTGGCCAGCCAGGCGGCGAGGGCATCCGGGCTGAGGCTTGTGAGCGCGGGTTTCGTCATGCGGAGGAGGGGTGGATACGGGGACAGGATGTTCCAGCCACGAGGTATTATGAATCGATTCCGAGCTTCAGTTTGGTTTTTTCAATTTCGTCGGAAAGCGTTCCCCAGCGCGAGTAGCTGGTTTCCAGTGCGGTGGTGATGCGGGAGACGGCGTTGGAGGTTTCGCGGAGTTTGTCGGGATCGGCGGCGACTTCCTCGCTGGAAAGCGCGGCGGTGAGGGTGACCTGGGCGGCTTCGAGCTCGGCGATTTTTCCCTCCAGCGTTTCGAGTTCGTTTTCGAGCGGCTTGAGCAGCTTGTTGCGCATTTCGCGGGCCGCGGCTTCCTGGCGGCGCTGGTCCTTGCGGGAGATGGGTGCGGCGGGCGCGGTGCGTGAGGCGGAGGAAGCGGCGGGGCTGGATGTCCGCGGCCCTTGGGTTTCCTCGGCGGACTTTTCGAGATAGTAGGTGATGTTTCCCGCAAACAGCCGCGGTTGCTCGCCGGGGCGGAATTCGAGGGTCTTGTCCACCAGATCATCGAGGAACGAGCGGTTGTGCGAAACGATGAGCACGCTGCCCGGGTAGTCGGTTAGCGCGCGCTGGAGCACGTCCTGCGATTGCATGTCGAGGTGGTTGGTCGGCTCGTCGAGGATGAGGAAATTCGCCGGGCGCAGCAGCATGCAGACCAGCGCCACGCGCGAGCGCTCGCCGCCCGAGAGGACTCCGACTTTTTTGAACACATCATCGCCGCGGAAGAGGAAGCAACCCAGCAGATTCCGAGCGTGGGGTGCGGACTCGCGGGAGGCGGCGGCTTCGACGGTTTCGAGCACGGTCTGGGTAGGATCCAGTTCGTCGGCGTGGTTCTGGGAGAAGAACGAGCAGGCCACCTTGTGGCCGAAGGTGTGCGTGCCGGCGTCCGGTTGCTCCTGTGCGGTGATGAGGCGGCAGAAGGTGGATTTACCCGCGCCGTTGGGGCCGACGATGGCGATTTTCTCGCCCTTGTTGATTTCGAAATCGAAGCCGCTGAAGACGTTGAGCGGGCCGTAGCTTTTGGCGACGCCATCGAGCTTGGCCACCATGTGCCCGGAATTCGGCGGCGGCGGAAATTTGAAATTCATCACCGCATCGTCGCGCTCGGGCTCGGGGATGCGCTCGATTTTCGCCAGCATCTTGATGCGCGATTGGACGAGCGTCGCCTTGTTGGCGGAGGCGCGGAAGCGGTCGATGAAGCGCTGGATTTCGCTGATTTCGCGCTGCTGGGCCTCGAACTGCTTGCGCTGGATGTCCCGGCGCAGCACCGACTCGCGTTCGAAGTAGGAGAAATTCCCCGCATACTCCTCGGCCCGGCCGTGGGAGAACGCGATGGTGCGCGTGCATAGGGTGTCGAGCAGCCCGCGGTCGTGGGAGATGAGCAGGATCGCGCCGGGGTAGTTGACGAGATATTGTTCCACCCAGATCTGTGTGCCGATGTCGAGGTGGTTGGTCGGCTCGTCCAGCAGCAGAACCTCGGGCTCCTGAAGGAAGAGCTTTGCCATGGCGATGCGCATCTGCCAACCGCCGGAAAACTCGGAGCAATCGCGCGTGAAATCCTTTTCCTTGAAACCGAGGCCCTTGAGCACGGATTCGATGCGCGGTTTCATCCGCGCGGGGTCGGTGGCGTCGAGTTGGAGTTCGAAGCCGCCGATTTCCTCAAGCATCTCGGCGTAAGGCGAGGAGCGGGGGTCGAGTTTGGTGAGTTCGTGCGATAGGCGGTCGATTTTCTCGCGCAGGGCGAGAGTTTCGCCGAAGGCGGACTCGGTTTCCTGCCAAAGCGAGCGGCCGCGGACGTGGATGCCCTCCTGCGGCAGGTAGCCGGTGCGGGTGCCTTTCGGCGCGCTGATCTGCCCGCCGCTGGGTGGCTGGATGCCGGCGATGCACTTCATGAGCGTGGATTTACCCGCGCCATTGTGGCCGGCGAAGGCGATTCGCTCGCGCGGCTGCACGGAGAAGGAGAGGTCGTTGAAGAGGACGCGAGCGCCGAATTCGACGCGTAATGACTGGACGGAAATCATCGGGCGCGGAGCTTGCACGCCGAAACGTCCCGGTCAACGCCGGATCAGCGGCGGGATGGCCCGCGTTGGCTTGCGACCGTAACGATCCACGCACTAACGGAAATCGGCAATGATTTGCACTCCCTGTCATGGCGCGCCTGCCCAAGACCGTGTAAGGCTTTACCAATTGACGAGAGATTCCGCACCGCCCCAATCCCTGAATTTGATTTTACGAATGGTGGCATTCCGCATGGCTGGCTCTGCGGTCCAGCTCTGCGCGCAAATCCTGGGCACGATGAACAGGCCTCAATCCTCCACGAAAACGCGATCCGCCGCTACGGCCTCTGATCCCGGGATATTCCTACTCGACGGGAATCCGGCCTCTTGGTGAGCTTTCGCGCATGCCAAAATTCGCCCGCATCATCGTTTGGATCGCCGTTTCCATGCTCGGGGTGCTGGCGGTGTCCATCGCCGCATTCCAGCGGGGCGAGCCGGTGAATGCCTTGTGGCTGGTGGTCGCCGGTGTCTGCGCGTTTGCGGTGTCCTATCGTTTTTACTCGGCCTGGCTGATGGCAAGGGTGCTGGCCATCGACGACCGGCGGGCACCCGCCGCGGTAACTTGTGACGACGGCAAGGATTTCGTGCCCACGCCGAAATGGGTCGTATTCGGCCACCATTTCGCGGCCATCGCGGGACCAGGGCCGCTGGTCGGGCCGGTGCTCGCCGCACAGTTCGGCTACCTGCCGGGCACTCTGTGGATTCTGGTGGGGGCGACACTCGGCGGTGGCGTGCATGATGCGGTGATCCTGTTCTCCTCCATGCGCCGCAACGGAAAATCATTGGGCCAGATGCTCAAGGAGGAGATGAATCCGGTGATCGGCCTGATCACCACGATCAGCCTGCTCGCCATCATGACGATCCTGCTCGCCGTGCTGGGCCTGGTCGTGGTGAAAGCGCTGGCGGAAAGTCCGTGGGGACTCTTCACCATCGCCGCCACCATCCCCCTCGCCTTCATCATGGGCCTGATGATCAAGAGCGGAAAAGTCAGCGTTACCGCGGCCTCCGTGTTCGGAGTGGTGGGGCTGCTGGCCGCCGTGGTCGCAGGAAAATATCTGCCGCCCTCATGGAACGAGGCGCTCACGCTCAAACCTACCCAACTCGCCTGGGCGATCATGATTTACGGCTTCGCCGCGAGCGTGCTGCCGGTCTGGATGCTGCTCGCCCCTCGCGATTACCTGAGCACCTTCATGAAACTCGGCACGGTGGCGGTTCTCGGGATTTTCATCGTTTTGCTCGCGCCGCCGCTGCACATGCCGGCCATCACGCCCTTCATCCACGGCGGAGGATTCGTGGTGCCCGGCCCGGTATTTCCCTTCGTCTGCATCACCATCGCCTGCGGAGCGATCAGCGGCTTCCACTCCCTCATCGCCTCGGGCACCACGCCGAAACTGCTCGCCCGGGAAAAGGACATCCGCCTCGTCGGCTACGGCGCGATGATCGTGGAAATGCTCGTTTCCCTGATGGCCATCATCGCCGCCTGCGCCCTCGCGCCGGGCGAATATTTCGCGATCAACTCCCCCGTCGCGCCCGGCGACAACTCCGCCCTCACCAGCCAGCTCGCAAAAATCAGCAACATCGATGCGAATGGCACCTACGCCGTCACCCACGCCGACATGCTGAAAATGACCCGCGACATGGGCGAGCCCACCACCGTCAAGCTCGCCGATGGCACCATCGTGAATGACTATCCGACAATGGTCGGAAAAACCGGCGGCGCTCCCACCTTCGCCGTCGGCATGGCGCATCTTTTCGCCAAGGTCATCCCGGGAAAAACCGCGCTCTCGCTGTGGTATCATTTCGCCATCATGTTCGAGGCCCTGTTCATCCTGACCACGCTGGACGCCGGCACGCGGGTCGGGCGCTTCATCCTCCAGGATTTGTTAGGCCAGCTCTCGCCAAAGCTCAAGGACACCGGCTCATGGTTCGGAAACATCACCGCCACCGGCCTGCTGGTCGCCGCCTGGGGCTTCTTTCTCTATCAGGGAGCGCTCGATCCCGCGGGCATCGCCAAGAGCCTGTGGCCGCTATTCGGGATCTCCAACCAGCTTCTCGCCGTGATCGCCTTCTGCTTCGGCACCGTGATACTCATCAAGATGGGCAAGGCCCGCTACTGCTGGGTCACCGCGGCGCCGATGCTGTTCCTCACCGTCGTGACTTTTTACGCCGGTTTCCTGAAACTCTTCTCCGCGGGTGCCGCCGGTTTCCTCCCGGAAATCGAAAAACAAAAGGTTCTGCTCTCCACGGGTCTTAGTGGAAACGCCCTTGCCGCCGCCAAAACCTCTCTCTTCAACGCCCGCATCGACGTGTCCGTGACCATCACCTTCCTGTTCTTCGTTTCCATCATCGTGCTCGGCACCGCCCGCGAGTGCTGGCTGCTGCTCACCAAACGCAAGGCGAGCACCCTGCGGGAAAGCGCCTACATCGTCCTGCCGCAGCCCGATTGACGGGTGGACGTTTCCACGGTTGACGCGGCATTTCCTCCGCCATGGGATTCCCAACCAAAGTCCAACTCATCCGCCGCAAGGCCAGCGAACCGTATTACATCAGCGTCCCGTACGAAAAAGGTGATCTCATCGCGCAAGCTGTCATGCGTATCAGCAACGAGTTGCCGAGGCCTTGGCTGAGAGGAAAGTGTGAATCTCCGCACGCGGGCGTTGACCGATAGGCTGCGGAGAAACGGGAGGCTCAACAATGCAGCAAACCGCGGAACACCTCGTCGAGGCGATCGCGCGAGTGGAGTTGATGATAAGTGGAAAATCCGTCCTCCGGCGCCGGAGCCGCCAAGGTGGCATGGATCGCCTCGAGGGCGGCAGCCACATCGCCCTCGGGAAAAGTGCGGCCGAGTTGGTGACGTTCGACACGGGCGCCAATGCACTCGCCGGCCGTGGCAAGCACCGGTTTGCGAAACGCGGCGGCCTTGGTGAGCGCGTTGCTGCTGCCCTCGAAGCCCTCGTAGGCCGCCCAGACCAGGTCGAAACCGGTGAACAGAGAGTTATAGGGAACGCCATCCTGGATACGACCGCCACAGGTGTCAAAATACAGGTTGTCCAGCCCGCCGGTTTCGATGCGGCGCGAAACGCCATCACAAAACGCGAGCTCCTCCGGCGTGAAGGTGCCTCTCAGAAAAGGACCTGTGGCCACGAAAAACCATGGCTCGCCCCTCTCGTGGGCGCGGATGGCGCAGCGCAGCAGGGTGATGAGCCCCTTGCGTTTCTCCATGCTGATCATCCCAATGATGCGGCGCCCGGCCGCCCGCCCGAGTATCCTCCGGGCCAGCGGGTTTTCCGCATCCGGGGCGGCCTCGTCGGTCATGTCCGGGAATGATATGACCGGGCGGCCGCAGAGGGCTGCGAGGGTTTCGTTGAAGCGCTCGTCGAGCACGCAGACGGCGCGGCAGTCGGGACTGGCAAGGAGGCCATCGCCCTTGGCGGCGCGGCGCAGCAGGTTGATGGAGCGGGCATTGGCTGCGCCGAGATGCGCGTTTCGGAAATACAAGCCGCTCCACGGGCGTCCTAACAGAATCCCCGGAATTTGCGGGAAGGGGGCGAAGCGCAGATAGCTGTCGAGATAACAGAAAAAGACGAGATCGGCGCGCCAGCCGCTGGCGGCTTCGGCCTCGCGCAGGGCGGCACCGGTGGCGCGCCAGCGCAGCAGGGTGCTGGCTGGATCATGATCGCGGCGGCGGTCGATCACGCCGTGGTTGCGGTGGATGAAGTGGTGCCCGTGGACGCGGGCGCTCGTTTCCGCAGGTAGCGGGGAGATGATTTCCTCCGGCTTCTGGCAAAGCAGGATCACGCGCGCGCCGATGCGCAGCAACGAGGCGGTGAACTCACGCAGATAGGTGGGATGGTGGCCGCCCCAGCGGGTATCGACCAGGGCGACGGTCATGAGCTGTGGCGGAGGAGTCATGCGGGTGTGCCGGAGCGATGCGGCCGGGAAAGGAACGATGCGCGGATGAAGAAGGTCTGCGGCAGACCGGCCATGATGCCGAAGATCATGCCCGCCAGGCGCTCGTAAAAGGGATTGGAGGTGGCCGATTCGCTCAGGAAACAAGCGACCGCCACCACCGGCAGGAAGGCCAGCCAGATATCGGGGCCGGGCAGGTGGGCGTTTGCGGCGGCGGCGCGCAGTGATTGCACGGCGGTGCCGCCGAAGAGCAGCAGGTGGCCGATCACGCCGATCACGCCGCCGGAAAACAAGGCATAAGTCCATGTCGAGTGGCCGGCGAACCAGACATCATCTCCCAATTCCGCATTTTCCGGATAGACGAGCCGGAGCTCCGGCAGATAGGCCGAGTTCCAGGTGTAGGATGCGCCGATGCCCATGCCATGGACGAAGCGCACGGGATCACGCGAGAGGATCTTGACGATGTCCTCCGCCTCGGCGCGGCGGGTCATCCATGAAACGTCCATGGTGATGTTCCGGTCCCCGGCATGGTGGAAAAGACGCTCGTTCCAGCGCTCGATCAGGGCCGGCCATGCGGCGGCTGCGATGCCCAGCGCGGCGATGCCAAGCCCGGCGACCACCGCGAGCGGCAGTAATTTGTGTGGCAGGTGCCGCCACTCGAAAATCCGCCAATGGCAGCCGAGCGCGAAGCACAGGAAAGTGGCGGCGGCGGATGCCAGCACCGGAAACATCAGCGCGCGCGTGACGGTGATGAGGATGCCCGCCGCGAGCAGGCCGCATGCGGGCACCAGCATGGGATGAAAGCGCGGGCGCAGCAACAGCGCGCAGCCGATCCACGCCGCCAGCCAGTTGGTGGCCGGACTGAGCACCTCCACCCGCACGCTTTCCAGCGAGACCTCCTTGAAGAGAAAACCATGGACCACGCGCCAGACGATGTTGATGCAGGCGACCGCCAGCACCGGCGCGACGATGCGGGAGGCGGGCAGGCCGCTGCAGGCCGCGATGTGGGCCGCCGCCATGCCCGCGAGGCAGAGGCCGAAGGGCAGGCCGGTGCGCAGCGAGCGGCCGGGATCCACGCCGTGGAGGAAGGCGTTGGCTGCTAGAAAGGCGATCAGGACCGCCCATAACCACAACATCCACGCGCCGGGCCGCACCGTGAGATGACGCCAGCCGAGCGCGAGGATTCCGCACACCGACATCACGCACAGCGCGAGAAACAACAACTGGTCGATGCCCGATCCGCCGGAGGCCTCGCGATCAACCGAGGCGCGGTAGTCGAAGGCGAAGGAAAACATGAACAGCCACAGCAAACGCCCGATCCATGGCGCGGCTGGAGACAGCGGCACCCGCACGGGATCGGCGTGGTCGGTTTCGTTCATGTGGAAAGCGGCTCTTAACGGCCGCGCCAGGCCTCGACGATCTGGCCGATGGTTTCCTCCAGCGAGATGGTGATGTCCCAGGCGGGATAGTGGGCGCGCATCTTGTCGAGATTGGAGATATAACAAATGTGATCGCCGATGCGGTTCTCATCCACATAACTGTAAACCTGTTCGCGGCCGGAGAATTTCCCGGCGATTTCGAAGGCCTCCCAGATCGAGCAGGAATTGGCGCGGCCGCCGCCGATGTTATAAACCTCGGCGCAGCGCGGGGCCTTGATGAACTCCTCGATGAAGCGGGCGACATCGTGCGAGTGGATGTTGTCGCGCACCTGTTTTCCCTGATAGCCGAAGACCTTGTATTCGCGGCCTTCGAGGTTGCATTTCACCAGATAACTCAGGAAACCGTGCAGCTCCACGCCGGAGTGGTTCGGACCGGTCAGGCAGCCGCCGCGCAGGCAGCAGGTGGGCATGTCGAAATAGCGCCCGTATTCCTGGACCATCACATCGGCCGCCACTTTCGACGCGCCGAACAAGGAGTGCTTCGACTGGTCGATGGGAAAATTCTCGTCGATGCCACCGGCGAAGGCGGGATCGTCATAGTCCCAGCGGGTTTTGAGTTCCTTGAGCGCGATCGAGTTGGGCCGGTCGCCATAGACCTTGTTGGTGGACATGTGGACGAAGGGCGAGTCCGGGCAGGCGCGGCGGGCGGATTCGAGCAGGTTGAGGGTGCCGACGGCGTTGGTGTCGAAGTCATCGAAGGGGATGGCGGCGGCGCGGTCGTGGGACGGCTGGGCGGCGGTGTGGACGATGGCATCCGGGCGCAGGGCGGCGAGAAGGTCGAGCACGCCCTGGCGGTCGCGGATGTCGAGTTCATGGTGGTGGAAGCCGGGGATTTCCTGTTGCAGGCGCTGCTGGTTCCAGCGGGTATCACCTTGAGGACCGAAAAACCCGGCGCGCTGGTTGTTATCCACGCCGTGGATTTCCCAACCGAGGCGGGAGAAGTGGATGCAGACTTCTGAACCGATGAGACCGGAGGAACCGGTGACGAGGAGTTTCATGATGTTAGGTGGTGGGTGGAGATCAGGTGGAGGCGTCATGCAGGGCGCTTGCGAGGCTCGCGCCGCGGTCGGACCAATGGAAGGTGTCGCGGCATTTCGCGAGGGCGGAGCGGGCGGCGGCATTGAGGATGTCCGGCGAGTCGATGTGTTTGGCGACGGCGGCGGCGAGGGTGGCCGGATCGGCCGCGCTGATGGTATCGGTGCCCGGCACGAGCGGCAGGCCGCTGAGTGCGGCATCGATGGATGCGAGTGGCAGGCCGCGAAAGATGTAGTCGAGGGCCTTGAGCTTGAATCCGCCGCCGAGGGCTTCCGGGATCAGGCCGATGCGGGTGTTTTCCAGAAAGGGTTCCATGCTCGGGACATTGGCATGAAAACGAGCCCAGGGATGGAGCTGGGAGAGACGCTGGAAATAGGGCGGATGTGCCTTGCCGACGACGACGAATTCGATGCCTGCGGCCTGGAAGGGTGCGGCTGCGGCGTTGAGGAAATCCTCCAGATTCCTGCGCTTTGCGATCCACTGGAAGGTGCCCGCCAGCACCACCCGGCGCGGCGTGGCGGCCCCGATGGTCGGCGGATCGGACGCCGGAATCAGCGCCGCATCATAACCTGGCGGCAGCACGCTGATCCGGCATTGCGGGAACGCACTTTGGAATTGCGCGGCATCGCGCGGCGTGATGGCGGTGACCAGCCTGGCGCGGGCGACGAGGGTGTTTTCCAGACGGGCGTATTTCGCGGCATCCTTGCGCAGGGCGATGCGCAGCGGCAGCGATCCGCCGCGGTAGGACGCCACTTCGGGGCGCAGGCTGGCTTCGTGATTGTGCGCGATGTACGCGATGTGCGCTGGGTTTTCCACGGAAATTTCGTCCAGCGCCCAGGCGCAGGCGGCCTGGTCGATCACGATCCAGTCCCATGAACCCGCAGCCAGGATATCGCGCAGAGCACCGCGCATCTTCGGATTTCCGAGGCGGTCGGCATCACCGGGAAGGTGGGAGAGGATGCCTAGCAGGCGCTTGCGCGGGGGCGGGCCGGTGAGATGCCAGTGGATCCCATCGCCGGAGTCCGGCGCGTCCTTCGCGGCGCGGTGGGTGAGCACATGGAGTTCGACGCCGCCCTGGCCGGCAAGCGAATGCAGCAGGCCGCGGCTGTAGATCAACTCTCCGCTGTCTGCGGGTCGCGGGTCCTGGCGGGTGATCCAAAGGCAGCGCATCAATGGGTGGAGGAAAGGATTCGCTCGAAAGTGGTGGCGGTGAGCTCGATGGGAAAGGTGCGCTCGGCATAATCGCGGGCGTTGCGGCCCAGTTCGGCGCGGGTTTCCGGAGACTCGCGCAATTCGCGGGCGGCGTCGAGGAAGCCATTGATATCGCCCGGCGGCACGATCCGTCCGGCCTTGTTTTCGCTGACGATGCGGGCGGCGAGGTTGTCCGGCGGCACGGCCAGCAGGAGTGGGCGGCCCGCGCAGAGGTAGCTGAGGGTTTTGGACGGCACCGAGAAGGTTCCCGCGCCGTCGTCCAGCAGACCCACGAGCACATCGCCGGTGGCGAGCACCGCAGGCAGCTCGGTGAAGGGCTGATAAGGCAGCAGGAGGAGATTTCCAAGACCTTCGGCGGCGGCCTCGCGGTGCAGCCAGTCGGCACCGATTCCCTCCGAGACGACGACGATCCTCACTTCCGGATCGTCGCGGTGTTGGCGGGCGAGATCCAGCAGCATGCGCGGGTTGTGTTTCATGCCGATGGTGCCGGAGTAGAGGAAAACAAAGCGCTCGTGAAGGCCGTGGCGGCGTGCCCATGGATTGTCGCGCGGCAGCTCCGGCAGTTCCTCGATGAGCGCCCAGTTCGGGACGACGTCGATTTTTTCCGCTCCGATGCCGAAACTGTCACCGAGAATTGGTTTGAAATCCCCGGTGATGGCCACCACGCGGGCGCTGCGCTGGAACTGGAGGCGGTCGAGCCTGCGGTAGTAGGCCCCCACCCAGGCCCCGACAACCGGCAGTTTCCGGCGCAAGAGTTGATCGACCGCGAGGCTGTAGAAATCCTGGATCCAGAAGTAAAACCGGCCGCCGGATGCCACGGTGGCATCGAGGATGGGTTGCTGCGATTCTGTAGGAGTATTGCCGGAGAGCACCGCATCCGGCCGCCATTTGCGGATGAAACGTGCGGCGCTCCGGCCGTAGCCGACTTCCATCTGGCGGCGGCGGATGAACGAATACTTGTAGCGCGGATAACGTGGATCCATCCGGATTTCCCGGAACTCCAGGCCCGGCGGATCATCCGCCTGGCGCGCCAGATTTCCCCGCGGGGTTTGCAGCGCACCGGCGAAAGCGTGCGCCACCTCATGACCGCGTGCCGCGAGGGCACGGCTGAGGGAGATCGGAAACGCATGTCCGGCGTAATCGTGGATCAGGATTCTCATCAAAAAAAGGGGGGCGGGCCTCAGCCCGGCCAGCGCCGTGATTGTGCCTGATGGGGCATTGAGCGACAATCACATCGCTTCACGCAATCGCGTAGGAAACAGGCTGGATGGAAATTCGTTATTTGGAGCGACATTCTTCAAGGTCGCTGAGCCAGACCGTCAGATGCTCCTCCTCCCCGGCTCCCACCCAGCCATAGCGGATGAGCGCTTCGTAGCAGCGTTCCATCATCGACGGGATGTCCGTGGTATTTCCGAAATCCAGCTCCACGAGAGTCTTGCGAATCGCGTGATTGTGCTGATATCCGGGGATCTCGTCACAGAAATCGCGGTGCAGGCTGTGGTCGTTGCGCTCCTGCCAGACCGTGGAGCCATGAAACATCACCGGATGGCCGAGATGGTGAAGGATTCTTTGCGCCACAAAACTTCTCCAAATATCAGTCATTCGGAAGCTACAGTGCGCCGGCAGATACAAGAGGGGGAAAACCTGCTCAAAGAAGGTGGTGTTCTGGCTGTTGAAAGGGCACCAGGCTCCGTCGCGCAGGGCCACGGCCCGGACGCCTGGATTGAAATCGAAGGGCAGCGGGAAAAGCATTCGGTAAACCGCATCCACATCGGGATTCGCATCCGCCAGGCCTTGTTGCAGCGGACACTCGATTTCCATGATTTCCGCAGGGACGGGGGGCGTTTCACGGGCATGATCGATCGGCAGCCCCCGCGGATAGATGAATGATTCCGAGAAATACGCATACACATTCACCCATCCCTCGTGATCGACGGGACGGCAGGCGCTGCGGGAAACACGCGGCAGCCAGAAGGTTTCGCGCGGGAAGTTGTCATCGTCCGTTTCCACAATCACCCTCGCGCCCGCGGCGATGGCGTTGAGGTAAGCGATGTTCTTACGGGCATAGGAGCGGACGGGGCAGAGTCTTCCGAGTTGATGGAGTCCGGATTGCTGCGCCGCGACTGATAGAAAGCGGCAGCCCTCCAGTTCGAAATCCGCGGGGCTTTTGGTGTCTCCGGCCACGACGAAATCCCAATCATGGGCGATGGCACCGGCGGCCAGGGATTTGAGAACGGGATTGGGAGCTGAGATGCTGGTGACGACGAGGGCGGTTTTCAATGAGATGGCGGGGTGGTGGGTGATCAAAGACTGGGGGCATGGCCGGTGATCCGGATGCCCATGGGGAAAATGACGACCGGATTGCATGGATCGGGTTCAGCGGGCGGGTGGCGGCCACCGGGATGCCGGTTGCTCGAGCAATGCGAGTTGTTCAAGGATGGTCTTGTTCCCCCGGTGGATCGAGAGCCCGCGTTCGAGGGTGGAACGGGCTT
This sequence comes from Luteolibacter sp., assembly GCA_030696085.1. Classification (GTDB taxonomy): domain Bacteria; phylum Verrucomicrobiota; class Verrucomicrobiia; order Verrucomicrobiales; family Akkermansiaceae; genus Luteolibacter. The sequence goes on from JAUYNL010000081.1 coordinate 52,997, forward strand.
TATCGGGGTTTCCCTGATCCTTGTAGATTCGCGCCAAAAGGATGACGGAGCGTAGATGCAGGGGACGGCCGGTGAATTCGAAATTCAATGCTTCCCGGCAAAATTGGGCCGCATCCTCCATCCGCCCGGGGCGTGATGACAGGATTTCAGCAAGCTCCACCAGGGAAGCTGATTTGAAATTCGCGCCAAGCTCCGGCAAGCGGAGAACCCTTTGATAGAGCTTCTCGGATTCAGCATAATCACCACGCGCGCCAGCAATGCGGGCCATGGTGAGCATCGCGTGCTGGTTCCATGGAGCTTCCCGGATTGCTTCTGCGGCGAGGGGCTGCGCCTGATCGATGTATCCCGCTTGATAGAGCATGCCGGCCGCGCAGGCTTTGGACTGGTACTGAAACGGCCGGGTTTCCGACATCAGGATGACCAGCTTGATGGGATCCTGCCACACGCCCGCCCAATAGCGGAAGTATGCGCCGCAGGCCGGGAGGCGGTAAACCAGCAGCAATACCAGCAAGGCCGCGAGCACTGGAATGCCGGACTCCGCCCCCGGCCGTCGGCTTTGGAACTCACGGAACAAACGCCCGCACACCATGGCAAACGCCATGGCCAGCCCGATCGATGGAATGGTTAGATAGGCGTCATTGATCGGTCCGTTGAAACCGGGCAGGAAATTTCCGGCAGGCAGGCTGGCGAGCACGAAAAACAGCAACCCATACGAAATCCCGGGAAACCTCCTCCATGTGAAAACCGCCGTTCCCAGCATCGATGCGAGAAAAAGCCATCCGAATGCAAGTGCGGCGGCCGATGCCGAACGCAGCCATGCATAACTTCCCAGCAGTTCGAGGTGCCCGAACGGGAAGATCCACATCAGGAAATGCCGCCACAGGAACCAGGGTGCGGAAAGACTGAGATGGTGGGCCCGGGTATCGGGTGAGAACGCCGAATGGAAGTCTTTCACCGCGATGGCCTTGGCCGAAAACTGATGGCGGATGACGAGAAACGCCACCGCCACGAGCGCGTAGGAACCGTATTGGACCAGTCTTTTCCGGTCGATGGTGAAACGGCGCTCCTGCAGGTCGCGAAGGAGGAGCAGGCACGGAATCATGATCATCGATTCATAACAGAGCAGCGCGCTGGCGAAGAAGACCACGCTGGCCGCCAATGATCCAGCCGAAGGGAGTTTCGCCGACCGCTCATGGAAGTGGAACACACAGGCGAAGAAGAAAATTCCGACACTGATATTGGCGCAGCTCAACCAAATGGCCGTGGAGGCGCATGTGGGACTCAGCGCCCAAACCGCGGTGGCGAGCAGGGCGGTGACCGTTGATTTCAGACAGATCGCGGCGATTCGATAGACCCCGGCGATGGATGCGAGAAACGCGGACAAGCCGAGCCAGTGCCATGCGGGGAGATTCTCCCTCAGCGGAGCCGCCACCATGAAAAGCGCGTTTTTGAAGGGGCGGAAGAAATAGAACGCGTCCAGATTGAAAATCTCCGCCCAGTGCGAGAAACCGGCCGATCTCTTCAACTGGGGAACATCGTCCTGGAATGGCAGGGAATGCATGGCCGGCCATGTGCAGAACACGGCAAGAAGCAGAATGGCTAACAGTGCGGCAAGAGCTCCTTTCGAGCCCGGCTGCAAGGTTTCCAACCTCTCCGGGCAGGGACCTGGTGACATGGAAGCAACTTTCACGGTTTGGTTTTACGCATCATCCATGCGGGGTGACAGGATACATCCGGTTGGTGGAGCGGGACGCCGGCGGAGTCCGGGCGCGGTATGCCTCAAGAGCCGCCGCCATTTTACCAGCCGCTTCCGGCGAGGTGCCGTAGAAGACGACCTTGTCACTGCCGCAGATCAAATTGTCACCGAGAGCCCACGTTTCCACCGGGATGAGAGTTTCCGGCAATTGATCGGGCGGGAGGTACCAGCTCGGATAACAAATCACATAATCCGTGCGGGTTTCCTCAAGGCGGGCCTTCAGAATGTTAGAACCGTAGGTGCGGTTGCGCTTGGCCCTGGTCAGGCGGTTGTCGCCGAGACCGTAGAGATCCAGCACCCGCGCGGAGGTGAGGAAGGACACCGCGCCAAGATCGTTCACGGCGACACGCGCCCCATTCCCAAGGTGACGGGTGACCAAGGCCATTTGGAGTTGCTGATCACGGATGTTGGCGGCCGCATGCACGATCTCGCCCGTTGCCCGGACTGACCGCCAGGCCAATGGGAGCGTGGTGAACGCAAGGATCACATAAACGGAAAGCGACAGCGCGAGAGGGAGTTTCCTCATCCAATCTTGCAGCGGCGGCAGCAGGACGGAGGCGGCGATCAGGCCGAGAATGACGAGGTAGCCTTCGTAGCGGTAGAACCACCCCAACTGCGCGAGCTGCAGGTGGATCAAGATCATCGCAAACACGGAAACCGGAAGCCAAGTCAGCTTTTTCCCGCGCCACTTGCCGCCGAAGATCCGTATTCCGGCTGCGACAAGCAAAAGCAGGCACAGAACGAGAACATATTGGTTTTCCATCACTACTTGAAAGGCCTTGATTTTCCATACACCCGCCAGGTTTCCCTTCAACATCAGCGAATTCGGCAGGGCAAAGCCACCATGGGCCAGCGAATAGGCGGCAAAGGTGATGGCCGGCAGGGTCATGCCGGCTCCCAGTGCGAACGCGAATCTCCACCTCCGATGCCACGCCAGCCAGATCAGCAAGGGCGGAAGTGCGAAAAGCGACTCATAGCGGGCCCCCCCGGCAAGCAGGGCCCAGAGGAAAATCGCCCCCGGATTTTTTGAAGCGTTCCGCGAAACGGCCACCAGCGAACCAAAGAGACCCACCATGGTCCATGCGTGAAAGGTGTGCTCCATGCCTGTGGAAATGATCGGCAAGGTCGGCGCATAGGCCATGGCCAGGATGCAGACCATCACCCGGCCCGCCTGAGCGACACCCACTGCCTTGAGCAGCGAATTCGAACGCTCGATGGTCAAGGCCCCGAACAGAGTCGCGAGGAGAGCGAATGTCCATGGCTGGGGGCCGGTCACGAGGAAAACCAGCGCCAACAGCAGCGTCCACAAGGGTGAGGAGCTGGCGGCGGAAAACTCTCCCGGGATGATTCCGAACGTGCCGCTGGCAGCGATGTTTTTCGCCATGGTGCCATGGATGTAGGCGTCATCCACGGTGTAGCTGATTTCCCCCGTTCGGCTGTGAATGGCCCACCACATCCAGGCGGTGGCGAGGGAATAGACAAGCACCAGAGCCACCAGTCCCCGATCAAGGGGGAAGAATGAAAGACATGACGGGTGTCGCTTGGAACCGGATTCGGATGCACTCATCAGTGTCATGCTGTCATCATTCATGATCTGGCAGATCGACCGGCTCGGCGCGCGGCGGGAGCACGCCCAACTCGCTTTCAAGGCTGGTGAAGGGCCGGTCTTCGGTGACTGGCAGCGGGCGGAAGGATTCCGAGTGGGTATCGACGCGGAATTCCAGCTTCATCACATCGCGATTGGTTTCGGCCAATTGATCGAGCAGATCGCGGTTTTGATTTTGCAGGCTCTCCATCCGGGAAATGAGGGTCTCGTAGAACTGCTCTTGTCCGGCGGCCGGTGGGGCGGTCGGTTTTGGGTTCTTGGCGACGGCGGCGACGGCGGCCACCGGCTTGGAAACCACGGGTTGTGCGGCGGGCGCGGGCCGTTCCACAGGGACGGAGGGAATGGAAACGGGCGCTCCGGCATCCAGTGCGGCGATGAATTCGCGCACGGACCACCAGTGGCTGAGACCAGCGGCGGACATGGCGGCGGTGGCGACACCGCAGAACAGTGGCAGAGTCGTGGGTTTCATCGTTTGCGGACGGGTGTGGCGACGGGCGGTGCCGATTCTGTGGCGGGTTCCGGTTGCGGCAGGGAGACGACGAGTTGCTGGAGTTGGTCGATCACGCCACCGAGGCGTTTCGCGTCGTTATCCAATTGGCGGATGGATGAGGAGAGCACGGCCCCGACCGTGGCGTCCTGGCGGTAGCCGAGCGGTGCGTTGAAGCCGGGCTCGGAAACCTGGAAAACGCTGGAGCCATCCGCCTCGGGCACGAGCCGGTGCGGACGGACGGAGAGGGTGATGTTCTTGCCGGAAGAAAGCCGCACCTCGTGGCTGAAGGGGGGGGCGCTATCCGAAGATTCGATCTTCCAGCCGGCGGGTGTTTGGGCGAGCAGTTTGGCGGGAAATGGGGCGAGCAATTTCACCTGCGCCGGATCGATGGTGCCGGAGCCGCTTTTGAGTGCCTCCACCCGCACGGCGAGTCCCGGGCGTGGGCCGGGCGTCGGATCAGCCACGATTTCCTCACCTGCGGGCGGTGCCGGGGTTTCCGTTTGCGGGATGAGGATGGCCCCTTCCGGGGCCTTGCCGATTACCAGCACCGGCGGCTTGGCCTCCGGGCTTACGGCGGCGGGCGGTGGGGCGGACTCCTCCTGAAGCGCCGGCACGGGCGGCTTGCGGAAAGGATCGGGCGCGGCGGCCACGGTTTCCTCATCAGGCTGGAATTCACTGAAGGTCTCGAGCAAGGGGTTTTCATAGGGGGTCTGCGCGATGATCTGGGCGGCCAACGATGGCATGGCCGCAAGCGTGACAAAAGTGAGGGCGAGGCGTGCGTTCATCGTCCGGCGGGTTGGATTTGGATCGAGTCGGTGGTGATCAGACCGGCGGGGCGTGGTGTGTCGTTGGCATCCTCCTGATTGGCGGGCAGTGTGGGACTGTCCGCGCGCAGTTCGGCGGATGGAATGGAGGTCTCGATCAGGCGGTTCCACTTATCGAGCAGCTCGACACCCTCGGTGCGCAGGGTCTGGCATTTTTCCTGATAGTCCATCAGGTGGAGGAGAAGCTGGCGGGCCTGGGCGACTTCATCGGGAGTCCAGCGGAGCTGGCGGCTCTGATAGAGAACCGGCACGTCGAGCACAATGCGATCAAGATGACCACCGGGAGCCTCTGCGGTGAGGACGTGCTGGACGCGAAGATTGGTCTCCTCAAAAACGGAGGCGGAATCCGCCTGCCGCAGGGCTTGGCGTGGATCGCTGGGGATAGGCTTGTCGGCGGCTCCGGCCTCGCCGGGCAGGCTGTTGCGGCTCGGCATGAGGCTTGCCGGGGAGGCAGCGGTGGCGCCGGCGATCATGGATGGGGTTTTCCCGGCGGAACCCGGCGCAATCATGGCGGGCGCGGGCAGAATGACGGGCTTGGTGATGTAGAGCAGGCAGAACAGGGCCGCGACGGCGGTGCTGGAGAACAGCAGCCATGGATAGGCTCGCTGGGCCGGGCAACTCGGGGAAACGCGGCGGTTCGCCGAGGAGTAGGAACCGGATGACGGGGCAAGCACGGCGGGCAGCGAGGGAATGTTCTCGCCGCCCGGCTTGCCGGTGGTCGTTCTGTGGGCGGGCAAGGGTTTCATGGCTTCATCGGAGGAGAAATCGCGCCGGGAGGCATTGCGGCTCTCGGTTCGGCGGCGATCGCGTGGCTGATGATCGTTTGGTTGGAGACACCGGGAAAGGTGGTGATGGTCATCGACTCGCGGCTAAGACGAAGGTGGCGGAGGACTCCGCCGGTATGGCTGGTGGCTTGCAGACCGGGAATGACTTCCAGTGCGCCACCGCCGATGCGCTGGCGGCCGATGCCATCGGAGCGGTAGATTTCAAAAGTGGAGTGGGAATCCTCCTCGCCCTCCGCCGTCACCCGGACCCGTATGCCATCGGTGTGGACGTGAAAGGCAATGGGTTTCATCGGGATGGGAGTCATCTTTTCGCCGGTGATTTTGAAATGAGCCTGCAGGAGGAAATCCCCCACATGTTTGAACTCCGCCGCCGCAGCGGCTGCGGAGGCGAGGGCGAGACTGATCGCAATGGAGGAAATCCGCATCATTCGCCCACGTCCCAGAGGTGGTCTCGGATGTCGCCGGAAGGGTCGTATGGGACTCCGGAACCGGCGTTGATGACGGGGGGAGAGACGTTGACCAGAATGCCAAGCTGGGCACCTGTGAGTGATTTCACCGTCGGCAGGGCGGTAGCGTTGCCCGGCGGCAGGTAAGGAATGATGTCCGCCGCCACGATGGTGCTGACGACCTTCGTCGGGTTGTCCGCGAGAAACATGCGCTGGGCGGAATAGACCCTGCGAAGGGTCTCGGAGGCTTCCCTGCCGAGTTTCCACTCATCCATTTTTCCCGAAACGAACAGCCCCGTACTGATCAAGGCAATCAAAACCATGATGACGATGGTCATCTCCAGAAGCGTGAACGCCCGTCTGGCTGGAGTGGTTTGACTCTGCATGTTCATGACCCCTGAAAATTAAGTGATCCCGAGGGTCTTGCAAAGCGTGAAATTCAGATTTATCAGCCTTTCAAGAGTTCCAAAGCTTCCATGAAGTTTTTACGGAATTCCGGATCCTCGACCAGGCTCTTGAGGTAAAGCAGGGCGAAGAATACCGAAGTTGAGATGACGACCACGGAGAACAACCACCAGGTGACGGATTTTTCCTTGGGCGCGATGAAGGGCACATACCATGCCTCGCGATCCACGATCTGGGCGGTGAACATCTGGTTGTTTTCCTTCAACTGCCGGATGAGCTCGTCGGCGGCCTCGCTGCTGGCGGCGATGAAGAGATGCTTGTAGCGTTTTCCGGGAGCATCGGGCAAATCGACGGCACGGATCCCGGCCGGGATGGATTCCGGCGGGCGGAGCGTCAGAATGTGGAGTTCGTAAACAAACTTCTCACGCAGCCAGCGGTCGAATCGGGTGAGTTGCATGGCGCCTTGCTCAGATTCCGGATTGCATCATCTTCGGACCCATCAGGAAAATCGGCAGGAAGGTGCCGACGAAAACCGCAGCGATCAAGCTCACCGCGATGATGAGCACGACGAAACTGATGGCGGCGGCAAAGGCGTTCATGTGGTTTTGCAGATCCTCCTCGTACATTTCGGCGAGCATGTCGAGCTGGGCGTCGAGCGACGCGGATTTCTCACCGATGGCGAGCATGTGGGTGACCTGCGCGTCCACCGAGGTGTATTTGGCGAAGGCGGTGGAGAGCGGCACGCCGGAGTGTTCGTATTTGTCCGCTGCGTTGCGCAATTCCTCGTAGAACGGGGTGTTGCGCACGCTGTTGGCGGAGACCCGGATGGACTTGGCGAGGTTGATACCGTTGGAATGCAGCAGTTTGATGGTGGAGATAAAGGTCATCTGGCGCAGACTCATGATCAGCAGCCGCAGCAGCCGCCATTTCGACATGACGAACCCAAGGATCAGGTTGCGGACTTTTGCGGAACGGGCGATGGTCACCCCGATGGTGATCACCGCGATGATGAAAACCGGCCAGACCGCTTGGGTGAAATGGCTGACCTTGAAGGAAATGGCGGTCATGCCATCCGGCTTCGCACCCACGCCGTTGAGCATTTCCTCCACCTGCGGAACGATTTTAACCTGCGAGACGATGAACGCTCCGGTGAGAACGCCGATGATCACGCCTGGGGTGATGGTGGCTTTCTTGAGTTGTTTCTGGAAGAAGAGCTCGCTTTTCAAGCGGGTGGCGAGTGATTGAAATGCGTGATGGAGCTGGCCCGCGTCCGAGCCCGCCTGGATCAGGCCGACGATCGTCTCGCTGAAGCGGCCGGTGCGGCGGAAGGCTTCATGCACGTTGATGCCGGAGTTGATGTCCTCGCGGACGTGATGCAGGGCATCGACCATGGTTTTGTTAGGAAGTCCGTGGCTGTAATACTTCAGCGCGTCAGCCGTGTTGATCTGGGCGCGTAGCATCGAGCCGAGGCCGCGGAACATGTCCACGAGTTCCTTCTTGGTGAACTCCTTGACCTTTTTCGGCTGGTTGAGCGCGGCGAGCAGCCCTTTGGGAGCGCCTGCGGCGGCATCGGGTTTGGCAGTGGTGGTGGCGCTAGTCATCGGTGTAGGTCATGTCGATGACCTTGCTGACGGCGGCAAGGTCGGTTTTGCCCTCGCGCAGCAGGCGCAGGCCGCTGCGGCGGAGGTTGGGAAGGACGCCTTCCTCGGCGACTTTGACTTCCAGCTCGTAGGGAGTCATCTCGCCCTTGGAGAGCATGTCGGAGACTTTCGGGGTGATGGGGATGATTTCGAGAATGGCGGTGCGGCCGCTATAGCCGGAGTTCCGGCATTCCTGGCAGCCGTCCTGTCTGGCGGCGAATAGCGGGATGGCGGCCCAGGTGTCATCGAGGCTGAAAGTTTTGCGGTCGAGTTCGGTGATGCCTTGAATGGCTTCCTTGCAATATGGGCAGAGCATCTTCACCAGCCGCTGGGCGCAGGCGGCCTTGAGCGTCTGGGCGATTTTCCAGCGCTCGATGCCGAGTTGTTCAAAACGTTCAATGATCTGCGAGGCGCGGGGCGTGTGAATGGTGGTGAGCACCTTGTGGCCGGTGACGGCCGCCTCGATGGCGAGTTCGGCGGATTCGAGATCGCGCACCTCGCCCATGAGGATGATGTCCGGGTCGGAGCGCATGAAGGAGGCGATCATCGGCTTGAACTCCTTGGCGCTGCGCAAATCGCAGTGGGTGATGCCGGGCACTTCGTCCTCGACTGGATTTTCGAGGGTCAGGATGTTGACTTCCGGGCGGTTGAGTTCGCGCAGGATGGCGTTGAGGGTGGTGGATTTCCCGGAGCCGGTGGGGCCGGACATGACGATGATGCCGGCGGGGATTTTCATCACCTTGTTGAGCGCGAACATGGTCTCGTCATCAAAGGCGAGGGTGCCCTTGCCGAGGGTGACGTTGATGTTGCTCTTGTCGAGCAAACGCATGGTGACGTGATAGCCGCGGTAAGTGCGGTGGCGCTCGTAGCGGATATCGATGGGGCGGTGGAAATAGGAGATGGTGAAACGCCCGGAAATGCCTGGAACCGTGTTGCGGATCTCAGTGGGTAGTTTCATCAGATTGAGCAGGAAGGCATCGAGCCGGTCCTTGAGCTTCATCGGAATCTCCACCTTGTCGCCGATGTCGCCATCCACCCGGAAGGCATAGTAGAAGGTTTCCTTCTCCACCTTGAAGTGGACGTCTGAAGCACGTGTCCGAACCGCATCCGACATGATGGTGGCGATGAGCTGGGCCATCGGCTCGGTGTAGTCGGTGGTGACGTCGAAGTCGTGGATGCCATCGTCCATGTCCTCGACGTCGATGGCTTCGAGTTCGGAGCGGCTGGGGCCGTTGTTGGTGGCGACGGACTCGATGGCACGGTTGATTTCCGAGGCGAGCGTGACGATTTTGACGATTTCCAGATCGGGAAAACGAGGCGCGAGATACTCCTCGGCGAGCGGACTCCATGGATTGGCGATGGCGACGATGAGCTTGTCCGATCCGGCGATGCACAGCGGAGCGAAAAAGCCGCGGGTCATGACCGTGGAGTCGCAGGCGCCGTGCAACGAGCCATCGCAGAACTCGGCGACCTTCGGGAAGAAGGGCAGGCCGTTGATCCTGGCGACGGCCGCCATGAAGCTGTAGCGGGTGACGCGGTTGGGCACCTGGTCCTGGGCGAGCTCGGCATAACTCGGATCATGACCGGCCAGCTCGCCCATGATGCGGCGGCTGATGAGTTCGTTGAAGGAGATGCCGTCGAATTCGATCATAGCTCGAAATGCTTCCGTGTTAGAAACGTCCAGCTCTCATAATCAAGGCGGGCGATGGTGACGAAAGGGCGGATGCCGAAGCGCTTGTAAACGACAACGGCGATTTCCTCTGCGAGGATGGCGGCGGCCACGGGATTGGCGGAAGCGGTGCCGATGGCGTCGGTGTCCTCGGCATAGATGACCGGGGAAAGCAGCACCCGCGCGAGTTTGTGGAGCTGGTCGAAGGAATCGTAGAAGGCCGAAGGAGCGATCAGCTTGCCGGCGAACGGGATCAGCGGCGCGTAGGGCGTGAGGGTGAGGGCCACCTTGTTGCCGAGTTCCAGAATCGCAGGGCTGAGGTGCTCCTCATCGTGACCCTGGACCCGGGCGACCGCTTCTAACAAATCGGTGGGTCTGCCGAGCGCCTGGGATTCGCGGGCGGCGGCGATGGCCTGGTTGATCTCGGTGGCGCTGGCCGCGCGGGCCTCGTGCAGGGCCTCGGCGGTCTTCATCAGGCACTCTTCGGCAAAATCCCGGACTTCGCCGGAGGGTGGGCGTGGCGGAGCCTGCGGCGGCGGCGCTTCAACGGCTAAAAAAGGGGAGGACATGGGGCACGGGGGAAATTCTAAATCTTAAGCACGAAATTCGAAACGGAAGAGGAGAGGGCCGGAAGCTCGAATAGGCTTTTGACTTTCCAATCTTCCGCACCCGATCCGCTCACTTCCTCGCCCGGCTGAAGCGGGGTTGGGTGGATTGAACACGGGCCGGTGGGGCTTCTCCGGTGAGTTCGCCACCTCTGGGGAAATAGGGTGCCTGCACGGGCTGGAGGCCGCGAACGCTGCGTTTCAGATTCGCTTCATGGGCGGGGCCGGGGTTTTCAGGATCAATCCATTCATGATCGCAATCCAGAGTCGTCGCGCCACGGATCCGGTTGCTGGCCCCACGATTCGCCCCAACACTGGATGGATTGTAGGACTTGGGCGTGACCACGAACACCAGACTGGCTTGCTCTTTCACGGATTCCTTGCTCTTGAAGAAGAAGTTGAGCACCGGAATGTCCCCGAACAAGGGAATCTTGGAGCGGTCGCGGTTTTCCTCTTCGCCATAAAATCCGCCAACCACCAGCGAATGGCCATCCGGAACCCGGGCGATGGCCTCCACCATGGATTCGGTCACAAATGGGTAGCTGTTTCCAGTCTGACTGACGACACTTTTGCTTGGGACGATCTGGGCGGTGCGGGGACGCATCTTCATGCGGACGGTGCCGTCGGGCAGGAGCGTTGGAGTGACCACCAGCGAAATGCCGATCTCGCGGTGTTTTTCGGGATCGGAATCGATGGATTTGTCACTTGTGTCGATTTTATAGCGAACCTCCTCGGTGACAATGGGTTCCGATCCCGCCGAACCCGGAGTGGTGGTGGAGGTGATGATGGGTACCCGGTCGATGATCGAGATGGTGGCCTGCTCGTTGTCCTCGGTGATCAGGGTGGGGTTGGAAATCTGGCGGGCGATGCCGCCCTCGGCGAGCGCGCGCAGCACTCCAGAGAGCTCGAGGGGGCTGAGAACCAGGTTATTGCTGGTGCTGGAAGTGGCGGAGTCGAGAATCGGGGAATCCAGTCCAAACACCGAATTGAGATCGCGGATGACCCTGAGGCTCGTGCCGGTCTCGCCAAGAGAGGACGACCAGTTGACGCCTACGCGTTCCGCGGCGCCGCTGTTGACGCGGAGGATCTTGGTTTCGACGATGATCTGGCCCTTGGCCTGATCGATGCCGTGGAGGAGTTCGCGAGCTTGCTCGATGCGGTGGGCGGAGTCGATGATGACGATGGTGTTGGTCTTGGGCTCGAAGTTGACGATGCCGGTGCCGGGACTGAGCATGGGTTTGATCAATTCCTTGATCTGCTCCATGTCGGTGGGCCGGAGGTAGCGGAGTTGATAGTGGAACTCGGCGCTGGGGAGTTGGGCGAGCTGGGCCTGGGTGAGTGCGTAGATGGTGTTGCCCTTGATGTGCAGGGAGAGGCCGTACATGAAGGCGAGCTCTTCCATTTGTTGCAGCGGGTTTCCGTCATTCAAATGGCCGGTGACGAGGAAGTCGGGGCCGGAAATCTTGGTGTTGTGGAAATACTGCCGGCCGGCGGATTTGGCGAGGAACTGGAAGATATCATTGAGTCCGGCGTCCTTGATGATGAAGCCTTCGTCGGATTTCTGCATTTCCTGTTGCTGCTGGGCAAGCGGGCCGAAGGGCGCGCCGGGGGCGGGGGTGACGACGGTGGCCGGCTCACCGGCGGGTGCGCCGGATGGAAGCGGCAGGTCCGGGGAATTTGCCGGGGGCGGCAAGTCGGCGTGCGCGGTGTCGGCGGCCGGGATCTCGGCCTGCAAATCCGCGGTGGGCTCGGCAACCGGCTCGATCAGCGGGTTCGCAGGGGTCTGGGCGCAGAGTGATCCGACGAGCCAGAGCGCGGCTGAGAGGTTGAGTAAATTAGCAGCTTTCATGATGATGACTGTTTAGCGGTTTTGGAACGTATCGTTAGAAGATATGCCTCCATCAAGGTCGATCGGGGCGTTGGGCAGGTCGGGAACCATTCCCGGTGCGCTGATGCCATGATTGCCGGGAGTCATGCCGACGGGCAGGAGGGTGAGCGGGAGGGCGGCGGACTCGCCATTTTCGAGGTTGCGGAATTCGATGCGGCGCGCACTGACGGAGGAGACCTCTACGTTGAGGTTCTTGCCGCGGAAGGTGATGGGGATGCGATCGCCTTGTCGGACGGAACGGGTTCCGATGAGGAATCGTTTTTCGCCCGGCATGATGGTGGTCACCTTGATCAGGCGGATGATGTCGGAAAAGGGCGTGGCTTGCAGCGGGGCGAAACGCGGGGCTGCCTTGGCGATTGGGTTTTTGATGATGGGCTTGGCGTTGGGGTCCTGAAGCTGGCCGAAGGGATCGGTGACGCGCTTCTGGATGGAAAACACGGCGGTGAGGGATTCCACATAGGCTGGTAACTCGGTCTCGCCAATGTGGCGGGAGGGCGAGGTGCTGACGGGGCCCGCCACTTTTGCCGGAGTGGCGGCGGGCGCTGCGGCGGATTTTTTGCCCTTGGATTCCTGCGAGGCGGACGGGGTTTCGACAGGCGGGCGGCCGGCATCGAAGTTGGCGGCGGATTGAGCGCTGGCGGGTGCGACCACGAGAAGGGTTAGAGCGCACGAAACCGCCCACGGCGTTTGCAATCGCAGCGGACGGACTTTCGTGGTGTGGATCGAATTCATAATGAAAGGGTTATGGCCGGAAACCAGGGGGATTCCTCAGTTCTCCCATGCGGTGTAGGTAACTTGGAAATTGAGGAGGGAGGATTGGGTGGAGTTGGGGTCGATGCGCAGTTCCTGGAGTTGGAGCTGGGGCATGCGGGTTTCGAGTGCGAGGAAGGCCCGCTGCAAGGTACGGAAAGTGCCGCGGAAGGCGATGCGAATCTGCGAAGAATTCTGGGCGGAGACCGAGCCAAAGCCGCTGTTGCCATTGGGCCGCTCGAAGGCGGTCTGCTGAATTTCCTTGCCGGGCAGACCCTCTGAAATCTCGCGCAGATTGGTGGCCACGGCGCTGGCGGTCTCCTCAGAGAGCTGGACGTTCCAGCGGTCGAGGTGTTGGCGTTCGCGGGCGACTTGGGATTCGATTTCAAGTGCGCCGACGCGGCCTTGTTCGTAGGTCGTGTAGTTTCGCTGCTTGTGATCGAACGAGGCGGTCATTTTTGATTTGAGAAAGGAACCCAAGCCAACAACGACCGCCGCAAGCAGGATGGGCACGACGATTCCAAACAGGATGATGGGCTGGCGGTAATAATGCATGTTGAGGAAGGTTGGACGTTCGATGTTCAAGGCGCCTTCGGTACCACGACGGCCAGCGGATCGGTGGCTTCGAAGCGCTGGGCGATGGTGAGATCGAAGGTGAAGGGATACGTGGATTCGTCCGAAACGCTGCTTTCCTCCGGCGGGACGGGTTTGAATCCGCTGTTTTCCTGAGTGCGGACGTTCACCGAGATGCTGCGGTTGCCGGTGTTGGGATTGAATGCGGGGCTGGCGGTGACGCGGGCGATTTCACTGAAATGGGCGGCGATGCCCTCGCGGGTGTTGAGGGTGTTGAGATAGTCGAGCGCCTCGTCGCGGGCGTAACCGGTGATTTTCCATTCCTTGACGAAGCCCACCTTGGCCTGTCCGGCGGTGCTTTCGGGTTTTGCGGTGTGCGAGTAGGTTTTGACCAACATGCCGCCGTTTTCCGGGAACATGCGGGAGAGGGACTCCATCGCGGTCCAGGCTTTGGAGCGATCATCGAGCAGGTTGTTCCAGTGATCGGCCGTCTGGCGTTCGGTGGTGAGCTTCGCGAGCCGGGTTTTGATCGCATCGGCCTCGGAAGGATCGAAGGCCCACTCCGGGCGGCGGATCAGGTCCACGATGCCGAGCACGAAGTAGGCGAGGCAGAGCACGGTGATGGCGAAGACGGCGACTCGGGAAAGACGGAGCATCCGCAGCAACTTCATTTCGGAGCGGTTGGGATAGATTTCAACGATTTCCCGGGGCGTGGGCAGGAAGTCCTGAAGTGCCCATTTGTCGTCGCGCAGGATGGAAAAGGTGTGGCTGGTGGTGGTGGGATTGGGTGCGGCGGCAGGCGCGGCGCTGATGAAGGGTTCCGGGCTCCATTCGGCGATCCCGGCGGCGGTGGGAGTTTGAATGGTCTCGACGCGGCAGGTGGTGAACGTGACGCGCAGATTGGCTTCCAGGCTGCTGTCCACTGTCTCGCCGAGCGGGACCAGGAACAAATCGGGATCGAGGAATTCGAGTGAGGCGTTGGTAGTGGTCAGCGCGTTGCGTAAATTGGTGGCACGCCGGACACCGCGGTGCTGGAGGGTGCGGATGAGGCGTAGGTCGGCGTGTTCATTGAAGAAGGCCAACACGGTGAACCAGGAATATTGGAGGATGGCGACGAAAGGCTTTCCAGGGGTCGGCTCGATGGTCTGGCAAAGACCCATGATGGCCACCAGCGGTGCGCTGAGGGCCTGGGTGATGATCGGGAAACTCTGTGTTTCGCCGATGTTGCGAAACGCGGTGATCAGTGCCGCGTGCTGGCGGGAAAGGGTGACGGTGGTGCCGATCACTTCGCTGCCGGCGGCGGGATAGGGCAGCACGCGCCAGGAGGCCTGGCTGGCGAGAATAGAAGAGTCCTCAAGGATTGAGGCGGGATCATTGATGGCGGCATCGCGCAGATCCGGCAGCGCGGCGGGGTTGTCGAGCTCGGGCTTGAGCTCGGTGGTCGCGAATTCGTTGGCAATGTGGAGAACGACACCGAGCGAGGTGGCCCCCTTGGAGCGGGTGTTGCGCAGGATTTCCGCGATGGCGGAATCGAGTTTCGCAGGTTCGTCGAGAATGTCCTCGGTGAGAGTCGGCCCGGCGGACCACTGGTCTATTTTGCGGTCGAAGTAGTAGCAGCGGATGCCGGGGCCGTCCGGACGGATGTGCAGTTGGAAATTCAGTTCCAGCGCGTCCTGGTACCAGGAGGGATTGCTGGCGCGCGTGGTGTTGCGCAGGATCGAGCAGGCCTGGCGGAACTGTTGCAGGACATTGAGGGATGCCGGATGTTGGAAAGTGGCCAAGGGACTGGAAGGGTGTGAGGGTGCATGGCGGACTGGGGGGCGGTTCCGAGGGAAACGAGCAGGACTGGCAAAAACGGCCCGCCCACCGTAGGCAGGCGGGCCGCGGATTGTTCAGGATCTCCTCAGCGGGAGATCACGATGATTTCACCATTCGTCAGTGGAACCGGAGGTCGGATCGTAATCGGCGGCAGTGGCGTCGCCACTGTAGGTCCGAGTCAGATACAGGGTGCCGATGGCCGGAACAACGGCAAGATAGCCGTATGCGATGCCCGTGGTTGGCGGGGTAACCGAGTTCAGGTATTTGCCAGTGCCGACGATTTCGCCATTAAGCAAGGCGTCGCCAATGCTGAGTGCGCGAACATTGGCATGAGCACGCACGGCTTGTTGCACGTTGCGGATGTTCAGGATGTTAGCGGCACGGTCCGAACCCTTCTTCCAGGCGCGTGCGCCGATGAAGAGGATGGAGATGAGGGAGAGCAGGACGAGGATGACGACCGTCAGTTCGAGGAGGGTCATACCGGACTTGCGCTTCATGTTGTGGGTGTTGGTCAGTTTCATAGTGTGTGTATTTCTATTTTTATGTATTCGGGTGTGTTGTCTTTTTTGTCGGATTGAGACCGTTTGGCGAAAGGGAAGGATTCTGAGTTCTTCAGATTCGTTGGGCGGTCTCGGAGATTTTTTGTGTTTGTAGCGGCGGTCTATGACCGTCGATGCGATTGAGGTGTAAAAGTGAAGTCGTCAGGTATTTCGGATGAAGTGCGACGGTCACAGACCGCCGCTACAGTTTTCAAATCTCATCATCATTTTTGTTCATGCGGGCGTTGATGAAGGTTTCAGGAGTGATGAGACCCATGCGGACGAGGCGGCGGAGGTTGTTGTCCCACTCGATATTACCGGCACGGCGGATGACGTCTTCAAGCGAGCGGGCTCCGCCGGAGTAGTTGGCGATGGCGGAGGAAACGGCGTCATCGTTGTTTTGGAGAAATTCATAGGTGAGCACGCGGCGCTGGACGCCGTTGAGTAGGCCCTGGGAATGGATGAAGATGAGGATTTCAGAGAGGCGGCTGAGAACGGAGCCATGACTCTCCCGCGGATAGAGTTCGAGAATCCGGCCGATTGTTTTGACGGCACCGGTAGTGTGCAGGGTGGAAAGCACAAGGTGGCCGGTTTGCGCGGCTTCCATGCAGGTTTCCATCGCCTCCCGATCACGGATTTCTCCGAGCAGGATGATGTGCGGGGCTTTCCGCAGCACGTCCTTGAGTCCCTGGCGGTAGGAATGTACGTCGCGGCCGACTTCCTGCTGGGTGACGATGGAGGGCGAGGGAACGCGGTGGCCCGGATATTCGGGATCGTCCATGTCGTCGGGATATTGATATTCGATGGGATCCTCGACGGTGACGATGTGCTTGGGATGATGGCGGCGCGCCCAGTCGATGAGCGAGGCGAGCGTGGTGGACTTGCCGGAACCGGTGGGACCGGTGACGAGGCAAAGGCCGGCGCGCTTTAACACACAGTGGCGCAAGGTGTCGGTGGTGTCCGGATCGATGCCGAGAGACTCGAGCTCGGGGATGAAGTCATTCAGGATGCGGCAGGTGATGCCGAGGCCGGAGGAACTGAGGTGGGCCTGAATCCGCAGGCGGCCGGAGCGCTCGCCAGTGTCACCCATCGGTATGCCGTCGCAGGAGAAGTCCGCCACGCGGGTCTCTGCGAAACTGGCGATGGCGAGGCGGATTTTTTCATCCACGCGCATTTCCATGGCCTGTTCCTGGCCGAAGCCATGACTGCCACTTTCGCGGTTGGTGATGAGCTCCTTGAGGATCTCATCCATGTTGGAAGGCGAGAGAATCCCCAGGAATTCGAGTTTCTCCATGCCCTTGTTGGTATGGATGTAAACCGGGCGGGAGGCGCGCATCTGGATGTCCGAGACGCGGAGTTCGCGGCAGACGCGGAAGATGATGCCTAGCAGATCGCGGCCGCTCATGCCCGGACCGAAACGCCCTGAACCAGCCGCCGGCGCGTGGCCCGGAAGCGGAGGGGGTTCGAGAACTGGTGATGCGGTGATCATGGAAGAAGTGCCGAGTGAGCAGTGATCAGTGGTAAGAGAAGAAGTTTGTAGCGGCGGTCTGTGACCGTCGGCGCGAATGGAAAGTGAGCGGGCGTTGGGAAGATTTGTTAGTCAGCGACGGTCACAGACCGCCGCTACAGTTGAAGTGGTTAATTGGCGACCTGGGTGGGCAGCGTTTTGCCTTCGAAACGGAGGATGGTGCCCTCGGCAGCCTCGCGGAACTTGAGGATGAAGTGGAGACGCTCGTCGCACTCGGTACTGCGCTGAGGCGAGAGAAGCTGCCAGTTTTTGGTAGTATCCCATTGCCGGGCGATGGCGACGTAGCGGCTGATGCAGTGATCGAGTAGCGTGAGGTATTGGCGCATCTGCTCCGTGGTGAACTTGGGCGCGGCGTTTTGCCGGTCGTTGAACATCAACTCCAGGATATTGGAGGTGGCGGCGGCGGCGGTGAGTGCCGGGCGCGGATCGTTATCCTGCTTGAGGCAGTATTGAATGGTTTCCTCGGCGAGTTTGGCGGCGGATGGCGTGAGCTCCGGGCGGGTGCCGAGTTGCGGCTCGGTGAGAAAGAAGTGCAGCGAGTTGTAATTCGCGTAATGCGAGGGATCGAGCTGATAGGCGAAGCGGAGTTTGTCTTCCACCTGGCGGCGCAGGTAGCGCTTGTGCGCCGCGCTGGCGGATTTCCGATTGGTGCGGGTTTCCACTGCCTTTTCGAGCGAGGTGAGCAGGTTTTGGAAACGGTTTCCAGAGGTCGGCTCCGCTTTCACCGGTTGGCAGGAATCGCAATGTTCGCCCTCAGCGTGTTGGTGGGCCGGACCGCCGCCACTCCATGCGCCGTGGAAATGGGTGTCGATGGGCCCTTGCATGGCCATGGCGAAAACTTCGCCGTAAGGACTGCCGTTGATGCCGAGAGGATTCATCGGCGCATTGAGATCGGGATTATGGACCAACGGGCGTCCGGCTAACGCCCATGCAAGCATACCCGTGCCGATGAGGCCGGTGCTGAATGCGGTGGAAGTGATGCGGGACATTTGGAGGAAGGAGATTTGAAATTTGAAAATTCAGATTTGAAGCTCACGCGGAGAGCTTGGTGCGGAAGCAGAGGCGGGAGATGCCGGTGTAAACGGCGAGGATGCCGGCGAAATAGAGTGTCATCATCCAGAATGCCTCGGTGGGAAGGGCCCCGGTCTTGAAGTAGAGGCGCTGGGTGAGATCAGCGAAGCGGTAGTGCGGGGAGAAGACCCACAGGCTGCGCAGAATCGGGTTGGCCTCGAGTTTGAGCATTTGATCGAGGTAGCCCACGCCATAGAGACCGTAAATTGTGAGCAGCAGGGTGACTGAAAACCCGGTAATGCCGCCAAAACGCGAGGCCAGCGCCGTGGCCAGTGCCAGCAAGGGCGCGATGACTAACAGGAATAGCGCGGTATATTGGGCATTGAGCACTCCCCACATCGCGTGCTCCACGGGATCGGCAGGCGCGGCGGCGAACTGGCAGATCAGCGCGGTGATGATCGTGAGCGGCGCGATGAAACAAAAAACGGCCAGCCAAATTTCAAAAAGTTGACGGGTTGCGGAGAGGCCGGTGGTGAGGAAATACTCGCCGATGCCGGATTTCGCGTTGGTTTCACCTTCGCGGGCTGCGGTGTAGAGTCCCCAGATGAGCGAGCAGATCCAAAGCGTGTTCCATGCGGCGAGGATGCGCGCGGGTTGAACCAGCAGAGGTTTTTCCGTGGCGCTGGAAATAAGCGGCATCACGAAGGGCAGACAGATCACCGCAAAAGCGCAGATCGCCCAGGCCTTGCGCTGGAGAATCGTGGCGAATGTAAGGCGGAAGAGTCTCATGGCGTGTCAGTTAAGAAGATTCTTGAGCTGGCTCCAGGTTTGGCCGCCGCCGTTGAGGTGGCGGGCGGTTTTGTCCTCGATCATCAGCGCGCTGGGCATTTCCATGGAGTCATAGTCCGGATGGCAACTCACCAGGCGCAGCACGTTGGTGGCGGATTCGTGCCAGATTTCCTCGAAGACTTGGCGGGCGAAGGCGTCGAGACCGCTGAAGGGTTCATCGAGCAGGAGAATGTTGCCGCGATCAGGCTTCACCGAAAATTCGGCCGCGATCAGATTGGTCTTGCGGCGGTTGCCGGTAGAAAGACGACCGTAGGGTTTTTTTACATCCAATTCGATCCGGGTTGCGAGATCGAGGGCTGCGCCGAGCCGCGCTTTTGGCAGCAGCATGCGGAAAATCATCGCCGGCGAGATTTCAGGATCGAAGCGGAGATCTTCCGGCAGGTATTGCATGAAGCCTTCCGTGCGGAAACTTCCAGCAATGGGCTTCAGTGTCCGGGCCAGCGTGCGAAGCAGGGTGGTTTTGCCGCGGCCATTGCGCGCCAGCAGGAAATGGGTGCCGCCGGCAAGGCTGACCGACTCACCGAATCGGGCGAGCGGGCCTCCGTAGCCAATCTCCAGACCGGAGTCGAGATGAATGGATGGAACTTGGTGGGACATCGTTTTGGATTTCAATTTCGTCGCGGTTTCTAGTGGATTTCAGGAAGTAATCAAGATAAATTAAATATCGCATTCGCTAATCTTTCTGAGAATTAGGATAATCTTGGTCGCTTGGCAATCTTTTTTTGAACATTTTGAGGGTGCGGGTGTCAATTTTTTAGAATTCGTGGGTAACAATGGGTTCGAAAGCCGCGGATTGTGGGGATTTCCGGTGTATCGGGCACATTTCGGACCATGTGGAAGATTTTCCGCGTGACGGGGGGTGGGTGGCATGTAGAACCGCCGCAGCGGATTATGGCGGGTAAATTGACTTATCAACAGGCCGGGGTGGACACGCGCAAGGCGGCCGCCCTGGTAGGAGACATCGGCACTCATGTGCGCAGAACCCAGCAAACACGCAAGTTGTGGGGGGCTTTCGGGCTTTTCGCCGCGTGTTACGATCTCAGCTCCTACAAGGAACCGGTGATCGTCACCGGTTGCGATGGAGTCGGGACCAAGTTGGAGCTGCTTTTGGAGCATGATCTGCTCGAAACAGCCGGCAAGGACCTGGTGGCGATGAGCGTGAATGACATTCTCACTACCGGCGGCGAGGCGCTTCTTTTCCTGGATTACATTGGCATCGCGGCGCTCCATGAGGAGAAAATCACCCGTCTGATCGCCGGGATGGCGGACTACCTGGAGGCCTGCGATTGCATTCTGGCCGGCGGCGAAACCGCCGAAATGCCCGGCATCGTCCCCGTGGATGTGATCGAGCTCTCCGGTTTCTGCATCGGCTGCGCCGAGAAACCCGATCTCATCGACCCGACGTCGGTGGCCGTGGGTGATGTGCTGATTGGCTACCCCTCGGACAGTATCCACGCCAACGGTTGGTCGCTGGTGCGCCGCGTGCTCAACGAGTTTCCCGGGGAAGTCAGCGACGACGAACTCGCCGCCTGGCTGAAACCCACCCGGCTTTATCACGATGTCACCCGCGATCTGAAAAAATCCGGGGTGAAACCCAAGGCCATGTCACACATCACTGGCGGCGGACTGCCGGAAAACCTGGAACGCCTGTTCCGCTGCATGGGGGCCGACCTGGAAATCCCGCGCTGGGAGCTTCCCGGCATCGACAAGCTCCTTTCCCATGTGGACGCGCAGGACCGCTTCCACACCTTCAACATGGGCATCGGCTGGGTGGTGATCGTCGCCGAGGCGGACGTCCATACGACTCTCAAAGCGGGGCCTGGCGGCCACGTCATCGGCCGGATGGTTCCTGAAGAAGGAGTCCGGGTCCGCATAAAAGGCGAGTGACGCGAAGATTTCAGCAAGCATGAGCGATTTCCTCAAACACGAATGCGGGATCGCGGCGGTCCGTCTCCGCAAGCCCCTTGCCTATTATCACGACCGCTACGGCACCTGCCTCTGGGGTCTCAACAAGCTCTTCCTGCTGATGGAAAAGCAGCACAACCGCGGCCAGGACGGCACCGGCATTGGCTGCGTAAAGCTCAACATGCCCATCGGCCAACCCTACGTCTATCGCCGTCGCGGCATCGAAAAGGACGCGCTCGCCGAGATTTTCCGCAAGGAAATCAAGAACTTCTATAAAATGTCCCGCAAGGGCGTGATGAACCACCACGACCCCGAAAGCGTGAAGCGCCACTTCGATTTCGGCGGCGAAATCCTCGTCGGCCATCTCCGCTACGGCACCTCCGGGGAATTCGACGAAGGCTCCTGCCACCCCTACCTGCGCCGCAGCAACTGGCGCACCCGCACGCTCATGGTCATGGGAAACTTCAACATGACCAACGCCGCCGAGCTCAACGAGGTGCTCATCAACCGCGGCCAACACCCGGTTTTCGGCACCGACACCCAGACGGTGCTCGAAGAAATCGGTTACCACCTCGACGAGGCCCACACCGATCTTTACCGCCATCTCCGCGATTCCGGCATCCCCGGCGCGGAAATCCCCGGAACAATCTCCGCCTCGCTCGATGTCCCGCGGCTCGTCGCCGAATCTGCCGCCGCCTGGGATGGCGGCTACACGATTTGCGGAGTGATCGGCAATGGCGACATGTTCGTCATGCGCGATCCGCGCGGCATTCGTCCCTGCCACATGCTCATCACCGAGGACGTGATCGCCTTCGCCTCCGAGCGCGTGCCGCTCATGACCGTGTTCGAGGCCGATGCCGCTGACGTCAGGGCCGTGGATCCGGGCTCGATGATCACCATCAAGGCCGATGGAGCGATTTCCGATACCGCCTTCGCCCCACCGCAGAAATTCACGCCCTGCTCGTTTGAGAAAATCTACTTCTCGCGCGGCAACGACCCGCAGATCTACCGCGAACGCAAGGCCATGGGCTCAGCTCTGGTGCCGCAAATCGTCGCGTCCATCGGCGGGAAATACGATAAAACCATCTTCTCGTTCATCCCCAACACCGCCGAAACCGCCTATTATGGATTGATGGAGGGCCTCCGCCTGCATCGCCGCCACGAGGTGCGCGCAGCCATCCTCAGCGCCGTCGAAACGGGAAGCCTCACCCCGGATCTGGTCGATGACCTGATCCTGCGCAATTGGCCTCAAAACGAGAAAATCGCCCACAAGGACATCAAGATGCGCACCTTCATCTCCCAGGAGAAGGGCCGCAACCAACTGGTCTCCCACGTCTATGACATCACCTACGGCGTCGTCGAACCCGGCGATTTCCTCGTCGTGCTCGATGATTCGATCGTCCGCGGCACCACCCTCAAACAATCCATCCTCAAAATCCTCGCCCGCACCAAACCGGCGAAAATCGTCGTCTGTTCCACCGCGCCGCAAATCCGCTACCCGGATTGTTACGGCATCGACATGTCGGAACTCGGCAAGTTCATCGCCTTCCAGGCCGCCGTCGCCCTGCACCGCCGCGCCGGCCACCAAGCGTTGCTGGATCGCATTTACGACGAGTGCCAGAACGAGCTGAAACTCCCGCCGGCGGATCGCCGCAACCGCGTGCAGGAAGTGTATGACGCCTTCACCGATGAGGAAATCTCCGCCGAGATCAGCCGCATGGTTTATCCCGAGAAAATCGACTGGGACGGCGAGGTCGAAGTGATCTTTCAATCCATCGAAAACCTCCAAGCCTCCATCAAGGGCGATTGCGGCGATTGGTATTTCACCGGAAACTACCCGACACCCGGCGGCTATTCCATGGTCAATCTCGCCTACATCCGCTGGTTCGAAGGCCTTGGCGGAAGAAGTTACGATCTGCCCCTCTGAGCAGCCAAACCAATCAAGCCAGGGTGCAAGCACAAGGAATCCGATGCGTTTTCAACCGCGAATGGACGTCAACCGATGCGGATTTTCGGAACTGAACCTCACCCGACTTTCGCTGTTAGCGAGTTTTTCGGAGCCGGATCGTTGAGATTGCGTTCATCCTGGAATCCGCAGTTGGAAAGAGGATGAACAGCAGCTCATGGCGGCTCTTGATCGCCTCGGTGTGGCCGTCCCGGTTCCTGAGTGAAAAAGGCTTTGAGTATATCGATGACGGGCGCGGCAAAGGGTAGTGTGCGGCGAGCTGGCCAAACACTCCGCAGCGTTCCAGACAGTGATCCCATGCCACCAATCCGCCATACGCCGTGAGTGCTTCGACGCTGCCGCGCAGGTGAAACTGCCCGCCCGCAGGCAGGAATTTGAAATCCAGTTCCCCTTCACCCGATGGGTGAACCAACGATGTGTTCGCTTTCGTCTTCAAACGACGCACAGCCATAAGCACTTGCGCTTCTCATCCTCAATCCAAACTGCGGATTCGAGGTTCATTTGCTAACCGGAAGCACAGGGGTGTGGCGCCTCCTGATATTCAGGCCACGGCTGCTTCCACCTGCTTGTCAACGTCCTCGCGGAGGTTGGCGATGATGTAGTCCTGGCGGTCCGGGGTGTTCTTGCCCATGTAGAAGGCTAACAATTCCTTAACGCCCTTGCCTTCCTCGTATTCGACCGGATCGAGCCGCATGTCCGGGCCGATCATGAAGCCGAACTCGTCGGGCGAGATTTCGCCGAGGCCCTTGAAGCGGGTGATCTCGGAGTTCCTGCCGAGCTTGCCGATCGCCTTGCGGCGTTCATCTTCATCGTAGCAGTAGATGGTTTCCTTCTTGTTGCGGACGCGGAAGAGCGGCGTTTGCAAAATATATAAATGCCCGTCGCGGATCATCTCGGGGAAAAACTGGAGGAAGAAGGTGAGCAGGAGCAGGCGGATGTGCATGCCGTCCACATCGGCATCAGTGGCGATGACGACTTTGTTATATCGAAGCGCCTCGATGCCGTCCTCGATATTGAGGGCGGCCTGGAGCAGGGAGAACTCCTCGTTTTCATAGACGATCTTGCGCGGCAGACTGAAGGTGTTGAGCGGTTTTCCGCGGAGCGAGAACACGGCCTGCGTTTCCACGTCGCGGCTTTTGGTGATGGAGCCGGAAGCGGAGTCGCCCTCGGTGATGAAGAGCGTGGATTCCTCGCGGCGCTTGTGTTTCGAGTCGAATCGGATGCGGCAGTCGCGGAGTTTCTTGTTATGGACCTTCGCCTGTTTGGCGCGTTCGCGGGCGATTTTCTGCACGCCCTTGAGGTCCTTGCGCTCGCGTTCGGCGGCCTGGATGCGCTTGCCGATGGCTTCGGCGACCGCGGTGTTCTTGTGCAGGTAGTTGTCGAGATTGGTCTTGAGGAAGTTTCCGATGAAGGTGCGCAGCGACTCGCCGTTGGGAACGATGGTGGTCGAGCCGAGCTTGGTTTTTGTCTGGGACTCGAAAACGGGCTCGACGATTCTAACGCAAACCGCGGCCTCGATGCCCGCGCGGATGTCCGCGGGGTCGTATTGTTTTTTGTAGAAACCCCGGATCACCTGGACCATGGCCTCGCGGAACGCGGCGAGGTGGGTGCCGCCCTGCGAGGTGTTCTGGCCGTTGACGAAGGTATAATATTCCTCGCTGCTCTCCGCGGTGTGGGTGAACGCGATTTCGATGTCCTTGCCAACGAGATGAATCGGCGGATAGAGCGCCTCGTTTTCCATTTCCTCGCGCAGCAAATCTAGCAACCCGTCCTTGGAGCGGAACTTCTTGCCGTTGAAGTTCACGGTGAGCGCCGGATTCAGATATGAATAGTAACGGCACATCTTCTCGACGAAGGGCTCCTTGAATTTCGCCTTGGCGGGGAAAATCGAGCGGTCGAGCTCGAAGGCGAGCCGCGTGCCGTTCGCTCCATCGTCGCGGCGCGCGTGCTTCATGTCCACGGTGAGCTGGCCTTTGGAGAATTCGAGGGCCTTCGTTTCCCCTTCGCGCCAAGCCTGGATCTCGAAAAAGTCGGACAGCGCGTTCACCGCCTTGATGCCGACGCCATTCAGGCCGACGGATTTCTTGAAGGCCTCGCTGTCGTACTTCGCGCCGGTGTTGATCTGGGCGGCGCAGTCGAAAAGCTTGCCTAACGGAATTCCCCGGCCGAAGTCGCGGACCTCGACGCGGCCTTCCTCATCGATCTCGACGCGGATTTCCTTGCCGTAGCCCATGATGTGCTCATCGATTGAGTTGTCGATGGCCTCCTTGAGCAGAATGTAGAGGCCGTCGTCGGGCGAGGTGCCGTCGCCGAGCTTGCCGATGTACATGCCGGGGCGCATGCGGATGTGTTCGCGCCAGTCGAGTGATTTGATGTCGTCTTCAGTGTAGTCTGCGGCCATTGGGAAAGTGTTACGGAGTTCCTAAGCGATTGCCATGCGGGGCGCAAGGATGGGAATTCGTGGCGGGGGTGGCTCACTCGGTTTTCATCCGGCTGCGCCAGAAATCGAGACGCTCGCGGATTCGTTTTTCCATCCCCTGATCGCCCGGTTGGTAATAAATCCGGCCTTCGGGAAGATAGGCTTGCGGCACATAAGCGCCCTCGAAATCGTGGGAATAGAGATATT
Source organism: Luteolibacter sp. (assembly GCA_030696085.1). Lineage (GTDB taxonomy): Bacteria > Verrucomicrobiota > Verrucomicrobiia > Verrucomicrobiales > Akkermansiaceae > Luteolibacter. The sequence goes on from JAUYNL010000081.1 coordinate 78,676, forward strand.
TCATCGCCGCCTCGGGTTCGCCGGAGGCGGCGGCGAGTTTCTTGCGGGTCGGCGTGCGCAGGTGCGGCGGCACGGCCAGCGTCCGTCCGCCTTCCACGTCGGTCATCGCCTTGCCAAGCGCGGCGTAGGCGCTGTTGGATTTCGGCGCGGTGGCCAGGTAAACCGTGGCGTGCGCCAAAGGAATCCGGCCTTCCGGCATGCCCAGGAATTCAAAGGCGTGGTGCGCGTCGAGCGCCACGCGCAGGGCAGCGGAATCCGCCAGGCCGATGTCCTCGGAGGCCGCGATCACCAGCCTGCGCGAGATGAAACGCGGGTCCTCGCCGGCATGCAGCATTTTCGCCAGCCAATACAAGGCGGCGTCCGGATCCGAGCCGCGGATCGATTTGATAAAGGCGGAAATCGTATCGTAGTGCGCATCGCCATCGGCATCATAGACCACCGCCTTGCGCTGGATGGATTCCTCCGCCACTTCGAGGGTCAATTGCACCACGCCGTCCTCGTCCGGAGGGGTGGTGAGCGTGGAAAGCTCCAGCGCGGTGAGCGCCTTGCGCACGTCGCCGTCGGATTTCTCGGCCAGATGGCGCAGCGCGTCAGGGCTGGCGGCCGTGGGAATCGCGCCCAGTCCCCGCTCGGCATCGGCGAGCGCCCGCTCCATCACAAGGATCACGTCGTCCACCGGCACCGCTTCGAGTTGGAAAATCTGCGAGCGCGAGACCAGCGGCGAGTTCACATGGAAATACGGATTGTGCGTTGTCGCGCCGATAAAGCGCACCACTCCGCGCTCGATGTGTGGTAGCAGCACGTCCTGCTGCGCTTTGTTGAAACGATGGATTTCATCGATGAACAGGATCGTCGTTTCGCCGCGCAGCTCGCGCCAGGTGCGGGCCTGATCGATTTTTGCGCGGATCTCCGCCACATTCGATTCCACGCCATTGAGGGATTCGAAACGGGAACCGGTGCTGCGCGCGATCACGCTGGCCAGCGTGGTTTTTCCGGTGCCCGGCGGGCCATAGAAGATCAACGAGGTGAAGCGGTCCGACTCGATCGCGCGGCGCAGCAGTTTCCCCGCCGCCAGGATGTGCTGCTGGCCGGCCACCTCGTCGAGCGAACGCGGTCGCATCCGCGCCGCCAGCGGCTCGGATGGATTCGGCTTGTGGGTCAAGGCCGCAGGCGTGGTGAAAAGATCGGACACGGCGAACGCCCGGAATCATCGCCGCGATGCTGCCTGGGTGCCAGCCCGAATCCCGATGGGGAACCAAACGATTCGGGAGTAGCGCATTGAAAACGTTCAATCTTTTCTCCCAATTCTGGTCTTGTGGCCGATTATGATCCTACTTGGCCGATTTTGAGGCCCTAAAAAACTTCCAAAACCCGGAATTTCCGGCAATCTGAGTTTGTTCAGCGAGCGCTTCGGCACTCAATGAATGATCAGCCAAGCGTGCTAAGCCACATTGGGTTCGTTTGATCTCCGGGGGGAAATCAAGCGGTCCAGGCCGGAGCCGGGAGGCGATGAAAAAAGCGCGCGTTGTGAAATCCGGGGGGAAATCCAACGCGCGCTTTTCTTTTCCCCCTCACCGTCAATTCAGAGGGCCGATGCCTGCGAGATCCCGGTCCTCGCGGGCGGCTTCGAGAAACGATTCGTCCATCGTGATGGCTTGTTTGAGATGGCTGCGGGCGCGCTTGGCCTCACCCAATGTCCACAGGTAGCAAGCCAGATTGTAGTGGAAAATCGCCATTTCGAAGAGCGTTTTCGGCCCGCGCAGCAGCCAATTGCAGGCAGCAAGCGTGTCACCTGTTTCATGGAGGCAGAACGCCGCCCGCAGGAAAAACATCGGCTCGTCCGCCGCCTTCAGGCACAGCAGGCGGGCGGTGTCCGAGGCCGGGTTCCACGACTGGTTGACCATTTGTGCGGCCAGTTTCAGCTCCAGCGCCGCGCGCTGGGTGCGGACTTCGAAGGGCAGCGATTCCAGCTCGGCCAATGCCTCATCGGCAATTCCGAGTTCCAACCAGCCCGTGGCGGCCCGCAAGGTCTGTTTCACGCCCATCCCCGCGACCCTAGGCGACCGCGGCCCGGGATGCAATCATTCAAGACGCGGAATTTCCGGAGTGCCAGCGAGCCCCGTTCCTAGGTCCCGAGCGCGCGGCAAACATCCGCCGTCCAGACATCTGCGATATCACCCGCAGTCCAGCGAGTGACCCGCTTTGCCCTGCCGTCCACAATGAGATCGATGCGTTTCATGGGCTTGCCGTTGACGTCTCCCGAGCGGGTGGCGCGGATTTCCCTCACGGAAGCTCGCGGAAACGACTGCTCCTTGATCACCCGGCCATGTTGATAGGTGCGCAGCGCCACCTGCGTCTCATCACCCTCCAGCCGGACTTCCCGTTCGCGGCCGGGCCATGTGTTTCCCGCCATGAGCACGCCGACTCCGCCGAAGACCAGCCCGACGATGATGGGAATGAGGCTGAAAAGGCTGAAGATGCAGTTGAACACCACCGCGAACCAATCCATGCCGTCTTTTCCACGGCTGGGCAGATCCGGCCCGTTGGAAAGCCCCATGAAGATGGCTCCCAGGCCGATGAGAATGAGGACGATACCGAGGATCCATTGTCCTTTCGGCGCCGGCGGCAGCGGGAATGAAAACGACGACTGCCTCTGCGCGGCGACCGCTTCCGGCGAAACGGCGGTGACGGGAGTTGCCGCGGGCTCGCCGAAGACCGCGCGCTTGATGTCGGCCACCAGCCAGGCCTTTTCATCCTCCCGCAGCGTGGTGCCAAACCTCAGCTTGCCGCCGCGACCGCGGATCTCCACGCCGTAAACCGGCTGATAGTTCTGCTGATAGAACACGGTCTGTTCGACCGATTGCACGTCCCGGGTGACCAGGGACTTGTCTTTGATCCTCCCGAACATCTCGCGGCGCAGTGTGACCAGATCGCGCGTGACGGTGATCCGGAGGCGGGAGTATTTATTGCGCACCGCGGCATAGAGACATCCTAGACCGATCGCCCAGAACACGGAGAAAAACGGATAGAGGAACCACGGTTGGGCGTCCTGGCCATTCGCAGGCATGCCGAACAGGAATCCACCGCTTAGCACTGCGGTGATCAGCGTCCAGACCAGGCCGAAGAATAGGAAAAACCCGAATTTTCCGCTGGCGGGAATGTGCCAGACGCAATCTCCCGGGGCGCTGCCCTCGCGCTGGATGCGGGTGTTGGGCGGGATTTGGTCGGGCTGTCCGGTGGGAATGCCGCCGGCTTCGGGCCGCCATTCGGTGGGAAGCGCGTTCGTCCCGCACGATTCACAACGGACAAGGGTTTCCGCGTCCACCGGGGCTTTGGCGGGTTTCTGTCCGCATTTTGGGCAGCGCAACAGACCCTTGGCAAAAGCCTTGTCCATCGCGGCCTTGCCGGCTTTGGCCGTCAGTTTCTCAAATAGATTCACTCCGCGAATCCTATGGGGCCTGTGAGATTCCGGTCAATCCCTCCGATCTGATGCGAAGATCCGATTAAAAAAACAGGTAGCCATTGTCTCCAAGTGTGCGATTCTCAAAAACACCCGGATCATCATCCCGGTCAGACAGATACAATCCTATGAAAAATCTACTACTTCTGGCCGTGTGTTCGGTGTCCATTCTCGCCGCATTTGCCTCCTGCAAGAAAAAAGGTCCGGCTGAAAAAGCGGGCGAAAAAATGGACGATGCCATCGAGAATGTGAAGGACGCCATTGATCCCAAGGGCCCTGCCGAAAAGGCGGGGGAAAAAGTTGACGAGATCCTGGATAAGTGAATGCCCGCTGGGCGGGACCGTGAGACGCGATCTTCAGGAGCCTGCGTTCCTGCTCAAAATTCCGCGAACAGATCCATCTGCGGCGGGTTGGATTTCGGGAAATCGTCCTGGACGGTGTTCTTCGCCTTGGGTCCTTGTTTCTTCTGCTCGGGTTTCACCGAGTGGAGTTCGAGATGGGAGAGGATGGACTTGGCGCGCTCGACGACGACTTTCGGAAGGCCGGCGAGGCGGGCGACCTGGATGCCGTAGGATTTGTCCGCGGCACCGGGGAGGATCTTGTGGAGGAAGATGATCTCCTCGTTCCACTCTCTAACAGCGACGTTGTAGTTGGCGACGGCCTGTTTGGTGTTCGCGAGGTCGGTGAGCTCGTGGTAGTGGGTGGCGAAGAGGGTGCGGCAGCCGATGGTGTCGTGCAAATGTTCGGCGACGGCCCAGGCGATGGAGAGTCCGTCGAAGGTGGCGGTGCCGCGGCCGATCTCGTCGAGGATGACGAGGGATTTGTCCGTCGCGTGGTTGAGGATGAGGGCGGTTTCGCTCATCTCGACCATGAAGGTGGATTGGCCGCGCGAGAGGTCGTCGGACGCGCCGACGCGGCAGAAGATGCGGTCCACGAGGCCGAGTGTGGCGGATTCCGCCGGGACGTAGGCGCCGATCTGGGCCATCACGGCGATGAGGGCGATCTGGCGGATGTAGGTGGATGTAGGTGGATTTGCCGGCCATGTTAGGGCCTGTTAGAATCTGGAGGCGCGCGGTTTCCGGATCGAGTTCGGTGTCATTGGGGACGAACTTGGTTTCTGTTAGCGTTTGTTCGAGCACCGGGTGGCGGCCGTCGGTGACGAAGAAGCCGATTTCGTGGTTGAGCACCGGGCGGCAGTGGCGGTGGAACTGGGCGACTTCGGCCAGCGCGCAGAGCACGTCGATTTCCGCAACGGCGGCGGCGCTTTGCTGGAGGCGCTGGAGGTGGGTGATGACTTGCGTGCGGAGTTGGGCGAAAAGCTCGGCTTCGAGTTTCTTGGAACGCTCCTCGGCACCTAACACCTTGTTCTCCATCTCCTTGAGCGCGGGGGTGATGTAGCGCTCGGCGTTGGACATGGTTTGCTTGCGTGTGTAGTCGTCAGGAACCTTGGCGAGGTGGGTGGTTGTGATCTCGATGAAATAACCGAAGACGTTGTTGAATTTGATTTTCAACGAGTCGATGCCGGTGCGTTTGCGCTCGTCTTCCTGGAGGCGGGCGATCCAGTCCTTGCCGCCGCGGGAGGCGTTGCGGAGTTCGTCGAGCTCGGGCGACCAGCCGTCGCGGATGATGCCGCCGTCGCGGAGGTTTGCCGGTGGTTCGTCGGCGAGGGCGGAGCTCAATAGTTGTGTTAGATCCTGGAAGTCGTGGAGATTGGCGCCGAGTGAGCAGTGATCAGTGATCAGAGAAGAGATGTCTTCCTTGAGCGCGGGGATGTGGCTCAGCGAGATGCCGAGTGACTGGAGGTCGCGGGCGTTGCCCGAGTTTTGGGAGAGTCGGGAGGTGGTGCGTTCGATGTCGCGGATGCCTTTGAGGGATTCGCGGCATTTGGAGAGCAGGAAGGGTTCCGCCAGAAGCGCGGCGATGATTTCCTGGCGGGTGGTTAGAGCGGCGAGGTCGCGCAGCGGGTGGAGGATCCAGTCGCGCAGCAGGCGCGCTCCCATGGGCGTGGCGGTGCGGTCGAGCACGGCTAAGAGGGTGTGCTGTTTGCCGTTACGGGATTCCACGAGATCGAGGTTTCGCTGGGAGGCGGCGTCGATGAGGACGTGGTCGGTGTTTTCCCGGACTTTCGGAGCGTGGAGGTGCTCGCAGGGGCGGCGGAGTTGGTGGATGAGGTAGTGCAGGATGGCGCCGGCGGCACCGCTGGCGGAGTGAAGGTTTGCGCAGCCGAAGCCATCGAGCGAGTGGACGTTGTAATGATCCTTGAGAAGCTGGGTGGCGTGCTCGGGGAGGAACGCGTAGCCGTCGTAGGCCATGCAGTTGGTTAGAGCGCCGAACTCGGCGGTCTGGTGGTCCGGGATGAGGAGCTCGGACGGGGAGATGCGCGAGAGTTCGTCGGTGAGCAGGCCGAAGTCCGGGAACTCGGCGATGGTGAACTCGCCGGTGGTGTGATCCACGCAGGCTAGGCCGGCGGTTTTCCCGCAGCGGAAGACGGCTGCGAGGTAGTTCGGGCGCTGGTCGTCGAGCAGGGTGATGTCGTCGATGGACCCGGGGGAAAGGATGCGGGCGATCTCGCGGGACACGAGTTTGCCGGCGACGGGTTCCGAGGTTTGTTCTGCGATGGCGACGCGTTTTCCGGCTTTGAGCAACCGGGCGATATAGCCTTGGGCGGCATGGTAGGGAACGCCGCACATCGGGGTGCCGCCGCGTTTGGTGAGGGCGACGTTGAGGATGGGAGCGGCGGTTTTCGCGTCCTCGAAGAACATCTCGTAGAAGTCCCCGAGACGATAAAAGAGGATGACATCCGCAGGCAGTGATTTCCGCATGGCCATGTATTGGGCCATCATCGGAGTAGCGGCGGGAGCGGACATGGGCGGAGACTGAAGAGGGGGGCGACGGGAATCAAGAAGGCAGGTGGATGGGAGAAAATTGAAGAAAATGCTCGACAAGGCGGACGGGGTGCCATACCGAGTATGGCATGAAAATGACCATGCATATTGATGAGGCGCTGTTGAAGCGCGTCATGGAGGATTACGGCTACGACAGTAAGACCGAAGCCGTCGAAATGGCCTTGCGCGAATTGGATCGCAAGGCGCGTATGAAGGAATTCGGAACCAAAGGATTGGGTCTGACACCTGCCGAATGGGCGGATGCGGTTTTCCCCGGATATGATCCCAAGAATCTGTCCAGTTATGATCCTGCAAGCTGCAAAGTAGCCGAAGAGCCTGCGAAGTATGGAAAGTGACGTCTTGGTGGACAGCAATGTCTTCATCGATTTGATGCGGTTCCGGGGAGATCCCGCGCCATTGCTTTACGAGTGGGCGGGAAGTCGTAACCTGGCCATTTGCGGAATGGTGCGTGTCGAGGTGCTGCGCGGCGTCAAATCCCACAAAGCTTATCGCAGCCTTTGTTCGTTCATGGATGTGATGGTGAATGTGCCGGCATCCAACCGTCTATGGGATGAGGCTGCGGGGCTTGCGTGGAAATTGGACCGCAGGGGATTAGTGATTCCCGGTACGGATGTGGTCATCGCGGCGAGCGCGATGAATATTGGAGCTGCCGTGCTGACATCGGACGCGCACTTCAGCAGGATCGAAGGGCTGCGGGTGATCTCCCCTCCGGTGGAGTGGTTTTCACCTTAATCCGGAACGGGCAGGCAATTCTTGGGATTGCTGAAAACCGCGCATTTTCTGCGCTTTGCCCCCCGGAGGTTGACGGGTCGGGCCGGGCATGCACAATTCCGCCCCGCCGGGCGGAAAAAGCCGCATTGGCAATCCCCAAATACTGCTATGACCACTATCGCCATCAACGGATTCGGCCGCATCGGCCGCCTTGTCTTCCGTGCTCTCGTCGAGCAAGGCCACCTCGGAACCACCTTCAACGTCGTCGCCGTAGGTGATATCGTTCCCGCGGACAACCTCGCTTATCTTCTCAAATACGACTCCACCCAAGGCCGCTTCGCCGGTACGGTTTCCTCGAAGAAATCCTCCCCGGAGCTCGAAGAGGATGACGTCATCGTCGTCAACGGCCACGACATCAAGGTCGTGAGCGCCCGCACTCCCGATGGTCTTCCTTGGAAGGAACTCGGCGTGGAAGTCGTGATCGAATCCACCGGCCTCTTCACCGATGCGGAAAAAGCCAAGGGCCACATCACCGCCGGTGCCAAGAAGGTCATCATCTCCGCTCCCGCGAAGGGTGAGGACGGCACCTTCGTCGTGGGCGTCAATGATCAGGACTACGATCCTGCGAAACACCACATCATCTCCAACGCGAGCTGCACCACCAACTGCCTTGCTCCGCTCGTGCATGTGCTGCTCAAGGAAGGATTCGGCATCGCCGAAGGTCTGATGACCACCGTTCACTCCTACACCGCCACGCAGAAGACCGTGGATGGTCCGTCCAAGAAGGACTGGAAGGGTGGCCGCAGCGCCGCGATCAACATCATCCCGTCCACCACCGGTGCTGCCAAGGCCGTTGCCCTCGTTTGCCCGGAAGTGAAGGGCAAGCTCACTGGCATGGCCTTCCGCGTGCCGACCCCGACCGTCTCCGCCGTGGACCTCACCGTGAAGACCGTTAAGGAAACCTCGCTCGCCGAAATCAAGGCGGCACTCAAGAAGGCTTCCGAAACCTACCTCAAGGGCATCCTCGAATATACGGACGACGAAGTGGTTTCCACCGACTTTATCCACTCCGCCTCGTCCTCGATCTTCGACGCCGGTTCGTCCATCGAACTCAACTCGACGTTTTTCAAGCTCATCAGCTGGTATGACAACGAGTGGGGCTATTCCAACCGCGTGATCGATCTCCTCACGGATGTCGTCAAGAAGGGTATCTAACGCCTTGCGGTTCCACCCGTTCCACATTTCAAAAACGGCGGTCCTGCGAAGGGTCGCCGTTTTTTATGACTTCATGTTAGAGAAAGCCGCTCAATTCCCTCGCGGATGCGGAGCACCATATCCCGGGTATCGGGGCTGACCTGGTCAAGCCAGAGCAAGACTTCCTCCTTGTCTCTCATGACGGGCAGGGCTGCCTTGGTAAGGCGGTGGATATCGAGGAAAAGTCGAGTCTCCTCCACCGTGGCCCGACTGAACAGTCCGGCATAAAACCACGGCTTGGGATCATCCAGCGGATTGCGGAATCCGCACATCGCGCGTGCGGCTGCGCAGGAGGTCTCTAGGCGGCCGTCGCCGAGAGCTGCCAGATGTTCCAGCCAGGCATCGGCACAATCGTTGAGATTACCGCGGACGAGCCATGAGCGGTTCACCCGTTTCACCCACTCGAGGGTAGGCAGTGTGGAGTGATGTTTCATGGTTCGAGGCGGGTTTCTACGGCAAGGCTTGTGACCGTTTCACCGCCATGCGGGTGACGAACATGGTTAGCAGCGCTGCGATCTGGCATCCAGTCGTGATTTGGTCAAAAGAGAACGTCAGGTCCAGCAAGACTCCCGCCGAAAACGTGACTGCGCGGATGGGTTGCCCTCCATCCCGGTGATTCCAGGCGGAGTCTAACGGCGGCTTCAAAAAATCCAGGAACTTGACATTTGCGTCATCCTTGGCCCAGTTTCCTACCAGTTCAAGCTAGGCATACATCATGAAAAATGGATGACATGGCGGACAAAGAATGACTATGTACATAGTCATTGCCAAGGCTAAAAATATGGCGGGCTGAAAAGCCCGCCATATTTTTTTCCCTGCACCCACGATGCGCGCCACTTCATTTTTGAAATTGCGCTTGAGCGAACATTTCCAGACGACCGCCGATGACCAGCCTAAAAGCCGCAGTTTACAATGCGGCCTTCGACCCTGCGGCTTCAGGGCTTCGCTCGCATCAGTCGTTTCTCCGGTGAATGCCGAGTTTGTTGCCGTCCGGGTCGGTGATGATAGCCGCCTGGCAGGCGGGCATGTCGAAGGGTTCCATGGCAAAGGGCAAGTGGCGGGACTTGAGGTGGGTGATCGCAACGTCGAAGTCCTCCACCTCGAGCACGAGCCGGGCTCCGTCGCCGGAAGGCTTCATGAAGGGTTCGTTGCCGATGCCCAATGTGTGTGGGCGCTATTTCCGTTCCTGACCGGAAATTATTTCATCCCCGCTGCGATGTCATCGGCGAGGCGGGAGAGCAGCCGGGATTGTGCGGCGACCAGCGGCTGGTAGCCATCGGTCTCCAGCGCCTCACGATCAACGAAGGTGCGGGAGGCTTTGAGTTTGCGCTCGGGCAGTGAATAGACGCGCCAGCCGGCCTCGATCACGGCGTAGCCATCGGAGCCGCCATGGAGTTGGCGGATGTCGAGGGTGACTTGGTGGCGGATGCCTTCGTCGCCCTGCCAGGGGTAGGAGCGGACGTTGCCGGTATGGAGGCGGCGGCCCAGGTTGGTGGCGGTGACGCGGGTGATGGAGGCGGCCAGATCGCCGGCCCAGCGGTGGTTTTCGGCGACGCCCAATTGGTTTTCGGACTCGGCGATGACGAGATTGGAGCGATCGATGTATTCGGCGAGGCTCACCGGCCCGACTCCGATGCCCGCGCCGCCGCCGGAGGGTGCCGGGCCATCGGCGGTGAGCACATAAAACGATCTCGATCCGGAGCCGCACGCGGCAAGCAGGAGGATGGCCATCAGGGAAATAAAGCGCTGGATCATGGGATGGGAATTGTTTTCAACGGCCGCCGCGCGGTGCTTTGGGAGTCGGATTGCCGGAGGACTCGCGGCCGAAGAGCAGGGAATTGGGTTTCTCGTCGATGGTGGTGGTCATCGCCTGAATGGCGCGCAGCGAGGCGCGGAGTTCGTCGAGAGTGCGCAGCAGGTCGCCCTGGACGGCTCCATCGGGGCCGACGCTGGCTACGGATTTATCGAGTGCGGCGATGGCATTTCGCAAGTCCTCGGGCAGGCCGCGGAATGCGGGGTCTTCCAGAGTTTTGCGGGCGGCGGCGGCGGTGTCTTCGATTTCCTTGAGGGTGCCGCGGGCTTCAGTGATGGTGGTTTTCGCCTCGGCGGCGGCGGCGGCGATGTCGTTCATGGTTTCCACCAGTGGCATGGCCTGCACCTTGTCGAGGATGGCGGAGAGTTTCGCCTCCAGTTGGGCGAAACCGGAGGAGACGGTCGGGATGGTGGAGAATTCTCCGGATTTCCCGAGTTCGGTAGCCGGACTCTCCGGGTAGTAGTCGAGATCCACGAACAGGGCTCCGGTGATCAAACTGCCGGTCTTGAGAGCCGCCCGCAAGCCGCTGGCCACTGCGGCCCTGAGAAAGTCCTCGCCTTTTCCGCCTTCTGCCAGCGCTTTTTCCGAGCGCATCAACTGTGGATCGATCTCAATGAGCACCGGCACGCGAGGATCGTTCTGCCCGGGTGTCAGATCGAAGGATATGCCAACCACCCTGCCGATGGTGATGCCGCGGAATTCCACCGGAGCCTTTTCCGTAAGGCCGCGCACGGTTTGATCGAACAATAACAGCAGCTTGAGGGTGGGGTTGAAAGCGGAGTTGCGGGCGGCGTCCTCATCCCGATAGATTGTGAAGCTCATGCCGTCGGTGGCTGGTTTTCCGGGGGGCTCGCCGAGCGTCACGCCGAAGGACACACCACCCGTGACCATCGCCTGGAATGAAGGTGTGCGCAGTTTGAAACCGTCGGCTCCCGCGCTGATGTCGATGCCGCTGGTGTTCCAGAAGCGGGTGTATTCCGTGACCAGGGAACTGTAGTCCGCGCCGATGAATGCGTCGTAAGTGACCCGCGCACCATCCGCGTCCAGTTGGCGGCCTTCGATGCGCCCAACCTCGAATCCACGATGGTAGATCGGCGCGCCGATCGTCAGCGAGCCCGCCGACTCGGCGGTGAGCGTCAGGCGGAGGCCCGGCACGCTGCGATTGCTGGCCGGCGGCGTCTCAAGGCCCTCGAAAAACGAGTGCCTTTCCGCATTCGGCGGGCCGGGATCGAGTTCGATGTAGGCACCGGTGATCAGCGTGCCGACGCCGGAGAACTCGGTCGGCGAAAGGCGCGGCTTGACCACCCAGAAGCGGGTGCCGCGGCGCAGCAGTGTTTCCGAATCCGAATCGAGCTCCAGATAGACCAGCACCGAATTCAAGTCCTCCGCGAGACTCACATCCTTGACGAGACCCACCCTCACCGAGCGGCAGCGGACCTCGGTTCTTCCCGCGGCGATGCCATCCGCAGTTTCGAAACGGACACGCGCCACCGGTCCTTGGGCGGCGAAGTTCCGGTAGAGCAGCCATCCGCCTAACAGCAGGGCGATGATCGGGACGACCCACACGATGTTCCATCGCTGGGCGCGGCGGACCACGGGAGAAGCGGCGGGTGGCGGATTTGGTATTTCGCTCAAGATGCTGGTTTCGTTGGATTCGGAGGAGGGGTGGCGGGCAGCTCGTCGAGCCGGTCCCAGAGCAGGCGGGGTTCGAAGCGCATCGCCGCGAACATGGTAAGCACGACCACGCCTGCGAATGCAAGCGCTCCCGGCCCGGGAGTGATCGCCATGTAGTTGCCGAGCTGGACCACGGATACCAGGATGCCGACCACGAAAATATCGATCATCGACCAGCGACCGAGCAATTCGGTGAACCAGTAGATCCTGCCCAGTGCGGCCGGCGAGGGGTGGACCCGGCCGGTCGCGGCCAGGCAGAGCCAGCTCAGCGCGGCGATTTTCAGAAAGGGAATCAGGATCGATGCGGTGAAAATCACGATCGCGATCGGATAGGCACCCGTTCTCCAGAAGGTCATCATGCCGCCGATGATCGTGTTGTGCGTCGTTTCCCCGAGTTCCACCACCGTCATGACCGGCAGCAGGTGGGATGGGATGAAAAGCGCGGCCGCGGCGGCCATCAGCGCGATGGTGCCCTCGATGCTGGCCGGCTTGCGCAAATGCAGGTGCGTGCCGCAGCGCGGACAATGTTTCAGCGAGACAGGCGAAACCTTGCCGCAGGTGTGGCAGCCCGCCAGTCCCACGTCAGCGGCTTTTGGAAGCGGAGCGCTCATCCTTTCGCCACCTCCAGGCGGTCCCACAGCTCCTCGCGGTCGATGCCCGCCACCGCTCCCGCCATGCACAACATCACTCCGGCGAAGGCCCAGAAGCCGATGCCGAAATGCACGTCCGCCACCTTGGCCAGCTTCATCAGGCTCACCAGCACGCCCAACAGGAAAACCTCCACCATGTTCCACGGCTCGCTGCGGTACATCCACTTGGCGGCATGGCCGGCACCGGGTGCCGCACGCCCGAACATCAGTGGCAGGCAGACATAGATCATCCCCCCTGCCAACATCAGCGGCGTGATCATGGTGAACAGGATGATCGCCGTCCCCAGGATCGGAGCGTCCTGCTCCATCAGCGCGGTCGCCGCGCCGACCAGGGTGAGGTCGCGCCGCATGGTCGCCGCGTCCATCGTTAGAAAGGGAAACACATGCACCAGCGCCATCAGCAGCAGCGCCGCCAGAGAGAAGGCCGAGGCCCGTGCCAGCGAGGCCGGGCGATTCTGGTAGAGCAACGCGCCGCAGCGCGCGCAACGCGCCGCAGTGCCCTCGTCCACCGGAAACGACTGGTGCAGCGTGTCGCAGAAATGGCAGACGGCATAGCGCTCACCGCCCGGCGGTCTCGGCCAGGGCAGCAGCGCCCTCCAGGTTCTGGAAAATCCCTTTTTCATGCGGGACGGGATGCCACCACGCGCTGAGCCAGCTCGCCAAGACCTTCCACCCCGCATTCCACGAAATCCCCGGCCTGTAGGTAGCGCGGTGGAGTCATGCCCATCGCCGCGCCGCCGGGCGTGCCGGTGGCCACCACATCGCCGGGCAGCAACGTCATGAAGCGGCTGATGTAACTCACCAACTGCCTCACGGAAAACATCATGTCGCCGGTCCAACTGTTCTGGCGCAGCTCGCCGTTCACCTTGCACCACAGGCGCAGCTTCTGCGAATCCGCGACTTCATCCGCAGTGGTCAGCCACGGCCCCATCGGCGCGAAGCTGTCGGCGCTCTTGCCCTTGGTCCACTGGCCGCCCATTTCCTTCTGAAACGCCCGCTCGGAGAAATCGCAGAAGGTCGCGTAGCCCGCCACGTATTCCAGTGATTCACGCTCCTCCACATAGGTTGCCGTGCGTCCGATCACAACCGCCAGCTCCACCTCGTAATCGAGCTTTCTCGCGCCGCGCGGCATGATCACATCGTCGCAGGGCCCGCTCCAAGCGCTGGTCGCCTTCATGAAAAGCGCCGGCTCCGTCGGTATGCCCTCGCCCAGCTCCTTGGCGTGATCGAGATAGTTCTTGCCCACGCAGACAAGTTTCGACGGGCGGTTCACCGGCGGCCCCAGCCGCACCCGGTGGTCCACCTCCACGCCGCCCGGACAACCATCCTCCACCCACTCGGCCAGCGCCTCCAGCCCGCCGGAGGCGAAAAAACCCTCGTCATAATCGTGAAACTCGCCGCTCGCATCCAATCTCCGGCCATCCGCCAGCAGAATCCCCGGCTCCTCCCGCCCTTCGTCGCCGAATCGGATCAATTTCATGGGCGGATCCTACTCATTCTCCGGGGATTCCGGCAACCACCCATTCCAATCCTCCGGACTTTCCTCATACTTGTTAAAAAAGCCCACTTTCCGCATATTTTGCTTTCCATCCCCCCGGTGACAAATGCGACACCTATCACAGCATGCGAATTCCGCATTTCTTGCCACTGTCCCCCCACGACTCACAGAACCATCCCCACCATGAATCCCCTAACCATTCCCTCACACTTCTCCCGGTCAGGCTCCTCCCTCCGGGTCAAATGCCTCGCCGCCGCAGCGATGATCATCGGTTTCTCCGCTCCCATGGCGAACGCGCAGGCTTTCAGCGGTACTTATACCTTCGGCGCTGAGGGCAATGTCGCCAGTTTCATCTACAACGGCAGCTCCATCACCAATCTCACGGTGGCTCCCCTCACCAAGATCGGAATCACCAACAGCAGCAGCAATGATAACCTCCGTGCCACGGCATGGCCCACCGGCGCAACCACTGGGAACGATACCTTCTCAGGCAGCGTCGATACCGGAAAATACATTGAGTTCACGCTCACCGCGGCATCGGGAAAAGTCATCAATTTACCGACCCTCGCCTTCGGCATTGGGCGCAGCAGCACGGCTCCCCGCCAGTGGCAGTGGCGCTCCAGTGTGGACGGTTTTGCAAATCCCATCCCGGTGACGACGGCTAACAGCGGCCTGACTCACGTCGCAGGCGTCCTCACCACCCCGGACACGGATGCCAACTGGACGGGAAATCTCATCCAAATCTCGGGAAGCGCCTATCAAAACCTCAGCAGCATCAGCTTCCGACTTTATGGCTACAATTCGGAAAGTACTTCCGGAACCGGCGGATTGCAGGGTCCGCTGACCTTCGGTGGCACTCTGGCCAATGAGGGTGAGAGCGAAGGGATCCCTCCGGTGATGGTCACTCGCAGCCCCGCAGACGACTCGGCGTCCGCATTGACCAATACCAGCCTGGTCATCACCTATGATGAGAATGTGATTCCGGCCAGCGGCACCGTCGTGATCAGGAAAACCTCCGAGCCAACGACGGTCGTGGAAAGCATCACGGTGCCCGGTCCCAAAGTGACGACCTCCACCGTCAGCGCGATCATCAATCCGGATGTCGTCCTGAACCCCGGCACCTCGTATTACGTAGAGGTCACGGCCGGAGCCTTCACCGACACATCCGGAAATCAAGCCCCTGCGATCTCCGGCGCGACGGCATGGAATTTCACCACCCGCGGCGAACCCCAGATCGTCATCAACCAGTATTACGAAGGTTTATCTAACAACAAATACATCGAATTGAAAAATCTCACTTCCGGCGATGTTGCTCTATCAAACTATCGCCTGGCGGCATGGGTTGACTCGAATCGTGAGACATGGAAATCCGGCGCGGGCTCCACAACACGCGTGACTTCCTTGAGCGGCACCATTCCCGCCAACGGTACCTTCCTGGTGAAGTCCTCCTCCGCGGTGGCTCCGGCATATGCCGCCAACAACTTCGATCAAAGCGCCCCTGCTTCGGAATCCGCCGCCTTCAACGGCGATGACAGCGTGGTTCTCTACAATGGCCCCGGATTCACCCAGGCGGAAGTGGTGGATGCCGTATCCTTCATTGGAAGCGATGGTCAGGACAAATCCTTCCACCGCCTGACCAACGGGCCGGGATTCGATTTCGCGCCAGCATCCTCCATCCTCGATTATTCCGGCGTATGGGGCGCCAAGACCAATGCGGATGTGGATGCCGCGTTGGTCTCGGAGGATTGGTATCTCAGCGCCACGCAGCCCATCGGAAATCTCACACTGAACCTCTCGGACGCTTCGATCTCCGAAAGCACGGGGACCGCCACCGCCACCGTGACCCGCAGCGGTGCCACGGGCGCGCCGTTGACGGTCTTCATCGCGAGCAGCAACACCGCCTCAGTCAATCCCGGGCTTACCGTGGTCATTCCCGCCGAACAGAGTAGCGCGCAGTTCGCCATCGCCGCAATCGACAATGCATGGTTCACTGGCGATCAGGTCATCACCATCACAGTGAGCGCGGATCGGCACCTCCCGGACAGTGAGGCCATCACCCTGGTGGATGATCTTGCGGATCCTCCCTTCACGGTGGTCATCAACGAGGTGGATGCGGCCCAAGCCGGCACGGATGGCCTGGAATTCATCGAGCTTTACAACACGTCCAACCAGTCCATCTCCCTCAATGGCGTGGTGGTGGTGCTCTACAACGGTGAATCCGCCGGTGATGCTTCCTACAGAACCATCGATCTGAGCGGACACAGCATTCCTGCGAACGATTATTTCGTCATCGGCAACAGCCTTGTGGCCAATGTGGATTTGAGCGCATTTACGACCAACGGCATTCAGAACGGACCGGATGGCGTTGCGCTCTATTTGGGCGAAGCGGCTGCTTTTACAAGCGGCACACTGCCGACGGCCGCGCCGGGCACCTTGCTCGATGCGATTGTTTATAACGAATCCCTGACACAGGACGCCGCGCTCGTCGCCGCGCTCACGCCCGGAAAGCCGCAGGTGAATGAAAATCCCGGAGGCAACGGCGACATCAATGCGATGGCCCGGGTCCCGGATGGCGGAGCGGCCTTCGATACCACGCTTTTTGTGGCTCAGTCCCCCACGCCCGGCACCACCAATGCGATCACGTCTCCCGGCAACACTTTCGCCTCCTGGATCGGCACCTTCGATTTCAGCGGCTTCACCAGTCCGGACCTTACGGCCGCGGGCGATCCGGACCACGACGGCCTCGCCAACTCCCTGGAGAACCTCCTTGGCACCAGCCCGGCGGCGGCCAGCCAGGGTCTGACGACGGTTTCCGCCAGCGGCGGCAATCTGATTTTCCGCCACACGCGTTCCGCCACCCCGGCCACGGATCTGAGCGGTTCCTACGAGTGGTCCACCAATCTGGCGGATTGGAATGCCTCGGCCGTATCCGCTGGCGGCATCACCGTTACCTTTGGTGCGCCGCCGACGGTCATCACGCCGGGCACGCCGGATCTGGTCGAAGTCAGCGCCACCGTCACCGGCACTGCGGCGACCAAAATTTTCGCCCGCTTCAAGGTGGTGCGGAACTGAGCGGATTCCTGAATAAAACCTCAGCCCGTGGGATGCCTGGCGTCCTGCGGGTGATTGCTGTCCGGAGTTCAAACTTCAGCTTGCTCTTTCCTCAAGAGCACGCGGCGTGAAGGCACGACCTCGCGGACTGAAATTTTTCTATCCAGCCCGCTCAGTCCGGGCGTTTGGTGCGGGGCCTTGGCTTTTCCTTTGGCTCCGCCGTGCCCATCAGCATGCCGATTTCCAACCGGTTGAGGATGGCGTGGCGACCGGGTTCCAGATCGCCGAGCCAGAGCCCGCCGACACGCACACGCATCAGTTTGGTGACCTGGTAGCCGAGGGTTTCGAACATCACGCGGATCTGGCGTTTCGCGCCGTGGTCGAGCACGATCTTGATGCGCCGGGGCGAGAGCCGCTCGATGGCCTTGGCCTTGAGTTTGCCTTCCGGAGTGTAAACGCCTTCGAGAAACTGGTCGAGGTGGGCGTTTTCAAAGGCCTGGTTCGAGGTGACGAGGTATTCCTTTTCGACCGATTTTGACGGATGCATGAGTTGCTGTGAGAGGTCGCCGTCATTGGTGAGGATCAGCAGGCCTTCCGAATCGCGGTCCAACCGGCCGACGTGGTGGAGGGCGCGCAAGGTTTCGGGCAGCAGCGCGTAAATCGTATCGCGTCCGAGTTCATCCTCACGGGTACACACGTAGCCGCGAGGCTTGTGGAAGGCCACGATCACCGGATCGCGCGGGGCGACTCGCTTGCCATCCACACGGACATGATCGCCCGGCACGATGCGGGTGCCCATGTTGATGCAGGGGCTGCCATTCACCTCTACGTGGCCTGCCTTGATGAGCTCATCGCACTTGCGGCGGGATCCCACGGCGCAGGAGGCGAGGTATTTGTTGAGGCGGGTACCTTCGTTCATGGCGGTGGGGCGGAATACAAAAGGCGCGAAACCCGCAGGGGTTCCGCGCGTGGAGAAAGGGAATCCAAACGAGGGATCAACCCTCTTGTTTGGTCTTCGGCAGGCCCACGGGTGAGCGGCCGTCCTGCCATTCGCCACGGGATTTGAGCAGCTTGACGCGCTCGAAACGCTTGAGAACGGAACGTTTGCCGCCGACGGTGGCGCTGGATTTGAGACTGTTGTGCTTGGACATCGCGTGAGGTGGTTTGAAAGTCGCGGGAGGCGGAAGCTAGGGGCGGCCCGCGCCTGTGGCAACCCGAAAATCACCCGAAAATCAGGTTTCGGCAGGCGGCCCGGCTCACAAGCCTCGCGGGTGCCCTCGCGGCAGCGGGTTTTCGCACGGTGTCACTGGCCGGCAGGAACCTCATGTCCGTCAACAACAGCTGGATCGGTTCCGGGTGGCGGTCCCAGATTTCCAGCGTGATGCCAGAGCGCCGCAATGGCCACCCTCTCCGATCCAAGACCGATGGAACACCTGCATCGCCTGCGGCGGCTGGATCGACCTGGAAGCCGGCGAAGGCCACGACTCCGAGGACGGCCCGATCCACACGGACTGTGAGTGACTCTTTCTTGTTCCGGTGCGTTGAAAAACACTCGCGTGCATAGACCCTTGCAAGCCACAGCCGATGCCGAAGAAGAAAAAGAAACGCGCGAAATACCACACCGACGAGCAGGGACACTACGTCTGGGAGAACTACTTCGTCCGCGGCAAGCAGCGGCGGCGGAAACTGCGCGTCACGGTCATTGATGGCGAAATCATCGACGATCCCGACGCATGGCTTCTTGCCAACGCCGATGACTGCTTTTTGAATCAAATCGAACGCTGGGATCTCATCGGGCAACGCATGATCGAGGACGAGGGACCGCAAACCGCAGAACACACTATGAAGCACCCGCCCCGCAAGCTGCGCCTCGACATCGCCGAACTCGAATCGGCCTTTGACTTCATTGCCACGGTCGATCCGGGTTATTGTGACCAGCCATGCATTTCCTTCCTCGATCTGACCACTGGCAAAGTCGTCGCGGCGGAAGACGAGGAGGAAACCGAGGCGCTGTTTGGTGACGGAAACCACCTCGTCCTGCCCGCCGACCTGTTCGAGGGCTTGGAATACGGCGCACTCGACGAGTTTGTGGATTCCCTGCCGGACGATCCGCTCCGCGGACAACTGGCGCAGGCCATTCGCGGCAAGGGCGCTTTCCGGCGCTTCAAGGACATCGTGTTCGGCGATGGCAACGTCGAGTTGAAACATCGCTGGCTCTGGTTCGAGACCCGCCGCAGGCGCGAACGCATCGTCGAGTGGCTCCGCGACGAAAACATCGAGCCGGATTGGGGTCGCGATATTTTCGAGCCACCACCGCCGCCAAACAAACGCGCCGATCTGCTCCGCGCCGTGCTCGCCTTCGTTCGCGACGCCCGCGCCATTCCCGGCGTGCGCCGCATCGCCCTGCTAGGCTCGCTCACCACCCCCAAGGCCATACCGAAGGACGTCGATGTTCTCGTCGAGGTGAGCGACGATCTACCGCTCGACAAGCTCGCCCGCTTTTCACGCCGCTTGCTCGGCAAGACCATGGAAACCGGCGACGGTTGCGGCACCGATGTCTTTCTCTGCAATCCGCAAGGCGAATACCTCGGACGCATCTGCTCGTGGAAACAATGCGCCCCCGGCATCCGGCGGGCTTGCCAGGCCCAACACTGCGGACGGCGGGAATATCTCTACGACGACCTCCAAATCGTCCGCCTTGATCCCATGCTCATCGCCAAACCGCCGCTCGAACTCTGGCCCGAAATCGTCACCCGCATCGAAATCCCGGACGACGTGCGCGAGGAACTCGTCGCGGCCCTGCGGTGAACGTGAAAAACCAGGCCCCCGCCATTTTCCCTCACCCATGACCATCCCGCGTCTCGATCCTCCTCCGGAAGGACAAACCCAGAAAGGCTGGTGCCTTTATCAAGACGATCGCTGGGATGGTCCGGTGCCGCACGATTGGGACGAACAAGGATGGCTCGTCTATCCGGACCGCGCCACGGCATTCATCGGCCTGGCACGCGAACTCCGCAGGCGCTGCGACCTGTTCGATGCCGGCCAATTGCGGGGCGAAGAACTCGCGTGCAACTGGTATCCCGTCGAAGTCACCTACCTGCCCGATGGGTGCGTGAGGGATGAAACGGACGCGGAGTTTGAGCCCGGAAAACCGTGGTGAGAAAAGAACAACACTTTGCCAAACATCAACAACCCCACGCCAAGGACAAGCCGATGAAACGGGGGCTGGTACCGGCACCAAGGATGGGCACACTGTGAATCCGAAAGACACTATTCACACCGCCAAGAAACAGTGGAAGAGCTTGAAGCGTCCTTCCGGAAAGTGGAGGGAAAGACGCAGTCTTGAATCCTTCGGCTCGATGCATGGCTGGAAGCACCTGCCATCGATTTCCAACTCCGCCTTGTGGGCCGCCAAATGCGTCTCTACGCTGGCGATGGCCTTGCCGATTTCACCATCCATCACGAATCCGAGCATGCCGCCATGGTCATGCCCCTTAGCGTATTTCCTGGATATGAAACGTGCGACACCTTCCTTTCGGTATTCGCCGTACAGCGTTTTCCCTTTAAAATGCAATCGCTTGCACTCCCAGATGAACCGATGGTGACCTCCTAAATCGAAGGTGATGTCCGTCCGTCCCAGATGGCTTTCTTGTTCGGCGTCCAATTCGTCATTCTGTCCACTGATGGAATAGTCAGCCAGCCACTCCCACCCGTCTTTTGACTGCAACCGCCGCAAGGCAAAGACAAGTTGCCGGGACATAGGGTCTTCTCGTCTCGATAGAGTGGTGCGGTATCCTCGGTCGAAGGCCTCAAGTGTTGCTTCAACGAGCCAAACGACTTCCCGGGTGAAGTCGATCTCCTTGAGAAGACTTGTTTTCCTGGATGCGATCATTCGTGTTTTGACCGGCGAAGATTTGCCAAATGGGAGATGATTTCATCGGCATCGTTCAAAGCAGCCGAGCGAGTCCAATGTCTCAGGATGTCCGGCTTCAGGATGTAAACGTGATCTTCTTCCAGAAATTTGAATCCCCGCAAATATTGAAACGGAGTATCTTCTTTGCGGAGAGCTTGTTCCATTCGTGAGAGGATTTTGGAGAATCCGTCTGTTGAATCATCCGGCTTTCGCCCGCTCGCCGAACGCTTTTTGTCTCCGTCATCTGTCAGTCGAATGACGAGAAGACGCAGGCGGCTCTTTTGACCCGGTTTCAGGACACTTTCGAGGGCGACCTTGCGGCGGGAACCGAACTTCGAGATGAATTGATTGATGCTCTTGCACAGAATTTCCTGATAGGAATCGATTTCAGGTTCTTTTGGACTCATCAACGCAGGCCCCTTGGTTTTTCTGCCACCCGGGCGAACGCTCGGGCTATAAATCCGGCAGGTGTCTTCAATGAGCATGCGCTCATTTGCCCCGACACCATAGTATTGGTAGATCAACTCATCCAAGCGTTCCTTGGTCTGGATGGACTCTTCCGGATTGAAGAAAGCTCCGTGCTTTTTCTTCGCGGCAGCGAGGTTCTCAAATTCTTTGAGGATTCGGTCAGCGATCACTTCGGCGTCAGACCCCGCGAAAGGACTATCCGGAAGTGGAAATGGAAGGTGGAGTTTGTCTTCAAGATGAATCTGATTCCGTCCTGCAATCCAGCCTGCGGCTGAGTGGAAAATCAGATACTTGGCAAGATCGCTTTGAAGAAAGCCAGCAAGCAGTGCAATCATTCGCCGATCATTTTTTGTGCTGGAGAATGCTTGAAGCGAATCTTGAAACCGGATGGGCTTTCGATATTCGCCGAAATAGGCAAACTTGGTGAATCCCTTGTTATGAATGAAAAGTGGACCGCGAAAAATCTGCTCATCAGGTTTGCGACGCAACAGTGTTAGCGATGCCTTTGTTCCTTTCTGGCTTCGGTGTTTTCCGAGAAAAGAACCCACTGTCTGCCCATTGCAGTCCTCCACGGTGACGGTAAGATCGAGTTTGGCGCTACTGTCCAGATAAGGGCTGTTTTTCCAGGCTTCAGGCAGGGGTTGACTGCCGCCTTTTGTCTCGGCCAGATAGAAAGGTTGAAAACCGACGCCACGGATGAATGGCTTCACTTCGTCGCTTTCAGGTTCTCCTGTGATATCGCCAAGTTTCGGCATCATCCAAAGCCTTTGCAGGAATTTCAGATCGCGGGCGGACGCTTGGAACCGTGAAACCCAGAGCAATCGAAAGGCCACATTGTTTTCACAGGCAGCGATCTCCCGTCCATGGATCACTTTTTCGTCTCCAGGTTCCAGCGGGATCAATCCGCGCCGGTTGTCGTAATTGCAAACCTTGGGAGTGAGGTAGCGGATCGAATGTTCCTTCGTTGGCTTTCCGGTGGAATACCGCATGATGAAACACGGATAATCCGGTCCGACAAAAAGTTGGTTCTGATAATCGGCCAAGTTGACGACGAGGCCGACCTTGTGGTTGCCAAACCATTCCTGAGTCAATGTTCCCTGTTCCGATACCAACATCGTGGTTGGGAGAACAAAGCATGCAATCCCGCCGTTACGGGTCTTTCTAGGAGCATCCCGCACAAAAGGAAACGCGATTTGTTTGCTGCCACGCTGGCCCCACGGGGGATTACCCACGATGCAATCGAACCCGGTTGGCAAGCTGCTGAAATCCTCAATGAAATCCGCGTGCGTAATCGTGGCGAAGCCATCCCGATTGTCAGGATTGGGTGTGAGTAGATTGGGCAGAATCGGTTTGCCTTTTAGGCTGGCCTTGAATTCTTCCAGTTCGACGGGCTCCACCTTTTCGAAAAGGGCAAGGTAGAGGCTGAAAGCGGCAATCCGACAAGCGGTGGGATCCTTGTCCACGCCGCGGATTTGGTTGAGCAGGATGTCAAGTAGCGCGTTGATCCGTGTGTGTTTGTGGCGGTTTCCGTTTCCCTGATGAAACTGCCAATGCTCGGCTAGCAGGTTGAAGGCGATGACCAGGAACACTCCGGAACCACACGAAGGATCGAGAAACCGCGAGGAACCGACGTCCTTTCTGTCTTGGATGGAGATATTAACCACCATCTCCGCAAGATGTCGGGGAGTGTAATACGCGCCAAGTTCGTGTTTGCCCTCCGCATCCTCCGCTTCCAAAAAGTCTTCGTAGATGGCGCTAATGGTCTCCACGGGAATATGGCGAAAGTCGTAAACCCAGAATGGCAACGTCATCTGCCCGGTGCTGATTTCATCACCGTTCAAAAAGTCGGCCAGGAGATCGAACTTATCCGGAGTGAGGCACTCCTGTTCCGGCTTCATGTCCGGACTGAACATGCTGCCATTGAACTCCCGCTGAAGACTGGCAAACAGGTTGTCATACAGAAGTTTGACGGCCTTGCTGCCGTGACCGCGGTTGTGTGAAAAGAACTCCTTGAGGTTCTTCGCCTTGCCCGGGAAATGCTGTTTCGTAAGGAAACCGCGGTCGCACAGGAAACTGATGAAAAGCAAGCGCCCAAGAAGATTGTGTGCGATCTTCTTGTCGTGGAAGCCGAGTTGATTGCGAATCTCGTTAAGATTCCTCATCAGGCTGCGATCCACTGCGTTTTCGGTATCGAACTTCGGTTGGCAGTCTCGGTAAATCTGTCCCGTTTCGATTTTCCGCAGGTAATCGGAGAGGCTGTTTTGCTCCAGCGCCTCAGCGGCGATTGTCCACGTATCGACCAGTGAAACATCGGACCACCGGGAATCTTTACTTGCGGGCGGGCGAAACATCGCGGAATGAACCTCAATCTTTGTCGGTTCGATCAGCAACAGAAGAGGGGCGGTGCCTTGATTCCACAAGAACCTGATCCATGGCTCCTTTTCGTCGGCCGGTACGGCCCGCCCCCAATGTTTGAGGTAGGCGGCTGGCTGGTGGTCGATAAAGAGCACCCCGTCGAGTCTGAGTTTTTCCCAAGCTTGCCGAACCGAAAAAGCGACCGAAGCGAGTTCGGGATGCCTGACAAGATCATCTGGAGAAGACAAATAGAGGGATGCCCGGGTCGTTTCAAGCCCTAGCGCATTCTCGATGTGCTGTACAGTCTGCCTCATCGGTTACAGTATTTGTTCATTTGTTCAACGTGGAATCGAAGGTGTTCATTGGAACTACAATAATGCGTTGCGGTGTGCAACCCCCGAGCCATCAATGACTGATTTATTTTCGAAGGACCAGCGAAAGTGCTCAAGGCATCTAAATGGACGGCAAGGGTCTCTCTGAGACGCTTCTCGCAAGGCAACTTTCGGGGTCAGCCGGGTTCTTGATGCTTGGAACCATTCACCGGCTTTCTCTCGGTGCCAAGGCTGTCCAACATCGTGACGATCAGGCCGAATCTTGTTCAAAACAATTACGAATCTTCCAGAATCGTTACAAATCGGGGTTTTTCCAAGTTTTTGATTACGAAATACGGCATGGCGGCTGAAAACCGCCGCCAGCTCACCCCTCCAACAAGGCCCGCACCATGCTGGCGTCGAGCTTGCTGGAAATGTCCGCATCGGCCAGCAACCCGGCGGCGAGTTTGGCTTTTTCCTGCTGGAGCTTGTGGATGCGTTCTTCGACGGTGTCCTGGCAGAGCAGTTTGTGGACGAAGACCGGTTTGTCCTGGCCGATGCGGTAGGCGCGGTCGGTGGCCTGGGCCTCGGCGGCGGGGTTCCACCAGGGGTCGTAATGGATGACCGTGTCCGCGGCGGTTAGATTGAGGCCGGTGCCGCCGGCTTTGAGGGAAATGAGGAATACGGGGATTTTTCCGGTCTGGAAATCCTCGACGAGTTTGCCGCGGTCTTTGGAGGCTCCGGTGAGTTTGAGGTGCGGGATTTTTTCCCTGACGAGATGCGCCCCGATGAGGGCGAGCATGGTGGTGAACTGCGAGAAGATGAGGATGCGCCGGCCTTCCTCGATGAGCACGGCTAACAACTCGGTGAGGAAATCGAGTTTCGCGGATTCATGGATGGTATTGGCGAACTCGTCGGGCAGGAGGCGCGGATCGCAGCAGATCTGGCGGAGCTTGAGCAGGGCGTCGAGGAAGACGATTTGGAACTGGTCCATGCCTCGCGCGGCGATGGCTTCGCGGACGCGCTTGTTCATGGTGGCTCTCACGGTTTCGTAGAGGTCCTTCTGCGCGGTGTGGAGTTCGATGAGGTGGACGAGCTCGGTTTTCGGCGGCAGTTCCTTGGCGACCTGGTCCTTGGTGCGGCGCAGGATGAGCGGGGCGACGCGCTTTTTCAGGACTTCGTTGCGCTCGGTGTCGCCGTCCTTTTCGATGGGCTTGCGGAAGCGGGTGTTGAAGGCCTGTTCGCTGCCCAGGAAACCGGGGACCAGGAATTTCATCAGGCTCCAGAGCTCGCCGAGGTGGTTCTCGACCGGAGTTCCTGATAGACAAAGACGGTGGCGGGCATCGAGCTTGCAGGCGGCCTGCGCGACCTTTGCATGCGGGTTCTTGATGTTCTGCGCCTCGTCGAGCACGGCGAGGTGGAAGGGATGGGCGCGGAGTTTCTCGATATCGCGATGGAGCAGGGCGAAGGAAGTCAGGACGATGTCCGCGTGGGGGATGGAACGGTGGTATTTTTTGCGCTCGGGGCCGTTGAGGATGAGGATGCGCAGATCCGGCGTGAACTTGCGGGCCTCCGCCGCCCAGTTCGGAACCACCGAGGTGGGCGCGACGACGAGGGTGGGCAGGCCGCGCGAATGGCCGGATTTTTTTTCGGTTAGAATGTGGGTGAGCGTTTGCAGGGTTTTGCCGAGGCCCATGTCATCGGCGAGGATGCCGTGCAGGCCGTGGCGGGCGAGGAACTGCATCCAGTGGAAGCCTGCGAGCTGATAGTCGCGCAGCGTGGCATGAACGCCGGGATCGGGCGGGATGGGCTCGATGCCGGAAAAGTTGTTGAGCTTGGAGGCGAGCTCCGCGAGGTCCGGCGGGGTTTCGAGGCCGAGACCTTCAAGACCGGCGAGCGAGGCGGCATCCAGCGCGTGGAGGCGGGTTTTTTCGGGAAACTTCGGATCAATGAGCGATCCGAGATGATGGAGGATGCGGCGCACGCGACCGATCGGGAGTTTCAGCGCATCGCCATTCGGCAGCGGCACGTAGATGTGCCCGAGATCCGGGCGGTCGAGGGTTTCCTCCAGAAAATCGCTTTCTAACAAACCCGCGAGGATCGGCAGCAGGTCATGGCGTTCGCCGCCGACATCGAAGCCGACGGACAGGCTGAACCAGCCGCCGTCCTGGGGCGCGAGGGAGCTGTCCCATTGCGCGGGATCGGCCTCGAAGACGCGGTGGCCGACGTTGTCATCGACGGTGACGGTCCAGTCGGAATCCTCGAGGCGGGTGATCATTTCGCCGCGGAACTGGTGCCAGAAGGCATCCACCGGGACGCGGCCGGGATCGGGGAACCAGCGGTCGCGGGCAGGCGCGGTTTTGGTGTCGCGGGACTTGAGGTTGAGGAGAAAACGCCAGGCGGAATTGGACTGGAGCGAGGACAGCCCGGTGTCGGCAAGCTGGCGGGCGGCGGCGTTTTCCGCAGCCTGATGGTGCTGGAGAATGGCCGGGCGGCCATCCGGCAGGGTGATGCGGCTGGTCCAGTCGGGCATGGATCCGCGCAGCGGGCCGCGATGCTCGCCATAGATGACGCCGGCCTCTGCGGCGATCCAGACATCTGGATCCGCTTGGCCGAGTGATTGGAGCAGCAGCTTGGACATGCGGTCCACGGGTTCGCGGGTGACGTGGAGCTCGAAGCGCGGCTCGGGCGAAATGCGCGGCAGGGCCGGCATCACCGGGGGAGGTGGGCCGTCCTGCGGCAACGCGGCTGCGACTGCGGCGGCGATTCCATGGCCTTTCATCCGCGAGAGGACGCGTTCTTTTTCCGCACGCAGAATGAGGGCGGCGGCGTGGTGGCAGAAGGCCCCCAGCTCGCAGGAACAGAAGGTTTCCATCTCCCAGCCGTCATCGGCCGGCCAGAAACCGACCTCGGTTTCCTCCTGCACCATCGTTCCTAACAAGCTGAAGGAATCCGGTGACGGTTCTTCCAGGCGAAGTTCCCGGACTTTTGAAACGAGAGGATTCGCGGCGTGTAGAATCTCGTCGTCGAAACGGTTCTTCCAGCGGGAATCCCGGAAGAATGCGGATGGATCGGCGGGCACGGGGCGGCAGAATGATTGGGCCGGGCGGTCGTAAAACCACCGCCACTCATCACGATTGCGTGGAGGGCGAGCAGAGTTCGACGACAATACCATCCTTGTCACGGACGAAGGCGACGATCTGGCCCCAGGGTTTGGTGATTGGGCCGGACACGGCGGTGGCTCCGGCGCTGAGCGCGCGCTCGTATGCGGAGGGAACATCCTCGGTGGTGAATGCGATCTCAAATCCCGCAGGCGGGGAGGAGGGCGTGTTTTCCTGAAATCCGCAGGGCAGATTGGATTTCGCGAGACCGTTGGCGGCGAAGGAAAGCGTGGTGGCACCGGTGTCCATTTCGGCATACATACCGGCCTCATGGACGAAGCGGCGGCTTAGACCGAAGGCGTCTTCATAAAACGCCACCGAGCGGGGCACATCTTTGACGTAGAGGATCGTGTAGCCGAGCTTCATGGCTGGAGGATTAGCAAAGCCCCGCCCGGCAAGACAAGCACAGTCGGGAAAAATCCCGCTCGCACGAGCTGAAAAACAAGGCGTTGCCCTGCGGAGCCATCATCATCATCATCATCATCTGTCGGCAAGAGAGCGGGCGGTCCGTCGCCATGGCCGCTTATTGCGGAGCAAAGGACAATTGAGAACTGCCCGTGGCCCAGGAACTCCTCAAGCAAAGTGGTGACTTGCTCGAAAACGCAGCCCCTTGCGAAGAACAGGCCAGCCAGGCAAACGCCCTGCGCCGGCCCGCATTCAAGTCCCCGCTTGCCAGCCGGATGCGGATGGTGAAGCGTCGCCGCACATGCGTTGGCTTCGATACGGAATCACAGCCTGGTTGGTCTGGGTGGCAGCGGCCTTGTCTGGATTCGGCCAGACCCTGCCGGAGTGGTTGGCGGGTGGCGGCATCCCCAAACCACCGGATTTCGGAGTCCGCGATGCCAATGGCGTGTTCAGCCGGGATTCCGGGGCGCTGCGGCGTATTTCCGAGCAGCTTCGCAAACTGGAGTCGGAGCACGGATACCGCATCCTCCTGATGGTGGAGCCGGTTTTGATCGCCACCAGCGCGCCCGAACTCGCGGCCCAGCTGCAACAGATCTGGCTGCCCGATGGCAACGGCCTGGTGGTCGTGTTCGAGGCCGGCAACCGCAGCCTCGGCTTCGGCCGCGATATCGGCGGAAACCCGGACCCGCCGCCGGCCGGAAACCGGGTGCCCACTCATGAAACAGCCGCACTCCTGCTGGCCGCAGTCGATCAAACTGATAGAAATCTCTCTCCCGAAGCCTATGCCGAAACCCTGATCGGCAATCTGGTGAAGGCATTCAATGACTACTTTGCGCGTTGCGCCTCGCCGCCACCACGCCAGCGCAGCCTGCGTCTCGGGCTGCTCACCATTGGCGGGCTCACCCTGTTAGGACTCGCGGCCATCGGTGTGGGTGCGCTCACCCGGCTTCAGTCGGTGGGAGGTGGCCGGAAGTTCCGCTTCCCCGTGGTGGACCGGCCGGAGCGGCTGGGCGCGCCCTGCGGTGGAGGCAAGGTGACCGTGCGCAGGTTCAATGCCGGCCCTCCCTCCTGAAATTCCAAGCCGGGTTTATCGCCGCGGGCAGCGGCATCACCCACACCGGTGCGCCACTGCATGCCGATGACCAACCCTGTGATGGAAATGGCGGGGATTTTGTTTCATGGCAATGCTGTGGAATACGGGGAAACGCATGCAAACCTGCAAACCATGGCCGCAGTCGTGATCGCAGCCAGCGCGGGCAGTCCCGGCAACCATAGATCGGACCCGGCGGCGATGATTTGGGCGGCGATCACAAACCCGGAGAGCGCGAGAAACCCGATATTCCTGGGAAATGCATTGAGCCGGGAAAGTGGCGTGAGCGCCGCGATGAGCACGGCCAGCAGCACCAGCTCGCGGGCCGGAGTGAAGCGGGCGATCATGCGGGCGGGAGCCAGGCCGGTATCGGAGGCGATGGCGGCGATCATCCTCGGCAGGTTTTTTGAGAAAATCCGTGTGGCGGCGTCGGCGGCGCTGTGATCGTCGCGGAGAATCACCGGCTTCGGCGCTTGTTTCGGAAACAACGCATCGCCGCCATCGATCAAGGCCTCGGCCGGAATCACCGCATAGGGCGAAACTTGGCCGGGCGGTGTGGCCATGCGACCGTAGCGGTCCAGCGGCACAACCGGTCCGCGCGCGCTGAGCTTGAGATAGGCGCCCAGGCGGATTTCGATGCCATCCACCGGGAGATCGAGGCTCCGCATCGCGGCTAGCAGGGGGAACGCGAACACGATCCGGTCTTCCCAGCGGGCCAGCAGAGGGGGAAAACTTGTGGCGGCCTCGGAATCCAGCGTTTGGAATCCGGCCGTGGTGTTTTCTCCTCCGAGAATCACGCCGGGCAGCGGAATCCGGTTCACCAGCGGGATGGCGGAAAGATCGCCATGCACCTCGTTCACGGAAACCGAGGCCTTGCGGAATGCCGGCGGCAGCGACTCCGCTTTTGCACCGCGGGTGAGCGGCGCGGCCATCAGCATCGTGTCGAAACGCGCGATGGCCATGTCAAGCGCGGCCAGGCCGATCGGATCCGGCTCATCCCAGGCCAGCACTGCGGCGGTCGCCGCCTGGGTCGCGCCGAGACGCCGGAAATTGCTCAGAATGACCGCCAAATCGATGGGGGAGGGCGGCGAGCTTTGGAAAAAACCCTCGGGATCGTCGCTCAGCGAAACAATGAGCGGTGCTCGCCGGGGGTCGGATCGTTGCTTCGAGGCAAAGCTGCGGACCTGCCACGAAGCCGCCTGGCTGCCGTTTCCCGTGATGAAAAACGGCGGGTTGGCGGAGGTGCGCGCGATGGCGGTGAAGGCCGTGCGGTCGATCAGGGTGCCCGGCAGGAAGATCCAGGCGATCATCGCTGCCAGCACCGCGAAAAGCGGGACACGCAGGCAGGGCTGGAGCAAGCCGTTCACGGCGGGATCAGCGGATCGCCGCGAGCACCGGCGCGAGCGGGGTTTCCAATGGCGTGTCGGCGGCGACCTCTCCTAACAATCGCGCCGCGGTGGCGATGTGCGGGCGATACCATTCATCGCCGCGGTTCCTGAGGATGTTGCCATAGGCGCCCAGCGCCTGCATCAGGCGTTGCGCGGCGCATTCATGGAACAAGGTGGGCTCCGGGCGCTCGTCGGCGATGTCTTCCCATAACTTCAGCAGGCCCTCGCGCTCGTCCGCCGAGTGATCCATGTAGGGATCGAAAACCAACGACGCCAGATCGTATTCCTGGCGGCCGCGGCGCAGCCCCTGGAAGTCGATGAGCCAGACCTTGCCATCCCTGACCAGCAAGTTTTGCGATTGGAAATCGCGGTGGACGAGATGCCGCGCCACCGTGCCGAGGCGCTCCGCCAGCTCGGTGAAAACCGGGTTTTTCCTCAAAGCGGTGGCATCCATGCCGAGGAAATCCTCCACCAGATGCTCGAAAAAATACTGCTGCTCCCAGCGATAGAGCGCCGCGTCGAAGGGCGGCATCAGATGGAAGTCCTTCGGCGGCTTCGCATAAAACAGCTTGTCCACCTGCTCGAAAGCGGAGCGGTAGAGCGGCAGCCGTTCCGCAAAGGGGCGCTCCTTCAGCGAGAACAGGTCCACGTCTCCCAGGTCCTCCACCAGCGCCACCCGGTAGCGCGCGCGCTCATGGATGATCTCCGGCACGCGCAGTTTCGCCTGTTTCAGGAAATTCCCCACCGGGATGTACTGCGCGTTGTCCTCGCGTTCCTCGGTCCAGTGGATGCCGATGAATGGTACGTGCACCGGCGTTTTCACGCGCACGATCGTGCGCCCGGACGCGCCGCGCTTGATCGGTTCCAGCGTGATGGGAACGGTCGGGTCCACACCGAGGAATTGTCGGGCGGTGGAAAGGATCGCTTCAGTGGGCATGGGCGGGGCAAATAGGCTGGAAATTCAAGCGGCTGCCAAGGGGAAAACCGGGTCACGATTCACTTGGCGGTTCTGACCGGTATCAGTCATGACATTCAACTTGCCTGTCGGGCGATGGTTCCGCAGATTGAGGTGTCATGAAAGACGTTGTTTTTCTCGCCCTGATCGTGATGTTTCGATTCATCGCGACGGCCGAGGGAGCCGAGTTGCTATGGACGCGGATTCATCCACAGGCGGATCTGGCGGGTTTCTCAGCCATAGCGAGTTCCAAGCAAGGTCTGATGGCAATCGGGGTGGCCAACGTGATTGACTACGCGGATGCCCCCGGGCTTTATTTTTCCAAAGATGGACACGACTGGATACGGGGCAAGGCCCCGGAACGTGTGTGGTGGCGCGGGATTGCCGGATCCGGAGGTGGATTTGTCGCGGTGGGTGATGGTGGTGCCATTGCGTATTCCGAGCATGGATACGTCTGGGAATCGATGAATTCCGGAGTGGTAGCCCACCTTCGTGCGGTGGGCTGGACGGGAAGCTCCTTCATCGCATGTGGCGCCGAGGGGAGAATCCTCCGTTCTCCTGATGGCAAAACCTGGCAGAGCCAGGTTTTGAGCGGGGCGGCGAATTTTCAGGACGTGTTTCTTGCCATGGGTAAGGTGCATGTGGTGGGAAGCTCCACGCTCGCCATCTCGGTGGATGACGGCTTCGGATGGGCCATTCAGGATCTCGGTGTGCAGGCGAACTTGAAGCGGGGATGCGCGAGTCCCAACGGCGTTCTGCTCTATTCCGATAGTGGGGGGATACGCCGGTTCTTCCGGGAAAGCGCACCCGGATCGTGGGAGACCATGGCGGCGCCGGGCCAGCGTCCTCTGACCGGCCTTGGTTTTCACGAGGAGAAGGGATTTCTGGCGGTCAATGACTATGGGGTCTTGCTGCTCTCGGCGGATGCGGTGACTTGGAGCACTTCAGCGGAAACACTCTCCGGGGCCGGGGCGATCTCCGGCGTCGAAGACGGATGGATCGTGGCTGGCAGCCAAGGTGAGATTCTTTGGGTGGGGCGTGGGCGCGGGTGGAATGTTCCAGTTCCGCTTCAGGCATCCGCGCACACGGTGGCAAGGCATGCCGGGCGCTATTATGCCTTCGGTCATTATGGTTGGATCCATTCATCTACAGACGGGGTCAACTGGAACTCCTCCTATGGAGGCAGTTCGGCGGACGTTTTAAGATCGAGTGTGAGTTTCAATGATCAACTGATCGTAGTGGGTGCAAATGGAGCCGTGCGGCGAATCGATGCCGGAGGTGGGGTGAGCTTTGGCTATGTCGGGAGACTTGTCGATTTGCGTGCGGTGGCGAGTTCGGGAACCCGGATTGTCGCGGTGGGAATGGGAGGTGTGATCTCCCGGTCTGACGACGGTCAATCGTGGCTTTCCGTGACCAGTCCGGTAACGGACGATTTGCATGCGGTCATTCACAGCAATGGACGCTTCCATGCGGTGGGCGAGAACGGGGTGATGATCGAATCTCTTGATGGGGTGGCCTGGGAGGTCGGAACGACAGGCGCCGAGGCGACGTTATTTGGCATCGCCGCCACCGATGCCGGGCTGGTTGCGGTGGGCGGTGGCGGAGTGATTTTAAGGAAAGTGGCGAGCGGAGCATGGCACACAGAGGAATCGGGAGTCATGTTCGATCTTCATGCTGTGCTTGAGTCAGATACCGGACTCTTGGTGTGTGGTGACGCGGGAACACTTCTAAGCAAGGCGGGCGATGGCCTCTGGACGAGTGAGCGAACGGGAATTTCCGGTGCTTGTGATTTGCGCTCGGCTGTTTTCACGGATGGTCGGCTGCTGCTTGTCGGAAGCAGCGGCTTTTACGAGGAATCGGTGTCGGCTTCGGCAAGCACTGGCTAGGTCGTGCGGGAGTCCACGGGTGGGGGGATGGAGGTGATACGCCGGACCTACTCGGGACTTGAAGCGGTGGTGGCGGTGCCGGATGGATTTCTAGCAGCCGGATGGAACGGGCGGACGCTAATGTCCCCGGATGGAGAACATTGGAACGAGGGAAGTTTCCCCGGAACATGGACAATCAGGGATTTGGCTGTGGCAGATGGTTTGATCCTCGCGGGCGGGGAACAAGGAATCATGGTTTCCTCGGATGGCAGGACATGGAGACCGGTGACCTATGAAAAATACCAACTGGGGCCGGCGACTTATGTGAGTCCGGCCAGGCATGTGAGGCGGATACTACGCGGTGACTCCGATTGGTTGGCGGTAGGATATTCCGGCACGGTGCTGCGGTCGCTGGATGGCTTGTCGTGGCACCGCCCGGCAGACCCGGGGAAGGCGCTCGGCTCGGGCATATTGACGGGTGCGGCCTACGGCACGGGAATATGGGTGATCTCCGGGGAAAGCGGCAAGGTGCGGGTTTCGAGCGATGGTGAAACCTGGTCTGTCGTTCAAACGCCCACCTCCAAAACGATTCTGGATGTCTGCCACTTCGGCGGACGATTTCTTGCCAGCGTCTCGGATGCGCCGGATATGATGCTCGAATCGGTCGATGCAATGACCTGGGTGTTGAGCCCGGGGATCTCAGGCTGGCGTGCCGCCATGTTGCGTTTGGCTGACAACCGGTGTTTCGGTCTGGGGCCGAGAGAAAGAATCGCATCCACGGCGGATGGCACATCGTGGAGTTCCCATTGTGAAGGAACCAAGTTCAGCACGGATTCTGACATCGCCCGACCTGAAATCCGTGGCATCGCCTTCAAGGATGGGGTTTATGTCGCGGTCGGAACCCGGGGAATGGTTGGCCGCTCTGTGAATCGTGACAGTTGGACTCATGTGCTGGGAGGTGGTGTCCGGGGATTCCGTCGGGTATTCTGGATGCGGGGTCGATTGATCGCCCTTGCGGAGCCCGGGAATTTGCTCAGCTCCGTGGACGGTCGGTCCTGGACAAACCACCGGGCCGGAAACCATCCGCATGAACTGCTGACAGCGGTGGTTGACAACGGCACCTTGGCAGTGGCGGTCGGCAAAACGGTCCTGATATCAGACGACCTCGTTTCCTGGGTTGAGACTGGTGTGCCTGCGGGGAAGGAGTTCACGAGCGTGACATGGGATGGCACGCGCTTCATCGCGGGGTCAAAAGATGGCGGGATTTATCATTCCAGCGATGGGGCGAGTTGGAATTTGGAACTCGCGGGTCAACTTCGGATCGACGATGTGGCAGGGATCAATGGAATGGCCCTGGCTTTATCCGGGGCGAATATCAAGTCGTGGACGAATGCAGGGCCGTGGTTGCAAGTGCCCAATACCTGGGGCGGCGGGGACTATCGATTTCTATACGCGGACGGAACCAGTTTCATGGCGACGGGTAGTTCAAGCTTCTCGCTATGGTCGGCAGACGGGCGGAGTTGGGAGCGACTCTATCATTCCTCGCTGACTCCGGGACGGGTTGCCAAAGGCGCTCAGGGGCTCTATGCGTTATCTCCCGACTCGGTCAACAATCTCGTCTATCGACTCCTTGAATCCCAGGATGGCCGGCAATGGTCGGCGCTTCCGGTCTCACTGCCGGAGCGCGGAGTGAATGTGATCGAACAGGTAGGCGCACTCCTCACCTTTCACGAAAAGGGCGAAGTGTTGCTGGGATTGCCGCTTGTCAGCGCTGCCTTTCAAACCGAGATGCTTGCTTCCGGCTATCCTTTCCAATCCGATCTCAGTCCCTGCGCTGATGCCAATGGCGACGGGATTCCCAACATGGTGGCACACTATTTTGGATTGAACGTCGTGAACCTCAATCCTGTAGGAATCGCAGCACTTCCGAAGCTGGAATTCGCGGGAAAGGAAGAAGGCGTGATCTCGGTGGGAATCCCGACACATGGGACTTCCCCGTCTTATTTGAGAGCGGCGATTGAAGCGGGCGAAGGTCTGGACGACTGGGAGGAAGTGGCGGTAAGATTCGGTGCTGGAGCATGGACGGCACGGGCAGGCGGTACGATTTCAACAGATGATGATGGTGACATCATGCTTAATTTGCCAGCAGATCCCCCCTCGAGGTTTTTTCGCCTGAAGATCGAAGAGGCGCCGTGAATTCCAGCTCGAGAAGACGCACGCGGAATTCAAGCCGGATTTTCCTCACACGAGTGGTTGGTGAGACTGAGCGATCATGGTGGAGACACTTGGCAGCCCCCAGTAATCCGCAGGGAAAACCGGCGCTATCACTCGTGATGATAAAACCAGAGCAATACCAGCAAGCCCACGCCAGCACCCCAGAGCAACCAGTCGTTGGTGATGAAATACGGATAAATCATCAGCGCGAGCCCGATCACGCGGGGTTGCCAAAGATCCAGCTTCTTGCCGTAGGAAAACGCTCCCCAGCCGAGAGTTCCGAAGACGAATCCTGCCAGCAGATTGTAGGGGTTGAAGTTCAGCACGGGTGAATTCTGCGCCGGCGGGGCGAGTCCGCGAGCCTTTTTGTGACCTTTCACCCACCGGACATGGGTGGCAGGAAGGCGATGTGGTCGCCGTCATGGAGGGGATGCTCCCATGGAGTGAACTCATCATTGACGGCAACCCGGAAGTCGGAGACCTCCATTCCGAGCCGGTGTTCGGCGTTGATCGCGGCGTAGAGTCCGGCAGGCGTCTGCTCGGGACTGGCAATCGACTCTTCCGCCAGGCCGCGGCGCTCGCCGAGCAGGCCGAAGTAATGGATCTGATAGTTATTCATGGTGTGTTCGCGGCCTGCCAGTCGCCGGGCGTGTTGGCGTTGTCGAGCGTGCGCGGCGTGACGGGATCCAGCAGGCGGCATTCATGCCGGATGAGCACCTTGCGCGGGCAATGAATTTCCGGGTCCCGCAACAGGGGAAGTGCCGCCGGCGCATAGAGCGCGCACAACGGCTCGGGCAGTCCGTCGAATTCACTGCGATAGGAGAGAAACAACTCGTCCGGGCGTTTCGAGGAAACCAAATGCCCGAGCGTGGCCGCATCGCTGCCGGCCTTGTGGATGAAACGACCGGTCTGCGCATCGAAGGCTCCGGCGATATTGATTTCATCCGCGCCAAGTCTCGAAGTTTCCTCCACCGGAACGATGCCGTCCGCGCCGTGCGGCAGCGGAGCTCCTGTCATCATCATGGTTCGCCAAACAAACTCCCAGCCTCCTCAAATTGCGCATTTTGGAGAGGTTTTCCCTCCTCCATCTCCTCGGCACTGACGAGGTTCAACTGTGCCGGTTGGTAGTGCGGATCCAGATCCAGTGCCTTGTGCAATTCGCCAAGCGCATCAGCCTTGCGACCCAGTTGGGCATAACACAGGCCCAGATTGCCATGGGAGGGGACACTGTGGGGGTTCACCTTGAGCACCGCCTTGAACAGGCGGACGGCCTCTTCCCATTCCTTGCGCTCCATGCACGCGAACGCCGCGTTGAAATTGTCGGACGATTTCAGAAAAGCGTCGATTGAAATGCCATTGTGCTTGGCGCGCAGCATGGCATTGACGTCATCGATAAACTCCTGTGATCGGGCAACATCCGGGTCGTGCCGCTCACCGTATTCCAACACCTTCCGGTGAGCCCGGACCGCATTGGAAAAATCACCGAGTTTCTGCCAGGCGGTCGCCAGGTTGATTCTGGCCTCGATGCAGTGCGGGAAAATGCCGATCGCCCGCTCGAACCACTCGATGGCCTCCCGCTGCCTGCCGATGCAGGCATGGGCGGTCCCGATTCCAAACAACAGGATATGGCTGCGCGGGTGGTCCTCGAGCATGGCAAGAAATTCCCGGATCACCGCCACAGCCTCGCCGCGTTGGGCTCGCGCCAACCCCTCGTTCACCGCCTCATCGATTTCATCGGAGATCTCCGTGAAAAAATGCCCGCCCGGCAGCGTGCGCGAGTTTTTTGTAAGCTCGCGCACGCGGGTTTCCACATAAAACACGCATTCCCCACAGGATTCATCACGCATGGCGGCACAGCATGCGCTGCAAATCTCCACGCCACCGCTGCGATGACAATTTCTGCGGGCTTTGCCCTTGCCGCATTCCGGACACTTTTGTTTCACCGGATGAGCAAAATGGATCTTCGACTTGTCGTCAACCTTTGAGCGGAATGTCGCTCGAGAGACAGAAATTGGCGGTCCTCCGCGGTCTCACGGTCTCACTGGGGCGGAGCGGTTGCGCCCCAACAGGCGGGCGAGGACATCCTCGCTTGTTAGATTCGCGGGCCAACCGTAGGCGCTGGCGACGGCGGCATGGAAGCGCATGAATGAAATCCTGGATTTGGTCCGCTTCGCATCCAGTGGCGATATGAATGACTTTCCCGCAGTCATCCGGGGCGACGAAATGATCTGCCGCGACACTGACTTCAACCGGGCATTCCAGAGTTCCTTTCGAAATTTTAATTTGCGATTGCCTCCGGTTGCTCCGGCTGAGGTGAAGCTCTAATCCTCAGTTGAGATTGCGGATGGGAGGCCCGCTCCCCTTCGTTGTCCAAATAACCGCGTGAAAAATCCAGGTCGCTGGCGTCGAGCGCCCTCACATCCTACTGCGCTTGCGCGGAACACCAGGCCTTCAAGCGTTGATTCTTGTCGCGAAGGGCGGGCGGTTTCAGCCTGCCCTTCACTTCCGCAAGATACCCGTCCATCGCGTCTGCGCGCGGCAGAGACTTCGACTTGGCTTTGAAGAGAGGCAACTAGTGCTCTGCCGCATCTTCCAAGGTAGTTCCCGCGTCACCGCATCGTTCGCGCCGCCACACCGTCACCAGCGAAAGCGTCCACTGAAACTTGCGCGCGGTTTCGCGGATCAGGAACGGTTCCTCGGATGTCCGTAGTAGCGTGAAATGTGGCATCAACACGGATTTGAGCCAATCGAAGGTGCCGCGCGGCGGCCAATGGTCGCGCGGGGTGAACTCCTCCAGCCAGGTGCATGGCGTCGCCAGCACCAACTCGCCGCCGGGACGAATCAGCGACGGCAGGCGGTCTAGCAGGCGTTTCGGTTCGGGCAGGCGGCAGAGCAGATTGGCGGCATGCGCGCGATCGAAGGAACCGAGTCCGTCCGGCAGATGCATGGCATCGCCTTGCAGGAATCGGATGCGC
This sequence comes from Luteolibacter sp., assembly GCA_030696085.1. Classification (GTDB taxonomy): domain Bacteria; phylum Verrucomicrobiota; class Verrucomicrobiia; order Verrucomicrobiales; family Akkermansiaceae; genus Luteolibacter. The sequence continues at coordinate 116,793 of JAUYNL010000081.1, forward strand.
TCACCGGTGATCCCCGCAGGAGCGCATGCGCTCAGGGGCGTGCGCAGCGAGGCCTCGTCCAGGCGTTCGTAGGTCAGCGCTTCTCCAAGGCGCAGTGCCTCCGCCGCGCGGATGAAGGCATGGGAGAAATCGATGCCCGTGACCGAATCGCAGGTGCGCGCCATTTCAAAGGTGGAGCGCCCGACGGCGCAGCCCAGATCGAGCCCGCGGCCGGCGTGGCCAGGCGAAAAGCAGGCGACGGTGCGCAGCGGGAAATCCAGCGCCTCGCGCATTCCGGCGGGCCATGCGCGCTCCGGCGGCAGGATTTCCTCCGCCGCGCCGTAGTGGAATAACAAATACTCGGCTAGCAGCTTGTCGGTCTCGTAGATGGCGCTCATCGCGCGGCGGCCTCAGCCGCCTTGCGCTCATGGATGAGTTTCTCGGCCTCATCGGCGCGGCTGTAGCCGGCCTGCGCCTCCCGCAGCGAGATCCGCTGGTTGGCATCGGTGTCGTAGAAGGTGATCGCTCTCTCGGGCTTGTGCTCGGTGCCTTCGAGGCCCGTAGCGAGTTCGCTCCGGTCGAGTTCGCCATCGCCGTTGTCGTCCCAGCGGTCGAATTTTTCCAGGAGGCCGATCATTTTGCGCTCCACCTGTGTCTTGGGCGCCACGGGCCCCAATCCGGGCGAGCAAGCACCGCACATCAGCGCGGAAAGAAAGAGGCGGATCATCATGTGGAAATGAGGTTGGCGCGCCGCCCGGGGCCGGGCAAGCTCCGATGCATCCCATGCGCATCCGCATCATCGTCGCCGGAAAACCCGCGCTCTCCTATGCCAAGGCGGGCGTGGACGAGTATATGAAGCGCCTGTCGCGCGGCGGCGGCCATGAACTCGTGACGGTCAAGTCCGGCGGGCGCGATGAGGTGTCCGCGCGCTTGCTGGAGCGCTCCGAAGGATGTTTCCGCATCGTTCTGGACGAACGCGGCGAGCGCATGGGCACGCGCGCCTTCGCCGGGAAACTCGATGCCCTGGCCACCCGCGGCGACATCAAGACCGTGGCCTTCCTGATCGGCGCGGCCGATGGCCATAGCGACTCGCTGCGCGCCGCCGCAGATCTGTTGCTCACGCTCTCACCCTTCACCCTCCAGCACGAGCTCGCGCTGCTCGTTTTGCTGGAGCAGCTCTACCGCGCCGCCTCCCTGCAAAGCGGATCGCCCTATCACCGGGATTGAGTGGCGTTTTTTGACGATGGCCGCTTGTGATTTGGCGGTCGGCTTATAGAAATAGCGCCCTCATGATCATGAAAATCCCCGCCTGCCTGCTCATCGTCATGCTCATCACCCACGGAAACATCCCCCACGCCACCGCGCATGCCTTCTCCCAACGCCTCAACGAACCGAAGGGCGAGGGCCCGCTGCGCCTGCGGGATCACGGCAATGCCATCCAGTTCCGCAACATCTGGTTGATTCCCGGCAAAAAGAACGCCGCCCCGTGATCATGGATGCCTACGCAATTCTGGGGATTCCGCCCCGCCTCGTGATCGCCGCGGAAACGCTGCACGATGCCTACCGCGAGGCCGGTCGGCTGGCACACCCGGACGCCGGCGGCGAGGAACAAGCATTCGCCACCTTGCGTGAAGCCTATGAAACCCTCACCAGTCCGTCCCGGCGTTTGCGCCACTGGCTGGAACTGCGCGGCACGCCCGCCGAAACGCGCGGCACGGTCTCGCCCGCACTCATGGCCCTGTTCGCGCGGGTCGGCGAGGCCAGCCAGCAGGCGGAGTCGCTCGTCCGCAAGCGCGATGAGGCAAAATCCTCGCTTGGCCGGGCCTTGCTGGAACGCGAAACCCATGCCTGCCGCGAAGCAGTGGAACGCGCGATCACCATGGTCGAAACCGCAATCGATCACGAATGCGCGGCGTTTGCCGATTATGAAAACTCCTCCACGCCGGACCTCGAAAGCGCCTCGATGAGTGCCCGGAATCTCGCCTTCCTCGAAAAATGGCGGGCCTCACTACGCCGGGTCTTCCCGCGCCTCATCTAGCGTTTCCCCGGAACCGGGATCGCCCGCGCCGGAGCGGCATCCTTGCGCGAAAACTCCGCGCTGTGGCTCAAATACCAGATCAAGCCCCCGCCGGCGAGCACGAGCGTCAGCACCATGACGATAAAAAACAGGCCAAGGCAGGACTTCATGGACGCTGTGATAACCATTTCCTCCGCCCGCAGCCAGCGCGAAAGTTGCGGAAACCCTTTGAAAAATCCCCGCGCCTGCGTTTGCTCCCCGCGCCATGACCCCGATGTTCCTGCTGCGAGCCGCCTCCCTCACCGAAGGGGTTTCCTTCCTGCTTTTGTTAGGCGTGGCAATGCCGCTCAAATATCTCTGGGACCAACCGCTGGCCGTGAAATGGGCAGGCTGGGCGCATGGCGTGCTTTTCATCGCACTCGGCGCACTGGTCCTGCTGGCGATGCTGCGCGCGGCGCTGCCCTTCAAGCTCGCCCTGATCGTGGGTCTCGCCGCCCTCTTGCCCGCAGGCCCGTTTTTCGCCGACCGCCTGCTCAAATGCCATCAAAGGCGGCTTGCCTGATGTTGCGTCCGCCCGAATCTCATTCCGTCAAAACCATGCCTCCCAACCGCCGATTCGAGGAACTCGACTATCAGAAAACCCCGCTCGGTGATCTGGTTCTCCGCCGCAGGACGCTTCCATCCCTTGATGACATCGAGGTGCATGAAATCATCCTGGGCGATGCGTTTTTGATGACGAGTTTGTTCACCGAGGTGGAACAGGCGCTTTCACGGCTTGGCCTGGCCGCCGCCAAAGCCGCCTTTCCGGGCAAACCCCTCGATGTGGTGGTGGGCGGCCTGGGCCTCGGGTACACCGCGCGCGCCGCGCTGGAGTTTCCGGAAGTAGGCTCCTTGATCGTGGTGGATTTCCTTGAGGCGGTGATCGGCTGGCATCAGCGCGGCCTCGTGCCTCTGGGGCCGGGGCTCACGGCGGATGCGCGCTGCCGTTTCGTCCGGGGTGATTTTTTCAAACTCGCACTCTCGACCGGAGACGAACCGGGCTTCGATCCCCTGGAATGCGGGCGGCTCCATCACGCCGTGCTGCTGGACATCGATCACTCGCCTTCCAATCTCCTTCACGAGGGAAACTCCGCTTTCTACACGCCTGAGGGACTCCACCGTTTGACCAGCCACCTCCATCCGGGCGGCATCTTCGCCTTGTGGTCCGATGATCCTCCCGATGTGGCGTTCATTGCCTCTCTCACCCAGGTTTTCGCCACTTGCGAGGCGCATGTTGTGACTTTTCACAATCCCCATCAGGATCGCACCGCCGCCAGCACGGTCTATGTGGCCGTCAGCGAGAATCAATCCGGCCAAAGACGCGCTTGATTTCCGGGAATCACTGCCATTCTCTCGCCGTCCATGAGTCATTCCTTTCCTTCCTGCCCGCTGTGTGAAATGAACGAAATCGCAGTCCACACCAGAAACTACGAATGTCTCACATGCGGTCACGAATGGCCGGTCGGGCTTTCCTCAGAGGAGGGAAGCGCCGAAAGAACCGTCAAGGACGCCTATGGCAACGTCCTGGCAAACGGCGACGTGGTCGCGATGATCAAGGATCTGAAACTCAAAGGCTCCTCCCAGGTTCTCAAGATCGGAACCAAGTCCAGGCCCATCCGCCTGGTGGACGGCGATCACGAGATCGACTGCAAAATGGATGGCATCGCCATCGCCCTCAAGGCGATGTATGTCAAAAAGATCCAGTGAGACGGGTCCAGGCCAAACAGAATATCGCGTGTTGCGCCGAAAAGTTTCCCGGCTCTCGTGTGCCGCGCCATTTCAGCGCAATTCATGGACGACTCGAAAATCGCCATCTTCGAATTGTGTCTGGATGAGTTTGGTTTGGTCAAAATCGTCGAGGAACGGCATTACCAACTGGCTTCTTCTGAGAGGATCGGCATCACGGAACTGGAATCCTATCGAAGCCGGGCGCATCAATAATTTCGCTTCAACTCCACCGCCACGCGGCGGGGCAGCAGGGTGCCGGTGATGCAGAGGATGGTCGCTCCCATGGCGGCGAGCATCATGGGCAGGCCTCCGCCGTGCAGGGCCGCCCAGGCGACGGCTGCGACGATCAGCGTTTCGATGAGCTGGACGCGCGCGAGGCGGGTGACCTGGCCGGTGCCGATCATCAGGGTGTGATGGATGTGCCGCCAGACGTGCGCGGCGAAATAGAAGCCGAAACACGCGAGCACGCCGCGGCCGGTATCGGCGAATTCCGGGCCCAGCCAGATCCCGAAGACCCAGGGCCCTAGCGTGGTCAGGCCCAGCGCGGCGCAGGCACCGACCGCCAGGCCATAGGCTTGCAGACGGCGTGCGGCCCGCGCGGCCCATTCGCGGTCGCCACGGGCGATGGCCTCGGCGATGGCCGGCCAGGTGGGAGCGGTGAGCATGATCACGAAGCCGAGCTGCATGACGGAGAGCGAGACGAAGATGCCGTAAAGCGCGGCATCGCGCGGGCCGCCGGCGCGTCCCACCATCCAGCCGCAGAGATTGTATTCCACCACGCCGGTGAGCAGGGTGGCGGCGGCGAAGGAGAGCCCGTCGCGGAACAAATGCCGGGCCAGCGGCATCCGGAACGCCTGCCACTTGGGGATGAAATCCGGGTGTTTCCACCACAGCGTGGCGGTGTTGGCGAGCTTTGCCAGCACCGCCGAACCATTCACAGCCAGCACCAGAAACCAGACCTGCGGTACGAACAACACGCCGATTCCCACCGCCGCGGCCGCCACCAGATTGCCCAGCGCGCCCCACAGGTTGGTCTTTGCCACCTCCAACTGCCCCTCGCGCAGCCGCTCGCTGAGATTGAGCAGGAAAAGCATCAGGAACAAGCCGAGTCCAAGCCACAGCGCGGGTCTCATCGCCGCCTCGCGCCCGGCATAGCCATCGCCGAAAAGCAGCGGCAGCGGCACGCTGATCAGCAGCGCCGCCAGCAGCGCCCCTGCCAGCAGGGCGATGAGCGCCATCATCAGAAACGCGGTGGACGCCAGCTCTCGCCGCCGCCCGGTATCGCCCATCGCATTGGCCCGCGCCACGCCGTGGGCGAGCGCCGGCCCCACCCCCACTTCCAGCAGCGAGACGGTGGTCAGCGTGAGCGTGACGGTGGTGAAGAGCCCGAATTCCTCGCGCCCGAGCACCCGGATCGCGATCGGGATGGCCAGCAATTGCAGCAGCGCCGTCCCCGCCTTGGAAAGGAACGAGGTGAGCACTGCGGAGCGGATCGATAAATTGCGCCGCGCCGCATGTTCGGGATTTTGTGGGCTTGGCTCCATCCGCTTCATTCCGGACCTCAGCAGGCGCCTTTGCGACTGACGAGTGTCATCAGCATGATTCTGAGATCGAAAATGAAGTTCCAATGTTCGATGTAGTCGAGATCGAATTTGACGCGCTCGCGCAGGCAGGTGTCGCCTCGCAGGCCGTTGACTTGTGCCCAGCCTGTGATGCCGGGCTTGATGTTGTGGCGCACGTTGTAGTGGGGGATTTCCTCCTTGAAGTCCTCGATGAGCTCCGGCCGCTCCGGGCGCGGTCCCACCAGGCTCATCTCGCCCTTGAGCACGTTCCAGAATTGAGGCAGCTCATCGATGTTCCAGGCGCGCATCAAGGCCCCGATGCGGAGCCGGCGCGGGTCGTCCTGGACGGTCCAGCCGGGTCCGCCGCCCTTCTCGGCGTCGGGTTTCATGCTGCGGATCTTGAAGATGTGGAAAGGCCGGCCGTTGAGGCCCACGCGCCGCTGGCGGTAAACCACCGGGCCCGGCGATTCCAGATAGACCAGCGCCGCGAAGACTGCCATCACCGGCGCGGAAACGAGCAGGCCGAACAGTGCGCCGAGGATGTCGAGGGCGCGTTTCGCCATATTGTTGAAGGCATGGTGGAGCGGCAGTCTGCCGACACCGAGCACGGGCAGGCCGTGGATGCTCTCGAATTGCAGACCGGAAACCAGCACCTGGAAACAACTCGGAACCAGCTTGAAATCGACGAATTCCTTGCCGCAGATTTCGGCGAGTTCCAGCATGCCCTCGCGGTCGCTCGCGCCGTCCACCACCATCAGGATGTCCGCGGAGCTGTTGCGCAGCACGCGGCGCAGCGTCTCGTAGCGGCCGAGCACCCCCACGCCTGAGGCGGGCGGCTCGGTGAAGCGGCCGTTTTGCGGAGCGACGACTCCCACGACCTCCAGTTTCCGCGCCCGGTCCAGGCGCAGCCGCTCGATGGCGCGCCCGCACTCGTTGTTCCAGCCGACGAAGAGCACTTTCTGGCGCAGTGCGCCGGCGACCGGTTCGCGCTGGAACAGCCCGTGCAGAAACAAGCGCCAGCCACTCAGCAGAAACACCAGCGCCGCCGCCGCCATCAGGCAGTAAATGCGGCTGATCTCCGGCTCCAGCTTGAGCGCGAGGGCGAGGCCGAGGAAACTGGCGAACCAGATCGCCCCCGCCTTGAAAATCACTCCGATGTTGCGGCGCAGCGAGAGGAAATTCCGCGGATCATGCAGCCGGTAGGTGCCTAACAAGAACAGCATCAGCAGGCTGCCCGTTAGAAGGTGGCCCAGGTATTGCTGGAGATCCATTTTCGGATCCTCCACGCCCCAGCCGCGCATGGCGGTTTCAAAGCGCAGCCAGTAGGCGGCCATCAGGCTGATGGCGACCACGGCGGCATCACCGATGAAACTCAGGAGCACGAGTTTCTGGTGGGCCACCCAGGGGCGGCGCCGGTGGCGGAGCTGATAGGATTCGGGTTCTTTGGTTTCCGTTTCGCGGAAACGTGGGAGTTGGGGCCGGACGCGGGGACGCTCGGCCACAACCGACAGGGTCGGTGGGGGGGACATGATGTTTGGGGGGAAATGGGGGAATTCAGGGGGGCCGTGGGGAGTTTCCCGCAGGGGGGGCGGGAAACAGGACGGCTAAAAAGCGGATCTCATGATGCGTCGGGAGATGGTGACGGGATTGGAGCGGATTCGATCATGGATGACAAGGATTCTTCTTCTCCTCCGCCCGGGATGGATGCGATCTGGCGGCGTCCGGGGCTGACGAAGGGTTGCTCGGTTCTGCCGGAGGGCACCTCGTTCCAGATAAACCCGGCAAGTTTCGCGCCAGCCGCGCGGAGCATTTCCGCCGCGCGTTCCACCTCGTCGCGCCGTGCGTTGCCGCTGCCCACCAGCATGCAGGTGCGGTCGGCATAGCGGGCCACGGCCTGCACATCGCTGGCACCGAGCACTGCGGGGACATCGATCACCACGCGGTCGAACCACAGCGAGGCCTTTTCCAGCAATGCGGGAAAGCGGTTGTCGGCCAGCAATTCCGAGGCGTTCTCGCGGGGGCTTCCAGAGGCCATCAGGTAGAGGTCCGGCAGGGAGGTAAGCAGGCAGGTTTCGGCGGGTTGCGCGTTTCCCGCGAGGTAATCGCCCAGGCCGGGCATCATCGCATCCTGACTCGCGGCGGGATTGCGGCTCAGGCCGCGCTGGCGCAGATCGGCATCGATGAGCAGCGTGCGGTAGCCCTGCATCGCCAGCGAGGCGGCGTGGTTCAGGGCGCAGAAGGATTTTCCCTCGCCATCGCGGGCACTGGTGAAAAGCGTGGTGCGCAGGCCGGTGCCCGGCCATTCCGGGGCCAGCACCGCGCGCAAGCCGCGGAAAGCCTCCGCAATATCCGAGCCGGGATCGCTCAGCATCACCATGCCGCCCGCGGCGCGCGAGTTGGAAGCCGGCAGGCAGCCCAGCAAGGGCATGCCAGTGGCGCGCTCCACCGCCGCCGGGTGGCGCAGGCGGCGGTCGCCGAGTTCGAGCACCGTTGCTAACAGAAATCCGAGGAGCAGGCCGCCGCCTCCGGCCAGCGCCATGAACACCGGCTTGTTAGGCTTGGCCGCCTTCTCAGGGGTGAGCGGGGTTTCCTCCCAGCGCAGCACGGAGCCCGGCACGGAGCCCGCCAGGCTGGTTTCGCGCAGGCGGCGCTCCACGGTGGCGTAAAGTTCGCGGTCCGCATCGGCGGCACGGGCGAGGGTGGCGAATTTCGCCCGCAAGCCGTCCACGTCCACGGCGTGGCCTTCGGCGCGTTTGACCTCCGCGCCGAGCTTCTCCTCGTTGCCGAGCACGACCTGGTATTTCTTGTCGAGCGAGACCTTGGCCGCGCTCATCGCGGCGGTCAGTGTGGCTTCGAGCCGGCTGATTTCCCCGGCGATCTCGCGGTAAACCGGATGCTTGTGAAGATAGCGCTCCTTTACCCGGGCGAATTCGACCTGCTTGTCGCGCAGACTGTGCGCGAGCGCGGAAAGCGCGGCGGTCTCGCCACTGGCGGGCAGCCGTCCCACGGCATCCGGATCGGTCACATCGAGCCGGGCCAGGCCCTCGACCTCCGCCTCCAGCCGCAGCCGTTCGGCACGCAGCTGGGTGAGCTGGCCGCGCAGGCCAGCCAGCTCTCCGCCGGGCAGTTCGGCTCCTTGGCCGGACTCCACGCCGGGGACCGGGTTCTCCTCGCGGAAGATCCGCAGTTTCCGCGCGGATTGCTCCATCCGCACGCGCAGCCGCTGCTCCTCGGCTGCCAGGCCCTGGCCGATCATTTCCATGAGGCGGTTCTGGCGCTCGGCGGCGAGGCGTTCATATTGCTCCTTGAGGGTGTTCACCAGCAGGCGGGCGCGCGCGGGCTCGTGATCCTCCACATCGATATCGATGATGCGCGTGCCGCGCCGCAACTCCACCCTCACGCGTTTTTGAAAACGCTCCACCCAGCCTTGTTCGCCGGCATGTCCTGCTAGAAATGCCGGATCCTTCGACAGTCCGGAGAGTTCGATCACGCGCAGCAGCAGGGTGGAGGAAGTCATGCCGTTGGCCACGGAGTGGAGTTGTTCGAGCTCCTTGGACTCCACCGGCACGATTTCCCGCACCTCCGGAATCCCGGGCGCGCCGGTGCTCACATAGACCGATCCGTGCGCCTGATAGACGGGCGTCATCCGCTGCAACAGCGCCCACATCGCGCCGACTGCCAGCAGAAAGCACGGCACGACCAGCCAACCGCGCCGTTTCAACACGGCGAGCAGACGCAGCGGTTCGATTCGCGGCAGGCGGGCGGTGGCATCTCCGACCGCGCCGGAATACGGCACCAGAGGCCGCGGGGTCTTGTTTTCAAGATGTTTCATGATGATATGTGCCGTGGGAAATCGAATCAGAACAGACCTTCCGGAACGTGGACCACATCCCCGTCCCGCAGCACCACATCGGCGGCCCTGCCGGTGGTGATGTCCTTCACGTTGATGAGCTTTGGCGGGCTGCCATCGCCGCGTTTCAAGGTCACTTTCCTCGCGTTGGCGATGCGTGTCAGGCCGCCGGCCATGCCCAGCGCCTCCACCAGGGTGAGCCGCCGGTCCGCGGAAAGGCGGAACACGCCGGGATCGCGCACCTGGCCGAGCACCGTCACGCTGCGCCGCACGCGCTCCTCGATGGAAACGCTCACCTGCGGGTTGACCAGATAACCGTCCTTGAGGCGCGCTTCGATGAGCCGGGCCGCATCATCGGTGCCCAGCCCGGCCAGACTTACCGCGCCGATGAGCGGCATCGTCACCGTGCCCGCAGGGGAAAGCTGCGCCCGAGTGGTGAGGTCCTCCTCGCGGAACACGCGGATTTCCACCATGTCGCGCGCGCCGATCATGCCTGAGGCTCCGCGCTCCTGCTGCGCCCGCAGTCCCGCCGCCAGTCCGAGGACCAGCAGCGCCATCATCGCATGCCATGTCATGAGTCGCATCGTATTGAGTAGTTAGAAATTATAATCCAGCCTCACGCCGGTCTGGTGGTTTTTGTAACCGAAGTCGTCGTCATTGGAGCTATTGTCGGAAAAGCGGTGGAACAGCCCGATGCGCAGGGAATCGCCGACAGCGTATTCGAGCGCGGGCTGGATGAAAAGGATGCGGTCCACGCGCTCGGCCGGGCCGCCGCCGGAAACGCGGACATAGGAGGCGCGCTCGCAGCCGCCATCGATGCGCGCGGTCCAGCCGCGGCCGAGCGCCTGGGACAGGCCGGCGGTGACATTCGCGAGTTGATAGTTCTGGCCTTGGTAGAATCCCGACGCCTCCTCGCGCAGGAAACCCGAGACATGAAACTCAGTGCCATCGCGCGGACGCCAGCCGACGCGCGCCTCCAGCAGCGGTTCCGTCCCGGAGCCGAGATCGTATTTCCGATGCTCGATTCCCGCCGCCAGATCGACCGAGATTTTTTCCCGCGGCTGCCACGCGATGCGGGCGAGCAGGCGCTGGACGGATTGATCGCCCGAGCCATCGACTTGCTCGCGGCCGATGAGGTAAACGAGCGCGATGCGGGTTTTGGGTGAGTATTCATGGATGAGCGAGGCCTCGCCGAAGAGCTGGCGGGTATCGAAATACGCGTTGCTGTCATAGAGTGTTCCGCTGATGCCCGCCGCAGTTTCGAGCGCGAACTTTTCACGCGCTTGCCATGCCACGCGGGCGATGTTCCGGTATTCGTAACGGTCGGCCGGCGCTCCGGTGTCCGCTGTGGCGTCCCCGAGGCGGCGCAGCCCGCCCTCATAGGCGAGGGTGATCGCCTTGCCGCGCCATCCGGCGGCTAGCTGGAGGTCGTGATCGACGCGGTTGGACCCGCTGTTTTCCTGATAGATCACAAGCGCCGGAAGATAGGCGGCCCTGATATAAGCTCCCTCCGAGCCCGCCCCCGGACCGGTGGCGTACGCCAAATGCGGAACCACGGCGAGCACCGCATCGGACATGGGATGATCGGCGCTGAGGAAAATGTTATCATCATGGACGGCGGAGACGGCCAGCCGGATGTCGGCGCCGGGTTTGATTTTGCCGTCGCCCTCGAGATCCAGCCAGGCGGCGCGCGCCGCCTGCGCGCGCGCGTCCATGCGTGGCAGCTCCCTGGCATTGACGATGGAATGATACTCCTGCGCCGCTGTGGGCGTGGCGGCCCAGAGGACCGGCAGCAGCCGCATCAGCGAACACCACCCGGCGCGCGACCGGGTCGTTTCTGGAACAGGAAATTTCATCGGGGGGGGAGGAAAAAGGATCGAAAATATAACTTATGCGTTCACGGGTTGCATGGAACGCGCGGCGCCCCTGGGGGCGGGAAGCCGGGCGGCGAAACGTTGTGCGAAGAGATGGATGTTATCGCGGTCGAACACCGTGAGGTGCTCGCCGGGGACGTCCACGATGCGGAAATCTCCGGCCAGGGCGCGCCATCCATAGTCCTCCGGGAACTCGAACTTGTCGCTCACGCCGGAGGCGCGGAACAAAGTGAGGGCTCCCGCACAGGGCTTCGGCGTGTAGGCGAGCATCGCCTGATAGTGCGCCTCGCGCAGTTGCACGCCCCGCAGCTCGGAGTGCGCCCCGGCCGTTTCCCTGCTGGCGGCGGCCACCTCGGAGCGGACGCGCAGATTGGTCCCCACGCCCTCGCGGAAACGCGTGGCCAGACTCTGGAGACGGCCTAACATGGGCTGCTCTTCGCGGGATTTCCAGAACACGGAAACACGCTCCGGCAGCGAATACTCGCGCACCGGCACTACCGGATTGAGCGTGTCGATCAATCCCAGAAACTCGATTTCCTCGCCTGCGGCCGTGAGCTGCGCCGCCATCTCATAGGCGACCAGGCCGCCGAACGAATACCCTGTTAGCAGGTAGGGGCCGTGCGGCCGCACCCGGCGCAGCAGGCGGATGTAGGTTTCTGCGGTGACTTCGATGCATTCCACGCGGACTTCCCCGCTGGTGCTCAGATCCGGGGATTCGATGGCCAGGAAGGGGCGGTCGTCCGGCAGTCTCTCGGCGAGCTGCTGATAGAACAACACGCCGCCGTCGCCGCCGTGGATCGCCACGATGGGTGGCAGAGCGCCGCCCGCGCGGATGGTGGCGATGTGGCCTGCGCCGCCATCCCCGGTGGAGGGGGAGGCCGGTCCGGTCTCGATCACCCGCGCCAGCGCGCGCACCGATCTGGCTTCCAGCAAGGTGGCCAGCGGCAGCGAGACTCCGAACTCGCGGCCGATGCGCGCGAACATCCTCAATGCGGCCAGCGAATTGCCTCCCAGATCGAAAAATTTGTCATTGCGATGGATCGCGGCGAGCCCCAGCACATCGCGCCAGATGGCGGCCAGTTTTTCCTCGGTGGCGCCCACCGGAGCTTGAGTGGTGCAGCTGTCCCCGGCATGGCTGTGAGGATCGGGCAGCGACCGGACGTCCACCTTGCCATTCGCATTGAGCGGCATGGCTGGCACCATTTCGATACCATCCGGCAGCATGAATGATGGCAGCCGGTCCGCCAGCCAATCATGGAATTCATCGCGTCCGACCCGCGTGCCGGCCACCGGAACCACCCAGGCGAGCAAGCGCCTGCCGGCCGCGCCGCTGCCGCGCACCGCCAGCTTGCACTGCCGCACGCCGGGATGACCTGCCAGCACCGCTTCGATTTCGCCGGGCTCGATGCGGAAACCACGCAGCTTTTCCTGGGCGTCGATGCGTCCGATGAATTCGATCAGGCCCTCCGCCGTCCAGCGGCACAGGTCGCCGCTGCGATACCATTTGCCGCCATCGATGAAACTCTCAGCTGTTAGATCGGCTTGTTCGAGATAGCCCGCGGCCAGCCCGGCGCCGCCGCACAGCAGTTCGCCGGGCACGCCCACCGGAACCACACGGCCTAACGGGTCGACAATCCTAACCCGCGTTCCTGCGATCGGACGCCCGATCGGCACGCTGAGGTTTTTCAAATCGTCCTCGCGCACGGTGTGGCAGGTGGTGAAGGTCGTGTTTTCGGTGGGCCCGTAGCCGTTGATCAGCTTCGTGCCGGGCAGCGCGGCATAGGCGCGCCGCAGGTGCTCGATGGATGGCACTTCACCGCCGGTGAGCAGGTGGCGCACGTTCCGCAGATCGTCCAGATGCTCCTCGACCATCAACTCGAAAAGCCCCGCCGTCAGCCAGAGCGTGGTGACGCCATGATTGCGGATTGCGCCGGCAAGCTCGATCAGCGCGGGATCAGGGCCGGGCAATACGAGCTTGCCGCCATGCAGCAGCGCTCCGAAAATTTCAAAGGTGGAGGCATCGAAGGCGAGCGTCGATCCCTGGAGAAAAACCTCGTCCGGGCCGAAGGCGCAGTAATCGGCGCCGCGGACCAGGCGCAGGATGCCGCGCTGCGGGATGACCACGCCCTTGGGCTTGCCGGTCGATCCCGAGGTGTACATGACATAAGCGGCATCCTCCGGCCCGCGTGGAACCGGCGGCTGCGGCGTCCGGGACGCGGATTGTTCAGGTGTGATCGTGACGATTCCTTCCAGCGGCGCATCGCCGCGCGCGATCCACACTCCGGCCTTCGCGTCCGTTAGAATTTCCGCGAGGCGGCCATCCGGCCACTCGGGGTCCAGCGGCACATAACAAGCACCTGCCTCCAGCACGCCTAACAACGCGGCGATCGCATCCGGTCCGCGTTGCAAACAAACTCCCACCCGGTCTCCGGGCAGGACGTCGTGTTCGCGCAGGGCGGCCGCATGGCCCGCCACGCGACCGGCCAGTTCGGCATAAGTCATGAAGCCGCCGTCCCATGCGAGCGCGGTGCGTGTGGCATGCGCGGAGCAGGTTTCGCGGAAAGCCTCCGCCACGGATCCGGAGACGGCGTTTTCTATTCCATGCTCCCAGGCGGCGATCTCGCCATGGCCCGTTTCATCGAGCAGCTCAAGTTCGCCCACTGTTGTATCCGGGTTCCCGGCCGCCGCGAGCAGCAGGTTGCAATAGGCATCCAACCAGCGCCGCATGGTGCCGGGCTCGATGAGCGTGTGGCTGTAGGTGGCTGATAGCAGAAGACCCTCGGGTGACTGCATGGCGTTGAGGAAAATCGTGGAGTTGCCATAACTCGCGGGCACCTGCCCAACCTTGGAGCTCAGACCGCCGAAGGACCCGGGATCGCCCGATGGTTCGAAGTTGAAGATATACTCGATGAGCGGCCGGCGGCCGCCCTCGCGGCGGACCTTGAGCTCGCGCAACAGGCGCCCGTAGGTGACCTTGCCATGCTCGATCACGTCGAACTGTTCGGAGGAAACGCGCGATGCAAGTTCCTTGAACGAGGAGCGCGGATCGACCGCGGCGTGCAGTGGCAGGAAGTTGACACAATGGCCGACGAGTTTCTCCTCGCCGTGCTCCATCTGCCCGGCGCATGGGAAGGCGATCACGAACTCCTCCTGCCCGCTCAAGCGGTGTAGCAGTGCCTGGAATCCGGCGAGCAGAGCGCTGTTGAGCGTGACGCCGCAGCCGCCGGCCAGCTTGCGCAAGCGGTCGAGCGACGCCCGATCCAGCATGCGTTCGCAGGTGGATGCCGCATATTCCGGCAGTGCGCCATGACTGCGCCGCAGCGGCAGTTCAAGTTCCCGCATGCCATGGGCGAATCGCCCGCGCCACCATGCCAGGGCCTGCTCGTCGGAGTCTCCGGCGGCAGCCTCGCGCAATGCGCGATCCACAATCGAGGGCGGCGGCGCCAGCAGCGGCGCACGGCCCTGCCGGCGCGCTTCATAACAACGCGCAAAATCACGGATCAACACTTCAAAGGACCAGCCGTCACAGGCGATGTGGTGGGCGGCGAACTGCAGCACCGTTTCCTTCGCCGCCATCCGCGCCACGGCGACGCGAAACAAGGGGCCTTCCGCCAGATCGAAGGCGCTGGCGCGCTGGCGCAGCCCGTATTCGCGGAGTGCCAGCTCCGGCTCCGGGCTGTCGCGGAAATCTTCCATCAACATCATCACCTCCCGCGCGGAATCGATCACGAAGGCGGTGCCGTGCCCGGCCGGAATGCGCATGCGCAGCGCGTCATGGCGGTCCACCAGATCCTGCAGGGCCGCGCGCAGGGCCGCCTCATCGAGCGGACCGCCGAGCCGCAGTTGCAGCATTTCGTTGAAAGCGAGGTTCGCCTCCGTGCCGAGCATTGCGGCGAGATGGATCTCCATCATCGGCTCGGTCATCGGGAATGGCCCGCGCGCGCCCTCCGGCGCCTCGATCCCCTCGGGACGATTCGGTTTCGGGAAAAATCCGCCGTCCTGAAGCTCGGCGATGCCGCGGCGGAAGGCATCGATCACGAGATCCACATCGGCGTCCGCGTGCTCCGCGGTTAGATAGAAGGGCAGTCCCTCCATCGCGAAGACGCCCTTCTCGCGGAGATGATAGAAAATCAGGTTGCCGTGTTTCACGGAGTCGCCGATGCGCAGGTACATCTGCGATCCGGTGTTGACCATGCGGATGTCGATGCCGTTGTCGCGGAACATGCGGTCCACGGTGGTGGCGAGGCGGGTGGCGCGGGCGGCGATGCCATCCCAGTATTCCGGCCCCTTTTCCTTGAGGTGCGCGAGCACGGCGCGGCAGGCGGCCATCGCCAGCGGCAGCCGCACGAAGGTGCCCGCGAAGAAGGTGACTTCCTTTTCAGGAAACGAATCGTCGCCATACTGCCAGTGGCCGCCATCGAAGGTATCCATGTATTGCGCCTTGCCGGCGATGATGCCGATGGGCAGCGCGCCGCCGCCGAAAACCTTGCCATAGGTGGCGAGGTCCGGCTTGATCTGATAGATATCCTGCGCGCCGTGCGGGCCCTGGCGCAGGCCGGTGATGACCTCGTCAAAAACCAGCAGGAATCCGTGCTCCTCCGCGAGACGCTTCACCTCGTGGACGAAATCCACCGGGATCCACTCCGGTTGGCGGCTCTGGACAGGCTCGACGAGCACCGCGGCCAGTTCCCCGGCGATCTCGCGTATCATATCGAGCGCCTCGGGTTTCCCCCAGGGCACGACGATCACGTCCTGCACGGCGGATGCCGGGATGCCGGGCGCCAGCGGCAGCGTGCGGCGTTTCGCACCGCTGCCGACGCTGCGCACCAGCACCGGATCGAAGTTGCCATGATAGTCCTTGTCGAAAACCAGCACCTTGTCGCGGCCGGTCACGGTGCGTGCGATGCGCATGGCCGCCTGCACCGCTTCCGAGCCGGTGTTGAGAAAGCACACGCGCTCGTTTCCGGTCACCTCGCAGAACAGCTTGGAGGTCTCCATCGCCGCCTCGCACTGCGGGCCGATCTCCAGACCGGTGGCGAGCTGCGCGCGGATCGCATCGCTCACGAAATCCGGCGCATGGCCCAGGAAATTCGGGCCGAAACCATTGACCATGTCGATGTATTCGTTTCCATCCACATCCCACATCCGGCAGCCCTTCATCCGGCGGGCGACGATCTGATAGACCATCTCCTTCCACAGCCGGTTGAAGCCGTTGACCGTGCGCGGATCCGCCAGCCACTTGCGGTGCCCCTGGGTGAGCTCCTTCGAGCCCCTGGTTTTCGCGTTGTAGCGCGTGACAAGATCATCGAGATGACCGCGCTGCCGGGGAGTCAGCTCGGCGGAGGTGCTGCTGCGGTCGATGCGAGTGCGCGGACCGGACACGCCGGACTCGGGCTCCGGAGCCGCCGCGTTTGCCACGGCCACGGCTTGTTTCGGCATGTTGGAAACCGCCACCGGGGCGGATGCCACGACCACTCCGTTGCTTTCCAGGTGGGCGATGAGCGCGCCGATGGTCGGCATCGTTTGCATCAGGTCGCGGAAGGAGATCGCCACGCCGAAGGTGTTATGAAGCACGCGCGCGGCCTGGGTGAGCAGCAGCGAATCGAAGCCGAGTTCCAGAAACCCGCTCCCGGAGGTCATTTCCGACGCCGGGATACCTGATAGATCCTCCAGCGCCTGGCGCGCGCGTGCGGCGATGCCGTCCGGCGCGGCGGCGGTTCCGGCAGTGGTTTCCAGCTCGATGGCAGGTGTTTCAGGGCTGTCCGGCAGCGTGATGGCGGCGGCGGGAAGGGGCTGGTCCAGCAGGCGGCAGGGCAGCCACGCGCGGCGGCGCTGGAACGGATAGGTCGGCAGCGGCACGCGGCGCTCCGGTGTTTCCGCATGCACGGCGGCCCAATCCACCTCCGCGCCGCGGCACCAGAGTTCTGCCAGGGAGGTGAGCATGCGGCGGCGGTCCGGAGCGCCGGCGGCGGGATGTTCGCAGCTCGCGAGACAGGCGGCGGCGCGGCGGCCGGCCGTCTGGCGTGCCAGCATCGTGAGGGTTTGGCCGGGTCCCACTTCCAGGAAAATCCGGCCCTGCTTTTCGCCCGCGGCGGCATTCACCGCCTGATGGAAGCGCACCGTGCGGCGGAGATGCGCCGCCCAGTAGCCGGGATCGAGCGCATCCTCATCCGTTAGAATGGAGCCGCTCACCGTGGAAAGGATCGGGATGCGCGGCGCGGAAAGTTTCACCGTGGTGATCACCTCGCGGAAGCGCGCCACCACCGGATCCATCATCCGGCTGTGGAAGGCATGGGACGTGTGCAGCCCGCGCACGGCCACTCCATCCGCTTCGAGTTCGCTGGCGAAACGCGCGACCGCCTCCGTGCCGCCGGCCACCACGCAGAGCGACGGGCCGTTTTCCGAAGCCATGTCGAGCTCTTCGGGAAGCCGCGCGCGCAGCTCGGTGGCGGGCAGGCGCACCGAGAGCATCGATCCGGGCTCCACCTCGCCCATCAGGCGGCCGCGGGCTGCCAGGATCCGAAGGCCATCCTCCAGCGAGAACACGCCTGCCAGGCAGGCGGCGGCGAATTCCCCCACGCTGTGTCCGAGCATCAATTCCGGCTCCAGGCCCCAGCGCTGCCATTGGCGGGCGAGCGCGTATTCGATGGTGAAAATCGCCGCTTGCGCCAGCACCGTGTGCTTCAGCCGCCCGGCCGCATCGCCACCATCCTCCGCGAACAGGGCGTCGCGCAAATCCTCGCCTAACAGCGGAATGAGCAGCTCCGCGCAGCGGTCGATGTCCTCGCGGAAACCACTCTCCGTGGCATAGAGATCCGCGGCCATTCCCGGATGCTGCGCGCCCTGGCCGGGGAACATCCAGACCAGTCCCGGCGGCGCCGATGGCGCGGTCGCGCACACCCGGTTTCCACTGGTTAGCGCGCCTGCGGCCTCGCTCCAGCCGCTGGCAATCACCGCCGCGCGGCGAACCATCGGCTTGCGGCCGAGCGCCAGGGTCCTGGCCGCGGCGGCGAAGTCCGCATCGTCCGCCTGTGCGGCATGCCCGGCGAGGCGCGCGCCTAACTGGTCGAGCGCCGTTTCATCGCGCGCCGAGAAAAGCAGTATGCGGGCGGGGCCTTCCGTCGTGTTCGATGGAATGGCTGAAACCGGCGCTTCCTCGACGATGACGTGGGCGTTGGTGCCGCCGACTCCGAACGAGGAGACGCCCGCGCGGCGCGGCGCACCGGGAGCGGGCTCCCATGGGCGCAGCCGGTCGTTGACGAAAAACGGCGAGTTCGCGAAATCGATGCGCGGGTTCGGCTCGGTGAAATGCAGCACCGGCGGCAGTTGCCCGTGTTGGAGCGAGAGCGCGGTCTTGATCAGCCCGCACACGCCGGCGGCGGTGTCCAGGTGGCCGAGGTTGGATTTGAGCGAACCGATCGCGCAGAAACCGCGGTCATCCGTCGCGCGGCGGAACGCATCCGTTAGACCGGCGATTTCGATAGGATCACCCAGCGGCGTGGCGGTGCCGTGGGCCTCCACGCAGGTGATCGTGCGCGGGTCCACGCCGGCATCGAGGTGGGCGCGGCGGATCACATCGGCCTGGCCATCGGCGCTGGGCGCGGCGTAGCTGTGCTTTACTCCGCCATCGTTGTTGATGCCGAAACCGCGCAGCACGGCGTGAATCGTATCGCCATCGCGCAGCGCGTCATCGAGGCGCTTGAGCAGCACCACGCCGCCGCCGTTGCTGAAGACGGTGCCCGCGCTGCGGGCATCGAAGGGCCGGCAATGGCCGTCCTGCGAGAGCATGCCGCCCTCGACATGGTGGTAGCCGCGCTTCTGCGGCACGGTGATGGTCACGCCGCCGGCCAGCGCCATGTCGCAGTGGCCGCCGCGCAGCGCCATCATCGCGTGGGCCACGGCCACCAGCGAGGTAGAGCATGCGGTCTGCACCGTCAGGCTGGGCCCGTGCAGGTTGAGCTTGAAGGCCACGCGTGTCGCGAGGTGGTCCTTGTCGTTGCCGAATTCGACCTGCAGCGCGCCCACCTGCGCCTCGGCGAGGTGCCTGCGGTGGAACGCCGGATCCGATAGAATGTGGTGCGGAAGATAGGTGTCGTAATAACATCCGGCATAGACGCCGATGCGGCGGCCATCCGCGTCCGCGGCATCCGGCACGTAGCCCGCGCGCTCGATGGCTTCCCAGCAGATTTCGAGAAACACGCGCTGCTGCGGGTCGATCATCTCCGCCTCGCGAGGGACGATGCCGAACAAGCCGCCGTCCACGCCTTCATAGAACTCCGGATCCAGCAGGCCGCGCGCGCAAACGAGCGACTCACCATCGCCCGCGGGCACCTCGAGTTCCGAGGGGTCGAAATGAGTGATGGATTCCACCCCGTCGCGCAGGTTCTGCCAGAGTTCCTCGGGCGTCGCCGCGCCCGGCAGCCGCAGGGCCATGCCGATGATCGCCACCGGCGCGGAATCCATCGCGGCGCGGGGCGCTTCTTCCGTCCTGCTGGAAGTCATGTCATGGGTGGCCAGCAGCGCCTGGGCGGCCACGGTCGGGTGCTCGAAAAGGCGCACCAATTCGAAGCGCCTGCCGTAGTGTTTCTGTAGCGCGGCATGCACGCGCACGAGTTGCAGCGAGCTTCCCCCGAGATCGGCGAAGCGGTCGTTGCGGCCCACCGATTCCAGGCCGAGCACACCGCGCCAGATGGCGGCGATCCGCTCTTCGTTCCCGCTCAATGGCGCGGCATAGGCCTCGCGGAGGTCCGGGCGCGGTTTCGAGGCCGCCCTCATTTCTGCTAGAATCGCCTCCACGCCGGTAAGCGCGCCGGCCGTGTGCGCGGCGAACGCGGGATCGACCGATGGCACGGCCGCCTCGCCAGTGGAAGCCTCCGCCTGGCGCGCGCCCGCCCGCAGGCGGCAGTGTGCGGCGGACTCCGCGGGAATCACGCGCAGCCCGTTTTCCCATCGGCCTTCCGTGATGCTTTCGAGAAACGCGAGGCACGGCTGGTTGCGGCCGCTATCCTGATAACGGATCGCCACCTCGCCGAGCCCGTGTTCCAGCGCGAGCTCGCCGAGCCGGCGCAGCATCCGGTGCTCGATGCCCTTGCCGAGCGCGCGGCAACTCAGGAGAAATGTTTCCGCCCGCAGACGACCGCCGTCCTCGCCGCTGAGCATCAAGCCCACCGCGCCGTAATCGCCGAAGCGGTCGCTCGCCCGCACCAGTTCGTGGTGCGTGCCAGGCCCGGCGTCCGGCAGCGCCGTCTCATCGCGCGCTTGCGGCGAGGCGTTGAACTGGTTGGTCCGCAGCGTGAGCTGGGCCGCCCGCGCCGCATTGGCGGCGGTGGGCGCCTCAAATGATATCTCCAACCCGAGGCTGCCGATGAATTTATCGAAGCTCTCCGCCTGTGAGAGCAGATCCTCGCGGCGCGCCTCGTTCTGATAGAAATCCGCGCGTTGCGCATCCTCGTCGGTGGATCCCGTTGGATCGAGCACCCACAGGTGCCTGGCAAAGCGGGGCAGCTCGTTGGATTCCTCCGGCACGCGGACAGCGAGCACGGCCGGCGCGTTGGCCGCCACCTCGGCGATCTCGGCCGGATTGTCATCGAGGAAAACGAAGCCATCGAGACTAAGATTCAGGCGTTTCGCCATCGCCCGCAGGTTGGAGGATTTTGGTTCCCAGTTGAGTGCCGCGTCCGCAAACGCCTCGCGCGGAATGGCCATGTCCGGATTTTCGCGAAACACCGCCTCCACATCCTCCGCATTGTTTTTCGAAACCATGCACAGCAGGAAACCCCGCGCCCGTTTCTCCATCAGGAATTCCTGGAAAGCACGCCGCGCAGGATCGATCAAAACCCCTGACGGACCGGCCTCGCCGCAGACACCCGTCCACAGCGTGTGGTCGCAATCCACGGCGATCACCTTGAAGGGCCTGCGCCGCATGGCCGAGACACGCCGTGCCAGCCACGTCGCCAAGGCGGCGAACATTTCCTCGCTGTAGGGAAGCCGCGCCGCCTGGTCCGCATCCGGATCGTAGGGTTCATCCACCGGATAGAGCGTGCCGAGTTCCGCGGCATCCAGCAGTTCCACACCCGCCACGCCGACCAGCCGGGCGGCCAGTTCTTGCGCGAAATGCCGTGCGGTCTCGCCGCCGTCAGCCTCGGGACAGGCGCAGACGAGCGTGGAAACGCCGCCGCGCGCGGCGGACTCCATCAGCGCGGCCGCCACCTCGCGCGCGGCACTCCGCGCACCCATGACATCGGCTGCGGCCAGATCGCAGGCGCGCAGCAGCACGATATTGATGCCGCCGCGGTTTTCCGATAGCAGGCTGGTGGGATTCAGCAATTGCTGGAGCACCTGATTGAAAGGAGCAAATTCGACCCGCGCGTCATGGTTCAAGCGCTCAAGCCACTGCGCCAGAACCGGGCACAACGGTTCGGCCGTAAATGTGGCGGCGATGGCGATTTTCAGGTTCGGTAGGGGTGATGACATCGAAACGGGAGGGGGGAGGAAATATGGAAACGCTTGAAAGAGATGCCGTATCATCATGTGAACCAACAAGTTGGCGTTGCCAACCTACCGGGGTTAATGATTTGGCGATCTGGGTATTTGATATCACCGAAGGAAACCTCCAGCCATAACGCGATCCCGTAGGTTTCCACTTGCGCGGAAACCGTCAGCATGGCTGGCGACGGATGAATCCGCCATATTTCACATGGTTCCGAACCCGCCAGATTTTATGATTCCCGGCCCCGGCCAGGCCGTGGTCCACCTGATGGAGGCGGCCGGGCGTGGCACGGCGGCGGACCACGCCATCCTCAGTAAAGAGGAGCATGATCGTGCGGAACGTTTTCACTTTGAAACCGACCGCCAGCGCTGGATCGGCTGGCGCGCCGGCCTGCGGCGGATTCTCGGCCGATATCTCGGGATGTCCCCGGTGGACGTTCCCCTCGTGGCGGATGAGTCTGGAAAACCCCGGCTCGCCGCTCCCCATGGCGGCTGGCATTTCAACCTCAGCCACGCAAGTTCACTCGCCGCTCTGGTGATCGCACGCGAGGGCCCGGTGGGGGTGGATCTAGAAGAAACCATCCGCGCCGGCTCGCTGGCGGAATGTACCGATGAATTCTGCCATCCTGCGGAAATCGAGGCCCTGCCTGCCGCCGCTGCCGTGCGCTGCCTCGCGCTGCTCCACCTGTGGACGTGCAAGGAAGCGCTGCTCAAGGCGCTGGGCACCGGTTTCGCCTTCCCGCCCCGGACACTCCGCATCACCGGCTGTTCCGCCACTGCGGATTCACCCTTGCCGGGCCTCGATGGCCTGCACCTCGTTTTCCCGCCGCCGCCGCCGGACCACCTGCTCGCCGTCGCCTTGCCTCTTTCCATCCGACACCTGGAAATCATCAACGACACGCTTTTTTCCTGATGGGAGGAAGATCGACAGCAGGCGCGGCGCGTGTGACAATGCTCCCGAAATCCGAGCCATGAATGCCCCGATCCGATTCCCCTGTCCCGTGTGTCAGGCACCACTCGCCCTGCCGATATCCGCAGCAGGCGCGCGCGGTCCATGCCCGCATTGCGGTGCGACCATCACCGGCCCGGACCCCGGCAGTGGCCGGCCCGCCTGCCAGGTGCTGCCGGCACCAGCCCCGCCTCCCGCGCACCGGGAGCCAGTGACCCTGCCAACACGTCCGGTGGAGTCTGCCCGGCCGGCGGTTTCCTCAATCGCGGAACATCCGAAAAGCGTGGGAATTTCCGCCGCATTTCTGCTTTTCTCGTGCTTACTCTCGGCTTTCGTCGCCTTTGCCGGCGGCTATTGGATCGGGAAAAATGCGGGTCTCGCCGGGCTGCTTCCGCCCGCGCCGGCACCCTTGGCGGCACCCGCGCCGGCGATCACGGATGAGCCCGCCATTTCCACTCCGGAGCCCGCCGAAACTCCGGCTCCCGAGGCTGCCGATGTCGCTCCCGCGAGTCCGCAGGAAGCGGTGTTGCGGGCGTTTCTAAGCGCACCCGGCTGGGCATCGCGCATCCTGCATGTGCTCGCGCCGGAGCGGGTACGCGAGGCGATGGCGGCCCACGCGGCAGCTCATGGCGACGGCCCGATCCGCTTCGACGGCGTTTCCCTGCTACAGGAATCCGGCAACACGCGGATATTCCTCGTCCGCACCGCCGCGATTCCGGAAGGCTTTCCAGTCGTGGTGGCCGGGAACGATACCGGCGAAGGCTGGCTGGTGGATTGGGAGAGCTTCATCGAGTTTCACGACGACGCTTTCCGCCAATTCGCCGACCAAGGAGCCATCGGCCAGGCCAGCTTCCATCTGCTCGTCAAGCCGGTGGATGCAAAGTCCGGCGATGACGGAGTGGTGAAATACCGGCTCAATCCGCCCATGAGCGGCAGGGAGCGGGTCGCACGGATCGAGGACGGATCGAGCACCCACGCGCACCTGGGCGAGATCTTCGAGGCACAGGCGAAACTCGATCCCGCGAGCTACCGCGAATTGGTGGCCAGCACCGGTCTGCCGCTGGTCGTGGCCGTTTCCAAACGCCCCACCGTGGGCGGCGGCACGAAACTTTGGATCGAGCGCGTGGAAGCCGTCGGCTGGGCACCGCGGATGGACGCGGATGAACACTGATTTTAAGAAACTTCCGAAGAATAACACCCCCATCCTGATGGTGGGATTGATGATCCATGCATCTTTTGAATGATCTGCGTGAATCCGCAGCCATCTGCGGTTCAATATTCCATTTTGGCACCAGAACACGGCTGCCTCATGCGGTTTTTTCCGCCGTGTTTCTATCCGCTGCTGCGGCGGAGGAGTCGGTGCTGGAAACCGCCGTGGAAGCGCGCTTGATCCTGCGTTGCACGGCCGGTGCTGCGGGACTGGAAGACCTGAGGATCGGCCCGAGGATCGTGCCCGGCGCGGTGATCGATGCCCGTGATGAAGCCGGAGTCTGGACGGCGGATGTCCGATTTCCGGTCCAATGGTGGCGCTGGTCGAGCGTGGAAGTGGCATTCACCGCCAGTTCCGGGGGCGAGGTGGAACTGGCTCTCACCGGCCCATGGGCGGACTTGACCGATGGCTGCGAAGTCCGGCAGGAAATCCTCTGGGACTCGATCACGGCGGACGGATGCGCCCTCGAAAACGGCGGGTTTGAGCAGCCTGGAGCGGGCGCTCCCGCAGGCTGGGACTCGCCATGGCGGCCCTATCCGGATGCCGGATCCTGGCCGCTCGCGGGCGCTCCCGCCGATGCCGGAAAACACTGCGCGGCCGCCTGGCATGGCCGGCCCCTCACTCAGAGTCTCCGCGTCAGGACGGGGGAAAAAATCCGCATCACCCTGAACGCCCGCGCCGCCACCACTCCGGATTCCCGCCCGCCGCCGGACCTGGGCGCGGACACCCCGGCACACCGCGCCTGCAAGCGCCTCAGCCGCGGAGTGAACCTCGGAAACTGCTGGGAATCCTCGCCCGGCGAGGCCGGCGTGCGCTTTCTGCCGCAGGACATCGATCACATCGCCGCCCAGGGTTTCGATCACATCCGGGTCCCCGTGGCATGGCACCAGCGGATCGATGGAAACGGCATTTCCAGCGGCTTGTTAGGTGAGCTCGAGCCGGTGCTGCGCCACGCCCTCCAACGCGGCCTCACCGTGCTGCTCGTCTGGCAGAACCACGGCGAATTGTCAAAAGACCCGCAGCGCCACCGGCTATCCTTCGTCACCGGCTGGCGCACCCTCGCCACCCACTTCCAGTCATGGCCACCCGGCTTGTTTTTCGACTTGCTCAACGAACCTTCCGGCAATCTCACCGGGGAAACCCTCAATCGTCTCTACGCCGCCACCATCGCCGCCATCCGCGAGAGCAACCCGCGGCGCACCCTCGTCGTCGAGCCGGGCCAGTGGTCCACCGTCACCGGCCTCGACCGCCTGCGGCTGCCGGATGGAGAGACGAATCTCATCGTCAGCATCCATTGTTACGAACCCTTTCCCATCACCCATCAGGGAGCCTCATGGGTGGGCCTCGAAAACCTGCGCGGGCTGGTGTTTCCCGGGCCTCCGCCCGCAGCGCCCGCACTTTCCGAAATCCCGCGCGACCACCCTGGCCTCGCGGCTTGGATCGATGCCTACCACCGCAGGCCCGCTGCGGAAAACCCCGCCAGCGCCCTGGCCTTCCAGCCGATCCTCGCGCAGGCCGCCGAGTGGTCGGCAAGCTTCGGCCGCCCCCTCCACATCGGCGAATTCGGCGCGACGCGTGAGCTCGATCCGGCCAGCCGCGCCGCCTACGCGCTGACCTTCCGCAGGGCCGCCGCCAGCCACCGGCTGCCATGGTGCTGGTGGGAGTGGAAGGCCGGCTTCGGCTGTTGGGACGCCGCCACCGGCCAGCCGCTGCTGCATGAAGCGCTTTCCGGCAGGTGACGCCGCCATTCAGCTCCCGGCGATCCCACGGACCGAAGTCCACAACCGCCATCAACCTCTCGTCTGCCCGTTTCCCCGCACGCGGTATTGGTAGCTGGTGAGCTCTCTCAAGCCCATCGGGCCGCGGGCGTGGAGCTTGTCGGTGGAGATGCCGATCTCGGCACCGAAGCCGAACTCGCCGCCGTCCGCGAAGCGGGTGGAGACGTTGTGGAAGACGCAGGCGGAATCGACGCTGCGGAGGAAAATATCCGCGGCCGCGTGATCGGTGGTGACGATGACATCGGTGTGGTGCGAGCCGTATTGATTGATGTGGGAAACGGCTTCGTCGAGCGAGGCGACAACTTTGATGGAGAGTATGAGATCGAGATATTCGGTGCTCCAATCCTCCTCGGTGGCGGGCGATATGTTCGTTAGATAATGGTGGGTTTCCTCGCAGCCGCGGAGCTGCACGTTTCTCTCACGGAGGGCGGCGGCGACTTTCGGCAGAAACGAGGCGGCGATCTCGCGGTGGACCAGCAGGGTTTCCAGCGCGTTGCAGACGCCGCATTTCTGGGTCTTGGAGTTGACGGTTAGAGACACGGCCATGTCGAGGTCCGCGGCCTTGTCGGCGAAGAGGTGGCAGATGCCGTCATAGTGCTTGATGACGGGCATGCGGGCCAGCGAGACGACGGTTTCGATCAGCCCCTTGCCGCCGCGCGGGATGATGAGGTCGAGCCACTGGTCCATGCCTGCCAGAACCGCGACGCTTTCGCGGTCGGTGAAGGGGATGAGCTGGATGGCGTGCTCCGGAGCGCCGGCCTGGGCGAGCGCGGCGGCGATGGCGACATTCGAGTGGATGGCCTCGCTGCCGCCGCGCAGGATGGTGGCGTTGCCGGTCTTGAAACATAGCACGGCGGCATCCGCGGTGACGTTGGGGCGGCTTTCGTAGATGATGCCGATGGTGCCGATGGGGACGCGGACCTGTTCGATGGCGATGCCGTTCGGGCGGGTCCATGCCTCCATCACCTGGCCGACTGGATCGGGCAGAGTGGCGACCTGATCGATACCGGCAGCCATGGCTTCGATGCGGGATTCATCGAGGCGCAGGCGGTCGAGCATGGCGGCGGAGAGGCCCTTTTTCACGCCTGCGGCGAGGTCCTTGGCGTTTTCCTGGAGCAAAACCGGCGAATTTTCGCGGATGGCGGCGGCCATGGCGCGGAGAATCGCGTTTTTCTCATCGGAGCTGAGTTGGGCCAGCCGGTAGGCGGCGTTGCGCGCCTGGCGGCCCATTTGGTGAATGGTTTCCTGGATGGTGGACATGAAATCGTGTGAGCGGATCCTAGTCGGCCATGGAGCGGACTCAAGGGGCAATTGGCATTCCGGGCCACGCAAATAATGCTCGTCAGACGGCGCGGGATGGGCCGGAATCCCGCTCGTGATTCACCCGTCCGCCATCGTTTCGCCGCTCGCAAAAATTGGCAACAATGTCCGCATCGGCCCCTTCTGCGTGGTGGGCGCGAATGTCGAGCTGGGCGATGACTGCGTGCTGCACTCGCACGTGGTGCTGGAGGGCCACTCGAAATTCGGGCGCGGCAACGAGTTTTTCCCCTTCGCCTGCATCGGCGGAAAAACCCAGGACCTCAAGTATCAGGGCGAGCCGACCCGCCTCGAAGTGGGGAACCATAACGTGTTCCGCGAAAACTGTACGGTACACCGTGGCACCCACGATTCCCTGCCGACGCGGATCGGCTCGCACAATCTGCTGCTCTGCTACTCCCACGTGGCGCATGACTGCCAGCTCGGCGACCACATCATCCTCTCGAACTCGGTCGGGCTGGCCGGCCACATCGTGGTGGAGGATCACGTCATCATCTCCGGGTTTGCGGCCGCGCATCAATTTTGCCGGATCGGACAACACGCCATCGTAGGCGGCCTGTCGAAGGTGGTGCAGGACGTGCCGCCCTTCATGATCGTGGATGGCAACCCGGCCACCACCCGCGGCCTCAACATGGTGGGCCTGCAACGCCGCGGTTTCGCCGAGGAGGACATCAAGGCCCTCAAATCCGCCTACAAAAAACTCTTCCTCAAGAAGGATGGAAATCTCGCCAACTCGATCAGCTCGCTCAAGGCGACCCACGCCGCGGACACGCCGCAGGTGGCGCACCTGATTCATTTCATCGAGAGCTCCGAGCGCGGCGTGACGCGCTGAGGGGCGCGGGAAACGCAATTTGCCCGATGGAGGTTTCATTGGCGGTTTTTGAGCGCTCACCGGCCGGCGAGTCGGGAGACCCGCAATCCCGGCCCGCGGTTTTTTCAAAATCAAAGCTCTTGGCGCGGCGCTCCGGCTGGATCATGCTTGCCGCTCATTCCGAATGAGTACGGTTCTGGAGACGATTGATGGCGGCACGCGCTATCTGGAAAAACGAGGCATTGAGGATGCGCGCCGGAACATGCAGATGTTGGTGGCCCGGCAACTCGGCTGCACGCGCATGGACTTGTACTTGCAGTTCGACCGCCCGCTCGACGAGGAGGTGCTCGCACCGCTGCGCGAAACGCTGAAAAAACGCGGCGAGGGCATCCCGCTCCAGCATTTGCTGGGCACGGTGTGGTTTCACAAACACGAGTTCAAAACCGACGCCCGCGCCCTGATTCCGCGGCCCGAGACCGAGGAACTCGCGGAGTGGATCCTCTCATGGGAACTCCCAAAAAACCAGCAGGTGCTCGACATGGGCTGCGGCTCCGGAGTGCTCGGCCTCACCCTCGCCGCCGCCCGGCCCGGCTGGGAGCTCACGCTTGCCGATGTCTCGCCGGACGCCCTTGCCCTGGCTCGGGAAAACGCGGCGCTCTTGGAACTCACATCCGCCTCGTTTCGCGAAAGCGATCTATTTTCCGCCATTCACGGCCCCTTCGATGGCATCGTGGCCAATCTCCCCTACGTCCCGGAATCCGAGCGCGCCACCATGGCCCGCGAGGTCCTGCATGATCCGGCGCTCGCGCTTTTCAGCGGCGCCGACGGCCTGGACCTGATCCGGAGCTTCATCCCGCAGGCTTTCCAGCACCTGAAACCCGGCGGCTGGCTGGTTTTGGAAATCGGCCATGATCAGGCTTCACAGGTCGCCGGATTTCTCCAAGCCTCCTTTTTCGCGGACATCACCGTGAAAACCGACCTCTCCGGCATCGCCCGTTTCCCCTTCGCCCGGCGGCCGCTCTGACTTTCAGACCTCAACTTTCACCTTTCAAATTCCCAGATGGATAAACTCATCGTTCACGGCGGCGCCACCCTGCGGGGCTCGATCAATATTTCAGGCTCCAAAAACGCCTCCCTGCCGATCCTCGCCGCCTCGCTGCTCACCGCGGAGCCCTGCATCATCCGCCGCGTGCCCGATGTCTCGGACACGAACTACATGATCCAAATCCTCAGCGCCATGGGGGCCGATGTCGAACGCTCCTCCGGCACGGTGCGCATCACCTGCGCGGATATTTCCGATGTCGCTCCCTACGAACTCGTGCGCCGCATGCGCGCCTCGATTTGCGTCATGGGTCCGCTGCTCGCCCGCAAAGGCCGCGCCGTGGTCTCGCTGCCGGGCGGCTGCGTGATCGGTGACAGGCCGGTGGACCTCCACCTGCGCGGACTCGAAGCGCTGGGCGCGAAAGTCGAATTCGAGGGGGGAAACATCATCCTCACCGCCAGGGACGGCCTGCGCGGCGCGGAAATCGACCTTTGCGGCACCCACGGACCGACCGTGCTGGGCACCGACAACGTGATGATGGCCGCCACCCTCGCCGAAGGCATCACCGTGATCGAATCCGCCGCCGCCGAACCCGAGGTGATCGATCTCGCGGATTTCCTCAATGCGATGGGCGCGAAAATCACCGGAGCCGGCACCCGCCGAATCGTCATCGAAGGGGTGAGGGAACTACGCGGCGTGGAGCACACCGTGATTCCGGACCGCATCGAGGCGGGAACCTTCATGGCTGCCGCCGCACTGGCCGGCGATGAGGTGAAACTGCGCCGCGTCTGCCGGGAGCACCTCAAAGCCATCACCGCAGCCATCGAACAATCCGGCCATCGCGTCGAGTTCAACGAAGCCGGAAACACCTGCACGGTTTTCCGCGGGGAAACCTTCCATGGCGTGGATCTCGTCACCGCGCCCTACCCCGGCTACCCCACCGACATGCAGGCGCAGATGACCGCGCTGCTCGCCACCACGCCGGGCATCAGCGTCATCAAGGACACGATTTTCCCGCAGCGTTTCATGCATTGCGCCGAGCTCAAGCGCATGGGCGCGGATATCAAGATCGACCATGGCACCGCCGTCGTGCGCGGCGTGGCGCAACTTTCCGCCGCACCCGTGATGGCCTCCGATCTGCGCGCTTCCGCCGCTCTGGTGCTCGCCGCCCTCACCGCCAAGGGAGACACCGAAATCAGCCGCCTCTACCACATCGACCGCGGCTACGAGCACATCGATGAAAAACTCCTGATGCTGGGAGCCGAAGTGGAACGCGTGAAAGACTGAGATGCCTTCAGCCCCCGCTCCCGGCGCACAGGCACAGCGGATCCGCATGTTCCGCCGGATCCCGGTCCCAGGTGCGGACAAAGGCCTCGATCTCGGCCAGCAGCACCTCGCACTGCTTGTTCCACTTGGCGGTGCCGCGCAGAATGAGCGTGCTCTCGCGCAGTCCCGTGAAGCGGATCTCCTCCGCCCCGGAGGAACGGAGATGGCGCAGCTCCACGCGCAGGCTTTCGAAAAACGCGAGCTCGAATCCATTTCCCGCCTCCATCGCGGCATGCACCAGCGACACCGTCACGGGCGGGGCCAGCGCTTCGAGTTTCTCGGCGATCTGGCCGCAACCGATCTTGACGAGCATCTTGCGCATCCGGTCGTAAAGCTCGTCGAGCTGCAGCAACTTCAGCGGGCATCTCGTTTCAAGATATTTCACGATCCCGCTGCGGATGTCGTCCACGAAGGGAAAGTCATCATGCTGGGCGGCGCGAGCGGCGCGCCGCAGCGCGGAGTCCAGCCATGCGGTGTCGTAGTCGATCACTTGATAGCGGCCGATCTGAAGGGCGGGGCGGTTGCCGATGAGGGATATCACTGAGGGGAATTAGTGCCTGTAGGGGAGGGGGGAGGCGGGCAAGGGGGAGCTGGTGGGTGTGGGTGGAATCAATCCTTGAATAGGCGGCGCTGGAACGGATCCCTCGCGGCGCGGCGTGATAGCGACTGGATCTCCCGGATGAACTCGTTGACGTCGTCGAACTGCCGGTAAACCGATACGTAGCGCACGTAGGCCACCGGATCGATCTGATGCAACTTGTCCATCACCTTGGTGCCGATGATGTGGGAAGGCACCTCGCTGAGGTGATCCTTGTGAAGTTCGGTTAGAATCTCCTCCACCGCGCGGTCGAGACGGTCCATCGGCACCGGGCGTTTTTCGCAGGCCTTCACCAGCCCGCTCATGAGCTTCTCGCGGTTGAGCGCCTCGCGGGTGCCATCGCGCTTCACCACCCGCAACTCGGTGCGCTCGATCTGCTCGTAGGTCGTGTAGCGATAGCCGCAGCGCAGACATTCGCGCCGCCGACGAATCGTCGTTCCGTCCTTGGAGGACCTGGAATCGAGGACTTTGTCTTTGAGAGAACCGCATTGGACGCAACGCATGGGGGCTGGTGGGAACCGACGGATGAGAGATTAGTGACACCGGTGGTAGCGTCAAGGCCAAAACTACGGCAGATTTAGTGGATGGGGTTTGCGCAAAGCGAAGTGAACGAACAGGCGCTCCACCCACCCTGGCTCTCAGCACTTTGCTTGCGGCTTCCTGCCCGCCGCCTCCTCGCGCAGGCCGCCGATGAAGAGCAACACGGCGGCGATGCAGATGCAGGAGTCCGCCACGTTGAAGGATGGCCACCAACCGCCGCTCGATGGCACGATCTTGTCGTAGAGCGGCAGCTTCACCGCGATGAAATCCACCACATAACCTTCGGACAAGCGCTCCCAGAACGAGCCGTCCTTGAAGTCGTCTAACAAAAACCCCTGGGCCAGGCGGTCGGTGAGATTGCCGAGGATGCCGCAGAGCAGCAGGGCCACGGCGATCATCGAGAGCGGGTGGTTGAAGACGCCCTTCTTCCAGAAAACCCGGATCAGGGTGAGCGCCAGCAGCGGCACGAAGAGGAATACGACGGGTGCCCACGCGGTGCCATTGCCAAACCCGAAGGCGACTCCCTGGTTGTGGACCCTCACGAGATGGAAGACATCCTCGATCACCGCGATGTTCGCACCCGGCTTCAGCCATGGCGGTGGAAACGCGCTGATGGTCCAGAACTTCGTGGCCTGATCGAGCACGTAGAGCGGAAGCGTGAGGAAGAGCAGGAGCCGGGGAAATGTCATGGGTCTTATTAGTCTCATGGACAAACGTCCTCGCAGCGCTGACACAGCCCGCTATCGAGAACCGGCTCGTGTCTCCGGCAGCGCGGGCAGAGGCGGTGATCGGTTTTGCGGACGGTGGCATGGAGCACGGAGCCCGGCTCCGCCTTCAGTCCGGCAATGATGAGGAACTCGGTGGCGAAATCGCGGTCATTGAGCAGCGGCAGCAGCGCGGCGTCGGTTTCCGGGATGGTTAGAGAAACATCCGCCTCGTTGTTGCGGGTGAATTCCTTCGCCTGGATGCGGCCTTCGATGGCGGTCTGAATGGTGGATTTGATTTCAAACAGGCGCTTTGCGGTCGCGCTCGCCTCGCCGGGCGCGAAGGCCGGATCCGCTGCCGGGAAATCCTGTTCATGCACGCTGCCGGCGGTGAAGGGCGCGTGCTCCCACGCCTCGTCGGCCGTGTAGGCGAGGATCGGCGCGAGCAGCCTGGTGATGGAGGTGAAGATCGCGAACATCGCACACTGTGAGGCCACGCGGCGCGGGGAGTCCTTCGCATCGCAATACATCCGGTCCTTCGTGGCATCGATATATACGGCGGATAGATCGTGCGTGCAGAAGTTGTTGAGCGCGTTGAACACCTTGCGAAACTCGAACGTTTCATAGCCCTTGAGGCATTCGGCGGTGACGGCATGCAGGCGTTCGAGGATCCAGCGGTCGAGCAGGGGGAGTTGAAATTTGAAATTTGAAATTTGAAATTTGGAAGGATCGAAGCCATCCAGGTTTCCTAACAGGATTCGCAGCGTGTTGCGCAGGCGGCGGTAAGGCTCGGCCACCTGCTTGAACAAATCCTCGCCGAAGGGCACCTCGTTCTGCCAGTCCACGGAGGAAACCCACAGACGCACGATGTCCGCGCCGTATTTGTTGTAGAAATGCGCGGCGTCGATCGGTTTGCCCGCTTTCTCGGCCTCGGATTTGGAGAGCTTCTTCTTGTCCTTGTCCACCACGAAGCCGTGGGTCATCACCGTCTTGTAGGGCGCGGTGCCGCGGTAGCCGACGCTGAGCATGAGCGAGCTCTGGAACCAGCCGCGGTGCTGGTCGGTGGCTTCCAGATAGAGATCCGCCGGCGCGTGAAGCTCCGGATGCTTGTCCAGCACGGCGACATGCGAGCAGCCGGAATCGATCCACACGTCCAGCGTGTCGCGGCACTTCTTCACGCCGGCGGGCAGGCCGAGGCGCGCGGCGATCTCCGCATCCGTGTGCTCGAACCAGAAATTCGTCCCTTCGGTTTCCACCAGCTCGGCGACTTTCATTGCGAGCTCCGATGATAGAATGGCCTGGTTGTTTTCATCGAAGAAAACCGGCAGCGGCACGCCCCAGGTGCGCTGGCGCGAGATGCACCAGTCCGGCCGCGCCTCGACGGTGCCGTAAATCCGGTTGCGGCCCCATGCGGGCAGCCACTCGACTCCGTCGATCGCGCAAAGCGCCTGGCCGCGCAGCTTGTCGAGCGAGATGAAGAACTGCTCGACGGCGC
This sequence comes from Luteolibacter sp., assembly GCA_030696085.1. Lineage (GTDB taxonomy): Bacteria > Verrucomicrobiota > Verrucomicrobiia > Verrucomicrobiales > Akkermansiaceae > Luteolibacter. The sequence goes on from JAUYNL010000081.1 coordinate 150,100, forward strand.
GGAAGATGATCGGCGTTTTCGAGCGCCAGCAATGCGGATAGGAATGCTTGTAAACCTCGCGGCCTAACAAATGCCCGCTCTCCGCGAGGATCTCGATGATGCGTTCGTTCGATTTGAAAACGTGGACGCCCACGAGTTCGTCCAGTCCGACCTCGGCGGTGAACTTTCCCTCGTCATCGACGGGCGAGAGCACGGCGAGGCCGTTCTGCTGGCCAGCCATATAGTCGTCCGCGCCATGGCCCGGGGCGATGTGGACGACGCCGGTGCCGGTCTCGGTGGTGACGAAGTTCGCGAGGATGACCTTCGACTGGCGGTTCAGAAATGGATGCCGCGCCTCCAATCCTTCGAGTTGGCGGCCTTTGATTTCCCCCAGAGTCTCGGCAAGAGCGAAACCGGTCTTGGTGTGAAAATCGGCGATGAGCTCGCGCACGATCACCAGCGTTTCCTCGCGGTCGGCGATCTCGTTTTTAAAACGTCCGATGATATAAGTGAACTCCGGATGCACGGCGAGGCCGAGGTTCGCCGGAAGCGTCCAGGGCGTGGTGGTCCAGATCGGGATGCTGGCCTTGCCGGCATACTCGCCGGATACGAGCGGGAACTTGACGAAGATCGCCGGACTCTCCTTGTCCTGATATTCCACTTCCGCCTCGGCGAGGGCGGTTTGCGCTCCGTAGGACCACTGGACCGGCTTCTTCGCCTGATAGATGCTGCCGTTTTCCACCAGCTTGGCGAAGACGCGCAGGATGCTCGCCTCGTAACCGGGAGCCATCGTGAGATATGGGTTTTTCCAATCGCCGAAAACACCGAGCCGGCGGAACGAGCCGCGCTGGACATCGATGAACCTCGTCGCAAACTCGGCGCAGCGGCGGCGGATTTCCGCAGGCTCCAGCCCGGCGGCCTCCTTGACCACCTTGAACTCGATGGGCAGCCCGTGGCAGTCCCAGCCGGGGATGAAGGGCGTGGTGAAACCCGCCATCGTCTTGGATTTCACCACCAGGTCCTTGAGCAGCTTGTTGAGCGCGGTGCCCATGTGGACGTCGCCGTTCGCGAAGGGCGGACCATCGTGCAGGATGAATTCCGGGGCGTTTTCCGCACGGCGGCGGCCGATGATTTTCGCGTAAAGACCGTCGTTTTCCCAACGCTCGAGGCGCTTCGGTTCGTTCTCCACGAGGTCTCCCCGCATCGGGAAAGTCGTTTGCGGAAGGGTCAGCGTGTCTTTGTAATTCGGGGCGGCGGCGCTCATGACGGGGCGCGGACGCTAGCAACCGCCTCCGGTGGGGTCAACCTCGGGAAAGGAAGCAATCATCCTCCTCGTTTCCTTGGGGATCCGGACACCGCATTTCCGTGTCACAAATGAAAATTTTGAATTCCATTTCGGTGGGATGCGTTTAGACAAGCAACTGCTTGCAAGTCATATCCCTATGAAACCGATCACACTCGCCATCACGGCGTCCCTGGCCATGTTCATGGCCGCCTCCGCGGTGCCAAGGCTCATCGTTTCCACCCCGTCGCTCGCGCCGGAATCCAAGATCGATCTCGCACTGGATTTACCGGTGATCGAGGTTGCCGAAATCGGAAAAACCATTCCCAATACCTGGCTTGAAATCCAGCCCGCCTTGCCCGGAAAACTGCGCTGGAAGGCCCAGAACATCGCCGCGTTCCTCCCGGAACAGCCGCCGGCCATCGGCGTGTCATACGCGTTTTCGATTCCCAAAGACCGCAAGCATCTCGACGGATCGCCCGTGGCCGCCGGAAAATTCGCCACCCTTTCCTGCGAGGAGTTCCGCATCGTCTCCAGCCACTCGCCCAAGCGCTGGTCCGCCGACTACACGCCGTCACTCTCCTCATGGTTGCTGGCCTTCAATGACGATGTCGATCCGGCCGCCGCCGCAGCCTTCATCGCCTTTGCCTCCAAGTCCGGCCAGCGTGTCGCCGCCCGCCTCGAACGCGTGTCCGCCGCCAAGGCTGGATACCTCGGCAGCCAGAACCCAACCTGGACTGCGCGCTGGGCCGCCAGGGACGCCGATGCCGCCAGCGAGGCGGAAATCCTGCCGGACTCCCTGCTTCCCCATGTCCTTGGCGCGAGTCCGCTCTCTCCGCTGCCGCCCGGCGAAGCATGGCACCTTTCCGTTCTCAAAGGCCTTCCGAACGCATCCGCCAGCGCCCGCCTCGGCGCGGACACGCAGTTCCAAATCGGCAATATCGAGACCTTCCGTGTCACGGAGATCTCCACCCGCGTCATCGCCGACGAACCGCGCCGCATCATCCTCACCTTCAACCATCCGCTGCCCGAAATGCTCCCTGAGGATTTCCTGGAAACCGCCATCTCCATCGTGCCGCAGCCGGAAAACCTCAAGGCGGAGGTGGATGGCCGCCGAATCATTCTCACCGGCGATCTGCTCGCGGAAGACCAATACACCGTCACCCTCCACCCGAAACTCAGCTCAATTACAGGCTTTCCGCTCAGCGGGGGGAAATCGGAAAAGCTGAAATTCGAACACCTCAAGCCCGGCGTCGCACTGCCATCCGAGGACGTCGGCCAACTCGCCAAGGGCAACCGCAAATACCGGCTCTTCACCCAGAACCTGGAAAGCATGAGGGTGCGCATCAAGAAACTCGAAGGCGCGGACCTGATCCGTGCCTTCCAGGGATACCGCCACTTCACCGGCCGCGGCCCGGATCACGAATCCATCCGCCCGACCGCTCCCGTGCCCTACCCGCTGATTGTCGGCTCCTCCGTCGCCGATCGCGAAATCCCTCTCGGAAACCCGATCGACACCACCCGGATCGTCACCCTCGATTGGAATGAAGTCCTGCCGAAAGATATGACCTGCGGCGTGCTTTTCCTCGAATCATCAGGCAAGCCGCACGCGAAATGCGGGACATCCGATCGCAGCACCACCCAGGCCATCATCCAGCTCACCGACATCGGCCTCGCATGGAAACTCACGCCCGCCGAGGCCTTCGTCTATGCCTTCTCCTGTGAGACCGGCGCGCCCCTCCCCGGGGTGAATCTCCAACTCTTCGGTGAGGATGCCTCCGCCTTGCAAAGCGCCGATACCGATGCCTCCGGCCTCGCCACCCTGCCGCGTCTCGCCGCCGCCCGCCACCTCCAGGCATCTCTCGAAAAGGACACTTATGTCACCGCATTCGATGGCACGCTCGAAACCGTCGGCATGTGGCATTTCCCCGTCCGCTATTCATGGAACAAACCCCTCGATTCCTCGCGCCAGGCGTTTCTTTTCACCGACCGCTCGCTCTATCGGCCCGGCGAAACGGTGCGCCTCAAAGGCATCCTGCGCACCCTCGCGGGAAATGCCATCCTGCCCGCCAAACCCGGCCCCGCACGCATCGTCTTGCTCGATCCCACCGATAGGGAAATCCTCAATCAGGCGGTCACTCTATCAGCCGGCGGATCGTTTGATTTCACCCACGCGCTCGCCCCTGCCAGGACCGGCACCCACACGATCCGCCTGGAGTTTCCCGAAGAGCTCGCCGCCGTCAGCGAATCCAATGAGCATGTGGATTGGTATGAACGCGAGCGAATCCTCGAAAACGCCCGCTTCGATATCCCGCTGCGCGTTGAGGAATTCCGCCGCAATGCCTTTGAAATCACCCAGGAAATTTCCACTCCGGAGATCGGCGCGAAATCCGTCAGCGTGAACCTCGGCGCGAATTACTATCAGGGCCAGCCGGTCGCCGCCGGTGAAGTGAAAACCTTCAGCAGCGTCACCGCGAGAAACCCCTATCCGGAACGCTTCCGCGATTTCCAGTTCGGAAATCACCGCACCTATGACTGGAGTTATTGGTACCATTATTTCGGTTATGGCGATGACGATGAGGACCGCACCCGCCACAGCACCCGGCTCCAGGGCGAGGCCCGGCTCACCGCGGATGGCAGCGCCACCTTCGCCGTGCGCATCCCGGATGGCGATTTCCCCACCTCCCGCGAGGTGATGGTCGCCTCCGAAGTCACCGATGCCAACAATCAGACACTCACCGCCCGCGGCACCACCATCGTGCATCCCGCATCCGTGCATGTCGGCATTTCACGCATCGACCGCATCGTGCGCGTCGGCGAGCAAATGCCGCTGCGCATCGTCGCCATCGATACCGCGGATCAACCCTACACCGCGCCGCTCAAGCTCACCGCCACGCTCACCCGCGAGCTGAACTCCGCCGTGAAAACACGCAACGAATCCGGCGACACCACCACCCGCAATGATGTGAGCGAGCACACCGTGCTCACTACCGAAATCACTCTCGATCCCGCCGCCTCCGCCGGCGGGGGCCAGCCCTTCGTCTTCACTCCGGAGTCCAACGGCCTGCATTTCCTCACCCTGCGCGGCACCGATCCCCAGGGCCGCCCCTTCGCCACCGTCACCCGCATCCATGTCTATGGCGGCGCCGAATACCCATGGCAGTACGAGGATGGCTTGCGCGTGAAACTCGTCGCCGAAAAAAAATCCTACCTACCCGGGGAAACCGCCCGCGTGCTGGTGCTCTCGCCCATCGAGGGCACCGCGCTGGTCACCGTGGAACGCGAGAAAGTCCTGCGCTCGTTCCTGGTTCCGCTCACGGCGGACAACCCGGTGATCGAGATCCCCCTATCCGATGCGGACGCGCCGAACGCCTATGTCTCGGTGCTCATCGTCAAGGGAGCCCGGGATTCCGCGCGCGAGTTCAAACAACCGCAACTGCGCCTCGGCTATTGCGAACTGCTGGTGAACAACCGGGCCGATCTCCTCAACGTGGCCATCGATACGCCTGACGAAAGTTGCCGTCCCGGCGAAATCGTCACCCTCACAGGATGCGTGAAGCTCGCTAACGGCCAGCCCGCCGCCGCCGCAGAGGTCACGCTCTACGCCGAGGACGAAGGCACGCTCGCCGTGATGGGCTACCAAACGCCGCGCCCGATGGACTACTTCTACCGCCCGCGCATCCTTGGCGTGGAGGCCGGAGCCTCGTTCCAGAGCTTCATCGCCGAGGACCCCGAAATGCAGACCTTCAACAACAAGGGCTTCTTCGTCGGCGGCGGCGGAGACCTCGCCAGATTGGCGGATCTGCTCCGCAGGAACTTCGATCCCTGCGCCACCTGGGCGCCAGCGCTCGCCACCGATGCCGCGGGGAAATTCAGTCATTCCTTCAAGCTGCCGGACACGCTCACCCGCTATCGCCTCATCGCCATCGCCCATCATGAAACCACCCGCTTCGGTCATGCGGAGGCGGCCATCAGCGCGAAGAAAGACCTGATGCTCGAACCCAAGGCACCGCGTTTCGCGCATCAATCCGACACGCTCCACCCGCAGGTGCTGGTGCGGAACGCATCACTTCACGCCGGCACATGGCAGATCGCGTTCAACGCCCACGCGGCCGAGGGCACGCCCGTCTGCCGCGCCCTCGGGCCGGTCACGGAAATCGTCAGCCTCGCGCCCGGAGCCTCCGCCACCCTGGTCTTTCCCACCATCGCGGAAAACACCGGCGAGGCCGTGCTCACCTGGAATGCCACTCCCGTTTCCCTGCAAAAAGGCAATCTGACCGACGAGCTCGCGCGCAGACTCTCGGATGCCGTGGAACAGCGTTTCGAGGTCGTCTATCCGATGCCGCTGCTCCGCCAGGTGAAATCCCTCAAGCTCGGCACCCCCGGTGAAACCCATGATCTCATCAAGCTGCTCGATCCGAGGCTGCTGGCTGCTAACGGCCGGCTCGATCTCGAGTTCGCCCGCTCGCCGCTCATCGAAGCCGCCGCATCCATCGACTACCTGCTCCAATATCCCTACGGCTGCGTGGAGCAAACCACCTCCTCGCTCATTCCGTGGTGCTCGGTGATCCAGTTGAAAGGTATCATTCCCTCATTCGCCAATATTTCGGAGCAACAGGCGGCCAATGCCATCCAGGCCGGTGCCGACCGCCTGCTCGGCATGCAATTGAAGGACGGCTCCTTCACCTATTGGCCCGGCGGTACCGATACCGTCGATTGGGCCACTCCCTACGCCGGCCTCGGATTGATCCTCGCCTCCAATGCGGGTGCCAGGGTGCCGGCCGCAGCCATCGATACGCTCGCCCAATACCTCATCCGCAGCCTCCGCGGAATCGGCGAAACCAAGTCCCCATACGCCCTCGAATCCCACGCCCGCGCACTCATGGTCCTGTCACTCGCCGGCCGGCCCCAGCCCGCCTGTCACAGCACGATGATCGACCGCTTGGCCCATCTATCAAGCGCCGCGCGCGCCATGCTGGCCACCGCCATCGCCCATGCAGATCCCGCCGATCCTCGCAATCTTGCCGCCGCCCGCGCGGTGCTCGTTTCCAAGACTCCCTTCACCTCAAAATTCGACGGCTGGATGCCCTGGTCGCCCGATCATGCGCTGCACTTGATCGCTTGGCTCGCCATCGATCCGGATGCCGCCGAGACCACCGCCGCGCTCGATCACATGCTCAACGAGCGCAATCCCTATGGCCACTGGCGCAACACCTGGGTCAATGGCTGGTCACTCATCGCCATGGGCCTTTACGCCGAAAACGAAGACTCGGATTCCGCCGCCATCACCCTCAGGCTGGATGGCAACGACGGACTTGAATCGCTACAGCTCACAGCGGACGCGCCCACCACTACCCGCAGCTTCCCCCTCGCACCCCGGATGAAACTCACTCTCAGCGCCGATCACCGCGCCTTCGTCCGCCTCAGCCTCGCCTCCAAGCCGCCCGTCGCTCCGCGGCAACCGGTTTCCAACAATGGGCTGGCCATCGACCGCATCCACCAGCGTGTCCTTCCAGACGGCGGCACCGAGCTGCTCACCGAACCCAGGGTGGGCGATCTCATCCGCGTTTCCCTGCGCGTCACCCTGCCCGGGGACGATACGAAATATCTCGTCATCGAAGACCCGCTGCCCGCCATTTTTGAAACCGTCAACTCCGACTTCAAGTCCCAGAGCAGCGCTCTCGGCGCGCTCACCAGCGAGAACGACTGGAATGTCAGCCACTCGGAACTCCGCGCCGGCCGCGCCGTATTCTTCCTCGATGATATCCACCGCAAGGGCACCTACACCCTCACCTATCTCGCGCGCTGCACCCTGGCCGGCCTGGCCACCGCCCCGCCCGCCAGGATCGAGTCGATGTACCATCCGGAGAACTTCGCGCTCTCCGCCTCGCGGACCTTCGATTCCAGGTGAATCAGGCTCCTGGCGCTCTCGGAATCGCCCTGTTAAAATCCTCCCCCCTCCGAAAAAGAAAACTTGCCCGCTCCCGCCGGGTGCTCTAGGAAATCCCCCCAGCCGCATTTGCGGCCGTATTCCGGCCAACCAGCCGCGCAATGATTTTCCAGGAACGATCCATCATCGAACCATCACCCGGCCGCCTTGGCCGGTGGGGGCAGGCCGTCCGCATTTCATGATCCGGCACCCAGCCCATCGTTCCGCATCCCTCTTCGCACCGCATTCGTGTGTCGGCTCCGGCTGTTCGCTCCGCGGCGCGTCGCATCCACCCATCGGAGGACAACGCCATCGCTAAGCCATCAAGAGACCAAAATAGGGGTCGTTTCCGCGATATGACGCGGATCAACGACCGCATCCGCGCCCCCAAAGTCCGTGTCGTCACCAGTGATGGCACCCAGCTCGGTGTCATGAGCGCGCGCGAGGCCCTCGCCAAAGCCCAGGCCCTCGGCCTCGACCTCGTCGAAATCGCCGGCCAGGTGGACCCGCCCGTCTGCAAAATCGTCGATTACGGGAAATACAAATACGAGCAGGCAAAGCTCAAGAAACAAAAGTCCAAGAGCGCCACCCGCATGAAGGAAGTCAAATTCCGCGTCGGCACCGGCCAGCACGACTACAACATCAAGCTCGGCCGCGCCGAGAGCTTCCTCGATTCCAACCACAAGTGCCGCTTCGTCCTCCAGTTCCGCGGCCGTGAAAACGCCCACAAGGACCTCGGCTTCGTCGTCCTCAACCGCATCGTCGAGGACCTCAAGACCATGGCGCAGGTGGACCAGCCGCCCCGCCTCAACGGCCGCGCCGTCGCCATGATCCTCTCCCCGCTGCCCGCCCACCAGCGCAAGCGCAAGTTCCACCTCTTCCACGGCGAACTCATGGAAGAGGACGATTTCGAAGAGGACGAAACCCACACCCCGGAGCTCGATGACGAAGTCCCGGATGAGGTCCCCGACGAATCGCCCGACTCCTCTCTTCACTGAGCCCCGCGCGCAGTTCCCCGTGGCTGGAGCATCTTGCTCCAGTCCGTCCAAGGGACATCCTGTCCCTTGCCTTGTTTTGAGCCAAAGACCCGCCCATGCCAGGCACAGGGGCCGGGAAGCCGGAAACCACCCCTGACACCCCGTGACTCGATGTCACGGCACCTGTGCGCGATGTCAGCGTGCCCGTGCATGATGTCACACCGCGATTGCAGGATGACCAGTGACCAGCGGCACTCTCAATGCCTGCCACGGATGGTCGTCCCATGAGGTGCGTTGGCGAAAAGATTTTTTCGCGCAAAGACGCGGAGACGCAAAGGAAGAAAAGGTTGGATGCGTTTTTTGATTCTTGAAAAACTTTGCGCCTTTGCGGCTTTGCGCGAGTCATTCTTCGGGTAACGCTCGACCGAAGCGGCCGGTTTCCCCTCCACATCCTGCTTCCCTAATTCAAATCCCCCCCTCACCGCGCCGCCAACTTCCGCCGGAATGCCTCCGAAAGCGTCACCCGATCCCGTTCCGCCAACTTCTTGAGTTCCTCTTTCGTCTCGGCTGGCACCAGCAGGTTCAGCCGCACATGGCCGCTGCTCTTGCGTCCCGCGCCGGGGCGTTTCCCCCCGCGCCGCGGCTTCACAAGAACCTTGCCACTCGCTTCCAAGCGCTCGTAAGCGGTTCCGGGCGCATTGGCCTCAGGAATCCCCCGCGCCCGCTGTGCCGCCTCATCCAGCGGCTCCGCGCCGGGAGCAAATTTCCAGCCCGCAGCGCGTGGCTCTTCCCTATATTCAATGATTTTCTTTTTCATGAACTTCCTTCTGTTTTCTCCAATAACCCGCGCCGATCACACGGATGTTTCCGTCCCGCAAGGTGAATCTCACCGTCGGATTCCCCGCCCGTCATGGCCGATGCAGTAATAACGCGGCTCAAACGCGGAATGTGCCGCATCTTCCACCACCAGGCGTCGGGGATCGTCGAAAGCGGCGGGCACCGTCGAAAAATCCACACCGTGTTTCTCCAGGTTTGCCGTCTCTTTCTCCGCATCCCATTCGAACGCCATGGCCCACCATCCTCTCCTCTCTTTTGATTGTCAACGCCACAAATCAAAATGCCCCTCTCCCCCCTCAAAAACCTCCATCAGCGGCAAGCGGCTGGGCACCAGGGTCCTGTGTGGAGACGAAGATCAGAGCGAAGCCCCCCCGTGGCTGGAGCATCTTGCTCCAGGCCGTCCAAGGGACATCCTGTCCCTTGGTTGTCAAAGCCCGGCGCGCCCTTCCTCGGTTCGTCCCAAGGAAAGGATGAATGCCGGACAATACCCCGCTTTGAAAATCCCTCCAATCGGCCCCCTCCGTTCCCTCCTGTTCAAAAATCCAAAACCCCTCTTCCATTCAAAATCCAAAATCCAAAATCCAAAATTTCCCTCTTCCCTCCCATCATTGACATGACAAAGCCACATGATAGCCTCCCTCTCATGAACGATTCCGTCCTCACCACCCGCGGCCAGGTTTCCGTGCCTGCCAGTCTCCGCAGGGCGATGGGCATGCGTCCCGGTCAGAGCCTGCACTGGGAGCAGGTTTCCGCCCACGAAATCCGCGTCTCACTCCCCACCGCGAAGCCGCCGGGCCCGCTTGCCATGCTCGGCCATGCCCGCCGCCTCCGCGACACCCCGCCCCGCCGCACCGCCGACTGGATGCGCGAACTCCGCGAAGGCGAATGACCTGGATCGTCGATACCTGCGTCGTCATCGACCTCCTCGAAAACGACCCCGACTACGGCCTGCCCTCCGCGCGCCTGCTGGAAGAGCGCCTTGCCGAGGGGCTCGCAGTCTGCCCCGTCACCCAGATCGAACTCGCGCCCGCATTTGATGGCGATCTTGCCGAACAAAACTTCTTTCTCGCCCAAGCCGGCATTCTTCACCACCTCGGTTGGACCGTCGCCGATACCGAGGCCGCCCACCGCGCCTGGCACCGCCATATCACTGGCCGTCGCGCCGGCACCCTCCCCAAGCGCCCCATTGCCGACCTTCTCATCGGTGCTTTTGCCGCCAACCGCCGCGGCCTCATCACCCGGAATCCCGCCGACTTCCGCAAAAACTTCCCCGAGCTCACCATCCTCGAACCCTGAACTCCGCCAGGGATCAGGGATCAGGGATCAGGGATCAGTACACCGCGAGCTGGCAGCAAATGCGGAAAATCCGCGAAGGCTGGCTGGCATGGCTGGAGCAATGCGGCAAACACCGAAACACCGGATTTCCGCCTTGTGACCCTGGGGCATTCAGGTAATTTAAAGCCGTGACACTCACCCTTCCTCATCTCCTGTGCGATTCAAAGGGGACGCTTTGGATCGACGATTCCGGGTATCGGGTTCTCGACCTTGCCGCCGAGCACTTGGCTCATGGGTGGAATGCCGACATCTTGCAGGAAAATCATCCTGATTTGTGTCTCGCGCAGATTCACGCCGCTCTCGCTTGGTTTTACGACCATGAAGAGGAAATGCGTCAGGAAATGCACCGTCGCGAGACCAGCGCCGCCAAACTCTTGTCCGAGATCGGGGAGAGCCCGCTTCAATCGCGTCTGCGGCAGATCAAAGCCGCCCGCTGCTGATGCCTGCCACCCTGATGCCTGCCTCCCTCTACATGGATGTTCATGTCCCCATGTCCATCACCCGCGCCCTGAGGCGCAGGGGCTTCGATATCCTGACCTTCCGTCTTGCCTCCATTGTTCTTCTACATTAAGGTTCCATTCATGAAACTGATGTCGGAAATCACCAAAGACTGCCTCGAACTGCCTGCCGCGCAGCGGCTCAAACTCGCCCGTATTCTCATGACCGCTTCGGAACCGGAACAGGACTTTTCTCCGGAGGTGGAAACCGCTTGGGAACAGGAAATCGTTGCACGCTTGCAGGCTGTCCAAAACGGCACAGCCCGCTCCCGCCCCATGGCGGATGTCTTCGCTCGCCTCGATCAACTCTACCCGGCGTGAACCTTCGGATACTGGAAGAGGCGGAGGTTGAGTTCACCGATGCCATTGCCCGCTACCAATCCATTGAATTGGGCTTGGGCGTCCGTCTGAAAGAAGAGGTCAAATCCACCCTTGCCTGGATCGCCGACCATCCCGAGTCACCCCGGCTTCGTTCTTTGGGCTATCGTCGCATCAATCTCAAGGTCTTCCCATATTACATCGCCTACACCATCCATGCCGGCACCGTTTGGGTCTTGGCAATCGCTCATTCCGCCAGACGCCCCGAGTATTGGATCCGCCGTTCAGTTCCCCGCTAAGTCCGGCCCACAGCTCCGTGCGACTCTCGCCGCGACCATCGAAGACGATTAGGGGCAAAGCGGCTGGGGGCCAGGGGCCGGTGTGGAGACGAAGATCAGAGCGAAACGACAGCATCAGGGATCAGGGATCAGGGATCGGCTCCCTCTTCCATTCAAAATCCAACATTCAAAATCCAAAATTCCATCTTCCTTAACCTCCCCAAACCATCCCCTCCGCAACCATTCCGCCACAATGGGTCGGTGTTTCAGTGTTTCGGTGTTTCGGTAGATCGGTAAGAGAAAGCGCAAGATCCAGCCGCTCTGCACCGCTCCTTGCTCTCTTCAACCACCGAAACACTGCGCCGCAGGCAACCGAAACACCGCAACACTGGTCGCCCAACTCACACATTTACAATGATTTCACAGTCGCGGGCGACCCGGTGCTTCAGTGTTCCGGTGTTTCGGTGTTTCAGTAAGAGAAGAGAGCAAGAACCAGCCGCTCCGCACCGCTCCTTGCTCTCTCCACCGAAACACCGCGCGGCACAGCCGCAACCGAAACACCGAAACACCGGTTTTTTTCCGCCTCTGGCGAAAAAAAATCTTGCCCCCCCCCCCATCCGCGTGTTTTCTACCCACGAAACCTGTGAAAAGGCAGGCGCGCTGTGCCCGGTAAATACGCCGGTCATCACGCTCCCACCGATCCACTCGACCACCAAATACCTGACCTCAAACCCCGAAAAACAAACACAACCCCTGATTCCAAGTTCAAACCAAACACTGTCATGAAACCATACCTATTCTCTCTCATCGCCGCCGCCGCCGCTTGCGGGCTGGCCTCGGCGCAAACCGCCTACACCACTCCGGTGGGGTACGTGACTCAAGCGCTTACACCGAGTAAATTCAATTTGATCGGTTTGACTGTGCAAACGCCGGTGGCTGTCGCTGGTGATCTTGAAGATGTCACCGGTGCAGTATTGACTGATTCTGACGTAGTTGATTTTGCTGCAGTGCTCACCCCTAGCAGAACTTATATCATTGAGATTACCTCTGGCACTGCTTTTGGTGCATCTCAGGATTTTGTAACTGTTTCAGGAAGCACGGTTACTCTCCCTGGCGCGATCACTGGGCTTGCAAATGGAGATAAATATCAAATTCGCGTTGCTCCTACCCTTGAAACGGTTTTTGGCACAACAACCTCAGTGCTCCAGAAAGGCGCGGTTTCGGGCAGTGCTGATATCGTGTATTTGCCCAATGGTTCTGGCGGATACCTTCAATACTGGCAAAACCTTGCTGGTTCTTGGAGAAACTTTATTGGTGGTAGTGCCGCTTCAAATATTCCCGTAATTTACTTGGACGGAATTTTGATTCAGAAGAGAGCAGCTGCCGCTAGCTTAGTGTTTAGTGGAGAAGTCAAAACCATTGGATCGACAACTGCCATTATCAAAGGATTTAATCCAATCGGATCTGTTTACCCAGCTGGATCAACTCTTCAGAATATTGGATTGGCAGATGATCTTCTTAAAGGTGCCGTCGCGGGAAGTGCGGACATTGTGCATATTCCCAATGGAAGCGGTGGGTATACTCTCTACTGGCTAAATCTTGCATCATCATGGAGAAACTTCATTGGTGGCGGAGCGGCACCAGCAGACATTCCACTCACAACTGGTTTCTTCATTGAAAAGAGAAATGTTGGCACAGTCACGGTCGATATTGCTCCGCCGTCAACGTATGCGACTCCCTCGCTCTAACTCTGATTAAGTTCTCCAATCGTACCAATAAAATATAAACAAAGACATGAAAAACAATAAATTACTAAGTATTGCAGGAGTTGCTATTGCTCTCCTTGCAAGTGCAAATGCAGCGACGATCTCTGGCTCGGGAATTGTTGATGTTGGTGGTGGCGATACGTTAATCCTTGGAATTACCGGTTCCAAGGTTGCTAGTGGAATCGCTTCATCGGGCTATTTCACAATCACGGATGCGCAAGTGGCCACACTTTCATCCACATACTCGACAGCTCCAGGTAGTGTTGATGGCATTGCTGCAAGGAGTAGTCTTATTTCTGCGTTCGTCGGTCTTGCTAATGATGACTTTGTTACTGGTGGAACGGTTACATTTGGCGGAGCGATACCAGGCGTTTATACACTAACTGCAGATCTTGGACTGCTTGGCACAAGCTATGCGGGACTGAATAAAGTTTTGTATACATTTTTTGGTGACGGAGCGGATCTTAGTAGCTCTGCTGGTCTCGGACTGGCCTTGCACACTGGTGTGACGCTTGATCGTGATGATAATGTAGCAACCCCTGATTCCAACGACATTGGTTTAGGTATCCCTTACCAAGCACTCATTCGCGGTGCTACCACGGCTACTACCTACGATCCTTCCCAGATCTTCGGGGAGCCAACTGCACCAATATCGGCAGGGGCTTTCCAGCTTGTAGGTGTCCCCGAGCCCTCCGCCGCGCTGCTCGGTGCGCTGGGTGCTCTCGGCCTCCTTCGCCGCCGACGGATCTGATCCGCTGGCTGTCTGAGACATAACAAATTAAACCAAGAGGCGGGCCCGCAAGGACCCGCCTCTTTTTTGCTGGGAGCGCGAGTCTGTGACTCGTATGCCCATGGAAAGCCAATGAAAAGCGCTCCGACTCACCATTGACTCCCCATTATAAAGTGACAGACAAATAATCAGAGATTTTGCTTGATGGGGAGGCATCGTTGGGTGCAGGGTGGATGCATGAGACGGGCACGGTGGCTGGCGCAATGGCAGGATTCGGAGACGAAACCGGCGATTTACCACTGCATCTCGCGGGTGGTGGACCGGCGCTACGTTTTCGGGGAACGGGAATGCGAGGCGTTCCGGATGTTCCTGCGGAAGTATGAGAATTTTTCCGGCTGCCAGGTCTTGTGCTATTGCGTGATGTCCAATCACTTCCACATCCTGCTGGAAGTGCCGCCAATGACGGCGGGAGGATTGAGCGATGAGACGCTGTTGCATCGGCTTTCAGCGCTCTACACGGAGGATTTTGTGGCCGGTGTGGCGGCGGAATTGTCGGAAGCGAGGAAGCCTTTGGAGGACGGGAGTTTCCATGAGACCCGCGTGTCGGAGATTCACGCCCGTTTCACCTACCGGATGCATGATTTGAGCCAGTTCATGAAGGGCTTGTTGATCCGCTTCACGCGCTGGTTCAACCGGACCCATTCTCGAACGGGCACCTTGTGGGAGGAGCGTTTCAAGAGTGTGATCGTGGAAAGCGGTGTGGCGGCGCGGACGATGGCCGCCTACATCGATCTCAACCCGGTGCGCGCCGGGATGGTCAAGGATCCGGCCGACTATCGCTGGAGCAGCTATGGGGAAGCGGTGGGAGGTGGGACGAAGGGCAACGGGAAGAAAGCGCGCGAGGGCCTGGTGCGGGCGTATTTCTGGGATCAGGGCGCGGACTTCGAGTCGGAGAAATGGCAGGAGGTTTCGCGCTTGTATCGGCGTTTGATGGGATTGGCGCTGGGGCGGAAGCAAGGACGTGCGCAGATGGCTGGAAAAGGGAAAGGGCACGGGCACGGGCAGAGCACAATGAACACCGCCGAGATGCTGGAGGCGAAGGACAACGGCACGCTGCTGCCGGATCTGGACATGGCGGCGATGCTTTATTGCCGGGTGAGGTATTTCACGGACGGCGCGGTGATCGGCAGCAAGGAATTTGTCAACGAGGCGTTTGCGGGTGCGCGGGAACGATTCGGAGCCAAGCGCAAAAACGGCGCGCGTGCGATGAGAGGCAACGGTCGTGGCGCGAAGGGCATG